>CAYUBQ010000018.1:0-65046 GCA_964443135.1 uncultured Desulfobacterales bacterium | reverse complement strand
TTGGCGGAAGTGCATGGGAATCGAACCCACCTGCGAGGTCGTTAGCCCCGCACACCGGATTTGAAGTCCGGGAGCCCCACCAGTGAGCTATCCACTTCCACCAAACATTCTAGGCGGCCGTGCGGGACCTGTCAATGGCGGAGTGGGGCTGGGAAGGGGCTGGGACGCAGGCGGTGGCCGAGGCGATCACGGCCAGGCCGGCGCCGATCATGACCGCGCCGGATCCGCGGTGGGGCCGCTGCATGGCCTTTCGGCTGGTGAACCATCGCCGCACGCGAAAGGCGAGCACCGCATTCCCCGTGAGCACCCCTCCCACCACCAGGGCCCGGCCCGCGGCCGCCACGCCAAAAGGGCGGCCGAGGCGTACACCAGGTCCCCCAACGTCATGCCCAGGGCCATGCACAGGGGCCGAGGGAAGGGGTGCGGAGAGGGACCGTGCGGTCAGTGCGATGACACAGGGACCCGGCGCGGCCGAGGGATCAGCAGCGCGGCCGCCTGGGCGAGGTAGGTCTCAATGGACATGGGAGCCTCGAGGCCGGGCGCAGCGGCGCCCGGTTCAGGAGTTCGTCTGCTCGACGATGATGCGAAGGATCCGGCGAAGGGGCTCGGCCGCGCCCCAGAGGAGTTGGTCGCCGCAGGAGAAGGCCGCCAGGTAGTCGGGGCCCATGAGCATCTTGCGGATGCGCCCCACGGGCACGGTGAGGGTCCCGCTGACCGCCGCGGGCGTGAGCTTCTGCAGGGTGGCCTCCTTGTCGTTCGGTACCACCTCGACCCAGCTGTTCCCGTCGGCCAGGATGGCCTCGATCTCGTCCAGGGGGACATCCCGGTTCAGCTTCACCGTGAAGGCCTGGCTGTGGCACCGCATGGTCCCCACGCGTACGCAGACGCCGTCCACCGGAACGGGCGGGTCGATCCCGAGGATCTTGTTGGTCTCCACGAGGCCCTTCCACTCCTCCCGGGTCTGCCCGGACTCCATGGGCCGGTCGATCCAGGGGATCAGGCTGGCGGCCAGGGGTGCGCCGAACTCGTCCACGGGAAAGCCCTCGCCTCTCATGGTCGCGGTGAGGCGGGCGTCGATCTCCACGGCCGAGGAGGCCGGGTCCTCCATGAGACGCCCCGAGGCGTCGGTCAGGGCGGCCATCTGGGCCACCAGCTCCTTCATGTTCCTGGCTCCTGCGCCCGATGCGGCCTGGTAGGTCATGGAGGAGATCCATTCCACCAGGCCTTTCCGGAAGAGCCCGCACAGGGCCATGAGCATGAGGCTCACGGTGCAGTTCCCGCCCACGAAGGTCTTCACGCCGGAGGTGAGGCCCCGGCGGATCAGGTCCCCGTTCACCGGGTCCAGAACGATGACGCTCTCCTCTTCCATGCGCAGGGTGGAAGCGGCGTCGATCCAGGTCCCGTTCCACCCCCGGCTCCGGAGCTCGGGGTAGACGGCCTTGGTGTAGTCGCCTCCCTGGCAGGTGACCACGATGTCCTGGGAGGCGAGCAGGTCGAGGTCATGGGCGTCCTGGAGGGGCGGGGTGTCCAGCCCCACGTCCGGGGCCCGGCCCCCCAGGTTCGAGGTGGTGAAAAAGAGCGGCTCGAACCCTTGAAAGTCCCCTTCCTCCAGCATCCGTCCCATGAGGACGGAGCCTACCATCCCTCTCCAGCCGATGAATGCGATCTTGAGCACGTTTTTTCCTCCGCTTGGGACGTGCACCCCGGAGCGGCCGGGGCGGGTTTCTCCTGTGTGCAGGCGGCACAGAAAACGAAACGAACCAGCGGTCGGGAGGCGTGGGAGCCGGGCGCTGATTCGTAGGTACGCAGCGTAGCAAAAAACGCGGTCCGTGGGAAGCCCGAAAACATCGCACGACGAAAAGGAGCGGATCCGTTCAACTTTGAAGATCTCGGGCCGATGGTAAGTCTAGAGGGTCGTCCCTTGATCGGACGTTGGGGTTTTCGTGATGAGCACCATCGGGTGGACCAATTCGATCAACGCATCGTCCGTGCTGGACAAGGTCCAGCACGCGCAGCAGATGCAGGAGGAGGCGGGTCAGGTCCAGGCCAAGGCCAAGGCGCTGGAGAAGGAGCAGGCCCGCCGGACCACGGTGACCCGGACGCCCGAGGACGAAAAGGCGCGGCTCAAGGCCGAGGAGGAGCGAAGGCGGGAGGAGCGGCGCGGAAAGAAGCGAAAGGCCGACGCCGATGGCGGTGAGCCCCGGGATCCCGACGTTCCGGAGGAGGAAGAGGAGGAACGGGCCCGGCGAAAGGTGGACATTCGGGTCTGATCGCCTTCCGCTCAGGAGGGGCCGCGGGCAGCCCGCACGATCTGGGGGAGCAGCTCTCCCACCGCGTCGTGAATCACGAGGTCGGCCAGGTCGTCCAGGGGCGTGGGGTCGCGGTTGATGACGAGGAGCCGGGCGCCGCTCTCCTGCGCGTGGGCCGGGACCGAGGCCGCCGGGTAGACCACCAGGGACGAGCCCAGGACCAGGCAGAGGTCGCACGCCTCGGCCAGCCGGAGGCTCTCCTCCAGGGCCTCCCGCGGCATGGCCTGCCCGAAGGAGATGGTGGCCGGCTTGAGGATGCCCCTGCAGGCGTCGCAGGCCGGAAGCGAATCGCCCGCCGCCAGCCTCGCCTCGATGACGTCCCGCTCGTACGCCCTGCCGCAGTCCAGGCAGGTGACCTGGAAGGCCGTGCCGTGGAGCTCGATCACCTTCTCGGGCGAGCTTCCCGCCTTCTGGTGCAGGTTGTCGATGTTCTGCGTGACAACCGCCGAGAGCTTGCCCGTCTCCTCCAGCTCCCGGAGGGCGAGGTGGGCCGGGTTGGGGAGCGCGTCCTTCATGGTGCCGTAGAACTCCGTGCTCATCCTCCAGTAGGCCTCCCGGGCCCGGTCGCTGCTCACGATGCGGTGAAAATCGAAATCCGCGGGGTCGTACCGGTCCCAGATGCCGCCCGGGCTCCGGAAGTCCGGGATGCCCGACTCGGTGCTGAGCCCCGCGCCGGTAAACGCCAGGACCCGCTCGGACTCCCGCAGGAGCCTCGCGCCTTTTTCGACCGCCTCTTCCATGACGCTCCTCCATTCTCTCTGGTTTCCCCTTCTTTCTAGCCCACGGAAACCGGTCCGTCAACGCGTCCGCCGGGGAAGCGTCGCTCCATGCCCCCGGAAGCGGCGGGGGCGCGAAATTTTGTGGACAACCTCCCCAAAAGACCTACCATGTGCACAGGTGCACGGAGGAGGGGAATCACCATGACCGCGAGCTCGAACGGGACGGGCTTCTTTCTGCTGGACGGTGCCGCTTCGACGGCCCAGGAGATCGCGCCCGAGCTGGAGGCCCGGAAGCGGACGGCCGCAGACCGGTCTCTGCCCTTGGGCGGCCGCCTCGAGGCGTTCGAGGACATCATGGAGTCCGAGGTGGGGGACACGGTCCTCTCCCGGGCCCGCAATCTGGAGCGCGAGACGGGGCTCCGGCAGGTCTATCTCAAGTTCGAGGGGGGCAACCCCACGGGGACCCAAAAGGACCGGATCGCCTTCGCCCAGGCCATGGATGCGCTTCGCCGAGGGTTCGACGCCATCACCGTGGCCACCTGCGGCAACTACGGCGCCGCCATCGGGCTCGCCGCCTCCATGGCCGGCCTGGACTGCCTGGTCTACATCCCGGAGACTTACCACACGAAAAGGGTTCTGGAGATGGCCTCGGCCGGGGTGCGCATCGTGCGGGTCCCTGGAGACTACGAGGCCGCAGTGCAGGCCTCGCGGGAACGGGCCGAGCGGCATGAGATGTACGACGCCAACCCGGGAGGGGCCAACACGAACATCCAGCTCCGGGCCTACGGCGAGATCGCCTACGAGATCTACGACGAGCTCCGGGACGCACCGGCCGCCGTAGCCGTCCCCGTGTCGAACGGGACCACCCTGGCGGGGATCCACCGGGGGTTCCTGAGCCTCTTCCGCCGCGGCAAGACCTCCCGGATACCTTGCATGGTGGGCGGGTCGTCTTTCGGGAAGAACCCGGTGATCCGGGCCTTCACGAAGAGACGGCCCTGCTGCGAGGACCTGGAGCCGACCCGGATCCGTGAGACCTCGGTGAACGAACCCCTGATCAACTGGCACTCCATCGACGGGGACCAGGCCCTGGAGTCCATCCGCAGCACCTCGGGCTGGGCCGCCGATGCCAGCGACAAGGCCATGATCGCAACCGCCCGCCTGCTGCGGGAGCGGGAGGGCTTGAGCGTGCTGCCCGCATCCACTGCGGGGCTCATTGTTCTCGTGGAGCGCCACCGGCTGGCTCCGCTTCCCGGGGACCGGTACGTGGCCATTTTGACCGGGAGAAGGGGATGAGGGACGAGCTGCCGGAAGGAAACGCCGTAATCTACTGCGAGGGGGCCTTCAACACGACGAACGGCAAGACGGCCCACGGCCTGGTACGCCACACCCGACGCTATCGGGTGCTCTCGGTGGTGGACTCCCGGTACCGGGACCGGGACGCGGGCCACGTCCTGGACGGCCGGCCTGCGGGCATCCCGGTCTTCGATGGCGTCCGTGAGGCGGTGTCGGCCACCCGCCGGGAAGGGCCGAAGGCCACCCACTTGGTGGTGGGCATCGCCCCGGACGGCGGCCGCTTGAGCCCGGAGGCCCGAAAGGACGTCCTGGAGGCCCTGGACCTGGGCCTCCACGTGGACGCGGGCCTGCACGACTTTCTGTCGGAGGACCATGACATGGCGCGGGTCGCAGCGGCGCGCGGGGTGAGGATCCGGGACGTGAGAAGGCCGCCGCCACGGAACGCGCTCCATTTCTTCAGCGGTCGGATCGAGGAGGTGACCGCCTTCCGGGTCGCGGTGCTGGGAACCGACTCGGCTGTGGGAAAGCGCACCACGGCCTGGCTGCTGCGGGACGCGCTCGAGCAGGCCGGCCTGCAGGCGGAGCTCGTGGGCACGGGGCAGACCGCGTGGCTCCAGGGCGTTCGCTTCGGGGTGATCATGGACGCGCTGGTCAACGACTTCGTGGCCGGGGAGGTCGAGCACGCCGTCTGGTCGGCCTGGAAGGAGGGCGGCGCCGAAGCGCTCGTTCTCGAGGGCCAGGGAAGCCTTATGAACCCGGCCTATCCCGGCGGTTTCGAGATCCTGGCTGCGGGCCGGCCGGACGCCGTGGTGCTCCAGCACGCGCCAGCCAGAAGGGAGTACGACGGGTTTCCCGGATATGCCCTCCACCCCCTGGCGCTCCAGATCCAGGCGGTTGAGCTCCTGTCCGGTCGTCCCGTGGCGGCGGTGGCCGTGAACCACGAGGGCCTGGACCAGGAGGGCGCACAGGCGGCCTGTCTGGAGATCCTGGAGACCACCGGGCTGCCGGCCTGCGACGTCCTGAGGGACGGCCCCGGTCCCCTCCTGGAGGCGCTGGGACCCCTCCTGGAGCGGTGGAAACGGAGGCGGAGACATGGCTGAGCGCACGGAGCCCCGGGGCGGCGGGGAGGCAGCCGACAGGGCGAACGGACTCACCGGGCTGCACGTTTTCCGGAGCCTGAAGTTCGGGTCTGCGGTGGTGGAACCCGCGCGGGTCCGGACCGACGCCTGCCCGGTGAGGCACTGAGCGATGCGGGTCCGCCGCGTCGAGGCCTGGGCCGTGACCATGCGGCTCGCCGAGCCCTACACCATCGCTTACGAGACGATCCGTTCCGCAGAGAACGTTTTCCTGCGCCTGGATACGGGGACGGGGCCGCAGGGGTACGGATGCGCCGCCCCGGACCCGGTCGTGACCGGGGAGACGGTGGAGGGTACCCTGCGGGTCCTGGAGGAACGGGTCGGACCGGCGCTCCGCGGGTCGGACCCGCTCCGCACGGCCAGGCTCCTGGAGCGGATGAGAAAACCCCTCGAGGCGCACCCCTCGGCGCTGGCGGCCGTGGACATGGCCCTCCACGACCTCCTGGGCAAGGCCGCGGGTCTGCCCCTCTGGAGGCTTTTCGGTGGCTACCGGGACCGGATCCGCACCAGCATCACCATCGGCATCCTGCCCGTGAAGGAAACCGTCGACCGGGCGAAGGAGCTTGTGGGTGAGGGGTTCCGGGCCCTCAAGGTCAAAGGCGGGCAGGACGTCCCAACGGACGTGGAACGCATGATCCGCATCCGCGAGGCCGTGGGGAAGGGCGTGGAGCTCCGGTTCGACGCCAACCAGGGTTTCTCCGTGGAGGAGGCCCTCACCTTTGTCCGGGAGTCCCGCCGAGCCGGCCTGGAGCTCATCGAGCAGCCTACCCCCCGGGGGGAGCCCGCCCTGCTGGGACGGGTGACGCGGAGCGTCGCCATTCCGGTGATGGCCGACGAGAGCCTGCTCAACCTGCGGGACGCCTTTCGCATCGCGCGGCGGGGCCTGGCCGACATGGTGAACGTCAAGCTCATGAAGGTGGGCGGGATCGCGGAGGCGCTCCAGGTCAACGCGGTGGCCCGCTCCGCCGGTCTCGAGGTCATGGTGGGCTGCATGGACGAGTCGGCCCTGGCCGTGGCCGCGGGCCTCCAGTTCGCTTTGGCCCGGGGCAACGTCCGGTACGCGGACCTGGACGGTCACCTCGACCTGCTGGACGATCCCGCCGCCGGCGCCGTGCGTCTGAAGGAGGGCACCCTCTACGCCCGGTCCGAGCCGGGTCTGGGTTTTGAGATTCCCTGATCGGGCAGGCTGCAGTCCGTAGCTTGACCCCCGCCTCGGCGCGTGGGATCATCTGCGCACGGGGAAGTCGAGCGATGCGATACGAAGGTCCCATCTACCGTCCGCCCAGCGAGGCGGACAGCCTCCTGATCCAGGCCACCGTGGGCTGCCCCCACAACAAGTGCTCCTTCTGCATGGTCTACAAGCAGGGCCCGCGTTACCGGGCCAGGTCGGTGGAAGAGATCTGCGAGGAGATCCGCGAGGTCGGGAAGCGGCTCGGCGACCGGTTCCGAAGCCTCTTCCTCCCCGCGGGAAACAGTATCGCCATGCCCGCACAGAACTTGGCGGCGGTCTGCCGGTACGCACGGGAGCGGCTGCCCTCCATCGAACGCATCACGGTCTACGGTTCGTCCCAGTACATCCTGGAGAAGGGCCCGAAGGAGCTCGAGGACCTCCGGGAGGCGGGGCTGAGCCGCATCCACGTGGGCCTCGAGAGCGGGGACGACGAGATCCTCAAGCGGGTGAAGAAGGGCGCCACCGCGGAGGAGCACGTCCGGGCGGGCCGCCTGGTGATGGAGTCGGGCATCGAGCTCAGCGAGTACGTGGTCCTGGGGCTGGGCGGCACGGAGCGGACCGGGGCCCACGCCGTGGCCACGGCCGAGGTCCTCAATCGCATCTCCCCCCACTTCATCCGACTGCGCACGCTCGTACCCAAGGTGAACACGCTCCTGCTCCACCAGGTCCGGAAAGGGCGGTTCCACCTCCTGGGCCCTCACGGCGTTCTGCTGGAGATCCGCAGGCTCCTCCAGGGGCTGGACTGCACGAGCACGCTGGCGAGCGACCACTACACCAACTACGTCGATCTCGAAGGGCGGCTCCCTCAGGATCGGGAACGGCTCCTCGAACAACTGGACCGGGCCCTGCGGGTGGACGAGGCGTGCTACCGGCCTCTGTTCGTGGGGACCGCATGAGCCGGTGCCGGTCCTGCGGCCGGCCCGGCACCGCGGGGCGTATGCGAAAGTCGAACCGGTGTGCACGATTGTGCACATTTCCGGTCCGGCCCTCCGGGAAGCCGCGTCGAGGGTCCGGTGCAACTCTCTGAAATGACAAGAGCAATCATTTTTCACCGGTCCCGTGATCGAACCGGTACGCTCCTTGCTTTTCTTCGGAGGCAACCTCGGCTCGGGACGGTTTGCATGCCGAAAGGACCGGGGACCCGAGGAAGGCCGAACGCATGGGCAGCCCCGCGACCCGGCGGCCCGCGAGCGGACTTTCGAGGATCCCGGCCCGGCGGTGGCGGTCCGGAGTCGCGCATCGGGAAGAGCAGGCCTCCATCGAGGCCCGTGCCCCGGCTCTTTCCATGCATGAAGGGGAGGGCCCCGCAATCCTGCGGGGCCCTTCGTTCTTTCTCCGCCTTTTCCCCCGCATTCCAAGCCCAGCTCCGCCGAGGAGGGCCTGCCGCACCCCGGACCGTGAAATCGGTTGAATGCGCTTCGCCCCAGGCCCTATAATGGGCACCCCGGCGGAGGATGCCGGGCGGAACGGACGAGACGACCATGGGATCCCGACACGGCGACCGGGGAAACGACCAACCGCAAAAGATCGGGGCCTATCTGCCCTGCGGGAAGGAGGCCCTGAGGCGGGGGCTGGAGCTCCAGAAGGAGCTGGCCTTCAAGGGGGAGGTCCGCCGCCTGGGCGACATCATGCACGAAGCCGGCCTGGTGGGATCGGAGGAGCTGGAAACGGGCATCTCCCGGCAGCGCCTGGACCGCCTTCGCAGCTGCCGGCTCTTCCACGATTTGAGCGCCGACGAGCTGGACCGGCTGAGCGCCCTCGTCTCCGAGGCGAGCGTCGCACCGGGCGATCATCTCATCTACCAGGGGGAGACGAGCGACCGGCTCTTTCTCCTGGTGGAGGGCGCGGTTCGGGTCTATCGGCGAGGCGAGTACGGCGAGGAGATCGAGCTCCAGGACGTGGAGCCCGGAGAGTCCATCGGCGAGATGGGCTACTTCTCCGAGGGCACCCGTTCGGCGTCGGTGCGCGCCCTGGAGCCTTCCCAGCTCCTCGAGCTCCGCTACGAGGAGCTGGAGCGGGCCGTCAACAAGGTGCCCAGCCTGGCCCGGAACTTCCTGGACACCGTCACCCGACGGCTCCGCAGGACCAACATCCGCTTCCAGGAGACCGTCGAGCGCAGCGCCGCAGTGGAGCGGTCCCTGGAGAGCCTCCGGAGCTTCCTGGACCTCTCCGACATCCTGCTGGTGCGCTCGGGCATCGAGGGGCTGATCCAGCGGGTCGTGGGCATGGCGAGCGAGGTGATGGGGGCGGAGCGGGCCTCCCTGTTTCTCCTGGACCGGACCGCAGGGGAGCTCTGGTCCAAGGTGGCCCAGGGGGAGGAGAGCCGGGAGATCCGCTTTCCCGTGGGGCGCGGGGTCGCGGGCTGGGCCGCCTCGCACGACGAGCTGGTGAACATTCCCGACGCCTACCGGGACGAGCGGTTCAACCCGGAGGTGGACCGGCGGACCGGCTTCCGGACCCGTTCCATCCTCGCGGGGCCGGTGAAGAACCTGGAGGGTGAGATCATCGGCGTGGTCCAGGTGATCAACAAGCACCGGGGCCCCTTCAACCGCGACGACGAGGCGCTGTTCCGGGCCTTTGCCTACCAGACCGCCATCGCCGTGGAGAACTTTCAGCTCTATCGAAGGATCCTCTCCGGACACACCAAGATGGCCATCCTCCTGGACGTGGCCACCTCCCTGGCGGACACCCTGGACCTGGACGCGCTGATCCAGAAGATCGTGGGCAAGGTGTCGGAGATCCTGGACGCCGAACGCAGCACGCTCTTCCTGCTCGACCCGGAGAGGGAGGAGCTCTGGTCCAAAGTGGCCCAGGGGGTGACGTTTCAGGAGATCCGCATGCCTTGTTCCGTGGGTCTGGCCGGTCACGTGGTCCGCACCGGGGAAACCGTGAACATCCCCGACGCCTATGCGGACCCCCGGTTCAACCCCGGCCAGGACCGGGCCACCGGGTACCGGACGAGGACCGTCCTGGCCGCGCCGGTGATCAACACCCGGGGGAAGATCATCGGCGTCACCCAGGCCATCAACAAGCGGGAGGGCGCGTTCGAGCGGGAGGACGAGGAGATCCTCCGCGCCCTCTCCACCCAGATCTCCATGGCCCTGGAAAACGCGCAGCTCTACGAGCGCACCCGCTCCATGCGGAACTACCTCAACCGGATCCACGAGAGCATCACCAACGGCATCCTCACCCTGGACGAAGCGTTCCGGGTGGTGACGGCGAACCGCGCCGCGCGGGAGCTGTTCGAGGACGACCGCGAGGGGCTCCCCGGGCGCGACTTCCGCGAGGTGGCCGGCCCGGGGTCGGGTCGGATCCTGGACCACCTGGATCACGTTCTTCGGACCGGGCACCCGGTCGTGGACTTCGACGTGGACCTGGCGCCGGCCGGGGACCGGGCGGTTTCCGTGAACCTCAACTTCGCTCCACTGATCGGGGAGGAGGGGAAGGCCCGCGGCCTGGTCCTGGTCTTCGAGGACATCAGCCGGGAGAAGCGCATGAAGAGCACCCTGAGCCGGTACATGGCCAAGGACATCGTGGAGCGGGTCCTGGAGGACCCGGGCACCTCCTGCCTCGGGGGCGTGCAGAGCAAGGCCACGGTGCTCTTCTCGGACATCCGCGGGTTCATGGGAATCGCGGAGACCATGAGCGCGGAAGAGACGGTGGCGTTTCTGAACGACTACTTCACGGCCATGGTGGAGGTGGTGTTCGACCACGGGGGCGTCCTCGACAAGTACATCGGAGACGCCATCATGGCGGTGTTCGGCGTGCCGTACACCCGGGAGGACGATTCGGAGCGCGCCGTTCGAACCGCCCTGGCCATGCGGAGGACCCTGGACGGGTTCAACCGGAAGAGGGCGGAGGCGGGACAGGACCCCGTCGACATGGGCGTCGGTATCTGCACCGGGGAGGTGGTCTCGGGAA
The DNA here is from genome assembly GCA_964443135.1 of uncultured Desulfobacterales bacterium. Classification (GTDB taxonomy): domain Bacteria; phylum Desulfobacterota; class DSM-4660; order Desulfatiglandales; family HGW-15; genus JAIPEI01. The sequence continues at coordinate 54,437 of CAYUBQ010000018.1, read as the reverse complement.
ACGTGGGCATGGAGAAGCGGATGGACTTCACGGTCATCGGGGACGGGGTGAACGTCTCCTCGCGTCTCGAGAGCGCGAACAAGCTCTACGGCACCCACATCCTGATCAGCGGCTCCACCCGGGAGGAGGTGAAGGAGCGCTTCGCCACCCGGCTCATCGACCACGTGGTGGTGAAAGGGCGTTCCCAGCCGATCCGGATCTACGAGGTGCTGGCGGAGCAGGGCGAGCCCCTGGCCCGGGACGTGGAGCCCTTCCGCCGGGGCCTCGCCGGCTACCGGGCGCGCGATTTCCGGGAGGCGCTCCGTCACTTCGAGCAGGGAGTCCCGTTCGATCCGGCCTGCCGGCCGTTCGTCGAGCGCTGCCGGGTCTTCCTCGAGGAACCGCCCCCGGCCGACTGGGACGGCGTGTGGCACTGGGGGGAGAAGTAAGGCCGTCCCACCGTGGGGAAGGAAAGCGGATGCTTCTGGGCACGATCGTCAACACCCTCGCCATCGTCGCCGGCGCTCTCGTCGGCCTGTTCTTCAGCCGCTTCATCCCGAGCAGGCACTCGAACACCATGATCCAGGCCGTGGCCTTCGCCATCATCGTGATGGGCCTCAAGATGGCCTGGGAGACCGAGGCGTTCGTCCTCATGATCTGCAGCCTGGCCTTCGGCAGCGGGATCGGGGGGGTGATCGGCATCGAAGACCGGCTGGAGGGGCTGGCCAAGCGCCTCCAGGAACGGTTCGCCTCGTCGGGCGAGGGCTTCTCCAAGGCCTTCGTGTTCACGAGCCTCCTCTACTGCGTCGGCTCCCTGGCGATCATGGGCGCCCTCGAGAGCGGCCTCGAGGGAAACCACGACATCCTGTTCGCCAAGTCGGTGCTGGACGGCCTGGGGTCCATCCTGTTCGCCGCGACCATGGGCGTGGGCGTGCTGTTTTCCGCGGTGCCCGTCTTTCTCTACCAGGGGGGCATCGCCGTCACCGCCTCCCTGGCGACCCACCTCCTGACCCCCGAGGTGATCTCCCAGATCTCGGCCGTGGGCGGGCTGCTCATCGTGGGCATGGGGTTCAACATGCTGGGCGCGGCCAGGATCAAGGTGGGGGACATGCTTCCGGCGGTGTTCGTCCCCCTGCTGGTGCACATTGCAAAAGAGGTTTATGCGATATTTAACGCCCTGTAACAGGGGGATAAATGATGTTATTAAAGCTTTGAATGAGATTTGAGCGGCCGGGTCCGGGACGGCGGCGTGCCCTGCACGCGGGTCCAGGTGGTCCTTCTTGGGAATGCTCGCAGGAAAAAACAGAACAGGCGGGTTTCGGAAATGCCGGGATGTCACAGGGCCGTCCTGGAGCGCTCGCCTCCAGAGGTGCCGGTTCTCCGGCGCACCCGCTCCAGGAACCTCTCCCGCGATACCACCCGCTGTTCGTTTTCCCCTTCGGCCAGAAGGCCGTGGGAATCCCTGGCCTCCACGCGAAAGCGCAGCCTGGACCCCTGCACCTCCAAGAGACGCGCCCCGGCTCGAACCCGGTCCCCCACGAGTGCGGCCGCCACGTGACGCACGTCCACCCGCGTTCCCACCGTGATCGTGCCCTCGGGAAGGCGGTCCCGGACGGCCTCGCGGGCCGCGAGCTCCATGAGCAGGACCACCTCGTGGGTGGACATGACGTCCGATCCGAAGTTGCCCGTCGCGCTCGAGAGATGTTCGTGCGAGACCAGGACGGTCTTCTCGCCTTCCAGGCCGGCTGTCAGCTCCATGGGAACGCTCCGTTTTCTGGGAAAGGGTGGGGGCGGGGGAAATGATTTGACGCATTCGCAAAAACCCGCTCACGCGCCGCTGGGGGCGATATCATCGGTTGAAATCCCAGGGACGGATCTCGAGGGTTCGGGCTTATTGCGACTCCATCAACTTTCAGGCGAGGATCATACCAGAACCCAGTCGGTTTGGGAACGGGCCAGGCGTCTCCGGTCGCCCGGGCGCTCGTGCTCGGGGCGGGATGGGGGTCGAACTGCTCGTCGATCAGACGCGGAAAAAAGGGTTGGTGGCTCGTTCCCGGCCGATGGTGGTGGCCGGGCCGTGACCGGGGTAGACCCTGAGGTGGTCGCCGAGGGGGAAGAGCTTCTCCCGCACGCCGCGCACCAGCAGCTCGTGGCTCCCCCCGGGGAAGTCGGTCCGGCCGACCGACCCGGCGAAGAGGGTGTCCCCGGTGAACACGGCGCCGGGCGCCGAAAAGCAGACCCCGCCGGGGGAGTGTCCCGGCGTGTGGAGCACCTCGATGGTATAGGTGCCGACCGGGATCACCAGGCCGTTCTCGAGCTTTCCTTCGACCCCCGGGCCGGCCGCAGGCGCGTCCAGGGGATGGGCCCAGACCGGGGCCCCGGTGATCCGTTTCAGCTCGGCCGCCGCGCCGGTGTGGTCCACGTGGCCGTGGGTGAGCAGGATGTGGCGTACGGTGAGGCCGTTGCGCGAGATCTCCCGGACGATGCGAAAGGCGTCGTCGCCGGGATCGATGACGACGCCTTCCCGGGTCTTCGCGCATCCCAGCACGTAGCAGTTGGCCTGTAAGGCGCCGACCGCGATCTGTCGCAGCATGAGGGGGCCTCCTTTCCATGCCCGGGCCTTGGGACAAGGTAATCCCCCGGTTCCGGGTGTCAAGCCGGCGGACCGTTCCCCGGGCGCAAACCGCAATTTGGGCTTGCCCGAGCCCGCACGATGTGTGAAAACTGGACGGTCTGAGCACAAACAACGGGGAACCCCCGCCTCAGAGACCCAAGGAGCATCCCATGAGCGAATCCGCGTCTTTCGATGAAACCCGGACCCTTTCCTTCGAAAAGGCCGGTCCCAGGAACACGCGCCACGTCCTGGAGGCGGTGGCCCGGCGCGCCCAGGCTCGGTCCATCGAGCAGGTGCTGCTCCCCACGTGCAGCGGCAAGACCGTACTCGAGGCCCTGGAGCTGCTCCCCCCGAGCCTTCGCATCACGGCGCTCACCCACGTGACGGGGTTCAAGGAGCCGGACCACCAGGAGCTGGACGACGGGGTTCGGAAGGAACTGGAGGAGAGGGGCGTGACCGTCTACACCGGCCAGCACGCCTTCGGCGGTGTGGGCCGGGCCGTGAGGAACAAGATGGACACCTACCAGGTGGACGAGATCATGGCCAACACCCTGCGCGTGTTCGGCCACGGGACCAAGGTGGCGGTGGAGCTGGCCCTCATGGCGGCGGACGCCGGGCTGGTGCGGACCGGCCGGGACGTGATCTCCGCCGGCGGGACCATGAGCGGGATCGACACGGCCCTGGTGCTGCGCCCGGCCAACAGCTTCCGCTTCTTCGACCTGAAGGTCCGGGAAACGATCTGCAAGCCGGCGGTCTTCTGAGGCGCCGGCCGTTCCCGCGGCCCCCGGGGCCGCGGCCTGTTGGAGGGAGACTCGATGCTGGGAAAGCGGTCCTTGGAACGGTACGCCGATGTCCTGCTCTGGGGCATGCAGACGGCGCGGAAAGAGCGTTTTCAAAAGGGGGACATCGTCCTCGTGCGGTTTCAGCGGGCCGCCGCGCCCCTCGCGGAGGTGGTCCAGAGGCGGCTCCTGGACCGCGGCTACAACCCGGTCATGCGCGCGGGGCTCACCCCGGTCATGGAGCGGAACTTCTACGAGCGCTCCAACAACAAGCAGCTGGTGTTCATCCCGCCGGGAACCACGGAGCTGTACGAGAACCTGAACGGGAGCATCTTTCTCCACGCCCCGGACTCCCTGACCCACCTGCGGGGGGTCGATCCGAAGCGGATCGGCAAGACCGCGGTGGCGGTGAAGTATCTGCGGGACATCCTCAACCGCAGGGAGGAACAGGGCGCCTTCGGGTGGACCCTGTGCATGTTCCCGACCCCGGAGCTCGCACGCCAAGCCGGGTTGACGGAGAAGCAGTACGAGTCCCAGGTGATCCGGGCCTGCTACCTCAACACCCAGGACCCGGTCAAGGAGTGGAAGGCCATATTTCGCAAGGCCGTGGCCATCAAGGACTGGCTCAACGGCCTGGACGCGGAGCGGTTCCACGTGGAGTCGGATCGGACGGACCTCCGGCTCACCCCCGGCAGGCGGCGCCGGTGGCTCGGGGTGTCCGGGCACAACATCCCGAGCTTCGAGATCTTCCTGTCCCCGGACTGGCGGGGCACGGAAGGGGTCTACTTCGCGGACCAGGCCTCCTTTCGAAGCGGCAACTACGTGGAGGGCGTTCGGTTGAAGTTCCACAAGGGACGAGCCGTGGAGGTGGAGGCCCGGAAGGGCGGCGAGTTCGCCCGGAACCAGACCCGCATGGATCCCGGCGCCTGCCGGGTGGGGGAGTTCAGCCTGACGGACAAGCGGTTTTCGCGGATCAACCGCTTCATGGCCAACACCCTGTTCGACGAGAACTACGGCGGGAAGCACGGGAACTGCCACATCGCCCTGGGTGCTTCCTACTCGGACACCTACGACGGGGACGCCGCTTCGCTCACGCGGGAGCGCAAGGACGAGCTCGGATTCAACGACTCCGCGCTTCACTGGGACCTGGTGAACACGGAGGACAAGCGGGTCACGGCCGTCCTGAGCTCGGGCGAGCGGATCGTGATTTACGAAGGCGGCCGCTTCCTGGGCCCCTGAACCGGCTGCGCCGTGCTGGAACACACCTTCGTGCACATCCAGGGAATCGGGCCCAAGACCGAGCGGGCGCTCTGGGCCCGGGGCATCCGCACCTGGCACGACTACCTGGCCCGGCCGGAGCCCCTGCTCTCCGTCTCGCGGGACCGGCTCGTGCGGGACGAGCTGGAACGCTCCCTGGAGAACCGGGGCGACGTCGACTACTTCAGCAGGCGGCTTCAGGCGCGCGACTCCTGGCGTCTTTTCGAGGCCTTTCGAGCCGGCACCGCCTACCTCGACATCGAGACGAGCGGGGGATACGAGGGGTTCGACGAGATCACCGTGATCGGCCTGTACGACGGCGCGAGGACACAGACCTTCGTAAACGGCGTGAACCTGGAGGCCTTCGAGATCGCCGTGGCGGAGTACGACGTGGTGGTCACCTTCAACGGCGCCTGCTTCGACCTTCCCTGCATCCGGCACGCATTCCCCGGTATCACGCTGCCCCCGGCCCACATCGATCTCCGGTTCGTCCTGCGGCGGCTCGGCCTCTCGGGCGGCCTCAAGGTCATCGAGCGGCGGATGGGCCTGGCTCGCGAGGAGGGCGTCGACGGCCTGAGCGGCCTCGACGCCGTCCGCCTCTGGGTCGAGTACCGCAACGGGGACCGATCGGCCCTGGATCGGCTGATCCGGTACAACACGGCCGACATCGTGAACCTCGAGCCCCTCATGGAAACCGGCTACCGGTGGTTGATGGAGGAGCTTCTCCGGGGACGGACGCTTTGATCCGCGTCATCCTGCACGTGGACATGGATGCGTTCTACGCGGCCGTGGAGCAGCTCGACCGCCCCGAGCTCCGCGGCCGGCCCGTGATCGTGGGCGGGACCTCGAGGCGCGGCGTGGTGTCCACGGCGAGCTACGAGGCCCGAAAGTACGGGATCCGCTCCGCCATGCCCCTCTTCGAGGCGGAACGGCGCTGCCCCCACGGCGTGTTCCTGCCGGTGCGCATGGGACGGTACAAGGAGTTGTCCGGCCGGGTCATGGAGCTGCTTCGGGAGGTTTCACCGCTGGTGGAGCCGGTCTCCATCGACGAGGCCTACGTGGATTTGACCGGGCTCGAGCGCCTCAGCGGACCTCCGGCGGAGGTGGGACGAAGGATCAAGGCGCAGATCGTGGAGCGAACGCGCCTCTCCTGCTCGGTGGGAATCGCACCCAACCGCTTTTTGGCCAAGATCGCCTCGGACATGGACAAGCCGGACGGCCTCACCGTGGTCGCTCCCGATGACGTGGGAGAGGTGATCCGGCATCTTCCCGTGCGCGCCGTCCCCGGGATCGGACAGAAGACCGCGGAGCGGCTCGAGGGGTTGGGCGTGGCCGTGCTGGCCGACGTCCTGCGCGTTCCCTCCGAGATCCTCCACAACCGGGTGGGAAGCCTGGCCGAGCGGCTGAAGGAGCTGGCGCACGGCGTGGATCCCACCCCCGTGGTGCCGGACCACGATGCGAAGTCCATCAGCAGCGAGACCACGCTCTCCGAGGACACATCGGACCCGGCCGTTCTCGAGCAGGCGCTCCTCCTTCAGGCCGAGACGGTCGGGGAGCGGGCGAGAGGGGCCGGCGTGGCCGGCTGGACCGTGACGCTCAAGCTCCGGCGTGCGGACTTCGCGAGGATCGCCCGGAGCGTCACCCTGAAAGCGCCGACCGGCTCCACGCGGGTGATCTACGGGGAGAGCCGCGTCCTGCTGGCCCGGGCGGCGGCCTCGGGGCCATTTCGACTGATCGGCGTGGGGCTGTCCAACCTCCGGTCCCTGCGGGAAGGCGGGGTTCAGCTGCCGCTGTTCGGGCGGCGGGACGAGCTCGAGGACCAGGCCTGGAACGCCGCGGAGCGGGCCATGGACGAGATCCGGTCCCGCTTCGGCAGGGAGTCCATCACCCGCGCCCGGTTCGTGAAGCCCAGGGAGGAGTGACGAGCCGCCCCCCGGGGTCCCCGTGAATAAGTCGGCCCGCGATCCGACAGCCGGACCGCGGGCCTTCTATTGGGGTTCGATATCTTTTGGGGTTGTTGGTGGGGCTGATGGGTGAACCGGTCTACAGGGCCATTCGCCTTGTATGCAACTTCCCTGGATGCCGTTGTTTTCCCCGGTGACCACCTGCTCGACGGTTGTTTGTAGATGCCCGGTGGAAAAGATGCACGCACAACCGAGAAGTCTCTTGCCGGTGCCGCCGAATGCTCCCTTTTTCCAGTGTACCCGTTGGAGGCTTTCGGGCCGTCCCGTGGGTCTTCTTTTGCTGTTGAAGCCGCGTGGCGGAACCGGGTTTTCCAGCTGTTGCCTTACGGATCGGCTTTTCTCCCGGAAATCTTGAAGCCTTTTTCCCTTATCCATAAAATAAGTCCTGAAAACGCATTGTAAAGGCCGAAGGGCTCAGCCTGAAGTCCACGTAAAATCAATGGGTTGATGGCAGATGCGGCACGAGGTCAGGCGGAGCTCCGGCGCCGGAGGAACGCGTCGAGCGCGGCCCGATCCGGGATCCCTCCCCGCGCCCCCGGCCGGGTGCAGTTCATGGCCGCGGCCGCCGAGGCGAATCGCATGCAGCGGGTCGTGTCCCAGCCCTGGAGCAGACCGTAGACGTAGGCGCCGTGATACACGTCGCCCGCGCCGGTGGTGTCCTCGACCTCCACGGAGAAGGCGGGCTGGCGAACGAACCCCCGGCCGTCGCACGCGAGGCTCCCCTTCTCTCCGAGAGTGACCACGACACGGCCGGGGCAGCGCTCCTGCAGTGCGCGAACGGCCGCCTCGGGGCCGCCGGCTCCTCCGGTGAGGGGCTCGGCGAACCGTTCCGAGGCGATGAGGACGTCGACGTGGGGGATCAGCTCCAGGGATCCGGGACGAAGTGTCCCGGCGTCCAGGACCACGATCATTCGGCGCTCGTGCGCCTGAACGGCGGCCTCGATGGAGGCCTCGATCATCAGCCCGTCCAGGTGCAGGATGCGCGCGCCGGCATGGCGGGAGAGGTCGACCTCCCCCGCGTCGAGAGGGGGCGCGGTGCCTCGGTGCCAGTAAACGGTCCTGCGTCCCGTCCCCCGGGACACGGCGATGAAGGCGAGCTGCGAGGTCCGGCCCGGGGTGGACTGGAGACCGGCTACGTCGACGCCCTCGGACTCGAGCTCGGCGCGGATTCGCCGCCCGAACGCGTCCTCCCCCACGGACCCCAGGAAGGCCGCACGGGCCCCGAGCCGGGCCAGGGTCACCATGGCGGTGGAGGCCGGTCCCCCGCACTGCATCTCGAGCTCGAGGAGCTCGGTCTTGGTGTCCTCCTCCGGATGTCCGGGGACCTTTCCGAGGAGATCCACGCAGGCCTGGCCGAGGCCCACGACGTCGACGGGGGCCCGACCCCGGGGGAGGGCCCCGCCTGCCGGGGTGCCCCCGTCACTCAAGAGGCGCCCCCCTCCCGCGGGGAGAGGCCGAAACGCTCCATCTCCTTCTCCACGGTCTCCAGGTTGCTCCGGATCTTGGGGGCCAGAGAGTCCTCGGGAAACCGCTCCAGGAGCCCTTTCAGGATACGGCGCGAGCTGCGGAGGTGAGAGGCCTTCTCCTCGATGTCCTGTGCGTTCCGGGCCATGAGGAAGCGCTTTGCCGCTTCCTCCCGCCTCTCCCGAATGAACCGGGATGCGGCCTGCTCGCGGAGGTCCGCGATCTCGGGCCGGGTTTCCGCGCCGGCTTCCTCCATCCGGTCCAGCTCGTCCAGGGCCCCTTGGAAATCCTCCGCCTCCAGGCGCCTGAGGACCGTCTCCAGGCCCCGGTCCGGTTCCTCTCCCGGGGATGCCGCGGCGGCGTGCGGGGCGGCCGGGTCCTCCGCCTCGGCCCGGTCCACCCGCTCCAGGGCGCGGTCGATCGCCTCGATCTCGGGCCCTTCGGGGGAACGGATCCGCTGCCGGATGAGGAGCAGCCTCGCCTGGTCGTAGTCTTTCTCCCGGATCAGGGCGTCCACCCTGTGGAGGAGGTCTGCGAGCGGGCCGGGGAGAGCGGCCTCCTGCGGGGCCGTTGTCTGTGACGGACGCGGCCGGTCCGCGGGGCGGGCGGCGGGGGAGGGCGCTCCCAGGGCCCTGCGGGCCTGTTCGAGGAGCCGCCTCCGCTCCATCACGTCGTCCACGAGCTTTTCGTGCTGCACCCGCGCCTGTCTCGGGTCCCCCTCCTCCAGATGCCAGGAGACCATGCGCCGGCGAAGCCCCACAAGGCCCGGGCGGCCCTCCAGCTCCGGCAGGATGCGCTCCCCCACGCGGATCGCCTCGGCGGTCCTTCCCGTCTCGGCCAGGGCGACGGCCAGGAGAAGGCCCGTCTCCGGCGTGAGCGCGCCGGCGCCGTACGCGTCCTCCAGGTCGGCGCAGGCCCGGACCACGGCCTGGTAATCCCTGGACAGGTAGGCGTCTCGAATGGTTTTTCGCTTGTCGGAGAGGGTGGACAGGACGGCGTCCGCCGGCTCCGCCGCGGTAACCGAGGCTTCGAAGTACCGTGCCTCCAGGGACCCCAGGCGGTCGAAGAGGAGGGCGGCGGCCTGCTCGCCATCCCGCGTGTCCGGGGAGCGAAGCGCATGCAGGAGGCGGCGGTAGCCATCCAGGAGCGCTCGGGCCTCCCGGCGCCGGGACTCGCTCAGGGGGCGTTCCTCCTCGAGAACGGCCTCCAACCGCCGGATGCGCTCCTCCACGCGGGCGGGCTCGATCCTTGCCGGGGACGGACCGGCGATCTCCCGGGAAGGCGGGCTCGAAATCCGGTCCCGGGCGGGCCAGCCCGGTGCGCAGCCGGACAGGGCGAGGGCCGGGAGGAGGGCGGCGAAGAGGAAGAGGAGCGTCGAGCGTCCGGGGTTCATGGACCTGTACCTCACTGGATCGGTTCGAACTGCCGTTTCAATCGGACGGTCCCGTCCTCCACGTCCACGTCCGACAGGATCAGGGCGCGGGCGGCGCCTCCGGACTCGTGCAGGCGAAGGGGCAACCCGGTCAAGCCGGAGATGTGGACGGGGCGCAGGTCGGGGTGGCCGGACATGGTCCCGGGCTTCACCTCGAAGGCGAGCTCGGCGATCTGAAGGTCCTCCCTGTAGGACGGGCTGTTCACGACGGCGTTGCACGTCTCGATCCAGACCGGCAGGGCCCCGGACGAGCCGTAGATGGTCACCCGGTCGCCTTTCATGGGTCGATTGTCGTCGTACCCCACGTAGGTGGACACCACAAACCCGGATTGCAGGTCCATGCCCCCGGCCGGGTCCGGCCCCGGCAGAAACCCCACGAAGCTGGAGTTGGTGTACCGGTTGGCCGTTCCGGTCTTGCCGAACGCCGGCACCGGCAGATCGGTGGCTTCGCCCCGGACCTCCACGGAGAGCCGCACGGCGTCCCGGGCCCGGCGGCCGGTGCCTTTCTCCACCACGAGGCGCAGGATCTCCGAGAGCATGCCCGAGACCCGCTCGCTGAGGACCCGCCGGGGGCGGGGGACGTACTCCCATATGGTCTGGCCATTCCGGTCCTCGATGCGGTGGATGATCGGGATCATCCGCTCCGAGGGGTCATCGTTCAGGCGATACACCCGGCCGGTCATCATGGTCTGATAAGCCCTCGCCGCCTCGGCGATGCTGACGGCGTTGGCCCCGAGGGGAAACGAAAGCACCGGGTCCAGCGGCGTGGAGATGCCCATCCGCCCGGCCAGGTCCCGGACGTAGTAGAGGTTCACCAGGACCCGGAAGTCCCGGATCCGGTGGAGAAGCTCGAGATCGTAGCGCCTCCGGTCCAGGAGTCCCTTGAAGGCCTTGACGGTCTGGCCCTCGAGGAGATCCAGGACGGACGATGGGAGCAGGCCGTCCACCCAGACGCGTCCGGGCTGAATCAGACCGGGCTGGGCCTCGAGGTCCGCCATGGTCAGCGGCTGGAGGTCCTCCGCGTCGGCCAGTCTCCGCGGCCCCAGAAACACCAGGCGCCGGTCGCCGGCTTCCCTGTCCAGCCGGAACCACTCCAGGTCCGCCGGGACCTCCGGGGATTGATTCTCCAGGGCCGCATTGATCCGCGCCACCGCCTGCCTCATGTCCCGGTTGAAGGCGACGAGGCGCTCGTAGCTGTGGCGGTAGATGCGCCGGTGCGCAGGCTCAGACAGATCGAGGCCTTCCTCGCTCACCCGGAAGTGAAGACGCCTCAATGTGTCCAGGGCCTCATCGTATCCCGCGAAGATCAGATCCGATTCGATGCTCTTCTTCGAGGCTTCGAAGGCGGCTTCCATCAGGGCGTCCCGGTCCACGAGGACGCCGTGTTCGTCGCGGATCCTTTGCACATACGCTTCGTAGGGTTCGTCCTCCCCCCGGTGGAGGCCGAGCCTGCGGGCCACCTCGCGGAACTCGCTCAGGGTCAGGTGGTCCGTCAGGTGGTAGAGGAGCCAGACCGTGGCCAAGTTTTCCGATTTGACCCCGGCCCAGGCCATGGACACCTCGCCGGTGGGGGGCTCGTGATCCGGGCTGGGTACATAGGCGGTGTTCTCGAATCGATACAGCTCCCGCACGTTCAAGAGCGTGTCGAGCGTGTTCCACTTGAGCTGGAGCGCGGCGGTGAAGACGATGGGCTTGAAGGTGGAGCCGAGCTGCCGCTTGGCGTCCACCGCGCGGTTGTAAAACCGGTTGAAAAACCCGCCGGCCATGGCGCGGACCATGCCCTCCTGGAGCACGACGACGCCGCCCTCGAGCTCCGGAACCTGAGTCAGGCAGAGTCGGCCCCCGTTCCCGTTCTCCGCACCGGGACCCTGGAAGCAGACCGGGACCAGGTCGCCCTCGTGAAAGAGCTCCATGAACGCGGGGACGTCGTCCGGACCGAACGCCGCCCATATGCCCCGGCGGGACTGGATCCACGCCTCGCCCACCTCCTGCATTCCCGCGAGGTCGATGAGCCCGCCGCCGGCGTCCCAGGAGACGACCAGGGAGGGCGGGGGACCGGGGTTGACGTGGGTGATCCGGGCGAGAAACGGAACCATGGAAACCCGGCGGCCGGAGAGGGAGGACGCCATCTCCCGGTATCGCTCCTGAAGCGGCCCCACCGGGTAACCCTGCAGCCGCACGTCCAGGCGGGGAAGCTGGCGCTGGAGGCTGTGCAGAGCCCCCTCCTGCATCTCGCGGTTGATGGACGTGAAGATGCGGATGCCGGAGGTGGCGATGTTCTCGATGCCTTCCCGTGACAGGATCTCCCGAAAAAACGGGGACTGGAGCTGCTCCCGGAGGTAGTCCAGGATGACGTTCAGGCGGTAGGTCACCCGACCCTCGCAAAAGGGCACCGGCCGGGACTCGGCCTCCCGGAACTGGTCCGGCGTGATGAAGCGGAGCTCCAGCATCTTCCTGAGCACGTAGTCCTTGCGCTCCTTGGCCGCATTCTCGGCGTGCGACTTCTCCGCGCCCGATCGCTTGGTGAACGGGTTGTACCGGTTCGGCGCCTTGACCATGCCGGCGATGAAGGCCGACTCGATCAGGTCGAGATCCCGGGCGTCCTTGTCGAAAAAGTACCTTGCGGCGATCTGGAGACCCCGCCCGAAACCGCTGACGAAAAACTGGTTTGCGTAGAGCTCCAGGATCTCCTCCTTCGAGTATTTCCGCTCCAGCAGCAGGGCCTGGAAAAGCTCCTTGAGCTTGGCCTTGTAGGAGCGCCTCTCCCGCTTGAACACGTTCTTCGCGGTCTGCTGGGTGATGGTGCTCCCCCCCTGCACGACCCGTCCGGCATGCAGGTTGGCGACGAACGCACGGGTGATGGCGACCGGGTCGAACCCCATGTGATCGAAGAACTCGTGATCCTCCGCCGCCACGATCGCCTTGACAAAGGTCTTGGGAATGTCCTCGTACTCGATGTAGCGACGGTGGGTCTTCTCGAAGAACACGCCGATGGGGGTCTCTCCGTCGTCATAGTAGACCGGGCTCTCCGAGAAGATGATCCGCTCGATGACTCCCCGCTCGATGCGCGTGTCCGCCTCCCGGGCCACCTGGTAGTAGACGCTCCCGAGAAAGACGGCCGCTGCGAGCACGCACAACCCGCCCACGGCGAGAAGGGCCTTGAGGCCCCGGTGCCGAGCCGGTTGCCTGCCGATGTAGAGATCGGTTTTTTTACGACGTGATTTCACCGGCTAACAGCTTCTTTCTCATAATATCCTTTACATTAAGCCCCTGCATGGAGAGGCCTCTTCTACCGTACTTCATGTTGGCCTCGATCAGATACCATCGTCCATGGTGTCGAATGAAGTCAAGCCCCACGTCGTCGAAACGGCAGGCGCGCGCGCAACGGACGCCCAGATCGAGCGCCTCGCGGGGGACCCCGTCGAACACGGCCCGGCCGCCCTGGGAGAGGTTCGCCCTGAACCCGCCCGGGGGACGGGCACGCCAGTAGGCGATCACCGGTTCGTACCGGATCAGCACGATCCGGAGGTCCCGGTCGTGGGGGAGGTACTCCTGGATGTAGGCCACGCGGGTCCGGTCCAGGTAGTCCTCCAGGTCCTGCTCCGCCTCCACGAGAAACACCCCCCGTCCCCTGGACGAGGACCTCGGGATCTTGGCCACGAAGGGGAAGCGGAACTCCTTCAGGATCTCCCCGTGGTGCCGGCTGTAGTAGAACCGGGTCCGGGGGTGATCGAGGCCGAGCATCTGAAACAGGGTGGACTGGAGGATCTTCTCGTCCGCGAACAGATGCGTCTCCAGGCTCGGGAAGATGCTTCGCCCCAGGGTGCTGAGAAACTTGGCGTAGTGCCGCGTGGGGTACAGCACCACCGGAGCCCCCAGGATCCAGTCCCGCTCCGCCTCGGTGTAGTCGAAGAAGTTGGGTTTCACACCCAGGGTTCGCACCTCGGGCACGCCTCGAAGGCGGCTTCCCAGGGCGATGAAGGGGGGGGAGGGCGAAGACGGTCTCATCGATCCTCCGTGATGCGGTTCCGGTTGACGCGGGATCCCGATTCTGATGAAGTTGCAGACAGCCCCAAGCTTCGAGATCCGCCCCCTGGAATTTCGGTCGGCCAAACCGCTTCCAGCGGCGGTGAGCGGGTCTTCGCGAACCCGGCCATTCTAATACATTCACAGGGCATTGCAAGGAGATCGAAGCTCTTCGAGCGCCCCGTTCACAGGACAATCCGCCCATGCGATCATTCGCCCTGTTTCTGACCGTCTTCCTGGGCCTCTACGCGCTGGTCCACGCTTACGCCTACCTGAAGATCCACCGCTTCTTCGCCCTGAAAGGGAAACGGCGGTTCGTGATCGCCGCGACATTCGGGCTCCTCCTCGCCTTTCCCGTCCTGGGGCACGTCCTGGACGCCGGCGGGTTGGAGCGGCTCGCCCCGGTCGTGCTCCTGGCGGGCTACGAGTGGATGGTCCTGCTCTTCCTGTTCGTGAGCGCGACCCTGTTCGCCGACGCGATCCGGCTCCTTCTGTTTCTGGGCGGCCGGGCGGGGGCGCGGGCCGGGATCCCGGCCCGCGCGGACCGATACCTGTTCCTGGGGGCCGCGGCGGCGGCCGTAGCGGCCTTCGGCTACGGCCACTTCGAGGCCCGTGAGCTGCACGTGACGCGTCTGGATCTGGCTACCTCCAAGATGCCCGAGGAGGAGAACCCCCTCCGCATCGTGCAGGTCTCGGACCTCCACTTCAGCGCGGTCAACTCGGCCCGGAAGGCCGAGCGGGTGGCCGAACGGGTGTCGGCCCTGAAGCCCGACCTGGTGGTGGCGACGGGGGACGTCGTGGACCGGGGCATGGCGGACCCCGCCGCCGTCGCGCAGGCCTTCCGCTCCATCGAGGCCCGCCTGGGCAAGTTCGCCGTGACCGGAAACCACGAGTTTTACCGGGGGGTCGACACGTCGGTGCGGTTTCTGGAGCGCTCCGGGTTCCGGGTGCTCCGGGGGGAGGAGGCCCGCCCCGCACCCTGGCTCTCCATCCTGGGGGTGGACGACGAGGCGGCCCACCGTTTCGAGGGACCTCTGGGCGAGCCCCTCGAGACCCTGCTCGAGCGGGTGCCCGAGGACCGGTGGGTCCTGGTTCTCCATCACAGGCCGGAGGTGGGCGACGCCTCCCGCGGGCGCTTCGACCTCCAGCTCTCTGGGCACACCCACGGGGGTCAGGTCTTCCCCTTCGGCCTGGTGGTGGGCCTGGCCTATCCGTTCCTGAAAGGGAGCCACGACCTGGGGGAGGGGTCCACGCTGCACGTGAGCCGCGGCACGGGCACCTGGGGACCGCCCGTGCGCGTGGGCAGCCCGCCCGAGATCACCCTCGTCGTGCTTCACAGCGACCGGGCCGCATCCGATCGCTGATCTTGATGGAGTGCAAAAAGCGCTCAGCCTTGAGATCTGCCCGGGGAATATCCGTAGGTTATAGCGTTCCCAGCGGCGGGTGAGCGGGGTTTTGCGAATCCGTCAACCCGTCAATCTTCCGAAGTCGCCCCGGTCCAGCGCATCACGTCCCCGGCCCGCCTGCGGGCCTCCTCCATGATGCGCTCCACGTCGAGGTCCTCGAGGATCCGTTCCTCCATGACCACCCGGCCGTTGATCACGCTGTGGGAGACGTCCTGGCCGCCGGCCGCATACACCAGGTGGGAGAACGGGTTGTACATGGGGGTGAGGTGGGGCTTGCGGGTGTCCACCACGATCACGTCCGCCTTCTTGCCCGCCTCCAGGGAGCCGGTGACCTCTCCCAGGCCCAGAGCCCGGGCCCCCTCCACGGTGGCCATGCGCAGCACGGAAACGGCGTCCGCGTCCGTGGGGTCCATGGTGTCGACCTTGTGGAGCTTGGCCGCCGTGTCCATCTCCCCGAACAGGTCCAGGTCGTTGTTGGAGGCGCAGCCGTCCGTGCCCAGGCCCACGGTCACGCCCCGGGCGAGGAGCTCGGGGACCGGGGAGACGCCGCTGGCCAGCTTCATGTTGCTCTCCGGGTTGTGGACGGCCCGGACCCCGTGGGCGGTCATCCGGTCCATCTCCGCCTCGTCCAGGTGGACGCAGTGGTCCGCGATCAGATGCGGGCCCAGGACGCCCAGGGCCTCGAGGTGCTCGAAGGGGCGCTTCCCGTACATCCTTCGCACCTGGTCGATCTCCGTTCGGGTCTCGGCCACGTGCATGATCAGAGGCGCGTCGTGCTTCAGGGCGACGTCGCACGCCTTTCGGAGCAGATCCGGGCTGCAGGTGTAAATGGCGTGGGGCTCGACCGCGATGCTCACCAGGGGGTCGTCCTTCCAGTCGGCGATGAGCGCCTCGGTGTACTCGAACCCCTTCTCCAGAGGGCCGTAGCTCGGGGAGGGAAAGTCGTAGAGCACCTCTCCCACCAGGCACCGCATGCCGGCGCTCCGGGCCGCCCGGGCCACCCGATCCTCGAAGAGGTACATGTCGCAGAAGGTGGTGGTCCCGGAGAGGATCATCTCCGCGCAGGCCAGCAGGGTGCCCGTGTGAACGAATTCGGCGTCCATGCGGGCCTCCGCGGGGAAGATGTACCCGTTGAGCCATTCCATGAGAGGAAGGTCGTCCGCCAGGCCCCGGAACAGGGTCATGGCGGCGTGGGTGTGGGCGTTGACCAGGCCGGGAAGAACGAGCCCCCCCCGGGCGTCGATGCGCCGGGCCGCCTCCGGGGGTTTTTCCGCCGGGGCCGCTCCCACCGCCGCGACGGCGTCCCCCCGAACGGCCACGAAACCGTTCTCGATCACGCGGTTGTCCTCGTCCATGGTGAGGACGGTTCCGTTCTCGATGACCAGGTCGACTCGTTCCATGCGATCTCCCCTTGTCCCGTTGTTCACTTCAGGCATGCCGCCACCCGCTCCCAGATCCGGGTGAGCGCCGGTCCGGCCCGCTCGGCCGCTGCGATGACCTTCTCGATGGACGTCTCCTCCATGCAGTCCGGCAGGTTCACGTTGGTGATCGCCACCACGGCCGCAATGCGCAGCCCGCAGTGGACGGCCGTGACGACCTCCGTCACCGTGGACATGCCGACCGCATGGGCCCCGATCATGCGGAGAATCCGCGTCTCCGCAGGCGTCTCCAGGCTCGGCCCCCGAATGCCCACGTACACCCCCTGCTCGAGCCCGATTCCTTCGGCCAGGGCCTCCCTCCGGGCCAGCCGGACGAGCTCGCGGTCGTAGACCCGGGACATGTCCGGGAAGCGCGGGCCGAAGGCGTCCAGGTTGGGACCGGTGAGCGGGTTGGCCCCGGTGAGGTTGATCTGGTCGAGGACCAGCATCACGTCGCCGGGGTGGAAGCGGGGATCCAGCCCCCCCGCGGCGCTCGATACGAACAGGTGGGTGACGCCCAGCCGCGCCATGACGCGCACGGGAAAGCCGACCTGCCCGGGGGTGTACCCCTCGTAGAGGTGAAACCGGCCCTCCATGGCGACGGCGGGTACCCCCGAGAGCGCGCCGCAGACCAGGGTCCCCTCGTGTCCCTCGATGGTGGCCGTGGGGAAGTGGGGGATCTCGTCGTAGGGGACACGGGCGTCCACGGACATGGTCGCGGTCACGCCGCCGAGGCCCGTCCCGGTGATCATTCCGATCCGCGGGGGCGTCACCAGCCGCTCGGCCAGAAAATCCGCGGCCGCGTCGATTTCGTCCATCATGCGCGTTCCTCTCGTTCCAGGGGTGTTCTCGGACCGATTTCTGATACCACAGAAGGAGGCGGGCTTTCAACGGGGCTTTTCCCTTGACCGGGATTCAGCGGCTGGGATAGATCATTCAGAGCGGGTCGCGGGCGTCTCCCTCGAGGCTGTCCCGCGCGGCAGAAACTCGATCGGGGGCGCATGTTCTCCGGATGGCCGGGAAACGGACCGGCGCTCTGAAAGGAGCTGCATGACGATCGACCTCCACATCCACTCGGCCTCGTGCTCCGACGGCGGCATGACCCTGGACCGGATCTTCGCCGAGGCGGTCCGGCGGCGGATCCGCGTCCTCTCCATCACGGACCACGACTCCGTCGACTGCCAGGGCATGGCCATGCTGCTCGCGGACGAGTTCGAGCTGGACTACATCACGGGGCTGGAGCTGAACGTCTCCTTCTCCCATCCCGGCTACAGGAGCGGAAAACCCGTCTCCCTGGATTTCCTGGCCTACGACTTCGACATCCACAACGCGCGGCTCCTGGAGAAGCTCGACGCCCTCCGGGAGCATCGCAGGCTCCGAGCGGAGCGCATTTTGGAGAACCTGAACCGGGAGCTCGTGCAGGAAGGGCTCACCCCGTTCGACCAGGACGACATGGAGGCTATCGAGGCGAGCGTGGACGGGGCCTTCGGCCGCCCGCACATCGCCGACTACATGGTCGAGCAGGGCGTGGTCCCCGGCCGGCAGGAGGCGTTCGACCGCTACCTGGTGAAGTGCAACGAGCCCAAGATGCCGGTCTCCCTGGAGGAGGCCTCCTCCCTGGTGCGGGAGGCCGGCGGGCAGATCGTGCTCGCCCACGCCAACGACCCAAACGGCACCTCCCTGGCCGCTCTCACCGGGTCACTGGACGAGCAGCAGGAGATCATCCGGGAGCGGATGCTGCCCCTCATCGACGGTGTGGAGTGCTGGCACTCCCGGCACGACGAGGCGACCATCCGGTCCTACCTGGCCTTTGCGCGGGAGGAGGGGCTTATCGTGACGGGCGGGTCGGACTGCCACCAGCGGCCCGTGCTGATGGGGACCCTGGAGATCCCGAACGAGGTGCTGGAACCCTTCGGACTGTGACCGTCCTGCACCCCCCGCGCCCCTGCTGAAACGGAGGAGACGCCCCATGGGAACCATGATCGACGACCTTCTGGACCCGGCCGCGCTGCCCGATCCGACGAGCCGGGTGACCCTGGTACAGACGCACATCTCGCTGGTGTTCGTCGGGGACGACTACGTCTACAAGGTGAAAAAGCCCGTGGACTTCGGCTTCCTGGACTTCTCCACCCCGGAGAAACGCAGGTACTACTGCGCCCAGGAGGTGCGCCTGAACCAGCGGCTCTCCGAGGGGATCTACCTGGGTGTCCTCCCCGTGACCCTGGAAAGGGGCCGGCACCGTATGGGCGGGGACCCGGCCGATGCCGTGGACTACGCCGTTCGGATGCGTCGCATTCCCGAGGACCGGCTCATGAGGACCCTGTTCGAACGGGGCGAGCTCGGAGAGGAGCACCTGGACGCGGTCGCCGGTCTCCTGGCGCGATTCCACCGCGAGGCCGAGCGATCGGAGCGCATCGACGCCTTCGGCACGCTCGAGAGCTTCAAGGTGAACACGGACGAGAACTTCGTCCAGACCGAGCCATTCATCGGCACCACCCTGTCGCGGGACACGTTCGAGCGGATTCGCGACTGGACCGGCGCCTTCTACCGGGAGGAGGGCGCGGTGTTCGAGAAACGGATCCGGGAGGGCAGGGTCCGGGACTGCCACGGGGACCTGCACATGGAGCACGTCTGCTTCCTGGACCCCGTGGCCGCGATCGACTGCATCGAGTTCAACGACCGATTCCGGTACTCGGACACCCTGGCGGACATCGCCTTTCTGCTCATGGACCTGGAGTTCCGGGGAGGAGCGGGGTTTGCCGCCGGCCTCTGGTCCGGGTACGCGGAACGCGCGGGTGAATCGGGCATGGAGCGGTTGCTGAACTTCTACAAGGTCTACCGGGCCTATGTCCGCGGCAAGGTCATCGGCTTTCAGCTCAACGATCCCCAGATCGACGAGAAGACCAAGGAGGAGGCCGTCCGGACCGCCGGGGCCTACTTCGACCTGGCCCGGCGAACCGTGGAGACAGCCCCCTGAGCGGGGGTCCGGAAAGGAGCTTCGAGGTATGCGGGAACCGTTTCGAGCCTACATGGAGAGGGAGCTGGGATCCGAGGTGGTGCTCATCGCCTGCGGCCTTCCGGCCTCCTACAAGACCGAGACCACCGAGGTCATCGCGCAGATCAAGGGCTACCGGGTCCTCCGGACCGACATGCTGCGGCTGGAGGTCCTCCGGAACGAGGACATCTTCGACGAGAAGGTCGCCTCCAACATGGACAAGCGGACCGCGGTGTACGACGAGATGTTCAGCATGGCCCGCCAGTTCGCCTGCCGGGGGGAAGGCGTGATCCTGGACGCCACCTTCGTGACCCAGGCCCTCCGGAGGCGGGCGGCCGAGGTGGCCGCCGCCTGCGGAATGACCCTGGTGATCCAGCAGACCGACTGCCCCAAGGAGGTGTCCATCCGCCGCATCCTCGCGAGAAGCAAGGAGAACTACGAATCCAACGCGCTCACGGAGCAGGCCTACACGAACAACGTGGACAAGTTCGAGCCGGTGGACCTGGAGGACCTCGAGCGGGCCTTTCCGGGGCTGCCGCTAATGCACCTCCGGGTGGACACCGGCTCCGACCTCGTGGAGGAGTGGCGTGTGATCGACCGGGTCGACCGGTGAGCGTGAAACCCGTCCCGTCCCCGGCAGAGGACACGGGCCCGGCCCGAGCAGGGCCCGCCCGGCGGAGCAGGGCATGGAAGCCTACCGATCCATGATGACCCGGCGGCTACGGGCCGCCAGGGGGGACGACCCCGCCGACCTGGTCCTGAAAGGCGGCCGCGTGGTCAACGTGTTCGACGGGACCGTCCGCACGGCGGACGTGGCCGTCCAGGACGGGTTCGTGGCGGGCGTGGGGAGCGGCTACGAAGGACGGGAGACCTTCGACGTCCGGGGCACGTGGATCGCCCCCGGTCTGCTCGAGGCCCACATGCACATCGAGAGCAGCATGCTGACGCCGCCCCGGCTGGCCGCCGCTCTCCTTCCCCACGGCACCACGGCCATGGTGGCCGACCCCCACGAGATCGCCAACGTTATGGGCCTCGAGGGGATCCGACTCCTCCTCGAGGAGAGCCGGGGCCTTCCGTTCGACACCTTCTTCACGGCCCCCTCCTGCGTGCCGGCCACCCACCTGGAGACCTCCGGCGCCCGCCTGGAGGCCCGTGACCTGAGCGCACTCCTGGAGGAGCCCCGGGTCCTGGGGCTGGCGGAGCTGATGAACGTGCCGGGGTTGATCCGTGCAGATCCCGGCGTCCTCGACAAGGTGGCGCTCTTCCGGGACCGGGTGCTGGACGGCCACGCCCCGGGCCTGACCGGACGGGATCTCCAGGCCTATGCGGCCGCCGGCATCCGCTCGGACCACGAGTGCACCACGGTCGAGGAGGCCCTGGAGAAGGTCCGGGCCGGACTGTTCGTCATGATCCGGGAGGGGACCTCGGCCCGAAACCTGGAGGCCCTCCTTCCCGCGGTGGCCCCGGAGACCCGGGACCGGTTCTGCTTCGTCTCGGACGACCTCCATCCCCAGGACATCCTCCGCCGGGGACACCTGGACCACATGATCCGGCGGGCCGTGGAGGCCGGCCTGGACCCGGTGACGGCCATCCGGCTGGCGAGCCTCAACCCGGCCCGCCACTTCAGGCTCCACGACCGGGGCGCGGTGGCCCCGGGGTTCCGGGCGGACCTGGCCGTCCTGTCGGACCTGGAGGGCTTTGCCGTGGAGCGGGTGTACAAGGCGGGACGCATCGCGGCGGAGCAGGGATGCGCGGTGGGGATCCCCGAGGGGCCGTCCCGGGAGAGGGCCGCGGTCCCCCTCGAGGTGGGTGCGGTCGTCCCGGAGCGCTTTCGCATCCGCGACCGGGGTGGCAGGGCCCGGGTGATCCGGATCGTGCCGGGCCAGATCCACACCGGCCTGGTGCTGGAACGGCCGCAGGTCCGGGACGGCCTGGTGGTGCCGGACACGGACCGGGACCTCCTGACCCTCGCCGTGGTGGAACGGCACCACGGAACCGGCAACCTGGGCCTGGGGCTGGTGCAGGGCTTCGGTCTCCGGGAGGGCGCCCTGGCCGGGTCCGTGGCGCACGACTCCCACAACGTGATCGCCGTGGGGACCTCCGAGCCGGATCTCTGCCTGGCGGTCGAGACCCTGCGCGACCTGGGCGGCGGCCTGGCGGCGGTGCGCGGAGGCGACGTGCTGGCCCGGGTTCCTCTGCCCGTCGGGGGGCTCCTCTCTTCGGAGCCCATCGGCGTCCTGGTGGACCGGCTCGACGCGGTGAACCGCGCAGCCGCTTTCCTCGGCTGTCCGCTGGAGGACCCGTTCATGGTCCTCTCCTTTCTGGCCCTCCCCGTGATCCCGGCCGTGAAGCTGACGGACCTGGGCCTGGTGGACGTCTCACGCTTTTCCCTGGTGCCGCTGTTCACGGGAGAGGCGGGCGCAGACGACGCTTGAAATGGCCCGGAAGATGGGGCATGTTGGGGGGATATCTTCCCGATCGGGAAGGAAGCTCTCAGGTCGTGCAGGTGCGAGGATGACGAGCGTCGGCATCATCCACAAGCAGCGTTACGAGCCCGCCGAGAAGGTGGCGCGGAGGCTGGAGCAGTGGCTCGAGGCCCGGGGGGTGAGAGTGTTCCTCGAGGAGATGGAGGCACCCGGGAGCACCGGGGCCCGGGCCGCGCCCCCGCCCTCGAGCATCCCCCACGACGTGGACTGGCTCGTGGTCCTGGGTGGGGACGGCACGCTCCTGGGCGCGGCGCGTCAGGTGGGCGACTACGGCGTGCCCATCCTGGGGGTCAACCTGGGCGGCCTGGGTTTCATGACCGAGATCCCCCTGACCAGGCTCTACCCCTGCATGGAGAAGTTGCTCCGGTCCGAGCTGGAGTCGGAGAGCCGCCTCATGGTGGAGGCCTGCGTGATGCGTGAAGGGGAGGAGGTGTGCCGGACCGCCGTCCTCAACGACGTGGTGATCAACAAAGGCGCCCTGGCCCGGATCCTGGACCTGCACGTGTACATCGACGACCAGTTCCTGACCGTCTTCCGGGCGGACGGCCTGATCGTGTCCACCCCCACGGGGTCCACCGCATACAGCCTGTCGGCCGGGGGGCCGATCCTCTATCCGACCCTCTCCAACATCGTCCTGGCCCCCATCTGCCCGTTCACCCTGACCAACCGGCCCATCATTCTGGCCGACACCGCCACGGTGCGCATCGAGATCGCAAACGAGGTGCAGGAGGAGGTGTTCCTGACCCTGGA
The DNA here is from genome assembly GCA_964443135.1 of uncultured Desulfobacterales bacterium. GTDB lineage: Bacteria > Desulfobacterota > DSM-4660 > Desulfatiglandales > HGW-15 > JAIPEI01. Next base: position 31,867 of record CAYUBQ010000018.1, on the reverse strand, counting down.
CGGGCAGGTGGGGTTCGACCTCCTCCCGGGGGACCGGGTGTTCGTCTCCAAGTCCGAGGAGCGGATCCGGCTCATCAAGTCCCCCTACCAGACCTACTTCGAGATCTTACGGACCAAGCTCATGTGGGGAGGCGCCGTCAAAAATGAACACCCTTAGACGCGCCTTTCGGGTGGATCGAAAGGAGATCCACTACATCCGGTCCACGTTGGAGTCCTACGACGGCATGGCCCTGGTCCGGACGCTGGACCCCCGCGCCGCACTCCTCGAAATCCTGATCCCTCCGGGGTCCGAGGGGTCCGTCATGGAGCTGGTCCGGAGCCTGGAGCGGGAGGAGGGGGTGCGCATGGCCCCGGTCGAACGGGGAGACGTGGAGGGCACCCGCCCGGGTCCGCACCCCGGGTCGCCGCGGTTCGCGGTGATCACCATGGGATGCCAGATGAACGAGTACGACTCCGACTACGCCTCGCGGTGCCTGGTTCGTGCGGGGTACGAGCCGACCCGGGACCCCGGGGAGGCGGACCTCGTCCTGATCAACACCTGCAGCGTGAGGGAGAAGGCGGAGCAGAAGGCCGTGAGCACCCTCGGGCGCATGGCCTCGATCAAGAAGCGGCGTCCGGGCACCGTCCTCGTGTTCGCCGGCTGCGTGGCGCAGCAGCAGGGTGGGGCGCTGCTGGAGCGGTTCCCGCAGCTCGACGTGGTCCTGGGGACACGCGGCGTCCACCGCGTGGCGGACCTCGTGGAGCGGGTCCGCGCCACGGGCGAGCGGCTGGTGGAGACCGACCTGGAGGCCGGCGAGCGGCTTCCCGCCCCGCCCCCGCCGGATCGGGGGGAGGCTCGGGTCAAGGGGTTCATCACGATCATGCAGGGGTGCAACAACTTCTGCAGCTACTGCATCGTGCCCTACGTGCGGGGACGCGAGAGGAGCCGGTCGCCGGAGGAGATCGTCAGCGAGGCCGAGGACCTCCTGGCCCGCGGCGTGCGGGAGATCACCCTGCTCGGGCAGAACGTGAACTCCTACGCCTGGCGGGAGGGGAGCCGCACCGTGGGGTTCGCCGAGCTCCTCCGGCGTCTGGACACGCTTCCGGGCCTGGAGCGGCTTCGCTTCACCACCAGCCACCCCAAGGACCTGACCGGAGACCTGATCCGCTGCTTCGCGGACCTGGAACGCCTCTGCGGGCACATCCATCTTCCGTTCCAGGCCGGTTCCAACCGGGTCCTGGCGCGCATGAACCGTCGATACACGCGGGAGGACTACCTGGGTCTGGTGGAGCGGCTCCGCGGGATCCGTCCCGGGATCGGCCTCACGGCGGACGTGATGGTGGGGTTTCCCGGCGAAACGCACCAGGATTTCGAGGAGACCCTTTCCCTGATCCGGGACGTGCGGTTCGACAACCTCTACTCCTTCAACTACTCCGACCGCCAGGGCACGGCGGCCGCGGCGTTCGAGGGGAAGGTCGAGGAGGCCGAGAAGGCGGCCAGGCTCCGCCGGCTCCAGTCCCTCCAGGAGGCCGTCACCCGGGAGAAGAACCGGGCCCTGGAGGGTCGCGAGATGGCGGTGCTCGTGGAGGGCCGGAGCCGGCGGGGCGACCAGTACACCGGAAGGACCGACTGCAACCGTGTGGTGAACTTCTCCAGTAATTCAGAAAGAATAGGTAAACTAATTCATGTGTTGATTGAAGAAGGCTGCGCCCACTCCCTTCGGGGCGGGGCCTGCCGCCGCCCCGCGGAGACACGATCCTGACGGACGACGCCATGGAAGAGTTGCAGAACGGCACCTACGACCAGGAAACCATGCTCATCGTGGACGACAACGCCATGGTGCGCGAGACCCTGTTTCGCCTCGTCGAGACGCTCGGGTTTTCGGTGGAGGCGGCTTCCAGCGGCCCCGAGGCCCTCGAGTCCATGGAGCGGACCCCGTACACCTTCCTGCTGACGGACATGAAGATGCCCGGGATGGACGGCATGGACCTCATCCGGGAGGCGCGCCGGCGGCACCCGGACCTGAGCATCATCTCCATGACGGGATACTCCGAGGGGTATCGCTACGTGGACGTGATCAACGCCGGCGCCAGCGACTTCATCAAGAAGCCCTTCGACATCGAGGAGCTGGAGGCCAAGGTCCGACGGATCGTCAACGAGCGGACGCTCCGCCAGGAGCTCAACCGCCTCTCCATCACGGACGGGCTCACGGGCCTCTACAATCACCGCCAGTTCTTCCTGCGCCTCAAGGAGGAGGTGGTCCGCGCACGCCGGCAGAGGCAGGACCTGGCCATCGTCCTCATCGACCTGGACGACTTCAAGGCGTACAACGACACCCACGGACACCTGGCCGGGGACGAGATCCTGCGGGACGTCGGGGAGATCATTCGGAACTGCATCCGCGAGGGCGTGGACACCGGGTACCGTTACGGCGGCGACGAGTTCGCGGTCATCCTGATCGACGCGAACGAGGAGACCGCCCGCACCATCACGGACCGGCTTCAGAGGAGCTTCGACGCCTACGGGAAGATCCGGGCCAGCTTCGGGGTCGAGAAGTTCGACGGGGAGATGACCGAACGGGAGCTGGTGAACGCTGCGGACCGGGACCTCTACAACAACAAGCAGCGGAACAAGCTGGCCAGGGGCGGCAGCGCGGCCGGAAAACAAAACGTCTGATAATATATATTATGTAAACTAAGGTCGGCTGCGCCTTTTTCTATGGGTTTCAGGGAGTTCGCCTTCAAGAGCGGCCGCCCGGAATCTCCCGCCTCACACCAGCCTGAGCGGCGCATGAGCGGGTTTTTGCGAATGCGTCCATTCTTTTCTTGACAAGGTGTTGCCGATGTTGATATACAAGCATCTTTAAATTTTTTCTGGAGGGTGGAACCGAATGGGTAGCGTAGTCAAGAAGCGGCGAAAGAAGATCCGGAAGCACAAGTATCGCAAGTTGAAGAAGAAGATGCGGCACAAGAACAAATAGCTGAAGCGGTGGTCCACCCCTTCCCCGGGAACGCCGGGAAGGGCCACCCCTCCAGGAATCATACAAGAAGAAGGCAGCCCGACCTCGCATCGGGCTGCCTTCTTTTGTTTTCGGGGGAGCCCCTGTTTCCGATTCAGAATCGGGGCCCTTGTTCCAAGCCTGCTTGTTTACTTACTGTAGTCGTACCAGCCCCCGCCGGTCTTCCGACCGAGGCGGTTCGCCCGGATCATGCTCTTGAGCAGGTTCGGGGAGACCCACTTGGACTCCTTGTTCAGCTCCTTGTAGAAGTACTCGTTCACGAAGTAGGCGATGTCGATGCCCGTGAGATCCATCAGCTCGAACGGCCCCATGGGATAGTTCAGTCCGTTTTTCACGGCGATGTCCACGTCCTCGATGGAGGCGATCCCCTCCTCCACGATCTTGACGGCCTCGACCATGTGGGGGATCATGATCCGGTTGACGATGAATCCCGGGCTGTCCTTCTTGACCTCCACGGTGACCTTGCCCATCTTCTGAGCCAGCTCGGTGGTCGCTGCCACGGTCTCGTCGCTCGTGTAGAAGCCCCGAATCACCTCGACCAGCCGCATGAGCGGGACCGGGTTGAAGAAGTGCATGCCGCAGACCCGGTCGGGACGGTCGGTGGCCGCCGCGATCTCCGTCAGGGACATGGAGGAGGTGTTGGTCGCCAGAATCACCTCGGGACGGCAGAGGTCGTCGAGCTCCTTGAACACGCCCTTCTTCAGATCCAGGTCTTCGATGACCGCCTCCACCACGAAGTCCACGTCCTCGAGGTCGCCCATGCTCGTGGTCCCCTGGATGCGGCCGAGGATGGCATCCCGTTCGGACGCCTCCAGCTTCCCCTTTTCCACGCTCCTGCCCAGGAACTTCTCGATGGCCTTCATGCCCCGTGCCACGAACTCGTCCTTGATATCCCGGAGCACCACGTCGCAACCGATCTGGGCCGCGACCTGAGCGATTCCGTTTCCCATGGCGCCGGCGCCCACGACGCCGATCTTTTTGATGTCCATACCCGTTTCAACCTCCTTTTCGAGATGCGCCGCACCCTGGTCGGGTGCAGAGCGGAATGGGTGTTCGGATCGACCCGTGACCACCCTGTTCGCCAGCGGGCGGCCCGGGAGAGTATGACCTCCTCCTGACCAAGAACAGCGGGAGAGCGGCGCTCAGACCGATTCCACCCGCTGCACCTCGGGGACACTCTGCTTGAGCATCTTCTCGATGCCCATCTTCAGGGTCATCTGCGACATGGGACAACCTGCGCAGGCCCCCTGGAGACGGACCTTGACCAGCCCTTCGGGCTCGTCCACCTCGACGAGCTCCACGTCGCCGCCGTCGGCCTGAAGGGACGGCCGGACCTTGTTCAGGGCATCCTGGACGTTTTCCTTGAATGACATGGCGTGCTCCTCTCCCTTTCGAAGATCGTCTGGACCCTTGCTGTCCATGAAACGCCTACCATATCCCACAGGGACGTGGAAAATCAACGCCAAAGGCGGGCCTTCCTCAGAAATGAGCCTCTCGCATCCCGGTTCAGGCCATGGAGAACTGCTTCCGCGCCCGGTCGTCCAGGAAGCGGGCCAGCCCCGCCGACGTCCCGGGGGACCAGCCCATGGCGCGGGACCAGACGTCGTCGCTCTCCATGCAGAGGTAGAGCCCGGGATCGGGGTTCCAGGCCAGGATGCGCTCCCGCAGGAAGCCGTACATCTCGGTGCGCAGGGGCTTGAAGGTGCGCATCTTGCCGTCCGGCCCGGGGACGAACTCGCCGTGGAGCACCGTGCTCCCCGGGTGGCGGCGGCGGATCACGGCCTTGAGCCCGGGCATGTACCGCATGGCGCCCATGCTCGTCCAGATGACGTCTCGAGGGGCCACGTACCGGTCGAGGAGGTCCACGGTCCGCGCGTACTCGTCCCGCCATCCCGGGTGCCGGACCAGGGGGTCGAAGTGAAAGGCCACGGCGAACCCCTCCTCCCGGCACCGGGCGGCCGCCCGCAGCCGCCGCTCCAGGCCCGGGGCCCGGTGCTCCTCGCGGGAGACGATCCAGGGGCTGTTCAGGGACCAGGAGACGACGATGCGGTCCCGGCAGGGGGAGGCGAGCAGGCCCCGGATCCGGTCGGTCTTGGTCTTGAGCTCCAGCACGGCGTTGGGGTGACCGGCCAGGAACGGCGGGAGCCACTCGGTCCAGCGGGCCACGGGGTCCAGGGCCAGGCTGTCGGTGAACTCCCCCGTTCCGATCCGCCACAGCCGGGAGCGGTCCTCGGCCAGCCGCCGGCCGATCCCGGGCAGGGCCTCGGGGAGGTTGACGAAGAGCCGCAGGGAGGGTTGGTTCATGTAGGCCTGGAGGATGCAGTAGGAGCAGTCCAGGGGGCAGTTCGTTCCCACGTTCAGGATCTGGTATCCGCAGCAGATGTAGCCCTCCCCGGTGCCCGGACAGGGCTTGAGGAGCTCTCCGGGAAAGGCCACCAGGCGGAGTGTCCCCTTGTCCATGCCCCCGCCGGCGCGCTCCCCCGCGAGGTCACCGCCGGCCCCGGTCCGGGCCGGTGCGGTCCCGGGCTCCTGCGCCTCATGCTGCGCCCGGATCCTCCGGGCCATGGGAAACCGGGCCGCCTCCGGCTCCACGATCAACCGGCGGATCTCGTGCGGGTTCACTCGTCCTCCTCCCACGGCGGCCCCAGGGTGTCGATCCCCGGCGTCCGCCCGAGGCGGACCAGCTCGTCCCGGAGCTCGCGCCCGGAGCGAAAGGCGATCTCCAGGCGGAAGACCGGGCCCTCGAAGCCCGGGGGCGGGACCACCCGGACGTTCCGGGAAAGGCCCAGCCCCTCCACCCGGCCCTGGAAGGCCCGCTCGGCCGCGCTCACTGCGGGAGACCGGCGTCGCCGCAGCAGCTCGAGGAGCCGCGCCGCGGCCTGGGGCGGGTTGGCCCCGCCCTGCTCCAGCACCGTTCGGAACGGGGGGCTCCCCAGGAGGTCCTGGGCGCTGCATGCTTCCATCATCATGAGATCAAACAATATATCAATGAATTGGATCTGTTTGTTGATGTTTATATTTAGGGTCTGAATGCAGTGCAGGGCCGCCGCCCGGTCCTCGGCCCTCCAGGGCTGCAACGCCTGAAAGGCCCGCATGCCGAGCCCTCCCCCGGCCACGGCCGCCCGCACCGGGGGCTCGGCCTGCGCCAGGGCGAGGTAGGACGCCAGCAGGTCCTCTCTCCGGGGAAGCCCCAGAAGGGGCAGGTAGTCGCTTCGCAGGGCGTCCCGGTCGACAAAGGCCGAGAGCCGGGAAAGCGCCATGGCCTTCTCCATCTCGTTCAGGGTCCGGGTGGCCAGGTTGTCGTGCAGGCCCAGGAGGAGCCTTTCGAGCCCGGACCGGGAGGTGCCGGAGAGATCCCGGCCGCTGCACGAGGCTCGACCCAGGGCGCGCAGCGCGCGGAGTCGCCGGAAGCCCGTGACCACGTTCCAACCAGCCCGCCCGTTTCCGTGCACCAGCGGAGGGTTGAGGAGGCCGACCCGGCGGATGGACCCGACCAGCACGTCCGGGGCGTCCCCGGCGCTCGTGCAGTAGGGCCCGGTCTCCAGGTCGAGGGACTCCAGGCGCAGCAGGACCTCGGGAAGCCCCTGGAGGTCCGCGTTCGCCGGCGCGGCCGGTGCTTCCGACGGGCCCGTGTCCGTGGCGTCATGGTTCATGGGGTTCCTCGCATGGATCTTCCGGTGATATTGCTACGATATCAGTATAATGAAATAAATAATTTCAGTAAGTAAGTTATTGTCCTTTGGGGCGTCGCCCGAAGACTGGGGCATGTGTGCGTGTCCCACCGCGAACCTACCCCAAAAGGGGCGGCCGGTCAAACCAAGGCTAATTTGTTCTCACCCGGAGTTGTTCGAGCACGGGACACATGAATTCTGATGGGGTCGTAAAAAGTCCCAAGCCTTGAGATCTACCCTAGGAATATCAATAGCCTATAGCGCTTCCAGCGGCGCGTGAGCGGGTTTTTGCGAATGCGTCAATTCTTGGTCATCCGGAGGTAGTCGAAGACGGTCCTGACATTCCATGAGATCTGGCGCATTTTCTGAGCGACACAAGATGCCCGATTACGTCCCGGTTCGCACGGGAGGCGTTGTGGATGTGGCTGAGTTCGATCTTCGACACGGTCGAGGAGGCGGAACGCCGGCTGGGCCGGACCGGTGCAGCTGCCCCGTGACGCGCCGCGGCCTCATCCTCGACTTCGGCACGACACCCGTTTGGCCCCGAGGAGCAACTCAGCGGATCATTACCCGGTTCTCACCTTGAAGCTTCAGGAACCTGGATGCCAGGATACTGCCGAGGCCCTTTCCCCAGGCAAGAAACCGGCTGCTGCTGCCAAAACACTGCCGGCAGTAAGGGTGTTTCAGTTTGTTTTTTTTGAATCCGTCCCAGAGCTCATGTGCTCTTTCGGAGCTGAAAATGGAGGTGAGGGGACCATCGTCAATGTGGCCCAGGCTTGTGTGTCCGTCGTAATCCGCGCCGCAGATGACCACGGATCCGTTACTGAGAACAGCAGGCGTCCTGAATGCAAAAGAACATGAGCCGAATTTCACAGGGTAGACTTTCTTTTCGCAAAACGCGTTACCCCAATCCATAAACAGCTGGACGAAGACAAAGAACTTCTCGTCGATCCGTATTCGTACAGCCGAATTCAAGTTCACGGACTTGATCCGTTCGGCTACTTCCCGGTCACGAAGGTCGGATCCCAGCTCCTGATTGATGTCCATGATGATTTTCTGGACAAGCCCCCTGAACTCCCGGCCCTGTTGGACAAAGCCCGAGGGTCGCCCCATCGAAAACAGGGGCCAGCTGATCGTGTTCATAACTTTCACGATCAGTTGTATGTCAGTATTGTTTCGAATCATGTGAACCGAGCGCAGCACGTGGCTGTAATATTCCTGGAACGACATGCCGGCGTGCCTCGAGGCATGCCGATGATTCCCAAAGAGCTGGAGTGAAATGTCCATGCTGTACAAACCGCTGTTGTTCAAGGCTCGGATCAGTTTTTCATTCAGCAGGCTGCCGTTGGTCGTGATGTTGACTTTCAACTGCCGGTCACTGGCATATCGCACGGCGTTCAGGATGTCGGCATAGAGCAGTGGCTCCCCCAACACGTGAAGGGTGATGAGATTGGACAGTCGGTTGTCAGATATCTGGTCGACGATCCGCTCGAACACGTCCAGAGGCATCGAGTGCGGCTTTCTCCGAGTGACGGTTATGGGGCAGAAGCCACACCTGAAGTTGCACATATTGCTGACTTCGATATGGAACAACCGAACCTCTGGAATGGTCATCACGGACCTCACCGACCGACAGGATCATGCTCGGAGCATCGAGATCACAGTCGTCCCGGCAAACAGGGGTGACGCAGCAGATCTCGAGGCTTCGGCTCTTTGAGACGACATCGAGCGCGCGTGGGATGGCAAGCAGCAAGGGCAGAATACATGACCCCGGTGGATCGGTCAAAGGCCCGCGCCTTCTGGTTTCCTGCCGAAAGCCAGGCAGTCCCTGATGGCGTCGCAAAAAGCCCGAATCCTTGAGATCTGCCAATGGCATTTCAACAGGTTATAGCGCTACCAGCGGCGCGTGAGCGGGGTTTTTGCGAATGCGTCAGTCCCTGAAATTGTTCTTTCTGTGGGGAAGGCTGTGAGGAACGAGGTGTGAAAGAGAAAAGGGGGTGGTTGGCTGGGAACGGAGGGAGCCCATCGATGGCTCCCGGAGTACCCGGCGATCAGCTCTCATTGGAGGACACCCCGCCTTGACCCCCACACCGATCCGGGGTAAGAGTGCGTAAGCGCATGGTCCACCGCATCGCCCCGAGGGAGACGGACCTCCCCCGGGGCGCCGCCCGTCCCGACACGGTGGGGGCCGTCATGAAGGTCCGCTCCATCCTGGTGGTGCTGAGCCTCCTCGCCTTCCTGTCCACGTCCGTCGGCGGGGTTCTCTACTACGCCTCCCTGAAGCAGTCCGCCCTGGACGAGGTGAACCGCCAGGCCGTGTCCAGGGCGCAGACGGTTCGAAACCATCTCTCCTCCTACCTCCAGGAGAACCTCAAGGCGGCCCGGGTCATGGCCGGCCTGGAGGTGGTCCGCCGCTTTCTGGAGCTCCCGGAGCGGCCCGGCGGGCTCGAGGCGGTCAACGCCATCCTGGACCACTTCCAGTGGGCGCTCCGCCAACAAGAGCGCGGCCCGCGCGTTGAGCGAGCCCACCGCCGAGACCCTGGTGGGAAGGAGCATCTTCGGCTACTTTCAGGAGGAGATCGCGGCGAGGGAGCGGGCGCATCTGGACGGGGTCATTCGGTCGGGAAAACCGATCCGGTACGAGGACCGCCGCGGCAGCCGCACCTTCGACACCCACCTCTACCCGGTGTACCATGCGGACGGAAAGGTGGTCCGGGTAGCGATCTTCAGCCTGGACATCACCGAGCTCAAGAAGACCGAGGAGGAGCTCCGCCGCACCCAGGAAGAGCTGAGCCTCCACTCCAAGGAACTGGAGCGGCAGGTCCGGCAGCGCACCCGGGAGATCACCGGAATCCTGGAGAACACGCCCGCCGTGGTCTACATCAAGGACCGGGACCATCGCTACGTCATGGTGGGCTCCCGGTTCGAGAAGCTGTTCGGCGTGCAAAGCCGGGATGCGAGAGGAAGGACCGACTACGAGATCTTTCCCCGGGAGATCGCCGACCAGTTCCGGGCGAACGACGCGCGCCATCGCCATCGGGCTCTCGCCATGGGGCAGACCAACCGTGAGATTGCAGAGGCCTACCACCTCAGCACCCGGACCGTGGACACCTACCGGGCCAGGCTCCTCAAGAAGCTGAACCTGCGGAACAACGCGGACCTGTCCCGGTTCGCCATCCAGACCGGGCTGATCGAGGCCTGAACACGCCCGGCTGTAGGAGTTTTTCTTACAGAAAAAACCCAAACTTTCGGGATTGAAGCAACGGGCCCTCTCGGGGTAAGATTCCATAGTGGAGCTTTCCCCCGTGGAGAAGTCGTCATCGCCCGGTCCGGACCCTGCGCCTCCCTCGATCGAGGCGAAGCGCCGGAGAGTCGGAAGGCCGGATCGAGGCGGGCGGGTCTCCCCGCAAACCACCACCCTGCACCATCTCAAAAGGAGGAACGACATGAAAAGGAAAGGTATCCTTGTGTTCATGGGCGTCGTCGCAGCGGTCGGGCTTCTGGTCTGCGGGAACGCGCTGGCCGCCTCCAAGATCGTCATCGGCCATCCCGCCTGCCTCTCCGGAAAATACGCCAAGGCCGGCGAGCAGGCCGTGGGCGGCATCAACGCCTGCGTGGACTGGGTGAACAACGTCTACGGCGGGGTGATGATCGACGGGAAGCGGGTCCCCATCGAGTACAAGTACTACGACTGCGAGTCCAAGAAGGAGTCCGTCACCAGCCTGATCGGCCGGCTGATCACGGTGGACAAGGTCAACGTGGTCTTCTCCCCTTACAGCTCCGGGCTGACCCTCCGGGGCGCGCCGGTCACCGAGAGCCACCGGATGCTCTACATGGACCACGGCGGCGCCAACAATGCGATCTTTCAGCAGGGGTTTCGCTACGTGGTCCAGACCATCGGCCCGGCCACGAGCTACCACCAGGGCACCCTGGACATGATCAAGACGATCGATCCCTCGGCCAGGAAGGTGGCCCTGGCCTACGAGGACTCGGAGTTCGCCAAGATGGTCATGGAGGGCGCCAAGAAGCACGCCCGGGAGCTTGGCTTCGAGGTGGTCTTCGAGCGCACCTACCCCAAGGGCGTGACCGACCTCACCCCGCTTCTCTCGGCCCTCAAGGCGGCCGATCCCGACTTCATCCTGGGCGGCGGCCACTTCGAGGACGGGCAGCTCTTCAACCGCCAGATGGCGGACCTGGACATCGATGCCAACGCGCTCTCCCTGATCGCCGCAGCCACCCTGCCGGCGTTCTACGAGGCCCTCACCACCATGGCCGAGGGCGTCATGGGCCCCTCCCACTGGGAGTACGGTGTGACCTACTCCGAGGAAGGCGCCAAGAAGGCCGGGCTGCCCTGGATCGGACCCGGCCAGGACGAGTTCGTGGCGCTCTTCAAGAAGGCCGTGCAGAAGGACATGATCCCGGACTACCACGCGGCCGAGGCCGGCGCCCAGGTCCTGGCCTACGCCCTGGCCGTGGAAAAGGCCGGCTCCCTGGCCTCGGACAAGGTTCGGGCCGCCCTGGGGGACCTCCGGTTCATGAGCTTCTACGGCGGCTGGGACGTGGACGACACCGGCCTGCAGGTGGGCCACACCATGGTGGATGTCCAGTGGCAGGACGGAGAGCGGGTCATCGTCTGGCCCGAGTCGGCCCAGACGGGCAAGCCCTGCTACCCCATGCCCACCTTCGAGGAAAAGGCCCAGGGCGTGAAGGCCGTCCCCAAGTAAGGGCACCTTCCCCCGCCCCCGCCCCGCGCGGGGGTGGGTTTTCCCGGCTCCCGGCGGCCCTCCTCGGGCCGTGCGGGCCGGCACACCCCACCACGAGGAAGGGTTCGCATGGTCTTTGAACAGCTTGCCGGCAATCTCATCCAGGGCGTGTTCCTGGGCGCCGTCTACGGCATGGCCACCATGGGCCTCAGCCTGATCTTCGGGGTCCTCAAGGTGGTCAACGTGGGCCACGGGGCCTTCATCATGGTGGGCGCCTTCGTCACCCTGGCCCTGTTCGACGGTCTCGGGATCTCCCCCATCCTGGCGATCCCGGCCGCTTTCGGCGTGGGCCTGGCCCTGGGACTCTTTTTCTACTACACGGTCATCCAGCGCCTCATCAAGGCGCCCGAGCTCGCCACCCTCCTGGCCACCTTCTCCATAGGCATCCTCCTTGAGGAGGTGATCAAGCTCGTCTTCGGCTCCGAGTTCCGCGGCTACAACTGGGTGGTGGGCAAGATCGACCTCGGCATCACGGTGATTCCCATGAGCAAGCTCTACGCCGGCGTGGGGAGCGTGGTGATCGCGGTCCTCCTCTACATCTGGTTCAACCGGACCCGGGCCGGCTCCGCCATGCGGAGCGTGGTGGAGGACAGCGAGGGGGCGCGGGTCTGCGGCGTGAACGTGGGGGCCGCCTATGCCTGGAGCTTCGCGCTCGGCATCGGTCTGACCGTGGCGAGCGGCGTGCTCCTCACCATGTTCATCCCTGTGGGGATCAACCCCTACATGGGCGGGGGCTACACCCTGAAGGCGTTCGTCATCGCCGTCCTGGGCGGGCTGGCCTCTCCCTACGGCGCCTTTTTCGGCGGCCTGGTCTTCGGGCTCATCGAGAACGGCTCCTACACCCTCTTCGCCCTGCTCCCGGGCGTGGAGCCGTTCGCCCTGACCCGGTTCCTGTCGTTCATGATCCTGCTGGTCATCCTTCTGATCCGGCCCACAGGACTGCTGAGGGGAAAATGAAAAAAGACACTGGCAAGTACCTGCCGCTGATCCCGGTCTTTGCCGTGTACCTGGTGCTCTTCCTGATGGGGAAGAACATGCCGGGCATGTGGCAGCTCATGGCCATGCTCCTCTTCTACTGCGCCCTGGGACAGGCCTTCAACATCTTCCTGGGAATGACCGGGTACGTGGACTTCGGGTACGTGGCCTTCATGGGCGTGGGAACCTACGGCATGGCGCTCTCCATCGTGCACCTCGCCCAGTACGAGGGTCTCGGCGCCTGGGTGATCGTGATCGGCTTCGTCATGGCGATCCTCTTCTCCACCGCCCTCTCCCTCTGCGTGGGCGCCGTGGCCCTCCGGCTCCGCGGGGCCTACTTCGCCATTGCGACCATCGGCGTGAACGAGGGGTTCCGGTTCCTCATCGAAGGGGCGCGCATCTGGAACGGCTCCGAGGGCATGATCTTCATGGGGGAGCTGAACCAGATCCTGGGCCGGGAGGCGGCGAGCGTGCTCGCCACCTTCTGGGCGGACGTCATGGTCCTGGTGATCGCCGCGCTCGCCGCCGCCGTGACCCTGGTCTACATGCGGAGCAAGATCGGCTACGCCCTCACCGCCCTCCGCGAGGACGAGGATGCGGCCAAGGTGATGGGGATCAACGTCACCAAGTTCAAGATCGTCGCGTTCGTCACCAGCGCCAGCTTCGCCGGGCTGGTGGGGGCCACCTCCTGGGCCCTGAAGACCCCTTACGTGTTCCCGCCGGAGGTGTTCGAGATCCACTACACCATCGAGGCGATCATCATCGTGCTCCTCGGAGGGGCCGGCACCCTGCTCGGCCCCGTGGCCGGCGGGCTGATCTACGGTCTTTCCAAGTACTACCTGTCGATCTTCCTCCCGGGTTTCCAGCTCCTGATCTTCGCCCCGATCATCATCTGCATCATTGTCCTGTTCCCGGAAGGCGTCGTGGGGATGCTCAAGAAACGGCTCAGGGACACCGCCCTGGGACGCTACATCGTGTAAGGTGGGACGACTATGGCTCTGCTCAAGCTCGAGGAGGTGACCAAGCGGTTCGGAGGCCTCGTTGCGGTCAACGCGGTGAGCCTCGAGATCGATGCCGGGGAGTTCGTCGGCATCGTGGGACCCAACGGCAGCGGCAAGACGACCCTGTTCAACGTGATCAGCGGGGTCTTCTTTCCCGAGGAGGGGCGCGTGTTCTTCGAGGACAAGGACATCACGCGGCTCCCGCCCTACAAGCGGGCCCCCCTCGGGCTCGGACGGACCTTTCAGATCCCGAGGCCGTTCGCATCGGCCTCGGTCCGGGAGAACGTGGCCGTGGGCGCCATGTTCGGCGTTCTGGGGCCGGAGGTGAACGTGAACGAGTCCCTGGAGATCGCCGACCAGATCATCGACCGCGTGGGCCTCCGAGAGCACCGCGCCAAGCAGGCCGGCACCCTCACCCCCGTGGAGAAGAAGCTCATGGAGATCGCCCGGGCCCTGGCCATGAAGCCGAAGCTGCTGCTCATGGACGAGGCCATGGCGGGCATGCATCCCAGCGATATCGACGGGATGGTGCAGTTCATCAAGGACCTGGCCAAGGACGAGGGCATCGCCGTGGTGGCCATGGTGGAGCACATCATGCGGGCCGTGGTGGGCATGGCCGAGAAGGTGATCGTGCTCGATCAGGGTTCCAAAATCGTGGACGCCCCGACCAAGCAGGCCCTCGAGGACCCCAAGGTCATCGAGGTCTACCTGGGGCACCCGCCGGAGGAGTGATTCATGCTCGACGTCAAAGACCTGGAGTCCGGCTACGGGCCCATGCAGGTCCTGTGGAAGCCGAGTCTCACCGTGAAGAAGGGGCACATCACCTCGCTGCTGGGACCCAACGGCGTGGGCAAGAGCACCCTCCTCGGAACCGTGTTCGGCTCCGTCCCCCCGTGGGGCGGGCAGGTGCGGTACAACGGCGAGGACGTCACCTCGCTCCCCACCCACAAGAAGGTGGACCTGGGCCTGGCGCTCGTGCCGGAGGGGAAGCACCTGTTCCCGAACATGACCGTGTACGAGAACCTGGCCATGGGGGCCTACCCCAAGAAGGCCCTTCCCCACCGGGACAAGAACATGGAGCTGGTCTTCACCCTGTTTCCCAGGCTCCAGGAGCGTCAGTGGCAGGCGGCCGGGTCGCTGAGCGGGGGGGAGCAGCAGATGGTCACCATCGGAAGGGCCCTGATGACCCACCCTCAGCTCATCATGCTGGACGAGCCCAGCCAGGGCCTGGCCCCGCTTCTTGTGAGGGAGGTTTTCGAAACCATTAATAAAATGAAAACCGACATCGGTCTGACCGTGCTCCTCATCGAGCAGAACGCAGACGCTTCGCTCAGGTCCGGGGACTACGTCTACATCATGCACGAGGGCACCATCAAGGCGGACGGCACCCCGGAGGAGATCAAGGGATCCAAGGAGATCAGGGAGGCTTATCTCGGGATCTGAGCGGACCCGCGAAACCCGTTCAACCTCGACCTTGCAGGACAGCCGAACCCGGTACAGGGCGATCCGTTTTGTGCCGCGCCCGCCCTTCCCGACCGGGCCCGTCCGTGTGCCCGATGCGCTTCCGCACAAGGCAGGTGTTCGAACGGCGGCAAAAGGGCGTTTTCTGCCTTTTTTCGCCGAGTGAGGGGTTCACTATTCCATTGACACAAATTTCACAAGCGATATAAATGCAGGTCATAGAAGGAGGACGACACCATGGATCCGTTTTTGGAAGAAGGACCGAAAAACCCCATCAAAATCCAGGACAACACCTTCCGCGACGGCCACCAGTCGCTGTTCGCCACCCGGATGCGCACCGAGGACATGCTGCCCATCGCGGAGAAGATGGACTCCGTGGGCTTCTGGGCCATGGAGGTCTGGGGCGGGGCCACATTCGACACCATGCACCGCTTCCTGGGCGAGGACCCGTTCGAGCGGATCCGGACGCTCAAGAAGTACATCAAGAACACCCCCTTCTCCATGCTGCTTCGTGGACAAAACCTCGTGGGCTACCGCAACTACGCGGACGACGTGGCCCGGCTCTTCGTGGACAAGGCCTGCGAGGCGGGCATGGACGTCTTCCGGGTCTTCGACGCGCTGAACGACTT
Organism: uncultured Desulfobacterales bacterium; assembly: GCA_964443135.1. Taxonomy (GTDB): domain Bacteria; phylum Desulfobacterota; class DSM-4660; order Desulfatiglandales; family HGW-15; genus JAIPEI01. The sequence goes on along the minus strand of CAYUBQ010000018.1, from coordinate 16,368 downwards.
CCGCAACTTCAAGACGGTGGTCGAGCGGATCAAGGCCAACGGCAAGCACTTCCAGGGGACCATCTGCTACTCTCTGACGGAGCGCCGCATGGGCGGTGACGTCTTCAACCTGGACTACTACCTGGCCAAGGCCAAGGAGATCCAGGACATGGGGGCGGACACCCTCTGCCTCAAGGACATGGCGGGCATCATGAGCCCGTTCGACATCGCCAAGCTGGTGACGGCGCTCAAGAAGGGGATCTCCATCCCCATCCACCTCCACACCCACTACACCAGCGGCATGGCCTCCATGATCTACCTGGAGGCGATCAAGGCCGGCGTGGACATCGTGGACACCTGCCTGGCGCCCTTCGCCCTGCGGACCTCCCAGCCCGCAGTGGAGCCCCTGGTGGCCACGCTCTACCAGACCACCCGGGACCCGGGGTTCGACATCGAGCTGCTCCTCGAGATGGGGGAGCACCTGGAGGAGGTAGCGCCCAAGTACCGCGACTACATCTCCAAGCACCGGATGTCCGTGATCGACACCGGGGTCCTCCTCCACCAGGTGCCGGGCGGCATGCTCTCCAACCTGGTGGGCCAGCTCAAGGAGGCCAAGGCCCTGGACCGGCTGCCCGAGGTCTACAAGGAGGTGGCGGTGACCCGGCGGGAGCTGGGCACCCCGCCCCTGGTGACCCCCACCAGCCAGATCGTGGGGGTCCAGGCCGTCCTGAACGTGCTCTTCGGCCGCTACAAGATGGTGACCAACGAGGTCAAGGACCTGGTCTACGGCCTCTACGGGAAGACCCCCACGGGCGTGGACCCGGAGGTGCAGAAGAAGGTGCTCAAGGGCTACAAGCGCGGCGAGACCCCCGTCACCGGACGGGCGGCCGACTACCTGGAGCCCGAGCTGGACAAGGTGCGGGAGCGGGTGGGCGACCTGGCCAAGGACGAGTTCGATCTGCTCATCGCCGCCCTCTACCCCAACACGGGACAGCAGTTCCTGAAGTGGAAGTACGGCCTGGAGGAGAAGCCGCCCGAGGTGAAGCCCAAGACACTCGAGGACATTCGCAAGGAGGACGAGGCCATGGCGGCCGCCATCGAGCAGGTCTGCAAGGCCTCCCTCTGATCAGATCGCTTTCGGGCGGTCTTCACGCAGTGACAGTGCATGCACAAGGAGAAGACAACCCATGACGTCCAACGAAATACTTGACCTGCTTTTCAGCACCCTGCGAACCACCGGCGTCTGGAACTTTCAGTTCAACATCATCGTCATGTGGGCCATCGGCTCCCTCTTCATCTGGCTCGCCATCGCCAAGAAGTACGAGCCCCTGCTGCTCCTTCCGATCGGGTTCGGGATCTTCATCGTCAACTTCCCGCTGGTGCCGATGATGGGGTACTCAGGGGACGGGCATCCTCACCTGATCGAGTTCTTCTACCACTACGGGCTCGAGTGGGAGATCATCCCCTGCGTGATCTTTCTGGGCCTGGGCGCCATGACCGACTTCGGGCCGCTCATCGCGAACCCCAAGGTCCTGATCATCGGAGCCGGGGCCCAGCTGGGCGTGTTCATCACCTTCACCGGGACCGTGCTCGCGGGCTTCACCCTGAAGGAGGCCGCAAGCGTGGGGATCATCGGCGGCGCGGACGGACCCACCACGGTCTACCTCACCCAGCACCTGGCCCCCCAGCTGCTGGGACCCAACGCCCTGGCGGCCTACTCCTACATGGCCATGGTCCCCATACTCCAGCCGCCCATCATGCGCCTGATGACCAACAGCAGGGAGCGGGTCATCAAGATGCGCCAGCTGCGGACCGTGTCCCGGCAGGAGAAGATCCTGTTCCCCATGATCACCTCCGGCATCATCGCCCTGCTCGTCCCCTCGGTCATCCCCCTGATGGGCATGTTCATGCTCGGGAACCTCATGAAGGAAAGCGGCGTGGTGGCCCGGCTGACCGACACCGCCCAGGGCTCGCTCATGAACATCGTGACCATCTTCCTGGGCCTCTCCGTGGGTGCGACCATGCACGCGGACAAGTTCCTGAGCTGGAAGCCGCTGTTCATCTTCGGGCTGGGGCTGGTGGACTTTGCCGTGTGCACCATCGGCGGTATCCTCACGGTCAAGGTCATGAACCTGTTTCTCGGAGAAAAAATCAATCCCCTGATCGGAGCCGCCGGCGTCTCGGCCGTTCCCATGGCCTCACGTGTCGTCCAGATGCAGGGCTTGAAGTACGACAAGTCGAACCACATGCTCATGCACGCCGTGGGCCCCAACCTGGCGGGCGTGATCGGTTCGGCCGCGGCCGCGGGGATGTTCATCGCCATGTTCGACTGATTCGTGCTCCCTCGACAGTGGTGAGCGCTCGAATGCTTTCGATTCCACTCCGACGCGTGCGAAAGGACGAGCCATGAAACGACTGATGCTGCTGACCGCGATCTTCTGCTTCCTGCTCTCCGGGGCCGCTGCGGCCCAGCCGGTCCCAGAGGAGTTCCTGGGGGTCCCGGTGCCCGAGGGCGAGGAGATCAAACGAACCGAGAAACGACTCGAGGTGATGTCCCCCAAGACCCATGATCAGGTGCTCGCCTACTACAAGGAGAAGCTCGAGGGCATGGAGGACATCAAGATCAGGAACTGGTCGGACCAGTCCTACATCGAGGACGACAGCAACCGTCCCTGGCACTCCATCACCATCGACAAGGAGCCCGAGGGCGGCAAGACCCGGATCGTGATCATGAAGGACAACTGGACCTGGATCATCGGCACCCTGCTCCTCCGGTACATCGGCGTGTTCGTGGTCCTGCTGGTGCTACTCGTGGGCATGACCGTCTCCGGAAAGATCATCTCCTCCCGGGTGGAGAAGGCCGAAGCCAAGAAGTAAGATCCCGGAAAGAGGTTCTTTTTTTCGGATCGACGCAGATATTGGGAAAAAGAACCCTTTCTGCAGGGAAAGGGGGAAAAGCCATGCGCAAGAAGGTCACCGTCGTCGGGGCCGGTAACGTGGGCGCCACCGCGGCCATGCGCGTTGCCGAGAAGCAGCTCGCGGACGTGGTCCTGGTGGACGTCCTGGAAGGGGTCCCCGCCGGAAAGGCCCTGGACCTCGCCGAGGCCGCACCCATCGAGAAGCACGACTCCCGCATCGTCGGCGCCTCGGGCGACTACAGCGAGGCCGAGGGCTCCGACATCGTGATCATCACGGCCGGCATCCCCCGGAAGCCCGGCATGAGCCGGGACGACCTCCTGGCCACCAACATGGGGATCATGGAGAGCGTGGTCAAGGAGGTCGCCGCGGTCGCCCCGGAGAGCGTCCTGATCGTGGTGAGCAATCCCCTCGACGCCATGTGCCACGTGGCCCTGGAGGCCAGCGGCTTTCCCAAGACCCGGGTCATCGGCATGGCCGGGGTGCTGGACTCGGCCCGTTTCCGCACCTTCATCGCCATGGAGCTGGGCGTGAGCGTGGAGAACACCCACGCCTTCGTGCTCGGCGGTCACGGGGACAGCATGGTCCCCCTCCCCCGCTTCTCCACCGTGGCCGGCATCCCCATCACCGAGCTCCTGAGCGAGGAGCGGATCCAGGCCCTGGTGGAGCGGACCCGTACCGGGGGGGCGGAGATCGTAGGCCTCCTCAAGACCGGCAGCGCCTACTACGCGCCGGCGTCCGCGGCGGTCGAGATGAGCGAGGCCATCCTGCTGGACAAGAAGAAGATCCTGCCCTGCGCCGCCTACCTCGAGGGTGAGTACGGCATTCGGGACCTCTTCATCGGCGTTCCCGTGAAGCTCGGCGAGGCCGGCGTGGAGGAGATCGTCCAGATCCGTCTCACCGAGGAGGAAGACAAGGCCCTTCAGCTCTCCGCCGCCGCCGTCCAGGGTCTCGTGGACGACATGAAGCGGCTCGAGACGCCCTGAAACGCGCCGGCCCCGGGCGATTTCTGAATCCGGCGGAATGCGCGCCCGGGCGCGCCCCCGAGCCGGGCGACCAGGCCGGCGGTCCCGCGGAGGTGCCGATGAACTGGCTTGCGTCCACACTTCTCTCTTCCGTCGGCAAGAAGCTGATGATGGCCTTCACCGGGGCCTGCTTCCTCCTCTTTCTGGCCGTGCACCTCGGCGGCAACCTCACCCTGTTCGAGGGCGGCGTCCTGTTCGAGGCCTACGCGGAGAGCCTCCACCGGCTGGGGCCTCTGGTGATGGCCGCCGAGTGGGGGCTGGTGGTGCTGGCCCTGGTGCATATCCTCACCGGGCTCTGGCTGTTCGTCTCAAACCTTCGGGCCCGTCCGCACCGCTATCAGGTGAAGCGGCGGGCCGGCGGCCGGACCTTGGGGTCGGCCACCATGCCCTACAGCGGGATCCTCATCCTGGCCTTCGTGATCCTGCACCTGGTCCACTTCCACTTCGCCGACCGGGTCGGCACCAGTCTCTACCGCATCGTCGCGGACGTTTTTTCGAGCCCCTGGATCGTGGCCGTCTACGTGCTCGCCATGATCGTCCTGGCCTTCCACGTGAGCCACGGTTTCTGGAGCTTGTTCCAGACCCTCGGCGCGAACCACCCCAAGTACATGCCCTTCGTCCAGAGGCTCGGCATCGCGGCCAGTCTGGTCTTCGGCATAGGGTTCGGCACCATCCCGCTCTACATCGCGCTCTTGGGCCAAGGAGGATGACATGGAGCTCGACGGACGCGTTCCGGAGGGTCCAATCCAGGAGAAGTGGGACCGGCACCGTTTCGAGATGAAGCTGGTGAACCCGGCCAACAAGCGGAAGTACCGGATCATCGTGGTGGGGACCGGTCTGGCCGGCGGATCGGCCTCGGCCTCCCTGGCGGAGCTGGGGTACGAGGTCAAGACCTTCTGCATCCAGGACAGCCCCCGCCGGGCCCACAGCATCGCCGCCCAGGGCGGGATCAACGCGGCCAAGAACTACCCGAACGACGGGGACAGCGTCCGGCGCCTCTTCTACGACACGGTCAAGGGAGGCGACTTCCGCTCCCGGGAGGCCAACGTCTACCGGCTGGCCCAGATCAGCAACCAGATCATCGACCAGTGCGTGGCCCAGGGCGTTCCCTTCGCCCGGGAGTACGGCGGGCTGCTCGCCAACCGGAGCTTCGGCGGGGCCCAGGTCTCGCGGACCTTCTACGCCCGGGGGCAGACCGGCCAGCAGCTCCTGGTCGGGGCCTACAGCGCCCTCTGCCGTCAGGTGGCCGCGGGCAAGGTGGAGATGTTCCCCCGCCGGGAGATGATGGACCTGGTGGTGGAAGGGAACCGCGCAGTGGGCGTCGTGGTGCGGAACCTCCTCACCGGAGAGCTGGAGCGCCACGCGGCCGACGCCGTGGTCCTGGCGACCGGCGGTTACGGCAACGTCTTCTTCCTCTCCACCAACGCCATGAGCAGCAACGTGAGCGCCGCGTTCCAGGCCTACCGCAAGGGCGCGCTCTTCGCCAACCCCTGCTTCAGCCAGATTCACCCCACCTGCATCCCCCGGCACGGCGACTACCAGTCCAAGCTCACCCTCATGAGCGAGAGCCTGCGCAACGACGGCCGGGTCTGGGTCCCGGCGTCGCCCGGGGACGGGCGGCCGCCCAACGAGATCCCCGAGGAGGAGCGGGACTACTACCTGGAGCGCCGCTACCCCAGCTTCGGCAACCTGGTCCCGCGGGACGTGGCCTCCCGGGCGGCCAAGGCCGTCTGCGACACCGGGTTCGGCGTGGGCCCCACGGGCTACGCCGTCTACCTGGACTTCGCCGACGCCGTCCGGCGGGACGGCCGGGAGACCATCCGCAAGAAGTACGGGAACCTCTTCGACATGTACCGCAACATCGTGGACGAGGACCCCTACGAGACCCCCATGATGATCTACCCGGCGACCCATTACACCATGGGCGGGCTCTGGGTGGACTACAACCTCATGAGCAACATCCCGGGCCTGTTCGTCATCGGGGAGGCCAACTTCTCGGACCACGGGGCCAACCGGCTGGGCGCGAGCGCCCTGATGCAGGGCCTGGCGGACGGCTACTTCGTGCTCCCCTACACCATCGGCGGGTTTCTGGCCGAGGCCGCCCCCTCCACGGTCGGAACCGGCCACGCCGCCTTCGACGCGGCGGCCCGGGGGATCGAGGATCGTGTCCGGTCGCTCCTGGCCGTTCAGGGCAGCCGCACCGTGGACAGCTTCCACCGCAAGCTGGGCGAGATCATGTGGGAGCACTGCGGCATGGCCCGGAACGAGGCCGGGCTCCAGGAGGCGGTCGAGCTCATCGCCGAGCTCCGGGAGGCCTTTTCCAAGGACCTCCGGGTGCCCGGGGACGCCGGCGACCTGAACCAGGGCCTCCAGAAGGCCTACCGCGTCCAGGACTTCCTGGACTTCGCCGAGCTCATGTCGCGGGACGCCCTGGAGCGACGGGAGTCCTGCGGCGGCCACTTCCGGGAGGAGTACCAGACCGAGGACGGCGAGGCCCGGCGGGACGACGAGAACTTCTGCCACGTGGCCACCTGGGAGTACCGGGGCGACGCGCCGCCCCGCCGCCACGAGGAGCCCATCCGCTTTGAGAACGTGGTGCTGAGCCGGAGGAGCTACAAGTGACCGAGGAGAAGAGCACCATCCGCATCCAGCTGCAGGTCTGGCGGCAAAAGGGCCCGCGGGAGAAGGGACGCTTCGAGAACATCGACGTCCCGGACGTGGAGACCCACATGTCCTTTCTGGAGATGCTCGACGTGGTGAACGAGCGTCTGGCCCTGGAGGGGAAGGAGCCCGTCGAGTTCGATCACGACTGCCGGGAGGGGATCTGCGGCATGTGCGGCGCCGTGGTGGACGGCATCGCCCACGGGCCGGAGCCCGCCACCACGCTGTGCCAGCTCCACATGCGCAAGTTCTCGGACGGGGACGTGATCGTGGTGGAGCCCTGGCGGGCCCGGGCCTTTCCCCTGGTCAAGGACCTGGTGGTGGACCGCTCCGCCCTGGACCGGCTGATGGAGGCCGGGGGGTACATCTCCGTGGACACCGGCTCCGCGCCCGAGGCCAATACCCTGCCCGTGCCCCAGCCCGAGGCGGACGAGGCCATGGACGCCGCCGCCTGCATCGGGTGCGGGGCCTGCGTGGCCGCCTGCCCCAACGCCTCGGCCATGCTCTTCACGGGCGCCAAGGTCTCCCACCTGGCCCTCCTGCCCCAGGGCAGGCCCGAGGCGGCCCGGCGGGCCCTCGGCATGCAGCGGGCCATGGACGGGCTGGGGTTCGGGAACTGCTCCAACGAACGGGAGTGCGAGGCGGTTTGCCCCAAGGAGATCAAGATCACCCACATCGCGCGGCTCAACCGGGAGTTCGTCAAGGCGAGCTTCGGGTCGAAAGAGAAGTAGAGTCACCATGCCCGAGTTCGTGTATCAGGAGCCCTTTCCTCTGGGCGAGGACACCACCCCCTACCGGCTGCTGACCCAGGAGTTCGTCTCCGGGGGCCGCTTCGAGGACCACCGCATCCTGAAGGTGGCCCCGGCCGGCCTCGCCCGGCTGGCCGAGGAGGCGTTCCGGGACGTGGCCCACCTGTACCGCACCGCCCACCTGGAACAGCTGGCGGCCGTCCTGGAGGACCCCGAGGCCTCGGACAACGACCGCTATGTGGCCCTGGAGATGCTCAAGAACGCCGTGATCTCGGCCGGGATGGTGTTCCCCATGTGCCAGGACACGGGCACGGCCATCGTGCTGGGCAAGAAAGGACAACGGGTCTGGACGAACGCCCGCGACGAGGAGCATCTCTCCCGGGGCGTCTTCAACGCCTACACCCGGAACAACTTCCGCTACTCCCAGAACCTGCCCCTCACCCTGTTCGAGGAAAAGAACTCCGGCTCCAACCTGCCGGCCCAGATCGAGATCCAGGCCGTTCCCGGGGACGCCTACACGTTTCTCTTCATCGCCAAGGGCGGTGGCTCCTCCAACAAGACCTACCTGTTCCAGGAGACCAAGGCCGTGCTCCACCCCGACACCCTGGTGCCCTGCCTGGTGGAGAGGATGAAGGGCCTGGGCACCGCGGCCTGCCCGCCCTATCACCTGGCCTTCGTGATCGGCGGGACCTCGCCCGAGGCCAACCTCAAAGCGGTCAAGCTGGCCACGGCCGGGTACCTCGACACGCTCCCCGTCACGGGAAACGAGGGGGGGCGGGCGTTTCGCGTACCCGAGCTCGAGGCGGAGCTCCTTCAGCGATCCCGGGAGCTCGGGATCGGGGCCCAGTTCGGGGGCCGGCACTTCTGCCACGACGTGCGCGTGATCCGGCTCCCCCGGCACGGCGCCTCCTGTCCCGTGGGCATGGGCGTGAGCTGCTCCGCCGACCGGAACGCCCGCGCCCGGATCACCTTCGACGGGATCTTCCTGGAGGCCCTGGACCGGGACCCGGCCAGGTTCCTGCCCGAACCTGAGCCGGTGAGCGAGGAGCCGGTCCGCATCGACCTGGACCGGCCGATGGACGAGATCCGCGCGGAGCTCTCCAAGCACCCCGTGGCGACCCGGCTGTCCCTGAGCGGCGACATCGTGGTGGCGAGGGACATCGCCCACGCCAGGCTCGAGGAGCGGCTGGACCGCGGGGAGGGCCTTCCCGACTACGTCCGACACCACCCCATCTACTATGCCGGCCCGGCCAAGACCCCCGAGGGGCACCCCTCCGGCTCATTCGGCCCCACCACGGCCGGGCGGATGGACCCCTACGTGCCGGTGTTCCAGGAGCGCGGGGCCTCCCTGGTGATGCTCGCCAAGGGCAACCGGTCGAAGGAGGTCACAGACTCCTGCAGGAAGCACGGCGGCTTCTACCTGGGCTCCATCGGCGGGCCGGCCGCACGCCTGGGCCGGGACTGCATCCGCGAGGTGGAGCTGCTGGAGTACCCGGAGCTCGGCATGGAGGCGATCTACCGGATCCGCGTGCAGGACTTTCCCGCCTTCATCATCGTGGACGACAAGGGGCACGATTTCTTCGAGTCCGTCCTTTCATGAGACCCGGGAGTTCTTCCGGAATATCGTATTATCTCAATTTATTATAATATACTGTTAAAGCATCGCATTCTCTTTTGAGACCGGCCTCCCCGCCCCGTTTTTGCCCCCTTGCTTTTCCGGGCGGAATCGTTTAGTTCCTTAGTCATGAAAGCGAGGATGCCGAGATGCTCGACACCCTGTTCACCCCGTTTACCCTGAAGAATCTCACCCTCGAGAACCGGATCGTGATGCCCGGCCTGGCCTCGTTTCTCATCGACGAGGACGGCTCCATCACGGATCGCACCGTGGAGCACTACCGTCGCCGGGCGGCCGGCGGGCCCGCCATGGTGATCATGGAGGCCTGCTCGGTGGCGCCCGAAGGGATCGTCTCCGCCCACCAGGCCCGGATTTACGACGACCGTTTCGTGGAGGGACTGTCCAGGATCGCCTCCGGCATGAAGGCGGAGGGCGCGGTGCCCGCGGTGCAGATCCACCACGGCGGGCGCCAGACCTCACCCAGGGTCATCGGCCGCAAACCGTTTGCCCCGTCCCAACTGCCCTGCCCCACCATCCGGGGGGAGGTGGAACCGCTGAGCGTGGAGCGAATTCAGGAGATCGTGCGCCAGTTCGGCGACGCCGCGGCCCGCGCCGTGGAGGCCGGCTTCGAGACGATCGAGATCCACGGGGCCCACGGTTACCTGATCAACCAGTTCCTGTCCGCGTTTTCCAATGTCCGGGAGGACGACTACGGCGGCGACCTGGAGGGCCGGTCGCGCTTCGCCCGCGAGGTGGTCCGGGAGATCCGGCGCCGCGTGGGTCCGGACTTCCCCCTGCTCTTCAAGATCAGTGCCCAGGAGTTCGTACCGAACGGGCTCAACGTGTCCGAAAGCATTGAGATCCTGAAGGGTCTGCTTTCATACGGCGTGGATGCCGTGCAGGTATCGGCGGGAAACGATGCCACCCCGGAGTGGATCTGCCAGCCCATGTTCATGAAAAAGGCCTGCCTGGCCGACTCGGCGGCCGAGGTCCGAAAGGCCCTGGGGGTCCCGGTCCTGGCCGTGGGCCGCATCAACAGCCCTCAGATCGCCGAGGAGATCATCTCCCGGGGACAGGCGGACCTGGTCTGCATCGGGCGGGGGCTCCTGGCCGATCCGCGGATGCCCATCAAGGCCCGCGAGGGACGCCTGGAGGACATCCGCACCTGCATCGCCTGCAACACCTGCATGGAGTCCATCTTTCGGCGGGGCCGGGTGGAGTGCCTGGTGAACCCCACCTTGGGCCGGGAGCAGGAGATGGCCGTGATCCCCACGGACGCCCCCAGAAAGGTGATGGTGATCGGCGGGGGGCCGGGCGGTCTGGACGTGGCCTGGGTGGCGGCCAAGCGGGGCCATGAGGTCCATCTCTACGAGCGGCAGCACACCCTGGGAGGACAGCTCCTGCTCGGTGCGGTCACCAGCTACAAGCGGGAGCTGCTCACCCTGATCGAGTACCAGAAGAAGCAGATCGAGAAGAACGGGGTCCGGTGTCACCTGGGCGTCAACGTGTCCCCGGAGCTCGTCGCCGAGGTCCGACCCGACGTGGTGGTGCTGGCCACCGGCTCCGTTCCCGACTCCCCGCCGATCCCCGGCATCGACGGCGCCATCGTCCGCACGGTGGGTGAGGTGCTGGAGAACGCCTCAACCCGGGGCAGCGTCCCCTCCGTGGTCATCGGAGGCGGAGCCACCGGGTGCGAGGTGGCCCTCCACCTGGCCGAGTCCGGGTGCCCCGTCACCATCGTGGAGAAGCTCATGCGCATCGGGGCCCGGATCGAGTCCGTGACCCGCAAGCTGATCCTGGAGAGGCTCGAGGAGTACGGAGTGGGCATGATGACGGGCGCCGAGGTGCTGGCCATCCAGGACGACGGGGTCCTGGTGCAGAACCGGGCCTCGGGCGAGCATTTCGTGGATGCCGGGCAGGTGGTGGTGGTCACGGGGATGAGGCCGGAGAACGGCCTTCAGGAGGAAATCCTCGGGCTGGAGATCCCCGTCTACCAGATCGGGGACTGCCTCGAGCCCCGGAGCGCCAAGGCGGCGATCTACGAGGGAGCCGTGATCGGGCGAACCATCTAGCGGGACTTGAAGCGCTTCTTGATCTCCTTGATCATCTCCTCGCCGCTCTGGTCGAGGAACAGGTCCAGATCCTTCTTCCAGTCCGGCATGATGTTGATGCCCTGCTTCTTGAGCAGGCGATTCTCCAGGATGCCGTTCGGGGGTCTCACGGCCTTTCCCTGGCCCGAGCGGCCCCTGGCGGGCTCCAGGTTGGCCTTGACGTTGAGCTTGTCCAGAACGGCCCGGGCGAAATCCAGCAGGCTGCAGTATCCTTCCGACGTGGCGTGGAAGGTCCCGTGGACGTCCTCCCGGAGTATCTCGCGAATCTGGTAGGCCAGCCGGTAGGTCCAGGTGGGCGAGCCGTACTGGCCGGCGTCCACCCGAATGGTCTGCTTCTTTCTTCCCCCTCTCAGGGCCCTGGAGAGGATGTCCGTGACGAAGCTCTTTCCGTGGGCCCCGTAGAGCCACCCGGTCCGGATGACGGCGTAGTGGGGGGCGTTTTCCCGCACGGCCGTCTCGCTGTACACCTTGCTGCGGCCGTACTCGTTCAAGGGATCAACCGTGTCGTCCTCGAAGTAGGGCTGGGGAACGGGCTTGTCGCCATTGTACACGCAGTAGGTCGAGATGTGCACCAGCCGGGCGTCGAACCTTGCGCATCCCTGGGCGAGGTTTCTCGGACCTTCCACGTTGATCTTTCTCACCAGGAACTCATCCTTTTCGCAGGCCTCGAGATCCCTCAACGCGGCGCAGTTGACCACAGCGTCGGGGGAGAGCTCCTGCATGGTCTCGATGACGGTGTCCCAGCTGATGATGTCGAGTGTCTTTTGGTCGGGGGCCAGTACCTCATGCTCACGCTCGAGGGCCAGCCTGCAGTCGGTGCCGAGCATTCCGGTTCCGCCCAGAAGTAGAATTTTCATGTCCGGAAGGACCCCTCCTTTGCAAGGTTTGAACTCTCACGGTGTCGAGAGCAAAAAAAGCATAAACCCCAGTATAATCACTCAGGAACAATATGCAAACGTTTCGAGCCTTTTGGGGGGATGGGGGCAAATTTCGCCGTTGCCCGGCCTCGGGAACCCGTGATATGATCATCACATTCACAGGCCCGGAACCTTGCTCGAAAGGATGGCTTTTCGAGTGAACCCCGCCCGCCCGCCGCTCCGCCTCTGGAGGTCGCCTTCGACCTCTCCGAACGCATCCGTTCCATGGAGAACGGCGCAGGAGGCCAGTTCCTTGCAGAAAAGCACCTCGAGCAGCCGATCCGTCGGGAAGACCCGTTCCTGGCCTACTGAGCTCCTCGCCTTCCTGCTGCTCTGCGGCGTATCCGCAGGCTGCGCCCAGGTGGCCGCGCGGGGCTCGTCCTCACTGGTCCCCCACTTCACCGGGGCCCTCTTCTCCGAGTGCGACCCGGTCCTCGCCCGGGACTCTCTCCCATCGAGCCTCAAAATGCTGGAAGGGCTCCTCCGGGCCGACCCCGGCAACCCCCGGCTCCTGGAGGCCCTCTGCATGGGTTACGCCGGGTATGCGGTGCTCTTTCTCGAAGAGGAGGCCCCGGAACGGGCCGGGAGGCTGCTCCAACGGGCCCGGGGCTACGGCCTGGATGCGCTCGGGGAACGGGGCCGGGCCGTCGAGGCGTCCGCCATGGAACCGGACTCTCTCTCCCGCGCACTCCAGGCCATGGGTCCGGGAGACGCCGAGACCCTCTTCTGGACCGGGCTCGCCTGGAGCGGCTGGATCCGCCTCAACCTGGACGACCCCGAGGCCCTGGCCCAGCTCAGTGCGATCAAGGCCTGCCTGCGCCGGGTGATCGAGCTGGACGGGACCACTTTCTACAGCATGCCCTATGCCGCCCTGGGGAGCGTCCTTTCCGCGGTCCCTCCCATGCTGGGCGGAGACCCAAAGGAGGCGCGGAGGCTCTTCGAAAAGGCCGTCGGCGAGAGCGAGGGACGGTTTCTCCTGGCCAAGCTCTACTATGCGCGGTACTATGCGGTTCGGGTCCAGGATCGCGCGCTGTTCGTGCGACTGCTGGACGAGATCGAGCAGACGGACCCCGGCCGGCTCGGGGAGGTCTGCCTCCTCAACGCCGCAGCCCGACGCAAGGCGCAAGAGCTGCGCGAGCAGCTGGATGCCCTCTTTCTCTAGGAGCGAACAGTGACCCCTCCCCCCCGATTCCGGACCGCCTTCTTTTTCCTGGTCCTTCTCCTCCTGGTCGCACCGGTCCGGGTCCCGGCTGCGGAGCGGGCCGAGTTCGCCCTCAAGTTCGCCGCCCTGGCCCCGGACGGCTCCACCTGGATGAAGGCCATGCGGGCCCTCGACCGGACCCTTCGAGAGAAGAGCGGGGGTCGTATCGGCTTCCGCATCTATCCCGGCGGGATCGCTGGCGACGAGCTGGACGTGCTCCGCAAGATCCGCATCGGGCAGATCCACGCCACCGCCTTCAGCGGCGTGGGACTGACCCAGATCCTCCCCGAGGTGCGAGTGCTGGACCTGCCCTTTCTCTTCCGCAACCTGGACGAGGTGGACCGGGTGCACGACGCCCTCCGGGATCACTTCGCCCGTGGCTTCCGGGACAAGGGGTTCGAGCTCCTGGGGTGGGCCGAGGTGGGCGAGGTGCACCTGTACAGCAAGCATCCTATCGACCGTCTCTCCGACCTCGCCCGGCGCAAGGTCTGGACCTGGTCGGGGGACCCGCTCTCCATGGAGACCTTCACCGCCATGGGGGCGAACCCCGTCCCGCTGGCCGCCACGGACGTGACCAACTCGCTCTCCACCGGGATGATCGACACGGTGTACGGACCGCCCCTCGCGGCCCTGGCCCTCCAGTGGCAGGCCTACACGAGCCACATGACCTCCTACGCCATCGCCCACGCCACCGGGGCGATCCTCCTCTCCGAGAAATTTTACGACCGCCTGCCCGGGGAGCTGGCCGAGCTTCTCAGGGTCGAGTTCGAGGAGGCCATGGAGGAGCTCACCTATGCGCTGCGGGTCCAGAGCAACCAGGCCCTGGAGGTCCTGGAGGAGAAGAGCGGCCTGAAATCCACGCCCGAGCCGACCGGCGAGGAGAGGCAGGCGTTCGACGCGGTGCACCGGCAAGTGGCCGAACGGTTGACCGGGCGGCTCTACCCCGGGGAGACCCTGGAGTGGGTCTACCGGATCCTCGGGCGAACGCCCTGAGTCGAACCGGATGAACGAGATCCTGCATGTCATGCGGGCCCTGGACCGGGGGCTGGCGCGCTGGGAGAGAGGAGCCGTGGTGCTCTTCCTCTCGGCCATGGTCTTCTTCACCCTGGCCCAGGTCCTCCTGCGGGCCCTGGCCGGCCACGCGGGCCTGGCCTGGGCCAACGCGCTCCTCGCCCGGATCGCCTGGACCGATCCTCTGGCCCGGGTGCTCATGCTCTGGCTCACCTTCCTGGGCGCCTCCCTCATCACCCGCAAGAACCGCCACATCCGCATCGACGTGGCCTCGGCCGTGCTTCCCGATCGGTGGCTCCCGTTCCGCGAGGCCGTTCTCGCCATGGCCACGGCCCTCATCTGCTGCATCACGGGCGCCGCCTCCGTCCTCATGGTGCGCATGGAGTGGCAGTTCGGGGGCGCCCTCTTCCTTCACGTGCCCACCTGGACGGTCCAGGTCATCATCCCCCTGGGGTTCCTCCTCCTGGCGTTCCGCTTCCTCCTGATCGCCCTGGAGCGGTTCCGGCCCGAGTCCGGGAGGTGAGCCCGTGATCACCGCCCTGGCCGTGCTCCTCGTCCTCCTGATCCTCTTCGGCCTGCCCGTGTTTGCGGGGATCACGGCCGCGGCCATGCTCGGCCTTCACACGAGCGGGGTGGACCTCTCGGCCGTGGCCATCGAGATGTTTCGCCTGGCCAACGCCCCGGTGCTCCTGGCCATCCCCCTGTTCACCTTTGCCGGCTACCTCCTGAGCGAAGGCGGCACCTCCGAGCGGCTGGTCCGTTTCTCCCGGGCGCTGCTCGGATGGCTCCCCGGGGGCCTGGGCGTGGTGGCCTTGGTCTCGTGCGCCTTTTTCACCGCGATCACCGGCGCCACCGGGGTCACCATCATCGCCCTCGGCGGCCTCCTCCTGCCCGCGCTCCTGTCCGAGCGCTACACCGAACGTTTCTCCCTGGGCCTCATGACCACGTCGGGAAGCCTGGGTCTCCACTTCCCTCCCAGCCTCCCCTTGATCCTCTTCGGCTTCGTCTCCGGCGCCTCCATCGAGACCCTGTTCGTGGCGGGCGTCGTCCCCGGGGCGATCATGGTGGGCATCCTCTGCGGCTTCTCCGTCCTCATGGGCCGCAAATGGCGCCTGGAAAGCCCCCGCTTCTCCCTCTCCGAGCTCGCATCCGCCGCCCGGGAGGCGGCCTGGGAGATTCCAATCCCCTTCCTGATCCTCCTGGCCATCTACACGGGGTTCTCCACCGCCACCGAGGCGGCCGCCCTCACCGTGGGCTACGTCCTCCTCGTCAAGGTGGTCGTCTACCGGGAGATCCGCCTCTTCTCCGACCTCCCCCGCATCATGGTGGAGAGCGTGGAGATGGTGGGCGGCATCCTGATCATCCTGGGCGGCGCCCTGGGGTTTACCAACTACCTGGTGGACGCCTTCGTGCCCATGAAGATCCTCGCAGCCATGGAGGGCGCCATCGAGACCCGCCTGGGCTTCCTCCTGGTCCTGAACGGCTTCCTGATCCTCGTGGGATGCATGATGGACATCTTCAGCGCCATCCTCATCGTGGTGCCCCTGGTCATGCCCCTGGCGCAGAAGTACGGGGTGGACCCCGTCCACATGGGGGTGGTGTTCCTGGCCAACCTGGCCATCGGCTACAACACCCCGCCCGTGGGTCTGAACCTCTTCATCGCGAGCTCCCGCTTCGACAAGCCCATCGTCACCCTCTACCGCGCCACCCTGCCCTTCCTGCTGCTCCTCCTGGCCTCCCTCCTCCTCATCACCTACTGGCCGGACCTGAGCCTGTTCCTGCCCCGGCAGCTGGGGCTGAGGTAGGCAGGCACCATGGCGGCATGTGAAATTCCGCCATGGCCAGGGGCTGTGGGAGGGGGTGGCAGTGTAAAAATCTTGCATTCCCCCGGGACAGTTGTTATGGAGATCTTGCCCCGGCACGATCAGTGATTCTGAATTCATTCGGCAAAATTGAGGAGATACGTCACCATGCCCACGATCGAGGATATCAAGCGGCGGCTGAGTGATGCGACCACCACCAAGGTGTTCTTCGTGGACCTGAACGGCCGGGTGATGAGCCTCCCCATCAACCCGGAGAAGATCGAGCGCTTCCTGGAGACGGGCCTCGGCTTCGACGGAAGCTCCATCGCAGGGTACGCCCCGGTGGAGAGCAGCGACCGGATCCTGATCCCCGACCCGGAG
>CAYUBQ010000017.1:0-67268 GCA_964443135.1 uncultured Desulfobacterales bacterium | reverse complement strand
TCGTCCAGGCCGTTGAGCGGCAGATCCAGAAGCTCGAGGAAGAGGAAATCACCCGTCGATTCAATGAGGTGTGTTCGGATCCAGACACAGCGGCCTGTGATCAGGACCTGGCCGAGGAGATGCTGACACTTCAGCGGGAAGACATCCCCTTATGGACGAGGCACAAAGAAACGAGGTCGAGGAAGAGCTCCGTATAGTCTGGGAGAACTGGCATTCCCACAGCGACAACCGGCATGCGCAACGGTTCCGCAAGGCCACATCGGATCTCTACTTCTTCACCGAGCACGCAGCCAAAGCACTGCTTCTCACCCTCGGGATCGACCCCCAGACCCGCGAAGGGATCCGTCGCATGATCAGCCTCCACTTCATCAAGCCCGGCGTCATGCCGGTCCACCTGGCTCGATACATGGACAACCTCTCCGGCCGCCGAAAGACGGCCGAGTACTCCCGCCTCGCCGAATGGGAGTTCACCGAGGAGGAGGTT
This sequence comes from uncultured Desulfobacterales bacterium, assembly GCA_964443135.1. GTDB lineage: Bacteria > Desulfobacterota > DSM-4660 > Desulfatiglandales > HGW-15 > JAIPEI01. Next base: position 66,784 of record CAYUBQ010000017.1, on the reverse strand, counting down.
CGAACCTATACCCAGTGGGCAGGGGCGTGCGGAAAGGCCTTCCTTAAGGCGCTGGAGGAAAAGGCGCCAGAGCTCCGGGACCAGACCGAAGCCCTCATGCGTTCCATCGATGAGCCCCTTCAGGAGCCCCACGCATGAGCCCGCTTCAGGAGCCCGACCGAGCGGAGCCCCGCCCCCAAGAGGAACCAACCGTGAAAGGCATCATCCTGGCCGGCGGATCGGGCACCCGGCTCTACCCCATCACCCAGGGGGTGAGCAAGCAGATGCTCCCGGTCTACGACAAGCCCATGATCTACTACCCGCTCAGCGTCCTCATGCTGGCGGGCATCCGGGAGATCCTGGTGATCTCCACCCCGGTGGACCTCCCCCGGTTCCAGGACCTGCTCCAGGACGGCTCCCAGTGGGGCCTCCGGTTCGCCTACGCCGAGCAGCCCCGGCCCGAGGGGCTGGCCCAGGCCTTCCTCATCGGCCGGGACTTCGTGGGGGAGGACCGGGTCTGCATGATCCTCGGGGACAACATCTTCTTCGGCCACGGCCTGCCCGGGTTCCTGAACCGGGCGGCCCGAAGGACCACCGGCGCCACGGTCTTCGGCTACTGGGTGCGCGACCCCGAGCGCTACGGCGTGGTGGCCTTCGACCCGAAGGACCGGCCCGTGGGCATTTAGGAGAAGCCCCAAAAGGCCCCCTCCAACTGGGCCGTCACCGGCCTCTACTTCTACGACAACCGGGTGCTGGAGATCGCGGCCGGGCTCGAGCCCTCCCCCCGGGGGGAGCTGGAGATCACGGACGTCAACCGCGCCTACCTGGAGCGCGGGGAGCTGGCCGTGGAGAAGCTCGGCCGGGGCATCGCCTGGCTGGACACGGGCACCCACGAGAGCCTCCTCCAGGCGGCCCACTTCATCCAGGTCATCCAGGAGCGCCAGGGCCTGCGCGTGGCCTGCGTGGAGGAGATCGCCTGGCGCATGGGGTACATCGACGATGAGCAGGTGGAGCGGCTCGCCCGGCCCCTGGAGAAAAACGACTACGGCCGCTACCTGCTGGGCCTTCTGAGAGACGGAGGTCCGCCGGATGAGGGTTGAGCCCGCCCCCCTGAAAGGCGTTCTCGTCGTGCGCCCGGACGTGTTTCGCGACGACCGGGGCCTCTTCATGGAGCTCTATCGGGAGGAACGCTACGCGCCGCAAGGGATCGACGCCCGCTTCGTCCAGGACAACCTCTCCCGATCGATACGCGGAACCCTCCGCGGGCTCCACTTTCAGCACCCGAGCCCCCAGGCCAAGCTGATCCAGGCGATTCAGGGAGAGGTCTTCGACGTCTGCGTGGACATCCGGCTGGGCTCCCCCACCTTCCGCCGCTGGTTCGGGATGCGGCTCTCCGCCCAAGACCCTTGCCAGCTCTTTGTCCCCGAGGGGTTCGCCCACGGGTTCTGCGCCCTGACCGAGGAGGCGCTGGTGCTCTACAAGTGCAGCGACGTCTACGCGCCCGACTGCGACGCGGGCATCCTCTGGTCCGATCCGGACCTCGGCATCGACTGGCCCGTGGACGACCCGCTCCTCTCCCCCAAGGACCGGGACCTCCCCCGGCTGAGGGACGTTCCCGCCGGTCAACTGCCCGTGTACGCGGAAAAGACGCCGTGACCCTGCGCCTCCTCCTGACCGGGGCGAACGGGCAGCTGGGCCGGGAGATCCTGGAGGCCGGGGCTCGGCCCGGCTCGAACCTGACCATCGTCCCGCTCACCCGCTCCGACCTGGACATCACCGACCCCGAGGCGGTCCGGCACGCCCTGGCCCGTCAAAATCCAGACATCCTCGTCAACGCAGCGGCCCACACGGATGTGGACCGGGCCGAGTCCGAGCCCGGCCTCGCCTTTGCCGTGAACCGGGACGGCGCCGAGAACCTGGCCGCGGCCTGCTCACAAGCGAACGTTCCCCTGATCCACGTCTCCACGGACTACGTGTTCGACGGCCGGGGCACGCGGCCCTACCGAGAAGAGGACCCGGTCTCGCCCCTGAACGCCTACGGCCGCAGCAAGGCCGAGGGCGAGGATCGCATCCGCGCCCGCCACCCGGAGCACGTGATCCTCCGCACCTCCTGGCTCTACGCCACCCACGGCCGCAACTTCCTCACCACCATGCTCCGTCTGGGACGCGAGCGTGAGTCCCTCTCCGTGGTGAACGACCAGTCGGGCTGCCCCACCTGGGCCGGGGACCTGGCCGGGGCGATCCTGCACATCGCCGCGGCCCTTTTCCGAACCCCCTCCCCCTGGGGGACCTATCACTGCTCCAACCGGGGGGAGACCACCTGGTACGGCTTCGCCGAGTCCATCTTCGAGCTGGCCCCGCAGGATCAGGGGCTTCGGGTTCAAGAAATTCACCCCATCCCCACCGAGGACTACCCCACCCCGGCCGAGCGGCCCCGTTCCTCGGTCCTGGACTGTGCACGAATTCACAGGACCTTCGGCATCAGCCTGCCCCCATGGCGCGAGAGCCTGAAGACGGCCTTGCGCATTTCTCGAAAAAGATAGCGCTCAAGAAGCGATGTGGGGGAGACGATCCAGGATCTCCCGGGCGAAGCCCCGGAGGTCTTCCACATCGTGGTGCAGAATTCCTACGACGATCTCCGGATCGATGCGGGCATAGTCGTGAACCACGATGTTTCTGAACTGCACCATCTTACGCATTGCGGATTCCATGGATCCTGAAATGAGGCCGTTCTCGTAGAGAATGAGGAAAAGGTCTTTGTTGTCCTTGGGGGGCCGAAGGTTTTTTCTGGATATCACGTGTGCCGCGATGTCGATGCAGCACTCGCAGGCCAGATGGAGGGTCCGCTCGATGAAACGCTGATCCTTTTTCTGTCTGATATAATCCGCCGTCGTGATCTGCCGGTACTCGTCCAGATCCTGGAGGTACTCGCGCAGGAACCGCAGCTTGGATTGGATCACATCCGCATCAACCATGACTCGCCTTCCTGAAGAACCGTTCCGTTTCGTCAAAATCCCTGTCGAGGTAGTAACGGAAATCGAAAAACGCCTTGAGCCGATTCACCCGGAACTGTTCCTCTTCCTCGGGGTCTCGGATGAAAAGGGGAACGCCGTAGGAAAGGACCTGGTGGAGGATGGCCAGGGAGGCATCGTTCATCACCAGAACGTCCACAGGGGCATCGAACAGCGGCTCCAGGTCGGAAAGCAACGCCATCCTGATCTCGAACCGCTCTTCCGAAGGAACCCCGTTCCGAACACGGACGGCAATATCGATGTCGCTGCCGCTTCGAGCGCATCCCACGCTTGTGGACCCAAAAAGGTAGGCCGAAGCAATGGCGTCGAAGCCCTCAAGAAACCTCGATGCCTTCCTTTTTTGCTCCTCAGACAGCAAGATCGCCCTCCTGATCACGACGTGAAAGAATATACCACATTCCCCTCCCACACGGAAACGCCTTCCGAGCCAGACGATTGACGCATTCGCAAAAACCCGCTCATGCGCCGCATGCCGCGCTTCCCGGAAACGTCCTGCTCCCGCCTCGCCAATCAGATGCCAGAGCTCCAATATGAGGTCGATGCATTCGTCGAGTCCATTGATCAGGTCCTTCGTGAACTCCGAGTCTGAAGACCACCTCCCTCGGATTCCAAATGCTCCGCAATGAAGTCCTTCCAGTCCATCACGGTGACACCGTTGGCCAGCTTACGCCTTTTCTGCTGGATCCCGAGAACATAGGCGGCAACCTCAGGGTTGTCCTCCAGAAAGCTCTTGAGCCCCGTCAGGGACTCCGAGGCGATTCGCCGGGAGGCCTTGATTTCGAGCGCGCAGACGATGCGGTTCCCGGCGCAGAGCAGGACATCCACCTCCGCGCCGTGGTTCGTGCGCCAGTAGTGCAGGGTGTAGTCCAGCCGCTGGTAATGGATGGCGGCCGTCAGCTGGCCGATGACGAACTGCTCGAAGCGCCGGCCGAGAAGGCTTCCCCCCATCCGGTCTGTCAGGGTGTGGGCAAGGGCATTGGTCACGCCGGGGTCAAAGAGGTAGTACCGGGGGTTGGAAACGAGACGCCTTCGGGCACTGCGCCTCCATGCCGAGAGCTTCACGGCCAGAAAGGTGTCCTCAAGGATCTGATAGTACTGCTGCACCGTCTTGCTGGACACCGAGCACTCTCGGGCCATGTTGCTGAAGTTGACGGTCTCCCCGTCATTGGCGGCAGCCATGTCGAGGAACTGCGCAAAAGGGCCGATATCCCGTACCAGGCCCTCGGCCGCCACCTCTTCCTTCAGGTAGGTCTCGGCATACGATCGCAGGAACTCGGCAGGGTCCTCGCGGTCATCCCCCCACAACACGGGAAGGGTCCCGACCCGGAGGGCCCGGTCCAGATCGAAACGCTCTCCCAGCTCCAGCAAGGTCAGGGGAAAGAGGCGATAGGTATAGGCCCTCCCCGCCAGAAGGTTGGCAGCGCCCCTGCGAAGCTTCCTGGCGCTGGACCCGGTGAGAATGAACCTGGCCCCCCGCGACTCGATCAGCTCGTGTACCTCGTCCAAAAGCGCGGGGATCTTTTGGATCTCGTCAATGACACACATCGCCCCGGGATGCCGATCCAGATGGGCCAGAATCTCTTCCCGCACGCTACCGGGATTTCGGACATAGTCCAGGTAGCTCCGCTGGGGCAACAGATCGATGTACAGGTCCTCGGAGGACAACAACGAACGAACATAGGTGCTCTTCCCGGTCTGCCGAGGGCCGAACAGGAAAAAGCTCTTCGTCGCAACAGGCTGGATCTGCCTCGAGAACATGACTCCAAATTTGTACGGTAAAATTGGAGCGATGTCAACCCCAACCTGCGATCAGGATCCCCTGCTTGACTTGGAGATTCTACCCGATTACGATTGATCATACTGATCATGGACATAGGAGCGTCTCATGTCAGCACAGCGAATTGCGATCACCATCCCCCCTCCATGCCTCGAGAAGCTGGATGCATGGGCCAAAAAGCAGGGCATCTCCAGGAGCCGCTTTGTCGTCCAGGCCGTGGCGCAACAGATCGAGAGGCTCGAGGAAGAGGAAATCACCCGACAATTCAATGAGGTGTGTTCGGATCCAGGCACCGCGGCCTACGACCAGGACCTGGCCGAGGAGATGCTGGGCATCGCGGGCGAGCCGGAGGAGTCATGGTGATCCAGCAGGGGGACGTCTTCTGTGGAAGCCTTGCTGCAAATACCGGCTCAGAGCCGGCCTACAATCGACCCATGGTGGTCGTGCAGAGGAATGCCATCAACCGAAGCCGCTTTCGCACGGTCCTGGTGGTTCCTCTGACGAAAAGCACCCATCATGCCGCGCTTCCCGGAAACGTCCTGCTCGAGAAAGGGGAAGCGAACCTCCCCAGGCCCAGTCTGGCAAGGGGAACCCATGTCATGGTCATCGACAAGAACCGCCTGCTCGAGAAAATCGGCACCCTCTCCCCCCGGAGGACCCGGGAGATCGTGGAGAGTGTCGGCTGGGTCATGGGACTCTCCTGGACGCTTCCATAGCGACAACACCTTTCCCGGTTGCCGGCGGTCCAGTCCATCCTGCAACTCTTGAAGTTTTTCCCCTTGACGGACAGCTTTCTGTATTCTATATTTTTTGATATATTCAATACATTTCTGGAGAAAAACCATGGCGCTCAGCATTCGAAATGAACGAGCCGAGAAGCTGGCAAGGGAGGTGGCCGAGGAAAGCGGCGAGAACCTGACACAGGCCGTGATACATGCCCTGGAGGAAAGGCTGGAGCGCCTACGCGGCCGGCGAACCCCTCAAAACACTGTCGACGAGATCATGGCCATTTCCTTGCGCTGCCGGAACCTCCCCGACATCGACCCCCGCTCCGCTGATACCATCCTGGGCTACGACAGGGATGGAGCGCCCGCCTGATGGTCATCGACACGTCCGCGCTGATGGCCATTCTGCTCGGCGAAGCCGATGCAGAATCATTCGCTCGAACCATTGCCGCAGACCCCAAGAGGCTCCTGAGCGCATTCTCCGCGCTCGAGGCCGGCATCGTCATTGAGGCCAAGAAAGGCGAACCTGGGGGACGTGAGCTCGACCTTCTTCTCCACCACTCCACCATTGATATTGTGCCCATGGACCTCCGCCAGTATGAGCTGGCCAGGACCGCCTGGAGAAAATACGGCAAAGGCAGACACCCGGCCTCCCTGAACATCGGCGATTGCTGTGCGTACGCCCTTTCCGTATACAGCGGCGAACCGCTCCTGTTCAAAGGCGACGATTTCTCCAAGACCGATGTTCGGCCTGCACCGCGGCTACCCGTTTCCTGATCAGCGGCAGCTGTGGTCCTCGATGTCGATGCTTGCTATGGTACTCGCGACGACAGGATAGAATCGAACGAAGCAATGGTGGAAAAGAGGAAGAACCCGTGAAAGGCATCATCCTGGCCGGCGGATCGGGCACCCGGCTCTACCCCATCACCCAGGGGGTGAGCAAGCAGATGCTCCCGGTCTACGACAAGCCCATGATCTACTACCCGCTCAGCGTCCTCATGCTGGCGGGCATCCGGGAGATCCTGGTGATCTCCACCCCGGTGGACCTCCCCCGGTTCCAGGACCTGCTCCAGGACGGCTCCCAGTGGGGCCTCCGGTTCGCCTACGCCGAGCAGCCCCGGCCCGAGGGGCTGGCCCAGGCCTTCCTCATCGGCCGGGACTTCGTGGGGGAGGACCGGGTCTGCATGATCCTCGGGGACAACATCTTCTTCGGCCACGGCCTGCCCGGGTTCCTGAACCGGGCGGCCCGAAGGACCACCGGCGCCACGGTCTTCGGCTACTGGGTGCGCGACCCCGAGCGCTACGGCGTGGTGGCCTTCGACCCGAAGGACCGGCCCGTGGGCATTTAGGAGAAGCCCCAAAAGGCCCCCTCCAACTGGGCCGTCACCGGCCTCTACTTCTACGACAACCGGGTGCTGGAGATCGCGGCCGGGCTCGAGCCCTCCCCCCGGGGGGAGCTGGAGATCACGGACGTCAACCGCGCCTACCTGGAGCGCGGGGAGCTGGCCGTGGAGAAGCTCGGCCGGGGCATCGCCTGGCTGGACACGGGCACCCACGAGAGCCTCCTCCAGGCGGCCCACTTCATCCAGGTCATCCAGGAGCGCCAGGGCCTGCGCGTGGCCTGCGTGGAGGAGATCGCCTGGCGCATGGGGTACATCGACGATGAGCAGGTGGAGCGGCTCGCCCGGCCCCTGGAGAAAAACGACTACGGCCGCTACCTGCTGGGCCTTCTGAGAGACGGAGGTCCGCCGGATGAGGGCTGAGCCCCCAGGCCAAGCTGATCCAGGCGATTCAGGGAGAGGTCTTCGACGTCTGCGTGGACATCCGGCTGGGCTCCCCCACCTTCCGCCGCTGGTTCGGGATGCGGCTCTCCGCCCAAGACCCTTGCCAGCTCTTTGTCCCCGAGGGGTTCGCCCACGGGTTCTGCGCCCTGACCGAGGAGGCGCTGGTGCTCTACAAGTGCAGCGACGTCTACGCGCCCGACTGCGACGCGGGCATCCTCTGGTCCGATCCGGACCTCGGCATCGACTGGCCCGTGGACGACCCGCTCCTCTCCCCCAAGGACCGGGACCTCCCCCGGCTGAGGGACGTTCCCGCGGATCAACTGCCCGTGTACGCGGAAAAGACGCCATGACCCTGCGCCTCCTCCTGACCGGGGCGGGCGGGCAGCTGGGAAGGGAGATCCAAGAGGCCGGATCCCGTCCCGGCTCGGACGTGACCGTCCTCCCCCTCACCCGGACCGACCTGGACATCACCGACCCCGAGGCGGTCCGGCAGGCCCTCACCCGTCAAAAACCCGACATCCTCGTCAACGCAGCGGCCTACACCGACGTGGACCGGGCCGAGTCCGAACCCGGCCTCGCCTTTGCCGTGAACCGGGACGGCGCCGAGAACCTGGCCGCGGCCTGCTCACAAGCGAACGTTCCCCTGATCCACGTCTCCACGGACTACGTGTTCGACGGCCGGGGCACGCGGCCCTACCGAGAAGAGGACCCGGTCTCCCCCCTGAACGCCTACGGCCGCAACTTCCTCACCACCATGCTCCGCCTGGGGCGGGAGCGCGACACCCTCTCCGTGGTGAACGACCAGGTGGGCTGCCCCACTTGGGCAAGAGACCTCGCCCGGGCGATCCTCCAAATCGCAGAGGCCCTGCCCCGAACCCCCTCCCCTTGGGGGACCTATCACTGCTCCAATCAGGGGCAAACCACCTGGTACGGCTTTGCCGAAGGCATCTTCGAGCTGGCCCCGCAGGCTCTGGCCCTGCGGGTTCAAAACGTTCACCCCATTTCCACCGAGGACTACCCCACCCCGGCCGCACGGCCCCCCTACTCGGTCCTGAGCTGTGCACGAATCCACAGGTCCTTCGGCATCAGCCTGCCGCCGTGGCGCGAGAGCTCGAGGACGGCCTTGCGCATTCCTCGAAAAAGATAGCGCTCGAGAAGCGATGTGGGGGAGACGATCCAGGATCTCCCGGGCGAAGCCCCGGAGGTCTTCCACATCGTGGTGCAGGATTCCGAATAGCGATTTCACACGCCTCATAAAGCATCCAGATAGGCCTGTACGGTGAGGATGGGGACAGGTGGATTGGGAAGGGAGAGGAGGTGGGTGTCTCCTGAGACGATGGCCTCGGCTTGGCCCGAAAGCGCGCACCAGATGAACTTGTCGTCCGCAGGGGCATCCCGCACATACGCCTTGCCGGGTTCAAACGGAACGGTCTCGAACCAGGGCAGAATCTCCTGAAAGAGAAGCGATTGGATTTCCCGTTCGGAGAGTTGAAACTTGGGGTAGGCAAGCACCCGCAGGATCTCTTGCACCATGGGCTTGGAGCACAAGGGAAGCATGTGACCCTTTTTCCACAGGGAGACCGGTTCTCCGGGACGTCCGCCGAACAGGAGGCCGCTCACCACGACATTGGTGTCGAGGACGACCCGTTTCATCTAACGTTCCCGTGCCCATCGAACGGCCTCGGACACGGAATCCTCATCAAGCCCCAAGGATTTCATCTTTTGTCGAACGCCCTCGAGATCAACTTCCGAGACGCGGACCGGTTTCAGGATGATGGTCCCGTCCTCAAGGGTGACATCAAAATGGGTGGTCTCCGGCACCTTGGACAGAATGGCTTTGGGGATCGTGATTTGATTTTTACTCGTGAGCTTGGTCAGCATAAGGCGGCCTCCTTTTTAACAGAAAACAAGGAAATCTTACAATCGGAATTCCTTTCTGTCAAGGGCAGGCAAACCTCAGGCTGATTGGCCATTGATCAGGTCCTTGGGGAAGTCCACGCCTGAGGCCGTCTCCCCCTCACACCTTCAGGTCCAGCTCCTGCACCGAACCCGCGCTGCCGTCCTCCCCCAGGAACAGCCCGTGCCGGGCAATGCGGCCCTCCAACGCGTTTTCCTCGTCCTTGAGGTCAAAGGGCGCGTCCAGGCTGCCCAGAAAGATCGCCCCCACGCCCCGATCCGAGAGGGAGCTCAACCGCTCGCCCTGCGCGTCCACCTCCCACAGGCTGAGCCGCTCGAAGATCCCGTCCCCCTCGTCGATCCAGCCGTTTCCGTCCTCGTCGTGCGCGGCGAGCTCCTGAAACCCGCTCCCCGTCTCCGGCCCGAAAAGCTCGCTCCCGTCGTCGATCTCGCCGTTCCCGTCCCGGTCCAGGGCCAGGTACCCGCTCCCCGGGGCCAGGCCGGGCATGTCGTCATCGGTCCCGTCGCCGTCCAGGTCGAAGGCGAACCGGACGTCCGAGAGCTCCGCCGCCTTCCCGCCGAAGTTCAACACCAACGGATCGGTCAGGGCCGGATCCCCGGCCCGAACCGTCAGACGGTGATGCTCCACGAACTCCCGGCTCATGCTCAATTCCACCTGAAACGCGATCTCCCGGCCGTCGGCCGTCCGCACCAAGCCCGCACCGGCCACGGCGACCTCCTGTTGCTCGGTGTAGGTCCGGGACTGCTCGTAGACCAGGCCCCAGCCGGATCCTTCCCGGGGTTTCGTCTGAGAGGCCTCCCCGGCAGGGGCTTCAGAGGCCCCCTCCCCCGGGCACCCTTCCAGAGAGGAAGGGTCCACGGTCTCGACCCTGCGCCCCGTGAGCATCTCCACGATCAAGGCCTTGAGCGTGTGGCGCATCTCTCCATGAAAGCCTCGAGTCCGCTTCCCGAGCTTGTACCCGGGCTCGAGTCGTGGTTCCTGCGAGATCTCCACGCGATCCCCCTGCCGTGCGGGCGGTCTCACAAGGATCTGAAGCGACTCCTTCTCCTCGAGCGTTTCGGTCTTGCTCCAGGCGGCCGTCATCGCCACCTGCGAATCCGTGATCTTCATGGGTCCAGAACCTCCGTTTTCTCTTGCCTCCGCCCTTCCCTGGACGGATGGGTCCGGTCTTGCCCCATCCGTTCAAGACCCGCAACCTGTTCCCTCCATCGGCCGTTTCCGACGAGAGCATGAGGACCTCTGCTGAAAATCCGACAAGCTGGACAGGCCCCCGCGCCGGGCCGGCCCCGGGTTCTCTGGACCCTCACGGTCCTCCCGGTACATGAATTGCATGAGTATTCAACGGCAACGGAACCGCTTTTGTCCTCGAGAAACGTGCACCCAAAGGAGTTCACCATGGATCAAGGCCCGCTCGAGCGGCAGGGAATCGCCCTCAAGTACATGACCGGGTTCTCCTGCATCGGGGACCGGTGCGAGGCGAACTGCTGCGCCAACTGGACCATTGCTATGGACAAGAAACACTATACCCGGCTCAAGGAGGCCATGAGCCACTCCCGCGCGGACCGGGAGCGCTTTCGCCACGCCCTCCGCCGCAACCGCACCGAAGAGCGGTCCGATTATTCTTTTGCCCAGATGGTTCTCGAGAACGGCCACTGCCCCTTTCTGGAGCCCGGTGGCCTGTGCGAAATCCAGCGCCGGTTCGGGGAGTCCATGCTCAGCCAGGTCTGCCGCACCTACCCCCGGCTCCTGGCCTGGCACGGCCGCCGTTTGGAAGTGAGCGGCACCCTGTCCTGCCCCGAGGCGGCCCGGCGCTGCCTCCTGGACCCGGAAGGCGCCACCCTGGTCGCCCTCGACCCCTCCCTTTACGAAAACGCCGGGTACGTGGGGCACCGGTTCAAAAGAGAGCTTCAGGAGGCCTCGGACCCCTACTACACCTATGCGGACACCATCCGGGACATCCTCCTCACCATCCTGGCCAGGGACCGGTTTCCCCTGGAGGCCCGCCTGTTCAGCCTGGCCTCGTTTGCCGGGAACACGGCCCCCTTCTTTTTCAAGGGAACGAAAGACTTCAGCGAGGACCGATTGGCCCTGGAGGTGGACAAGGCCGCGGACCGCGTCTACGAGACGGCCTGGGCCGAGTCCATCCAAGGGATGGAGGTGCCCCTGGCCCTCCCCATGACCGTGGTGCAGGCCCTGTTCCTGAGCGCGTTTCGCAGGTCTGTCCCGGAGCTCCGCGCCCTTCTCTTCCCGGCTTGGTCCGCGTACACCGGCGAGAGCGCGGAGCGCGCCTTCCTGTCCACCCAGCAGGGCGAAGACGCGGTCACCCTGGCCTGCGACAACATCGTGGCCGGGTACCGCACCCGTCGCGACCACCTGTTCGACCGCTTCCAGCCGCAAATCGACGGGTGCATGGGGAACTACGCCAGGCAGTTCGTGTTTACCAAGGTGTACATGGACTTCCCGAACCTCTTGAACTACGTCCACCGATTGATCCTGCAAACCGCTCTGGTCAAGTTTCTGTTCGTGAGCCACCCCCTGGTGAGTCCCATCCTGTCGTCAGGCGAGAGCGCAGGGGGCGAAGGGGGTAAGGACCAGGAGGATCCGGAGGAGCTGGTGACCCGGGCCCTGGTCGACTCCGTGTTCCGTTTGGCCCGCGGCATCGAGCACAACAAACGCTTCCTGCCCGACCTGGAGCAGACCCTGTCCGAGCAGGGCATGCAGGACCTTGCCCACGCGGCGCTCCTTGCCCGGCTCTGAACAGGCGACAGGACGGCCTGTTCTCCCGGCCGGCGCTCCCGGGTTTCCTTGCCCGTTTCCATTTCCCCTCCGCTTTTCCCTTCAAGTTCCCCGCCCCCATGCCGATGAGAGGGGTAACCATGCTGGAAAAGCCGGGCCGGGAAAGGAGGGAAACGAACGACAGGTCCAGATCGGAAGAAACGACATCGAATCCGGGCATTGACGCCTAGAGAACAACATCAAGGAGGATACAACCATGGCTATTTCAATCAACACGAACATCGCGGCACTGAACGCCCAGAGAAACCTTACCAAGTCCCAGGGGACCCTGAACACCTCTCTTCAGAGGCTTTCATCGGGCCTGCGGGTCAACAGCGCCAAGGACGACGCGGCCGGCCTGGCCATCTCCGACCGGATGACCGCCCAGATCCGCGGCCTGAACCAGGCATCGCGGAACGCCAACGACGGCATCTCCATGGCCCAGACCGCGGAAGGCGCTTTGCAGGAGACCACGAACCTGCTCCAGCGCATGCGCGAGCTGTCCGTCCAGTCGGCCAACGACACGAACAGCGCCTCCGACCGGGCCTCCCTGCAGGCCGAGGTCAATCTGCTCAAGCAGGAGATCCAGCGCATCGCCACCAGCACGACCTTCAACGGCCAGAAGATTCTGGACGGCAGCCTGAGCAACGCCCTGTTCCAGGTCGGCGCCAATGCGAACGAGACCATTGGCGTTTCCATCGACGATGCCCAGTCCACGGCCCTGGGGACCAACACGGTGCGTACGGACAATGACAACGGCATCGAGGCGGCGACTAGCCGGACGTTTCTTGGAAGTGGAAATCAAGGTACCGAGGTTGGACAGGTTTCTGCAGCAGCTGATGATAACGGTTATACAGCAACCACATTGACTATTAGCGGCACTACTAAGGCTGGTGTAACTGATTCGAATGATGTGGCTGTCGATGGAAGCGATCAGGCATCAGATATCGCTACCGCCCTGACCGGCACCAGTGGTGTAGAGTCAGCAACTGCCTATAATAAAGTCACATTAAGCAACCTTAAACTTGATGATACTACTTCAGATACTATAATTCAACTTGAAGGACAAAATGTTTTTGATGAAACCGCTGATGGTTCTGATTTTACATTGAGCAAGGTTGCTGAAAATATCAATAACAATGACACTCTAGCTGATGCAGGAATATATGCTACTGTGAATGATAGTGGCACTGTTGATGTACACGCTTTGGATGGACGAGATCTGTATTTTGAGGTATCAACAGCAGGTACTGAAGATGATGGCTTCACAATTACTGGACTTAAAGGAGACTCTGAACTTTTGGATGATGGTAATGAAAGCCAGTTAACTTTCGGTGGACGCGTCGAAGTGTATCTACAAGAAGGATACACTATTGATGATGCCAACGATACAATTTTTCAGAATGAAAGTGATACTAGCATCACGTCTGTTGTTGGACAAACCGCTGCAACCAACAACGGCGTGGAAAAGCAGGATTTGACCATCGTCGGCTCCATGGGCACCGAAACCGTGGAGGTCGCGGCGGGAGATTCAGCCGAAAGCATCGCTAAGGCGGTGAACGCAGTGGAAGGTTCCACGGGCGTCAGCGCCACGGCCTCCACCGAAGTGACCCTCTCCGGCCTGAGTGAGGACGGGACGGTCAGTTTCGGCCTGCGGGGCGACAACGCCGAGGCGGTGTCGGTGGAAGCCACGGTGACGAGCAATGATTTGGGCGCCTTGGTGGACGCCATCAACGATCTCTCCGGCAACACGGGCATCACGGCCAAGATCGGCAGCAGCACCTCGGAGATCGTGCTGGAGCACAGTGAAGGGGCAGACATCAAGATCTCCGGCTTCCAGCACAGCGCTGCAGTCGATTATCAAACCGATGTGTCATCTACAAACAAAGTATCTGGTGACGGATCCACGATTGTGCCCGAGAACGAGGTCTCCATCAGCGTGACCGGCGGGGACGTGGGCGCGGACAACGACACGGCCACGACCACGGTCAAGCTCTACGACGGCGGGGACCGAAACGGTGCCGACTCCACGGTGGTGGGGGGCGAGGTCAAGTTCGACTCCCAGGACACCTTCAACATCACCTCTAGCGTGGATGGGGACGCCTCCGCCGGTTCCTCCCTGTTCAACGCGGATGCCGGCGCTGCGAACGCTTCGGAGCTCTCCAGCGTGAACCAGATCGACATCAGCAGCCAGGAAGGCGCCAACGATGCCATTGATGTCATTGACGGCGCGATCGGCCAGATCGACTCCATTCGAGGCGACCTGGGTGCGGTCCAGAACCGGTTCGAGTCCACCATCGCCAACCTGGGCAACGTCGCGGAGAACATCTCTGCAGCGCGATCCCGCATCCTGGATGCGGACTACGCCGCGGAGGTCGCATCCATGACCAAGGCCCAGATCCTGCAGCAGGCCGGAACCGCCATGCTGGCCCAGGCCAACACCCTGCCGCAGGCGGCGCTCACCCTGCTCCAGGGCTGATTCGATCACCCTTTGCCCCGGGGACCCTGCTGAGTTCGGCGGGGTCCCCGGATTCTCAACACCGCCTCGAGGACCGTTTGCCGTCCCCGCCCGGGACGGCTTCAAGACCACTTCCTTTGCGTGAGGTTACGTCATGGCTGTCGGGTCGATCACCACAGGGGGCCTGATGTCCGGCATGGACACGGAGTCCCTCATCAGCCAGCTCATGGATTTGGAGAAGCGCCCGGTCCGGCTCCTGCAACAGCGGGAAGCGGACCACCTCGCGGAGATCTCCGCGTTCGGGACCCTGAAGTCGGCCCTGTCCGAGCTCCAGGGGGCGGCAGGGGCCCTCAAGGAGGAGGGCAACCTCCTGTCCTACGGCGTGACCTCCAGCAACGAGGACGCCCTGTCCGCGGCTGTCTCCGGAGAGCCCGCGGCCGGGACCTACCGGGTCGAGGTGACCCAGCTCGCCCAGGCCCAGCAGGTCCGAAGCGCCGCCTTCGGTAGCGGGGACGCCGCCGTGGGGACCGGCACGCTCACCCTGGAGGTGGGCGACGCCAGCACGGACATCGCGATCGACGCGGACAGCGACACCCTCTCCGGCATTGCCCAAGCCATCAACGACGCCGATGCCGGGGTCACGGCTCAGGTGATGGACGACGGCGCCGGGAACGCCTACCTCACCCTTTTCAGCCGGGAGACCGGCTCGGACAACACGATCACGCTCACCATGGCCGACGACGACGGGGTGAACGACGATGCCAGCGGGCTCTCGAGCCTGTACACGGACCCGGCCACGCAAGCCCTCACCGAGACCCAGGAGGCCCGGAACGCCCAGCTGACCGTGAACGGCATGCCCGTGGAGCGGGCCTCCAACACGGTGGAGGACGTGGTGGAGGGCCTGAGCTTCACCCTGAACGAGGCCGCCCCCGGGAGCCCGGTCACCGTGGACGTGGCCGAGAACGCGAACAGCGCCGTGAAAAGGATCCAGGGATTTGTGACGACCTACAACGCCGTCGTGGACACCTTCAAGGGCCTCCAGTCCTACGACTCGGAAAGCGAGGAGGCCGGCCTTCTCCTGGGGGATCGGACCACGACCATGCTGCGGTCCAGTCTCAGACGCTTGCTCTCGGAGCAGGTGGACGGGGTCGCCGGCGAGGTGAACGGGCTCAGCCGGCTGGGGATCACCGTGGACCAGGACGGGCATCTGAGCGTGGACCAGGACGTCCTCACCCAGGCCCTGGACGAGCACCGGGACGACGTGCTGGCCTTTTTCAGCCAGGACGAGGAGGGGAAACAGGGCCTTGCCGTTCAGCTCCACGAGACCGTGGATGGATACGTCAAGACCGGCGGGATCATCGAAACCAAAACAGACGGCCTTCAGAGCTCGGTGGACGACATCGAGGACCAGATCGAGAGCAAGGAGGCCCGCTTTGTCCAGCGGGAGGAGAACCTCAGAAACCAGTTCGAGTCGCTGGAGGTGCTGCTTGCCGAGTATCAGACCACGGAGAGCATGCTCACGCAGCAGCTCAGCTCGCTGGAGAACTTGAACAATTCCATCTCGAGCAAATAGGAGAAAACCCGTATGCCCTTGGGAACTTACGCAACCGCCTACAATCGCGTCCAGATGCAGTCCACCGAGCAGAAGGAGGACATCCTGCTCCTGCTGCTCGACGCCGTGGTCCGGCACGTGGAAGAAGCCCGCGAGGGGATCGAAAGGGGCGATCCCAAGACGCGCGGGGAGCACGTCTCCAAGGCCATTGCCATCCTCACGGAGCTGGACTGCGGCCTGGACCGGACCCGGGAGCTCCCCCTGGTGGACCAGCTCTCCGATCTTTACGGGTACATGATCCGGCAGCTCACCACGGCCAGCGTCAAGAACGACACGGCCGTCCTGGACACGGTGCCGCCCTTGCTCAAGGACCTCCAGGAGGCCTTCCAGGGGGCCGCGGAGCAGGTGCGCAGGGTTGCTTCGGGTGCGGAGAAAGCGGGACTGGAACCGGCCGAGCCGCGGGCCGCGGCCGAAGGAGGTTTCCATGCCGCTGTCTGAGCGGTACGAAAGCCTGATTCACGAGCTTCTCGACGTGAACGAGAGGGTCTGCGCGGCGCTCGAAGCGGGAAACCTGGACGCCCTGGACGACCTGTCCGCGGAGAACCGCCGGATCTCCACGGCCCTGGGCGCGGAAACCCTTCCACCACGAATCGACCCCCAGGCGCAGGGTCGCTTGAAGGAGGTCGTGGATCGGATCCGGGAGACCCGTGGCCGCCTCGAACAAAACCGGAACGAACTGGCCGAGGAGCTTCACACCCTCAACACCCGGCGGAAGGTTCACCGGGTCTACGGTTCCCGGCGGTGACCCCGGTTCCGGTCGCGTTCGATTCCCAGCCTGTCGGCCTCACGGGCCGAGAGCCCGCCGCTGCGGCCCGCATCCGGCACGACTGCGCCTGGATCGGCCCCGGACGCGATTGAGGCGATCACACCTTTTTCCGGGAAAACCCGCGTTCGATTCAAGTTCTTCCGTTTGTCTGCCGATTCAAGGGATGAAGGTAAGTCCGCTGCACCCCTTTCCGCCATTTCGCAAGGATGCGAAAAAACTACAAAAAGGAGGTAAACAGGCATGGAAGCCTTGAACTCGATCCAAATTCAACACGTGCAAAGCCCAACCTCGGAGGCGGGCTCGGCCAAGGCCTCGTCCGGACGAAAGGGCGCGGCCGTGGAGTCCGTCCCTCGAACGGACTCCATGGGATCCTTGGAGAAGGCCGAAAAACTTCAGGCCAAGGCCCAGTCCACCGAGGGCATGATGAAGCGGGTGGCCGAGGCCATGGACAACTACGTTCGATCCACCCAGCACGATCTGGAGATCAAGATCCACGAGGGGACCGGACGCATCCTGATCAAGGTGGTCTCCCAGGAAACCGGCGAGGTCATCCGTGAGATCCCGCCCGAGGAGATGCTGGACCTCGCCGTGAAAATGGAAGAGATGGCCGGCGTGCTCTTCCGCAAAAGCGTGTGACGCACGCCGGGGGGTCCATGGCCGAGCAGGGTCAAGAAACCGGGCTGCAGATCCTCGTCGTCGACGACGACAAGCGGATGCGGTCCGTCCTCAAGAGCCTGCTGGCCGAGGAGGGGCACGCGGCGACCGTCTGCGCGGACGGGCTGGAGGCGATATCCCGGTGCGGGGAGACCGCCTTCGACATGGTCATCACCGACCTGATGATGCCCGGGGCGAGCGGCATCGACGTGCTCAAGGCCTGCCGGCAGGCCCACCCCGAGACGCTCGTGGTGCTCATCACGGGCTTCGCCTCCCTGGAGACCGCCATCCAGGCCATTCGCGAGGGCGCGTACGACTACATCACCAAGCCGTTCAAGATGGAGGAGATGAAGATCGTCGTCCGGAACGCGGGCGAGCAGATCCGGCTCCTCCGGGAGAACCAGCGGCTCCTGGGCGAGCTGCAGGAGGCCTACGAGCAGATCCGCATCGTCAAGAAGATCATGGGCGCCGAGCCCGGAGTCCCGGACGAGTCGAACGGGACGGCTGCGGACCCCTCCCGGAACGGCCCCCTGATCGCCGGCAGCCTGCTGCCCCACTCCTATGTCGAGAGCGGCTTCGGGGGCGGCGAGGCCCTCACCTCCGACCTCGAGCGGATCGCGTCATTGAGACAAAAGGGATTTCTCTCGGAAGACGAATTCGAGCTATGCAAGAAACGGCTGCTCAAAAACTCGAGGCGGTGACACCGGGGGACGAGATGGAGTCCCTGAGCATCCTGGTGGTGGACGACGAGCCCACGATCTGCGAGACCCTCCAGCTCTACTTCCAGCATCTGGGTGTCGAGGGCACGGATTCCGCCAATGACGGCCGTTCCGCCCTCGACAAGCTCGAAAAGCGGCATTACGACTACGTGTTCCTGGACATCATGCTGCCCGGGATGACCGGGATGGACGTGCTCAAGACGCTCCAGGGCTGGCAGAAGCTGGTCAACGTGATCATCATGACCGGCTACCCTTCCATGGAGATCGCCATCGACGCCATGCACCACGGGGCGTCGGACTTCCTGGTCAAGCCCTTCGGGTTCCAGGACATCAAGCTGACGCTCAACCGGATCCAACGCCTTCACTCCCTGATGAAGCGGAACTGGGAGCTCCACCAGGAGCTGGAGAAGAAGAAGGAGGTGGAGGAGCTCAACCGGCAGCTGGAAAAGCGGATCAAGCACCAGGCGCTCCTCTACAACATCATCGACTCGCTCTCCAAGATCAACCGCTCCGAGGACCTCTACCAGTTCCTGGCACAGAAGGCGGCCGAGTCCTGCAGCGCCTCCAAATCCTGCTTTTTGTTCTACGACGACGCGAGCCCGCTGTTCCTGGTCCTCGCCCAGCACGGGATGAACGGCCTGCGCCCCGGGACCCAGGCGGGCCTGGTCCTCGGCGAGGACGGGCGGCCCACCCTCGACAGCCGGTTCCTCCACCGCCACTTCGGGACCCCCAACGGCAAGGGGATCGCCCTGGACCGGGTCACGCACCATCCCGGCCTGGTCGTGGTGCCGTTCCGGATCCGCAGCGAGCCCTTCGGCCTGCTCATCGTGGGGGACAAGGCCGGGTCCGCGCCCTTCGACCCGGAGGACCGGTTCGTCCTCGGGTTTCTGGCCGAGAAGACCGCCTTGAACGTCGAAAACATCGCCCTTTACGACAACCTGAAGCAGAGCTTCATCGCCACGCTCCTCTCCCTGGTCAGCGCCATCGAGGCCAAGGACGCCTACACCCAGCAGCACTCGACCCGCGTCACCGACTACGCGGTCCGCATCGCCGACCGGATGGGCTGCAGCGACGAGGAGCTCGAGATGCTCAAGTCGAGCGGGCCGCTTCACGACATCGGCAAGATCGGGATCCAGGACAACGTCCTGAACAAGCCGGGCCGCCTGACCGACGAGGAGTTCGACATGATCCGGGCCCATCCCCTCATCGGGGTGAACATCGTCGCCCCCCTGGGGCTGGAGGAGCAGGAGCTCTGCATCATCCGGAACCATCACGAGCGGTGGGACGGGCGGGGCTACCCGGACGGCCTGAGGGGCGAGGAGATTTCCCTGCAGGCGCGCATCCTGGCCGTGGCCGACTCCTTCGACGCCATGAGCTCGGACCGGGCCTACCGAAGCGCCCTGTCCCTGGAGGTCTGCCTGCGCGAGCTTCGCGACAACAGCGGCTCCCAGTTCGACCCCCGCGTGGTCGAGGCCGCGCTTCCGGTGCTGGGGGTCTGAAGGCCCACCCGGTCGCAACGCTCGAACCGATTGCAAAAGCCCGGCATTTGTGCTTCATTACCCAATACGACGGTGCTGGATCCCCACCCGTTCCCGTGCAACATCAAGCGGGCAGGAGGCAGGCCCATGGAGTCGGGAAACCGCAGAAAGTATTACCGGGCGAGAATCGTTCTGCCGGTGAGCTGGGAGCGTCTGGACCGGGATGCCAAGGACCTGGTGGAGCAGGGACAGGGGTCCAGTCTCTTGAAAAAGGGCGGTTTGGTGAGCCCCATTGACGAGTACCTCTCCCAGGCGGAGCCGGGGTCGGAGGAGAAGCGCATCTACCGGTGCCTTCAGCTGGTCAACAACAAGCTCGATTTCGTCATCGACCGGATGGTGAACCGATCCGAGGAGGAGCGGTGCCTCGACGACGTGATCGAGATCAGCGGATCGGGGCTGAAGTTCATCACCGGCGAGCCGCTCTCGGTGGGCGATCTCCTCAGGATGGATCTCCTGGTGCCCGAGAGCTTCCACTACCGGATGGAGCTCCTTGCCGAGGTGGTCCGGGTGGAGGAAGCGGAGGACCGGTCCCAGGTCGCGGCCGGCATCGTGGCCATCGACGAGGAGTTTCGAGACGCGATCGTCCAGGCCGTGTTCAAGAAGCAGCGTCAGGAGATCCGAAAGGACCGGGGCTCCCAGGACGGAGAAGGATCATGATCGAGCTCTCTGCAGACGACTTCGCCGAAGCCCACCGGCTGATGTCCGTCGGCAGGCTGGTCCAGGGGCTGATTCACAACCTGAACGGCCCCCTGCAGAACCTGGGCATGGACATGGACATGATCGGGTACTCCCTGGAAACGGGGGAGGGGTCGGTGCAGGAGCTCCGGGAGGAGCTCAGGACCCGCATCGCCAGGATGGAGGAGGAGTTCGAGCAGATCAACCGGCTGATTCGAATCGCCGCCTCGAGGGCCGCGCCGGACGCGGACCAGGCCTTCCTCTCCCTGGGCGACTTTCTCGATCGGGAGGTGACCTTCCTCCAGTCCAACCTCTACTTCAAGCACCACGTGGAGAAGACCGTCGACCTGGAGGAGGGGCTTCCCGAGCTGAAGACCTTGCCCGACAGCGTGCCCGAAGGGCTGCGGAGCCTTCTGAATGCCGTGATGGAAGACCTGGAAAGGCGGGAGATGACCCTGTTCGGCCTGAAGGCCGCGGCCGGCGGGTCGGGCGTCCTGATCGAGGTCACTGCGGGGAAAGGATTTCTGTCCGAGACGCTCCTCGAGGAGCTGAGTCGGGCGGCCGCGAAGGAAGAACCGCGAAGGATTTCGGCGGACCGGATGACGGCCGCCCATGCCGCCCTGATGCTGTCGCGCGCCGGCATTTCGCCCGGGGTGGAAGCGGGAGCGGAGGGCACCCGGATTCGTCTGGTGCTGGGGTAGCCCCGGTGGAGGCGGGGTCTCGGTGGGGTGGAAACCCCGCCCTACTCGTAGTCCCCCCGGCCGAACTTGGCCACTTCCGTCCCGATCGTGATCACCAGGTCGGAGACCACGTCTCGAACGGGTTCCGGAAGCTCCGCGTTCTCTTCCATCCGCCGAAGACCCTCGAGCCGCCCTTCCAGATGCTCCACCAGCGGCCTCATCTCCGCGGTGGACAGGTTCCTGTCGCCGAGGTCGGTCGCGTAGTGATCGATCACGTCCAGCGTCTCGCGGATTTCCGCCAGGAGCATCTCCTTGGGTCCTCCGGGATGCACACCGTCGGCCTTCTCCAGACCGGGAACGATCTGCACCCCGTCCGGTGGGGGCGCGCCGGCCGCACCCGGCACACCGGGACCGCCGGCGCGATCCTTCTGCGCCGCCTGCTCCATGATCTTCTGAAACCCGCCCTCCTCGCCCCGCCGGGTGGTCTTGTCGTTGACCGGGCCCGGAACCCGGCTCTGCTGTGTGTCGGTGATCTTCATGCTCGGATCTCCTTGGAGGCTTGGTTTTTCACCAGCGTCGTTCTGCCCCCGGTCGATGCAAAATGGCTGCCATGAGCCCGTTCACGGGGCCGAAGGCGTGATGTTTCCAGTCTCAGCCTTGCATCCTTTCGTTTACACTGGTTTTTTCATGGCCGCCCGTGGGGGCTCCCGGCTCGGCGGCTCCGGAAAACGGCCGGGGCATTGTCCGGGTCCGCCGGACTCGGGAGGGGTCGGGGAACTTTTTTCCGCCGAGGGGGAAACCGGTGCCGGAAGGAATCAGCCCTCGATCATGCGCAGGGCGGCGCCGCACACGTCGGGAAGGCCCACCACCTTCTCCGCGGCCTCCCGCTTGATCGCCTCCTTGGGCATGCCGAACACCACACAGGTGCGCTCGTCCTGCGCGATGGTGCGGGCCCCGGCCCGGCGCATCTGGAGAAGCCCGTCCGCGCCGTCCGCCCCCATGCCCGTGAGGATGACGCCCACGGCGTTGGATCCGCCGTAGTCCGCCACGGACTTGAACAGGACGTCCACCGACGGCCGCTGGTGGTGCACCATGGGGCCGTTTTTGACCTGCACGTAGTAGCGGGCCCCGCTTCGCCTCAGCAGCATGTGGTAGTTCCCCGGCGCGATGAGCGCCTGCCCGTTGACCACGGAGTCCCCGTCCTGGGCCTCCTTGACGCGGATGGCGCACAAGGAGTCCAGGCGTTCGGCGAAGGAGGTGGTGAACTTGGCCGGCATGTGCTGGACCACGATGATCCCGGGGGCGTTCGGGGGCATGGCCAGGAGGACCGTTTTGATCGCCTCGGTGCCGCCCGTGGAGGCGCCGATGGCGAGAATCTTGTTCGTGGTGGCGGAGAGGGCCTTGACCGATGCCGCTCTCTCCGGAGGCGGCTCCTGCTCCGGCTGGGTCTCGATCTTGGCCTTCATGTCGACGTTGGCCACGGCCCGGATCTTGTCCGCGAGCTGAACCCCCATATCCCCGACGGAGTAGGAGGCCGAGGGCTTGCTGATCACCTCGAGGGCGCCCAGAGAGAGCGCTTCCATGGCCAGCTTCCCGCCCTTCTTCGTGAGGGAGCTCACGATGATGACCGGGAGCGGGTGGTACTTCATGAGCTTCTTCAGGAAGGTCAGCCCGTCCATCCGGGGCATTTCGATGTCCAGGGTGATCACGTCGGGCTGCAGGCGGACGATCTTGTCCCGCGCGACGTAAGGGTCGGGCGCGGTCCCCACCACCTCGATCCCCCGTTCCCGGGACAGCTCCTCCGACAGGACCTTCCGCACGATGGCCGAGTCGTCCACCACCAGCACGCCGATGCAGTTTTTCATGAGCGATCCACTCGCCTCCGGTACGCGTCTTTCGCAGCCGCCCCGCTCGGATGGACCCGCCGGCCCCGGGGTTACGCGGCCAGCAGCACCAGGCCGATCCGGCTCTCCAGGGTGTCCACACCCTGAAACAGGTACGCTCCCCGGGTCGACAGCTCCCTCAGGGCGGTCTCTGCAGGTGTGGTCTCCGGGATGCCGAGCTCGTAGACCGCCTGGTCGTCCAGCCGGCCGAAGGTGCTCCCGGCGATCATGTTGAGGATCTCCCCGGCGGTCTGCTCCACGTGCTCCGCGGGAACGGCACCCCTCTCGACCCCCATGAAGTCCGCGGTCATGTCGGCCCCCAGCCTTCGGGGAATCAGGAAGATCAGGGAGCCCGAAAACGGTCCGCCGAACGACATCCGTACGGCCATCAGGTCGGCGGCCCCGGGCTCCTCCCAGAGCTCCCCGGGGGTTTCGGCCTCGGAGAAGTCGAGGGGGAGGAAAAACATCTTTTCCAGGACCTCAGAAATCGAGGTCCTCATCGTCTTCTTCAGCAGCTCCCTGTCCATGTTCCTCCTCTCCCATGATGCGGTTCAGCTTGGAACGAATCTCCTCGGGGGTGAACGGCTTCTTGATGTAGTCGGCGATCCCCATGCTGCGGAACGTCTCGACCCGCTCACGGCTGCCTTCGGTCGTGACCATGACCACGGGCACGGATCGGAGCAGCTCGTCCTTCTTCATCTCCTCGAGCATCTCGAGGCCGTTCATCTCCGGCATGTTGTGGTCGGAGACCACCAGGTCCATCCACTCCCGCCGCAGGACGTCCAGCGCCTCCCTGCCGTTGGAGGCCTCGAAGACCTGTCCCACATTGAAGCCGGAGACCTTGACGGTCTTCTTGATGACGGCCCTCATGGGAGGGGAGTCGTCCACGATCAGAATGTTGTAGGCCATCTTTTCAACCCCTCAGCGTTGTGCTTCTTTGCCGGCGACGATCAGGTTGCACCGATGAGATCCTCCACGTGGGAGATCTGCTCCCCGAACCCTGCGATCACCTCCTGGAAGTCCCGGTCGGTGAAACCCAGCCCGTTCAGGGCGTCCTTTTGAAAACGGTAGGCCAGCCCGTCCGAGCCCACGCCGATCCCCATGGTCATGCACAGGGTGTCTGCGAGGTAGACGATGGCGGCCTCGGTCTCGAACCGGGCCTGCATGGGGAGATGGTGGTGCTCGATGATGTCGACCATCTTCTCGCTGAACTTCCACCGCTGGGCGATCATACCCCCCAGCTCGGCGTGGTCGATCCCCAGGACGCCTTTCTCGGCCTCCCGAAAGCTGAACCCGTGCCCGGACACGAGGAAGTTGATCTTGTCGAACGACTCGGCCACGTACTGGCTCAGCACCACCTTGCCGATGTCCTTGACCAGGGCCGCCGTGAAGACGGCATGGGTGTCGTCGATCTTCTTTTTTTCGGCCAGGTCCCTCGCGATCAGCGCCGAGGAGACCGAGTAGCGCCAGAGCTCGCCGCTGTCCAGGTCGTAGCCTTCCTGGGCCTGGCCGAAGTTCTCGCCGCTCGCTCCCAGCAGCACGAGGTCCACCACCCGGTCCATGCCCAGGTAGACGATCGCCTGGTGGAGGGAGTCCACCTTCTTGCTCAGCCCGAAGTAGGCGGAGTTGGCGGCCTTCAGCAGGTTTGCGGTCAGGGCCTGATCGTACTGGATGATCTCGGAGAGCATGCCCATGGAGCTCTGCGGGTCCCTGGAGACGGCCATGACCTTGTTGGCCACCTGCGGGACGGGTTTCAGGGTGTCGATCCGGGCCAGGATGTCGCCGATGTCCTTTTTCATACCAGGAACTCCCCCTTCCCGGACACCTTCAGCAGACAGGATCCGTCCTTCACGGCCAGCTTGACGGTTCGATTCACGTTCCCACCCACGTCTTCGTAGCTCACCATGGCCTTGTTCTTCCAGAAGATCTTTCTCACGGCCATGTGGTTCCTCTTCCCGATGTTGAAGAACCCCTGCTGGTCCAGGACCTGCGCCCCCCCGACGACGACGATCCGCATCCGCTGCTTATTGGCCCCCAGCCGGTAGGCCTCCTTGAACAGGGGCGGGATGCCCGTGTCGGCGAACATGAAGGGTTTTGACTTGGCCTTGGCCGGATCCAGCGAGGAGTCCGGAAGCATGAAGTGGAGAATGCCCGCGACCCGGGCCGCCGGATCGTACACGGCGATCCCGATGCACGAGCCGAGCGAGTAGGTGACGAGCGTCGCCTGGGGATCGTTGCTCACCTTCATGTCCGCGACACCCACGATGATTTTCACGGCAGTCGTTCCATTCTCTTGCAGCGGCCCCTGACGGGGAAGAGGTTCATGAAGACGAAGCGCCGGGCTTCAGTGGGACGGACGACCGTTCCCCCTGGCCACGTCGAAGATGCCCGACATGTCGAGAATGAGGCCCACGCGGCCGTCGCCCAGAATGGCCCCTCCCGCGATCCCCTTGATGTTCCTGAGCCCGCCCCCGAGGCTCTTGATCACGACCTCCTCTTTTCCGAGAAGCTCGTCCAGCAGGAGGCACATCTTCTTGTCCTCGTGCTCCACGGCCACCACCAGCCCCTCCCAGGGCTGCTCGAAGTCGCTCTCCACCTCGAAGATCTTGTGCAGACGCACGAGAGGGACCAGGCTGCCCCGGGTCCGGATCAGTTCGCCCTTGCCCTCCACGGTGGAGTACTGCTCCCTGGACGGGCGGAACGACTCCAGGATGGCCAGCGCGGGAATGATGTAGCGCTCCCGGCCGACGCGCACCAGCATTCCCTCGATGATGGCCAGGGTGAGGGGCAGACTGATCACGAACGTGGAGCCCTGTCCCGGCCTCGTGTTGATCTCCACACGTCCCCGAAGCTTCTCGATCGCCTTTTTCACCACGTCCATGCCCACGCCGCGGCCGGAGACGTCCGTGACCCGCTTGGCCGTGGAGAAGCCCGGGTGAAAGATCAGGTTGCAGATCTCGGCGTCCGTGAGATTGTGGTCCTCCGGGATCAGCTCGCGGGACACGGCCTTCTCGAGGATCGCCTCGCGGTTCAATCCCCGCCCGTCGTCCTCGATCTCGATCACGATGTTGCCGCCGCGGTGAAATGCGCGCAGCAGAACGGAGCCCCGGCGCTCCTTGCCGGCGGCCTCCCGCTCGTCCGGGGGTTCCAGCCCGTGGTCCACGGCGTTCCGAATCATGTGGACCATGGGTTCGTACAGCTCGTCGACCACGTTCCGGTCGATCTCGGTGTCCTCTCCCGACATCTCCAGCCCGACCTCCTTCTGGGAGTTCTTGGCGAGATCGCGAACCAGCCGCACCATCTTCTGAAAGGTGCTCTTGATGGGGACCATCCGCATGGACATGGCGGTCCGCTGAAGCCCCGAGGTGATCTGGTTCAGCTGCCCCAGGTTGTGGTAGAGCTTCTGGTCGTTGCTGCTGGTGATGTAGGGGTTCTGCCGCAGCATGGACTGGGCGATGACGAGCTCGCCGGTCAGATCCACCATGTTGTCCAGCTTGACCGTGTCCACCTTCACCTGGAGGTCCACGTGGCCCTTGCCGTACTTCCTCTGGTCCCGGAGCGCGGAGATGACCTCCTTGGACTCGGTCTTCTTCTCCTCCAGGAGGATCTCGCCCAGCTTCCGGTCCGGCTGGGACTTCTGCTTCTCGAGGCCTTTGTCCAGGTCCTCCTGGGTGATGGCGCCCTTTCGCATCAGGATCTCGCCCACCCGGCTGTCGCCCCACTTCTCCTGCTCCTCGTTCACCAGGTCGAGCTTCTGGACCAGGGGCCCGATGTCCACCCCGGACGTCAGCGGGCCGTTGTTGTCCAGGCCCTCCTGCACCCCGTCGATCATTCGTTTCAAGGTGTCCACCGACTCGAGCACGAGATCGATGATGCCCTCGCCCACCTGGAGGTCCCCGTTGCGGGCCTTGTCCAGGAGGTTTTCCGCGCTGTGGGAAAGCCGGTTGATCTGCTCGAGGTCGAGGAACCCGCTCACGCCCTTGATGGTGTGAAAGGGCCTGAAGATGGAGTTCACGGTCTCCAGGTCGCCGGGGTCCTGCTCCAGGTTGACCAGGTTGACCTCGATGGTCCCCAGGTTCTCCTTGGACTCTCCCACGAAGTCCTGGAGGATCTGCCGATCCTCCTCCGAAAGGTCGGCGGCCGAAAGGGACGCCTCAGCCGCTTCTTCCAGGCCCTCGGAGCTCACGGCTCCGGGCGCGGGGGAATCGTCCCCGGCCTCATCGGAAGCCCCCTGCGGACAGGCTGGGTCCCCGGCGGGCGCATCGCCCCGGCCTTCCTCCGCGCCGAGCTTCTGGAGCAGGCCGCCCACCTCCAGCTGGGGCGTCGACCCGTTGGCCAGGTCCCTTTGGAGGCTCTGGAGGACGGTGACGCCTTCCTCCAGGGGACCGAGGTCCGTGGACTCCGCAAGGATCAGCCTCTCCAGGTAGGTTTTGACCGCACGGGCGATCTGCTGGAAGCGGGGGTCGCTCAGATCCTCTGCATCCGCCCCCAGCGCCTCGAGCCCGTTCATCAGGTTCCCCAGTGCAGGGATGTCTCCCGCCTCCAGGGTCACCGCCTCCAGGGCGATCCCCTCCAGACGCTCTCCGATTCGCTCGATCCGCTCCGACATGTCTTCATTCTCCCGAACTCGATGTGCTGTTGACCCGGAGGCTCACAGTGAAGCCGTCGTTCGTTCAGGCCCGATGCGACCCGGTCTCCTCCGGCCGGACCGGGGGTCCGGTGGATCAGTCGAAGACCTTCTCGAGCTTTTCGCTGAAGGTCTCGGGTGTAAAGGGCTTCACGATGTAGTTGCTGACCCCGGCCTTGACGGCCTCGATGACGTTTTCCTTCTGCCCTTCGGCGGTCACCATGATGAACGGCGTCCCCTGGAGGCCTTCGTCCGACCGGACGGCCTTGAGCAGGTCCAGCCCCGTCATCTTGGGCATGTTCCAGTCGGAGACGATCAAGCCGACCTTTTCCTTCTTCAGAACGTCCAGGGCCGCGGTACCGTCCTCGGCCTCCACGATGTTGCTGAAACCGAGCTGTTTCAGGACGCCCTTGACGATCCGCCGCATGGTGGCGAAGTCGTCCACCACGAGGACCTTCATTGATGTGTCGATGGCCATCCGTCCATCCTCCTTTGGTTCGTTCGTATCGCTCGAGTTGTCCTCGCCGCCGGAGCGGCGCCCCGCGCACCGTCAAAGGCTCGCCAGGAGGTCGTCGATGCCGTCCTGGTCGAGCCCTTCGCCCTGGAGCTGGGGGCCCTTGAGCTCGCTCTTGTAGTGCTCCACCTCTTGAGACAGATCCTCGTACGTCCGGGACGGGTCCTCCTTGTGCTTCTGGATCTTGATCCCGAACGAGATGATGAGGTCCTCGATCCTCAGCTCCATGGACTTGACGAGCCGGACGATACTTTGGATTCGCTGTCCCACCAGGTCCTGAAAGCTGAGCGGCTCCATCATCTTCAGGGAAAGGCCCGCCATGGACCGCAACGCCTCCACCTGGCCCTCCAGGGCCTTCCCCAGCGCCTCCGGTCCGGGAGCGTCGGTCTCTCCCGCCCCGCCGCACGCCTCCAGCGCCTCGTCGAGCTTGCCGAGAAGCCCGGTCAGTCTCTGAATGCACGGATCGCCGTCCCCGACGTCCCGGCAGAGCTCACGGACCGTCTCCATGGGCTCGTTGAGCGCCTCCAGAATGGAAGCCGTCTCGCCCCGCCCCGCCGCCAGCTCGCGCGCGTTCACCATGCCCGGCATGACGAACTCCATCACCTGGCGAGCCTCGCCGGGGAGGTCCGGCACCAGGCTCGTCATCTGCTCCAGAAGCGATGCGGCGTGTTCGCACGCCGTCTCCCGCGCGCCCCCGCCGTCCCCGGCAAGCAGGGCCTGGAGCTGCGCCAGCTGGTTGTTGGCCAGGTCCATCTGCTCGTCGTTGATGTCCATGATCTTCATGGTGCTCTGCTCGAGGGTCTCGTTGATCCCTTCGAGCTGGTTGCTCGCCTCGGGGATGTCCTTCGAGGCGATCTCCACGATGCCGGGCTCGATCCGCTTCTTGATGTCCTTCCTGAAGTCGATCAGCTCCAGGGCGATCTCCTTGATCTTGCTGGAGAACTCACTGGTCAGCGCCTCGAAGAAATGGCCGTTGCGGAGGTTCCGGACCATGTTCCGGACCTCTTCCAGGTCGGCCTGGGAGAGGTCCTGCGCCTCGAGCCTCTCCTCGATTCTTTCGAGGCAGACGTCGTTTGCGGGCGCAGCACCGGGCCCTGCCACCCTCGAGAGGCCGTGCCACCGGCACAGATGCTCCCTACCCGTGATGTCCTTTCCCATCACCAGGGCGTTGGGAAGATCCCGGACGTCGAAGAGCATGCGATAGTCGGACACGTTGAAGGCCTCGGCGGAGTCGAGAACGATGAAGTAGGGCTTCACGTCCCTTTCCGTTCCCACCGGTACGGAGTAGACGTCGCCTTCCAGCTCGAGGAATATGGCGCCGTTGTCCGAGTTGACGATGTTGGCCCCGGCCCGGTTCAGGATCCGCTTCACCTGCGTCACGTCGAACGCGATGTTTTCGAGGTCTCCGTCCAGGCTTCCCATGACCGCATTCTGCATACCCCCTCCTCCTTGCCAACGCGCCGCTCGGGACGCGGCTTGTCCTTTTCCCCGAGACAAAGCAAAAGTTGTACCACCAAAGCATTCCGCCCCGCGCCGCTTGCCTGCACAGGGCCCGGGACCGTTTCAAGATCCCCGGGGCGAACAGGCGCCCCCGTCCCGTCATCCTTTTGACGTGCCCGGGTCTCCGGACATCCGCGCTGCGCGTCCATGGCTACGGAGATACGGGAATCGTCTTCCAGCCCGTCGCATCCGCGGTCTCGAGGGCCACGGGCCGAAACACCACCACGCGGACGGGGATGGTCACCTCCTCGAGCGCGATGTTCCGCCGCTCCATCCGGTTCTCCACCCGCAGGGGCTCGAGAAGGATCCGGGGAGAAGGTCCCTTCCCGGAGGCATTCGGTTCGGAAGAGGGCGGAAGCCGCTTCAGGGCGCGCTGGAGCCGCTTCCACCCGTCAGAAGAGATTTCGGCCTGGATGAGGGGCGTGGCGTGGGGGAGGTCCGTTCGGCCCGTGCCGGAGCGAAAGGAGAAGCCGCCTCCGCCCCCCGGGACGACGATCCCCTCGGCCGCCCACCGGAAGAGGGTGTCCGGACCGACGCTCTCCACGCGGCGGTCGAGCTCCCGCCTTGCCTCTCGAAGCCCTTTCCGGGAGAACATCTCCGCCGGCTTGAAGGCGGAGAAGGTGGGCTTTCCCGTGCTCCAGCGGAAATCCTCGATGTCCCGGTCCTCCGGCTGCTCTCCGCTCAAGGCGTAAAACGTGCAGAAGACCGCCGCCCGATCCAGCTCCGGAAGAGCGGACGAGGCGCGGCCCGATCCCGCAGGGATCAGCGCGAGGACCAGGAGGAGCCCGACGAACGCGCTCGTGGCATGGGCGAACCGCTTCATTCCTGCCTCGTGACGGCCTCGCGGCCTCAACCGGACACGTCCAGGATGTACTGCATGGGATTCACGGCCCGGTTTCGTTCCAGCACGGAGTAGTGCAGATGGCTGCTCGTGGAGAGCCCGGTGTTTCCCACCTGACCGATGACGTCGCCCCTCCCGACGCGGTCTCCCTTGTTCACCGAGACCTCGTGCAGGTGACCGTAAATGGTCTTCAGTTCGCCCGAGTGCTGGAGCACGACGTAGTTTCCCAGCCACCGGTCGTGGCCGAGGTTGATCACCGCTCCCGCCGCAGGAGCCACCACCGGCGTCCCGGTGCGACCGATGACGTCGATGCCGGCATGGAACTCCCGCTTGTTGGTGAAGGGGCTCTTCCTCCACCCGAAGGGCGAGGAGATCACCGGATTCTTCAGGTCGACCGGAATGATGCTGGGCGTCTCGTTCCAGCCGTCGGCCTGGCGGATCA
Source organism: uncultured Desulfobacterales bacterium (assembly GCA_964443135.1). Lineage (GTDB taxonomy): Bacteria > Desulfobacterota > DSM-4660 > Desulfatiglandales > HGW-15 > JAIPEI01. The sequence continues at coordinate 35,885 of CAYUBQ010000017.1, read as the reverse complement.
TCAGGTCCCCGAACGCCTCGAAGTTCCCGGCCAGGGTCTCCAACCGCTCGGGAAGACCTTCGGGGGCGGAGCGGCCCACGGCCTTCCCCACCAAATCCTCCGGTCCGTCCGGTCCCCCGCCCACCACCTGTTCGAGCGAGCGGAAGCGGGCCATGCCGAAGTAATCCTTCAGTCTCTGCTCCTTCTCCGTGATGCGTGCGAGCTCGCGCTTGACATACTCGAGCCTGGAGATCTCTTCCTGGAGCTTTCCGCGGGCCTCCTCCAGCTCACCAATCCTTTCGGCCAGAGAGAGAACGCCGCTCTCCAGGACGGGGATGGAAGCGAGGCACAGGAGGACCACGGCGAGGAGGACGCGAAGATAGCCGGGCCGCAGAAGAACGCTTCTCACCTTTCCGGACCCGTGCTGGGGAATCCAAAGGACGTGCGATCTGTTCATGACATGTTGCTCCATCGGTTTACGCTCGGCCCGTTCGGCCGAGCGGGATCAGGTGGAGCGATGCTGCTGCAATTCTCATGCCCTTTTCGTCCGCCCCCATGGCCGATCCCCCCCGGCGGGCAAGGAGTGCGGCCGTCGCCCCGGTCAGAAGCCCCACATGATGGGAATCTCCGGCGATCCGGCCACAAGTCGAGCCTGGGTTTCGACGGGCATGGGGGCGGGTGGGCGGGTTCCTGCGAAACCGTCAAATCGGCGCATCGACGACGCCGGGGACGTCGCGGCCGTGGAAGGACTATCGATCGCCCTGGTAGGGGTGCCAGTCACCTTTTCGGAGGTTCTCCACCTTCAGGACCGCCACCTCGTTGAGCACGGCGTCGTAGACGATCTTGCGCCCGCGCTCTCCGCCGACGTCCTCGGAAACGATGCGGATGCCGTGCCGGGCCAGCACCCGCCGGGCGGTGAGGATGTTCTCCCCGCCCACGTTCCGGGACGAGACGGAGCGGTTGTAGGCCCCTCCGAAGACCTGAGCCTCGAGGTGCGTTTTCCTCGATCCGTCCTCGATCATCATTCGAATGAGCATCCCCGTGGAGGCGTCTCCGAACCGCGCCGTGGCCGTGTCGGCGTCCTTGCAGGTGGGCAGCTGGAAGTGGTTGATTCCCCCCACCTTGCGCTTTTTGTCCCACAGGATCACGGCCACGCAGGAACCGAGCACGGTCGACACCACGGTGGGCTCCGAAGGGAGATAGATGTACCCGGGCTTCAGGAAGTAGTTCGACGGGGCAGGTACGTCCGACTTGTTGAACATGGCTTTCCACGACCTGGAACAGTGAGTGAGCGGTTGTCGGGGCTCTGATTTGCACATTCCGTGCCTGAAGCCTCGCGGAAAAGGAGACCCGTGCGGCCGGATCCGGCGCCCGGCCGGGCGAATCGAGACCCTTCGGCCCCACCGGCACACGTCATGCCCTTGACGCGGGTTGGATCCATGACACTTTCTTTTCCCCCTTGATTCATGTTCCGGATCTGCGCTAGGTTTGGCGGATTCGCAAAAACCCGCTCACCCGCCGCTGGAAACGGTATCATCTATCGATATTCCGAGGGCAGATCTCGAGGCCAAGGGCGTTTTGCGACCCCATCAGGTTTCAAGGCCGTATGCAGCCGACCCCGGCGAGGCCGGGGCGGTCGAACCCCATCGAAACGAGGAGCCGGATATGCCGGGACACGAGATCATCGGTGAAGAGGAACAGAAGGAAATCCTGGACGTCCTGTCCAGAAAGGTGCTCTTCCGCTACGAGTTCGAAGACCGGCGGGAAGGCGTGTACAAGGTCGAGACGTTCGAGAGGGAGTTCGCCCGGTACTGCGGGGTCCGCCAAGCCCTCGCCGTCAGCTCGGGTACGGCCGCGCTCCGTGTGGCCCTGGCCGCGCTCGGCGTCGGGCCGGGCGACGAGGTGATCACCCAGGGGTTCACCTTCGTGGCCACCTGGGAGGCGATCCTGGACGCCGGGGCCGTGCCCGTGTTCGCGGAGATCGACGAAACCCTCTGTCTCGATCCGAACGACCTGGAAGCGCGCATCACGCCGCGCACCAAGGCCGTGATCCCGGTTCACATGTGCGGCGGTCAGGCCCGCGTGGAGGAGATCGTCGCGGCCGCCGGCCGTCACGGCGTCCCCGTGATCGAGGACACGGCCCAGTCCTGCGGCGGCCGCCTGGGACAGCGCGCGCTCGGCTCCTTCGGCGCCCTGGGAACCTTCTCGTTCGACTCCGTGAAGACCCTGACCACGGGCGAGGGAGGCATGGTGATCACCGACGACGAGGAGCTCTATCTGCGGGCCTCCGAGTACCACGACCACGGGCACGACCACGATCCCGCCGTCGGCCGGGGCCTGGAGAAGCGGCGCTTCTTCGGCTTCAACTACCGGATGATGGAGCTCCAGGGCGCCCTGGGCCTGGCCCAGCTGCGAAAGCTGGAGCCGGTCATCCTTCCCGGGCAGCGGGAAAACAAGCGCGTTCTCAGGGAAGCCCTCCAGAAGCACGACGGGATCGCCTTCCGCGATCTGCCGGACCCGGCCGGGGACAGCGCCACCTTTCTCGTCTTCTTTCTCCCCACCGCCGAAAAGGCTCGGGCGTTCAACCGGGTCCTGTCGGACCAAGGCGCCGGCGCGGTGTACTGGCACGACAATCTCTGGCATGCCTACGGGCAGTGGGAGCACCTCCTCGAGGGACGGACCCCCTTGTCCGGCGGATGGCCGTTCCGATCGCCCGACGGCGGCCTCCGGTGCGCGTTCGATCCCGGGGCCCTCCCGAGGACCGCCGGGATCCTCTCCCGCGCCCTGACCCTGCCCATCGGGATTCAGATGGACGAGCAGCTGCCGGTCCTGATCAAAGCCCTGGACAAAGCGGCCGGCGCGGTCCTCTGAGCACCGCGCCGGCCGATTCGAGCCCGCTCCTTCCCGACCCCGGTGAGACCCATGAAGATCGCCCTCTGCCAGACCAACCCGATCATCGGCCACTTCGAGCACAACACGGCCATGCTGCGCAGCCGGCTCGAGGAGGCCAGGGCGCAGGGATGCGCCCTCGCGGTGTTCCCCGAGCTGAGCCTGATCGGCTACCCGCCCAGGGACCTCCTCGAGAAACCCGCCTTTGTCCGGGAGAGTCGAGACGCCCTGGAACGGTTCGCACGGGAGGTGCGGGGCATCCACGTGCTCTGCGGGTTCGTGGAGCCGGGCCGCAGCCGGAACCGGCTGATCAACGGAGCCGCGCTCCTCGGGGAGGGCCGGGTGCTGAAGAGCGGAGGGAAACGTCTCCTGCCGACCTACGACGTCTTCGACGAGGCGCGCTACTTCGAGCCCGCCCCCCGAAGCCTCCGTTTCGAGCTCCAGGGGCTCAGGGTGGCCGTCACCGTCTGCGAGGACATCTGGAACGTCGGGGACATCGCGGGCGTCCCGCTCCCCCTCTACGACCTCCATCCCGTGGAGGATCTGGCCTCCCGGGGGATGGACCTCCTGGTGAACATCTCCGCCTCTCCCTACACCATGGGAAAGCCCGCTCTCCGGGCCGGCATCCTGGAGCGGCTCTCCACCCGCTACCGCGTCGCGATCGCCTACTGCAACCAGGCGGGCGGGAACGATGACCTTCTCTTCGACGGCTCCAGCATGGCCGTGGACCGGAAGGGCCGCCTGGTGCAGGCCGCCCCCGAGTTCGAAGAAGCCGTCCTCTACTGGGACACGGAGGAGGACGCTCCGCCCGTAGCCGAGCCCTGGCTGGACCGGACCGCGTCCGTCTTGAAAGGCCTGGTCATGGGCACCCGGGACTACACGCGCAAGTGCGGGTTCAGACAGGCCCTGGTGGGGCTGAGCGGGGGGCTCGACAGCACCCTGGCGGCGGTCATCGCGGCCCGCGCCCTGGGCCCCGAGAACGTGATCGGGATCTCCATGCCCTCGGAGTACACGTCGGCCATGAGCCGGGAGGACGCCCGGCGGCTGGCCGGGAACCTCGGCATCCGCTTCGAGGAGATCCCCATCCAGGACCTGTTCGAGCGCTTCAAGGAGGTGCTGGCCCCGCTCTTTCGGGACATGGAGGAGGACGCGACCGAGGAGAACATCCAGGCGCGGGTTCGAGGAACCCTCCTCATGGCCGTCTCCAACAAGCTGGGCGCCCTGCTGCTCTCCACGGGGAACAAGTCCGAGCTGGCCATGGGATACTGCACCCTGTACGGCGACATGAGCGGGGGGCTGGCGGTGATCTCCGACGTGCCCAAGACCCTCTGCTACCGGATCGCACACCGGATCAACGAAAGCGGGCCGATCATCCCCGAGCGCATCATCACCAGGCCGCCCTCCGCGGAGCTCCGCCCCGACCAGACCGACCAGGACACGCTCCCCCCCTACGACGTGCTGGACCGGATCCTGGAGGACGCGCTGGAGAAGAACCTGTCCCAGGAGGAGATCGCCTCCCGGGGGTTCGACCCGGCCGTGGTGGCGGACGTCTTTCGGCGCCTGAACCTCAACGAGTACAAGCGCCGCCAGGCGCCGCCCGGCCTCAAGGTGACCAGCAAGGCCTTCGGGTACGGGAGGCGGTATCCCATCGCCAGGGGCGGGACGGACTACTAGCGGTTCTCGGGACGGAGCCTGATGGCGGCGCGTGAGCGGGTTGTCAGACCCTGAGAACCGGGATGTCGTATTGGTTGAAGACAGTGTCGCGGGTCGCCACCGTAAGGCCTTCGAGTTTGGCCTGGGCAATGATCATTCTGTCAAAGGGGTCCCGGTGGTGCATGGGAAGGTCACCCACAGCGTATGCGTGATCCCCCGTTATCGATAACAGTTCAAATCCCTGTTCTTGTACCACCCGGTAAAAACTCGGAGGGATTTCCAGCTTCCCCAGGGCCTGCTTGATCCGGATCTCCCAAACCACGACGGCACTCAAGACGATCAGATTGCCTGGATCTGAAATGGCGGTTCGCCCGGCTTCGGAGAGCTTCGGGCTGTCATCAAGCCACCATAACAGCACGTGGGTGTCAATGAAGAGATTCACTCTTTCTCCATCTCCATGCCGAACGCTTCTGCCAGATCTTCGGGCAGCTCGTCAAAATCATCTGAAAGCCTTATCCTGCCCTTCAGCGCCCCAGGCCGCCGTGCCTGACGGCTGTTTTCGTATTTGACGAGCCGGGCGACAGGCCGGCCGGCCTTTCCGATGATGATATCCTCCCCGGCCCGAACCCGTTCAACGAGTGCGGACAACTGGGCCTTTGCCTCTGAAATATTGGTGATTTGCATAAAACAACCCTCCTTGATCCATTTAGTCTGACCAGACCAGGTCATTTTGTCAAATCATATTTTGATAGCGTCCCCAAAAGCCCCAAGCCTCGAGATCTGCCCCTGAGATTCCAACAGATTGTATCGTCCCCAGCGGCGCGTGAGCGGGTTTTTTCGAATGCGTCAACTTGAACATCCCGGTCTGACAAGGGCTTCAACGGTTCTCGGGACGGAGCTTTCGCACGGCCGCGCCGGCCCGCCACATCTCCGAGTCGTGGATCTCGTCCAGCTCCCTGCGAAGCCGCTGCCGGTAGTCCGGGGCGCTGTTCGCCTCGAGCACGATGCGGGTCTCCTTGCCCGAGGCCACGCTGTCGTAAAGCTCCTCGAAGACCGGCGCCACCGCCTCACGGAACCGGTGCCGCCAGTCCAGGGCCCCCCGCTGGGCCGTGGTGCTGCAGTTGGCGTACATCCAGTCCATGCCGTTCTCGGCCACCAGGCGGATGAGGCTCTGGGTGAGCTCCTCCACGGTCTCGTTGAACGCCTCGCTCGGGCTGTGCCCATTTCTCCTGAGCAGGTCGTACTGGGCCTCCATCACGCCGGCCAGGGCCCCCATGAGCACCCCGCGCTCCCCCACCAGGTCGCTGAACACCTCCTTCTCGAAGGTGGTGGGAAACAGGTATCCCGATCCGATGGCGATCCCCGTGGCCAGGGTGCGCTCCTCGGCGCGGCCCGTGGCGTCCTGAAACACCGCGTAGCTGGCGTTGATGCCGCTTCCGTCCAGAAAGTTGGTCCGCACCGTCCGGCCCGACCCCTTGGGCGCCACCAGGATCACGTCCACGTCGTCCGGGGGGATCACCCCGGTCTGGTCCCGGTAGGTGATGGCGAACCCGTGGCTGAAGTAGAGCGCATCGCCCGGGGCCAGCCCGGCCTTCACCTCCGGCCAGGAGGCCACCTGCCCGGCGTCGGACACGAGAAACTGGAGGATGGTCCCCCGCCGGGCGGCCTCCTCGATGGGGAACAGGGTCTCGCCCGGAACGAACCCGTCCCGGACGGCCTTCTCCCACGACTCGCCCCCCTCCCGCTGGCCCACGATCACCCGGATGCCGTTGTCCCGCATGTTCAACGCCTGGCCCGGGCCCTGCACGCCGTATCCCAGCACCGCCACGGTCTCGTCCCCGAGCAGTTCCCGGGCCTTGTCCAGGGAAACCTCGTCGGCCGTGACCACGTTCTCCTTCACGCCTCCAAAATCGATCTCCGCCATCATGCTCTCCTTTGTTGTTCTCTGTCTCTGATTGTGGGGGTTGCTCCAACATTCGTCTCCGGGTCTCTGCCGTAAAAGCCGCATCCAAGCAGGGCGGCATTTGCATGCCGCCGCAAGGTTTACCCCCCTCTCCTATCCCCGTTTTTCCTTCCGAGCCTCCCTCCCCAGGGCGATGACCCCGGTCCTCGCGACCTCCTTGATCCCCCGGGGCTGGATCAAATCCAGGAACGCCTCGATCTTGTCCTCGCGCCCGGTGACCTCGATCGTGTAGAAGTCCCGGCCCACGTCCACCACCCGGCCCCGGAAGTCCTCCACCATCCGGTGGATCTCGGAACGGTGCTCGGGCTTGGCCCGCACCTTGATCAGGGCCATCTCACGGCGAACGCAGGGGGTGTCCTCGAAATCGATGACCTTGAGCACGTTGATGATCTTGTTCAGCTGCTTCTTGATCTGCTCCATGATCGCCTGGTCGCCCTTGGTCATCAGGGTGATCCGGCTGATCCCGCCCTCCTCGGTCTCGGCCACGGCCAGGCTCTCGATGTTGAACCCCCGCCCGCTGAAGAGCCCGGAGATCCTGGACAGGACCCCCGGCTCGTTCTGCACCAGCAGGCTGAGCACGTGCTTCTCTTCTCTTCGGCTGTTCATCCTTGCGTCCCTTCCAGTCCCTCATGCTCGAACTCGTGGGTCCGGCCGCTCTTCTTCCTTCCCCCCCGTGGCGCCTGGGCTTCTTTGCGAGGCTCGAGAGGTCACACCAGCAGCATCTCGGTGATGGGCGCGCCGGCCGGCACCATGGGGTAGACGCTCTCCTCGGGCTCCACCGCGAACTCCATGATCACGGGCCCCTCCGCAGACAGCCCCTCCCGGAGAACCGCCTCCACCTCCTCGGGCCTCGTTGCGCGAAACCCCTTGGCCCCGTAGGCCTCGGCCAGCTTCACGAAGTCCGGGGCATGGGACATCTCGGTGCAGGAGTAGCAGCGGTCGTAGAACAGCTCCTGCCACTGCCGCACCATGCCCAGATAGCCGTTGTTCAGGACGACCACCTTGACGGGGAGGTTGTACTGCACGGCCGTGGCCATCTCCTGGATGTTCATCTGGATGCTCCCGTCCCCCGCGATGTCCACCACCAGCTTGTCCGGCCGGGCGATCTGCGCGCCCAGGGCGGCAGGCAGGCCGAAGCCCATGGTCCCCAGCCCCCCCGAGGTGATGAAGCAGTTGGGGCCGTTCAGGTGATAGTACTGGGCCGCCCACATCTGGTTCTGCCCCACCTCCGTGGTGACCACCGCATCGCCTTCGGTGATCCGGTGGAGCGTCTCCACCACGTACTGGGGCTTGATCACCTCCTTCTGGTCGTAGGAGAGCCGCTTCGAGGCCTTCCACCCCTCGATGCGCTCCAGCCAGGGCCTCCGCTTCGCCTCCAGGTCTCCCAACTCCTCCTTCTCCAGCAGCCCGAGCAGCCGGTCGAGGGTGCTGCGGCAGTCCCCGACGATGGGCACCGCCACGGGGATGTTCTTCCGGATGGAGGTGGGATCGATGTCGATGTGGACGATCTTCGCGTTGGGTGCGAAGGCGTCGGTCCTCCCGGTCACCCGGTCGTCGAACCGCACGCCCACGGCCACCATGAGATCGCACTCGGCCGTGGACATGTTGGCGCGGTAAGTCCCGTGCATGCCGATCATCCCCAGCCAGCGGGGGTCCCTCGCCGGAAACGCCCCCAGCCCCATGAGGGTGGTCGTGACCGGGGCGTGGATGGTCTGCACCAGACGGGTGAGCTCCCCGGATGCCCGCGAGAGGATCACGCCCCCGCCGGCGAAGACCAGCGGACGCTCCGCCTCCTTGATCAGCTTGACCGCTTTCTGGAGCTGCTTCACGTTGGGATCGTAGGTGGGGCTGTAGGACTTGAGCCGAACCGACTCGCCCGGCCTGTACGCGACCGTCGCCTGGACCAAATCCTTGGGGAGGTCCACCAGCACCGGTCCGGGGCGGCCCGACCTGGCAATGTGAAAGGCCTCCCTCAGGATCCTGGCCAGGTCCCGCACGTCCTTCACCAGGTAGTTGTGCTTGGTGCAGGGCCGGGTGATTCCCACGATGTCCACCTCCTGGAACGCGTCGTTCCCGATGAGGCTCGTGGGCACCTGCCCCGTGAGCACCACCAGCGGAGAGGAGTCCATGTAGGCGGTGGCGATCCCCGTGACCGTGTTGGTGGCGCCGGGACCCGACGTCACCAGACAGACGCCCACCTTGCCCGACGCCCGCGCGTAACCGTCGGCCGCGTGAACCGCGCCCTGCTCGTGCCGCGCCAGGATGTGGCGCAGGTCGGTCCGAGCGAGCTCGTGATAGATGTCGATCACCGCCCCCCCGGGGTACCCGAAGACGCACTCCACGCCCTCCTCGCGCAGGACCTCGAACAGAACCCGGGCGCCCGGGACCTCGACGGCGCCGGCCTGGATGTCCGCGCCCTCGGGAGCCGGTTTGATTCGAGGCTGGGTCTTCCGCACTGGCTCGATCGATGGGTTTGCCGCTTTCATGTTTCTCTCCCTTTCGTCCACCCGGTCGTTCCGGGTCGGTTCCGGCCCACCCCATGAAGGGTCGCCCGGTGCAAGCGTTCTCTCGGTGTGGCTGCCGGCCGGCAGCCTTGCAAAAAAAATCCGCTGCCGGGAGGAGCCTGGCAGCGGATCTTGTCGTCGAACATCTACAGCACGATCAGGTCATCGCCAGGCCCCCGGATCCGCGTCCGAGTACGCGTACAACTACCGCGAGCAACAAGGATGCGAGGATCCCTGCTGCGCTGGTAATGCGGATGATGCTGTCCAAAATGTCTTTCATCTCTTCTCGCGCCTATCGTTCCGAGTGTGGGGTATCTATCCCAGAACCCCACGCCCATGTCAAGCCCAAAAAAACATCCTCTCCCTTGGCCTGCAGCTCCATGAAGCTTTTCAAATACAGGCGGCTCAGCAGCTTGTTCGAGTAGATCCCTAGGACCGTCTTGGCCCCATCATTGACGCATTCGCAAAAACCCGCTCACAGGATTCAGGCTATTTACGACTCCATCAAATTTGAAGGGCGTCCCCCATCTCTCAGTCGATAACCATTTTCATATGAAAGGATTTTCAACTTTGAGGTCATCTATGACTTGGCCGTGCTGCAGATCCTCGGAAAGCAGCCGGTCGGCGCCACCGGCAACTGCGGCTTCCACAATGAGCGCGTCCCAAAAGGAAAACCGCAGGAGGCGACCCCTGCCGATCGCTGCAAGAATGATTTCGGCGTCGATTTGTACAAGCGGCAAAACGGCCAAATTTCGAACAACCTCTTCGGCGGTTTTCGGATCCAGGGGCACGTCAAGCTTGCCCGTGACAGTCACATAAAATTCCTGGAGGACTTGGGTGTGAAAACCTCGCGAGGACCAAGAAGGAGTCGGCTTTTCCGCACATCACTTGCTGTCGAACACGGTGACGCCCTCCCACTCCAGGGGGGGCGGAGCGTTGCGAAAACGGCTGACGCGCTCCTGGTAAAGGGCGGCCGGCCCGTCGCCGGGATCCAGGGCCAGGGCCTCCTGGAATGCCTTTTCCGCGTGGCCCCACTCCTGCTTCCGGTAGAAGGAAAGGCCTTCCTCAAAGACCCGGACGGCCTGCTTTCGGGCCGGGTCCACCTCCTCCTCCAGCCCCACCAGCTCATGGACGGTCACCGGACGGTCCTTGCCCTTGACCCGCACCCGGTCCAGCTCCCGGAGCAGGAACCGCTCGTCCAGCCGCTCCGCGGTCTCTCCGCTCACGATCACGGTGGTCCGGTAGGGCTTGGTCAATCCCTCGAGGCGGGAGGCCAGGTTCACCGTGTCCCCGATCACGGTGTAGTCCATGAAGCTCTGGCTCCCGAGGTTCCCGGCCGTCACCTGCCCCGTGTTGAGCCCGATCCCCATGGCCAGCCGCTCCACGCCCGGCACGTCCGAACGCGCTCGGAGCTCCTCCAGGGAACGCACCATGTCCAGCGCGGTCAGGGCCGCCCGGGACGGGTGATCCCGGAGCTCGGCCGGGGCCCCGAAAAAGGCCATGACCGCGTCCCCGATCAGCTTGTCCAGGGTGCCGCCGTGGTGAAAGACCGTCGGGATCATGGCGTCGAAGTAGCTGTTCAGGAGGAGACCGGTCTCCCGGGGGGAGAGGCTCTCCGAGATGGAGGTGAAGCCGCGGAGGTCGGAGAAGAGGACCGTCACCTCGACGCTTCGCCCTTCCAGGCTGGAGTCGATGCGGCCGCGGAGGAGATCGTCCACCACCCCCCGGGAGACGTACTTGCCGAAGAGGCCCGTGACGACCTGGGCCCGCTTCCGGCTGTAGGCCCGCTGGACGGAGATGCCGGCCACGTACTGGGCCCCCAGGACCGAGAGGGCCGGCACGATCTCGATCCAGGTGCGGTCCACCGCGAAGGCCCGGTGCGCCAGGAACAGGGCGAGGCCGGAGGCCGCCGCCAGAATCAGCAGACCCCAGAACGCACCCGGCCTCTGGGGGTAGAAGACCAGTCCCAGCAGACCCGAGAGCAGGATCAGGATCAGGACGCTGCTCGATCCGGCGCGGCGGATCTGCTTCTCCATCAGGATGGTCTCGACGGCGTGGGCGTGGCAGGCCACCCCGGCCGTCTTCCGCTCGAACTCGCCGGTGAGCACCTTCCCGAAGGTCTCGCCGTACCGCTCCTCCACCCCGGAGGTGCCGGAGAAGGGCGTGGCGAAAAAGTCCTTGTCCGTGGGAAGGGCGCTTCCGATCAGGACGATCTTGCCTTGCACCCGGTCCGGTTCGATCCGGTCCTCCACCACATCCGCGTAGGTGAGGCGGTCGAACGCATCCTCCGTTCCTGCGTAGTTGATGCGCAGGTCCGGGAAGGGCAGGCGAAGGCGGGACTCGTCCTGGCCGCCCAGGAGAAAGTGGTCCTGGTGGCTGAAGTCGAGGGCGAAGTCCAGGTTGCGGTAGGCCCGGACCATCTCCAGGGAAAAGCTGGGAAAGACCGCCACCCCTTCCGCCACCGGTTTGATGCTCAGAAAGGGGATCTTGCGGAGCACGCCGTCCGGGTCGGGCACCATGTTGACGAACCCGTCCCCGATCATGGCCTCCCGGAACAGGGGCAGGGGCCGGACCTCACTTCGTCCCTCCACGGCCACGTACCAGGCCAGGACCACGTTGGAGCAGCGCTCCATGGCGGCGGCGAGGGCCCGGTCCGTCCCCGGGTCGTCGCCGGGCGCGAAGAACACCAGGTCCAGGCCGATCACGCCGGCCCCGGCGTTGCGGAGGTTCTCCAGGGCGCGGGCCATGTGGGACCGGCTCCAGGAGCCCTTTTTTCGTCCCAGCCGCTCCGCGCTCTCCTGGTCCATGAGGACCAGGACCGTCTTTCCGGTGACCTTTCCCGGACCGCGCCATCGGAAGTGGGCGTCGTAGAGGGCCTGGTCGGCGCTGCGAAAACCGTTGGAGCGGTAGAGTGCCGCGGCTGCGGCCGTGATCAGGAGGGTGAGAAAGATGGACAGGAGGAGATGGTTTCGGACGAGACGGCTCTGCGGCTGACGGGGTTTCAACGTCCCGGCCACGCGCTCGCGATGCTCCCGTCGACCCCCTTCTCGTTCGCGGCCGTCGTCCAGGCCGGGATCGACCTCAGCTTTCCTTCGATGCCTCCGACCGTGCCGGAGACGATCACGATGACGCGGCACTCCCGGAGGATGTCGCTCGAGGCGTCCTCGGCGCGGATCTTCCCGGCATCCTCCTCGCTGATGATCAGGTTGGTCTTCTCGAGCCCCTGCGCCTGCTTGGCGCTGGTGATGACGAACGCGCCCCGCTTCTTCCGCTTCCGGCCGTCCTGGGCCCAGGCCCCCCGCACCGAGAGGAGGCTGCGCAGGCGGGCCAGGAACCGGGCCCCCGTGGCCAGAAGCTCGTCGTGGGCGCGGCTGAGCGTGACGTACCGGGCCATGCCGCGTTCCACCAGAGCCGCCTCGCGGACCGATTCCAGGTCGTAGAGGGTGTCGCCTTCCGGCGTGAGGAGGCGGGGAAAGAGCGCGGGCTGGACGGTCTCGCCGGAGGGGAGGTCCCGGGCGTCCACCACCAGCCAGGGGCCGGCGCGGTCGGGGCCGGCGGGCGCCGGCTGCTGCACGGGGAAACGGTCCCACTCGGAGGGGGCCTCCCGGAGGTGGGAGATCAGGCGGCGGGTCAACCCCTCGACCCCCTTGAGGGGCGCCCGGTAGACCACGCGGACGTGGGGCCGGTCCCCCTCCTTCACCCAGGCCGTCTCGTGCTCCTCGTAGCGGACCAGGGCCTCGAGCCGGATCTCCACGCGGCCGGAGGCACCCAGGCTCTCCAGGGTGTCCCGGTCGTCCAGCCGCACGCCCGCGGCCGTCTCGAGGATGGACTGGAGGGCCAGGGCCCGGGCCGCGCGCAGGGCGTTCGGCCTGGAACCGCGGTTCAAATGCAGGTACCCCTTGCCCACGCCGTAGACGAGGCCGCGGTCCCAGTCGATCCGCCCGTCCGGGTGGGGCTCCACATAGGGCTCGAACGGCACCTCCTGGGCCGCGGAAGGCCCGGAAAGCGCAAAGAGCGCCACGGCCAGTGCGGTGAAAAGCGCCGCCCTCGAGACCGGGCGGCGCCTTTGTTGCCGGGAATCGCCTGAGTCCATGTTCCCTTTCTTCGGTCGACCGGGTCCCTGCTCCAGCGGCGCTACTTCTGCCGGTCGATCTCCTGCACGGCCTCCTGGACGAGCCGCTGGACCATGGTGTCGAGGGTGATCTGGTGGCTTTCGCCCGAGGAGAAGCCCAGGATCGACCCCGCGCTGGAACCCATCTCCATCTTCTGCTCGAAGTACCCGGTGGCCATCTGCTCGGTGGTGGAGGCGTCCAGGACCTTGTACCGGAGCCCCACGATCCAGACCCCCGCGGCCTCGCCCGCGCTGACCGAGCCGACCCCGGTTCTGGTCACCGCACCGCTCCGGCCGCCGATCACCGTACCCAGGATGGCGCCGGCGGCGCGGCCGTCGAAGCCCCGCTGGGCCTCGGCCACGGGCTCGGCCTTGAGGATGTCGAACTTGACGAACCACTTGGTGGACTTGAACTTGCCCCGCTTGAACTTCTCGAGGGCCTGGGGGTCCCCCATGTTCGCGGCCAGGGTCACCTCGTCCAGCAGGGGACCCAGGTCGGTCCGCTCCAGGACCCGGAAGTTGGCCTGGGAGAGCTCGAGCTCGCCGTAGTCCGCGATGTTGTTGGCGGTGATGCGCTGGGTGAAGGTGGCGTTGTTGCTCTTGATCTGGCCTGGAAGCACGATCAGGGGCGGACCCTGGACGCCGGCGTTCAGGTACTCCACCGGCTGGTACATGGCGGCGTCCGCCTGGGCGTTGGCCCGGGCGGACGGGCTGCTTCCGGCGCCGGTGGTGGTGCATCCGGCAAGCAGGCCCACAACGAACAGCAGAACAATGGAAACGGAAAACCCTTTCATGGACTCCTCCTCGATGGAAAAGATGTCCGGACGCACCGGTCCGGGAAAAACCTCATGACACCCGCCCGCCGGGTCTCCCCGGCCGGCGGCTCAAAACTCCTCGACCGCTTTCATTCCGCCCGCTGCGGGCGGATCCGGTTCCCCGCCGCCGAGCTTTCGGGCCGCGTCGGGGTTGATCTCGGCCACCTTCTTCATGGAGGCCTCGGCCAGATCCAGGCTCTCCAGTCGTCCCGCGGGAGCGTCGGCGAGCGAAGCCGGGGGCATCTCCTCGAACTTCCTGACGACTTCGTCCACGTCCCCTTCCGGGCGGAAGGCCAGGTCCACCGAGTCCCCCCGGGCCGCCGTCAGACGGAACACGTCGGCCTCGAGCTTCAGGTTCAGGGGCTTGACCACGGTGTCGTTCACGATCCGTACGAAGTTCCCCCGTTTTCCCGAGAACTCCACCTCGTACACCGACTGCCCGTCCGCGTCGAAATCTCTCAGGTCCACGTTCAGGACGGGGCGAAGCCCGATCAGCTCCTTCTTGAGAAGCATGCCCGTGTCGTAGTCGGGAAGACCGGCCACCTGCAGCTGGAAGATGCGGGACGGCCGCATGAGGTGGTCCTCGAAGAACTCCCGGGAGAACTCCCGCCCGATGAGCCGTCCGATCTCCTCCAGGGCCTCGTCCTCGCTCGCCCAGCCCTTGCTCTTGGGGACCTTGGTGTTGAAGTAGATCTCCTCCCCGGTGTCGCTCGCCGTGCAGTTGACCGTCCATGAGGTGAGCACGTACTTGGTGAGGGTCAGGCCGGAGGCCTCGAGCCTCACGCTGCGGGGCATGAACTTGACCTCGCCGTGGATCTCGAAGTCCTCTTCTCCCTGCCCTTTCTCCCGCTCCGACCAGACCCGGTAGCCGAAGCCGGAGATGCGCTCCTTGACGACGTTCTCCGCGATGGCCGATCGCTCGGGCGGGACGTTCGTGCCCCGCTCCGCGTCCCGGACGCTCACGGAGACGGCGATGCGGGGGTTGCCGTGCTCCTGGATCAGGTTCAACCGCTCGGCCCGGCTCATGGTCTCGACCGCCTCCCGGACACCGGTCAGGTAGACCTCGGCCTTCAGGAGCATGTGCATGAAGCCGTCTTCCCCCAGCCAGGGATCGCTCTCCTTGACGATTCTCTTGATGAGGCCCTTGGATCGGGTGAGCACCCGGTCGTGGATCAGCTCGTAGTTCTCGACCAGGGTGGCGCTCTCCACGAACGTGCCCACGGCCTTTTCGACCACCTGACGCCGCGCGTCCTCGCGAAGCGCGTCCAGGATGAGCCCCTTGTCGCGCTGGTAGGTCTCGGCCTCCGGATCGGCCAGCCCCTCCGCCGACACCACGATCGACTCGGGCTGCGCGCGCCCCGGCAGGGGAGACAGGAGCAGCGCAAGGCAGAGTGCGCCGATCCCGAGAAAGGCCCGGGTGCGACGGCCTGCCGCGTTTTGTTCCATGGTCATGGTCTCTTTGCTCATGGTTCTTCCCGTCTCTCCCGGACTGACCTGTGCGCAGCCCCTCACCGCTTGGGCCCGTTCAGGCAGAAGTCGTGATAGAGCCTGGCCACGGCCAGGTCGGCCTCGTTTCGAACGATGCGAAGCGCCGTCTCCATGGGGTCCGGACCCGAGTAGGCGTCCCCTCCGGCGGTCACGGTCGAGAGGGTCCGGCCCGACGCGTCCACCAGGGTGAAGGCCATGGTCACGAACACCTCCTCGGTCCGGACCACGGGGTTCATCCGCACCTTGGAACGGATCATCCCGCGCAGGAAGTAGCCGGCGCCGAGCCTCTGCGCCGCGGTGGCCGCCGCGTCCACGTCGTTGTTCAGGAAGGCCTTGACCTCCTCCGCGGCGATCTGGGCCCGGATCTGCTCCCGGGTGTAGGTCCTCAGCCCGAGATCCCTCAGGCGGCGGCTGATCTCCCGGAACAGGGGGCCGTACTTACCGGGCTCGTAGACGATGCCCTGGGTCTCCACCTGCTCCCCGATGATCAGGGCGATCTTCCGTTTCTTCAGCTTCTCGTCGCAGGGGACGGCGAGCAGGCGCTCGATCTCCGCGGCGCGTTGCTCCGCCGACCGGCGGCGCTCCTCGGCTTCTCGGTCCTCGCTCTCCCGGAAGGAGAAGCCCCGGCTCCCCGCGGGGGCGAGCAGGCAGGCGGCGAGCAGAACGACCACGAGGACGGTGAACCAGTTCGACGATTTCACGGTTGATCCTCACCTGGGCCGGATGGCCGTGCGAGAGGCAATGATGATGCCTTGGGTCGGTTGGGATATGGCCTTCCTTCGATCCTGTCTTCGAGCGGAAGCGTTGGGGTGATCAGGCCGTCCCTGCAGCGGAGGCGGTCTCGGAATCGAGGGCATTCTATCGACCGCCCATGGGATTGTCAAACGCTTTTGCCGCTTCGGAGCCCCTCCGCGGAAAGGCGTGCGCGCACAACTTCGACTCTCCCTGGTCCGGCCCAGGAACTGCGGTCTGAGAGACGGGTCTTCGAGACGGCCACCGGCCCCTCTTTCGATCTTCTGGAGAAGATGGAGGGTTGATCATTGACCGTTTCGTGGCAAATTTTACACCATGTTCAGTCGAAAAAATCTTTCCCCGAACTCCGTCGATGAACGCGGGCCGACCTCCTCGCGCAAGCGCAAGGAGAGAATGACCGCAAGGGCTGTATCTATTTTGACCACTTCGGCCCGTCTTGAAGGTCGCCGCATTGAAATGAAGCGATCCTCAAAGGGGGTCAGTGGTCAGGAACCGCCATGCCGGCTGGGCGCCCGGGATGCCGTGATCCGGGGGCTCGGGGGCATATTCGTGAAACACCAGGCGTCCATCGGCCTGGGGCCACAGGCTTCGTCCCAGGGCCATCTGCCTGGCCTCTCTCTGCCGGGTCTCGAGTTCGGCCAGGCTCCAGCAGACATTGACGAACACCGTGCCTTCCCCGTCGCAGAGGTCAATCTCGCCTCCATCGGCATGATAGAAAAGCTCCTTGTGAGCACGGCGCATCTCCAGGAACACGGCCGTTTCGAGCCGCCGTCCGGAATCCGGCCCCGTGCGCGCCTTGAATGCGGACACCAAGCCCGGGTCGATGACATGCAGCTTCTTCGGGTTGTGGGCCTGCTTGCGCAGTGACTGTGCGAGCCGGGGAATGGGAAAAACGAGAAAGGCATCCTCCAGGTACCCGAGGTACTCGAACAGCGTGTTTTTGGAGATGCTGAACCCCTGAGAACGAAAATCACGGTGGAGCTTGCTCACATTGATCAGGGTGGCGGTGTTGCGGAAGGCATGCCTGAGGAGCCCGCGCATGAGTGGCTCATTGCGCACTCCATACCGCTCCACCACGTCCCGGTAGAACATGAGAGAGGCATATTCCGTGAGGATGTGCGGGCGCAGGGTCTCCTCGGCCAGCACGATCTCGGGAAACCCTCCCCATGCGAGGTACTCCTCCAGGGCCCGGCGCAGCAGGCTTTCGTTCTCCGCACTGTATGGCACGGTTTCGATGCCTCGAAAGTCCAGGGACTCGCGGAAGCTGAGGGGAAACACCTCGAAGGTGATGCTCCGCCCCCGAAGTGCCGTGGCCAAGTCCCGAAAGAGCATCTTCGAAGAAGAACCGGTCACAAAAACGGCGGCATCCTCGGTGTCGTGGATCCGCCGAACCCAGCGCTCCCAGCCCGGCACATTCTGCACCTCGTCGAGAAACAGGTAGACACGCCGGCCCATCACCTCTGGAAACAGCTCCTCGAGACAACGAAGGATCAGGTCCAGCTCCTCGGAGCGAAGCGGGTGCAGTCTGTCGTCCTCGAAATTGAGGTACACCACAGAGCGTCGGTCCACGCCCTGCTCTTCCAGTCGCCGGATGGTATCGAAAAAGAGAAAGGTCTTCCCCGAACGCCGAACCCCGGCCAGGCCGATCACCTTGCCCGTATCAACGGGCAGCACCAGAGTCCGGGGACGGCATGGGGGGAGGCTTCGCTCGGCGAACTGGCGAAGGACGTATTTCAAGTTGTCACTATTCACAGGGATAACTTAGCCGAAGTCGGCCCGATTGGAAAGGACAATTTTGAGGCATTCGAAAGAAGCCGCTCACGCGCCACCGGCAGCGCAATCGCCCGGGGAGCGGCAGGACGACCAGAGCGACGGTGAATCCCGGAAGCGTTGAGAAGAAGAGGGGCATGCACACGACTTGAAGGGGCGTCCCGTTTGACCTATGATGCCTGCGAAGGTGACCGGAGATGCACAACCCTCTTCAGGAGCTCGTTGATGACCGACAACCTCCTACTCGATCACATCGGCATCGTCCTGGTGGAGCCTCAGATCCCCGAGAACATCGGGGCTGCGGCGCGCGCCATGTCCAACATGGGCATCCGGCGGCTCTCGCTGGTCCGGCCCGGGAACTGCGACCTGAGCCGGGTGCTCAAGACGGCCACCGGGCCCTCCATCGATCTGGTGGAGGCGATGGAGGTCCACGACGAGCTCCTGCCCGCCATCGGCCCCTACGGCTGGGTGGTGGGGACCACCGCCCGCATCGGGTCCAACCGCCCCGCCCTCACCAGCCCCCGGGAGCTCGCATCCGACCTGATCGCGCTCACCCGGGAGAACCGGGTCGCCCTGCTCTTCGGCCCCGAGGACCGGGGGTTGAGCAACGAGCACCTGCGGTACTGCCACACCATCGCCACCATCCCGTCGGCCGGGTTTTCCTCGCTCAACCTGGCCCAGGCGGTCCTGGTCTTCTGCTACGAGATCTCCCTCGCGAGCCGTGAGCCCGGCACGAAGACGGTTCCCCGCCTTGCCGACCGGTTCGAGCTCGAGGGCATGTACGACCACCTCCGGGACGTCCTCCAGAAGATCGGCTTTCTGGACCCCCAGAACCCGGAGCACTGGATGCTCAACATCCGGCGGTTCCTCTCCCGCCTGCCCCTCCGGGCCCGGGAGGTGCGGGTGATCCGGGGGGTCTGCCGCCAGATCGACTGGTACACCGGCCGGCTGGAGGAGCTCCAGAAGCGGGACCGGGACGGCTGACCTCTCCCCGCGGTTGACGCATTCGCAGAACCCGCTCACGCGCCGCCGGCAGCGGTATCACCTGTTGAAATCCCAGGGGCGGATCCCGAGGCTCGGGGCTTTTTACGACGCCATTACAGTTCTGCGGAAGGCGGGCTCGAACTCCCGCCAGATCTCGAGCCCGATCCGGGCCTGGGTCCTGACGATCTCCTCGAGCACGCCCCGGTCGGTCAAGGGGTTGGAGAGAACGGCCCGCAGGACCACGATCCGCTGGGGCCGGTACCGCGTGGACTCCAGCGTGGTGCGGGAGACGAACGTGGTGTCGTCCCTTCGAAGCGCCTTGTGGAGCTTGACGTTGAGGGCGTTCACCAGGCGGTTGACCTTCCGGGTGTCGGCCTCCGCCCCGGGCAGGAACGCCTGCACCGTCCCGGGCACGAACCGGTAGTTCAGGATGAAGAGCTCCGGACGGTTGGTGACCTCGAAGTTTCCGTCCCGCTCCAGGAGGTCCCGGAGGGTCTCCGTGTTCCTGCGGGCGCTCTCGAACAGGAGCCGGTACCCCTGCCGTCCGAGGATCTTCAGGGAGGCCCAGGGCTTGAGCGCCGAGAAGGGGCGGGAGCCCTCGATCGTGAACCGCCCCGTGTCCACGGAGTTCCGGCGGATGATGTAGTTGGAGGTGTGCTTCAGGAGGTTCAGGTCCCGCTCGCTCCGGAACAGGACCATGCCCATGGCCATGGGGCAGTAGAGGAGCTTGTGGGCGTCGATGGACACGGAGTCGGCCCGCTCGACGCCCCGGAAGAGGGGCCGGTAGTCGTCCACGAGCAGCACGCTTCCTCCCCAGCAGGCGTCCACGTGCACGTGAGCTCCGGCCTCCCGCCCGATCTCCGCCACCGCCTCCAGGTCGTCGATGTTCCCGGTCTCCGTGGTGCCGGCCACCCCCACGACGGCGACGACCCGCTCGTCCGTTCCCAGGGATCGCACCCGGCGTCTCAGCTTGGCCGGGTCCATGCGGTTGTCCGGGTCCACGGGCACGCTCAGCACGTTGTCCGATCCCAGGCCCAGCAGGTTGGCCGCCTTGGCGATGGAGTAGTGCCCGCGGGCCGACACCAGGATCACGCCGCGGCGGCACCGGTGGTGCGCGAGGGCCCGCGCCATGCCCTCCTTTCGGACCCCGCCGAAGCCGCCCTCGGCCGGAAAGGCCTTTTCCCGGGCCACGGCCAGGGCGGTGAAGTTGGCCAGGGTCCCGTCGGAGGTCACGTTTCCCAGGCTCACCCGGGGGTTCTGCACGTTCTTCTCGTAGAAGCGGTCGGTGCGGCCGAACACGAGCCGGTGAAACCAGGTGACGAGCTCCCGCTCCACGAAGCTGGAGGCCTTGGCGGTCTCGATCTTCACCTGGTTCTGGTTGAGGGCGGCGATGATCATCTCGAGCAGGATCATGAAGTAGGGCACGGGACTGATCATGTGGCCGATGTAGTAGGGGTTCCCCACCTTCACGGAGTGGGCGATGACCTCGTCCTTGATCTCCGCCAGGACGTCCTTGATGAGCATGGGGTGGCCGGGAACGGCGGTCCGGCTGAAGATCCGGCTCAGCTCGGGCAGGGAGACGCTGCTGTGGATTCCCCCCTTCTCGCGGAAGAAGTCGTGGATCATCTCCAGGAGCTCGTTCCCGAACTCGACGAACTTGTCCGGCGAGTCCGGCATGATGAACAGCTTCCGGAGGGTCTCCACGGTGGCCTTGATTTCCCGGGGGCTGTCAGGCATGGGGATTCGCGCTCACCCCTTCACTCCCGGGGGACGGCCAGCATGCGGTCCACGGCCCGCCTGGCCCGGACCCGGACCTCCTCGGCCACGGACACGACGGGGGAGAGCCGCTCCAGGGCGCTCAGGACCTCGGGAAGCCCGGTCTTTTTCATGTTCTTGCAGACCATGCCGGGGTCGGCGGGGACGAACTCCTTGTCGGGAGCGGCCTTGGAAAGGGGATAGAGGAGCCCGGTCTCGGTCCCGATGATGAACTTTCGGTGATCGGACTCGCGGGCCAGGGCGATCATGCCCGAGGTGCTGTGAACGGCATCCGCCAGGTCGATGACCTCGGGGCGACACTCGGGGTGGGCCACGAACAGGCCGTCCGGGTGTTCCGCCTTGACCGCCTTCACGCGATCGGCGGTCAGCCTGTGGTGAACGATGCAGTACCCGTCCCAGTAGTCCATCTCCCGGCCGGTTGCTCGGATGGTGTACCGGGCCAGGTTGCGGTCCGGGGTCATGAAGATCCGCCGTTCGGGATCGATGCTCCTCACCACCTGTACGGCGTTGGCCGAGGTGCAGCACATGTCGCTCTCCGCCTTCACCTCGGCGGTGGTGTTCACGTAGCTGAGCACGAAGAGATCCGGCCGATCCGCCCTCCTGCGCCGCACGTCCTCCTCGTTGATCATATCGGCCATGGGGCATCCCGCCTGTTCCGCGGCCAGGATCACCGTCTTGTCCGGGGAGAGGACGGCGGCGGTCTCCGCCATGAACCTCACCCCGCAGAAGAGGATCACGTCGGCCTCGGTCCGGGCGGCCCTCATGGAGAGCTCGAGGGAGTCCCCGCACATGTCGGCCACGTCCTGGACCTCCGGGACCTGGTAGTTGTGCGCGAGGATGACGGCGTTCCGCTCCTCCACGAGCTTTCGAATCCTTGCGTGCAGATCGTTCATCTCGGCTCAGTCCTCTCTTTTCCGGCGACAGCGGCGCTCCCCTGTCCCATAGGGGTTTTTTCGCCCGAAGTCAAGGGAGGTCCAGGCCGGGGAAGAAAGGGTTTGACAGAACGATCCCGGGACATAAGAATGACGGCCTCGCGGGAGCCGCACCGCCGAGACCCTCACGAACCGCTTGGCCGGAAAAGGAGCCCGATGGCATGAATCCCGTTCTTCCCGACCGGGAGGAAATCCAGGGGCGGATCTCCCGTCTCCGGGACGCCCTCGCCGCGCAGGGAGCCGACGGCGCGCTCCTGGTCCAGAAGGTGGACCTGTACTACTTCACTGGAACCGACCAGGACGCCCACCTCTGGGTGCCGGTCTCCGGCGAGCCGCTTCTCCTGGTGCGCAAGAGCCTGGAGCGGGCCCGGCGGGACGCGCGGATCGATCGGATCGTCCCCCTGGAGAGCCTTCGGGAGCTCCCGGAACGGATGGAGGAGGTTTCGCAGGGACCACCCCGGCGCGTCGGTCTCGAGCTGGACGTGATCCCCGCGGCGCTCTATCTGCAGTACGGACGCCTGCTGCCCGAGGCGGAGCTTCTGGACGCCTCGCCCATGGTGCGGAACCTCCGGATGATCAAGTCCGGGTACGAGCTCTCCCGCATGCGTGCGGCGGCCCGGATCGCCGACCGGCTCTACGAGAGGATTCCGGCGTTCATTCGGGAGTCCGCGAACGAGACCGAGCTGGCGATCCGCTCCGAGGCGTTCTACCGGAGGCACGGGCACCCCGGCTTGTCCCGGACCCGGGCCTTCAACATGGAGAGCATCTACGGTCACATCATGGCCGGCCCCGGCGGCGCCGAACCCAGCGGTACGGTGGGTCCCACGGGGGGCGCCGGCCTGGGGCCCTGGTTCAGCCAGGGCGCCGGATGGACCCCCATCCTTCCCGG
This sequence comes from uncultured Desulfobacterales bacterium, assembly GCA_964443135.1. GTDB lineage: Bacteria > Desulfobacterota > DSM-4660 > Desulfatiglandales > HGW-15 > JAIPEI01. The sequence goes on along the minus strand of CAYUBQ010000017.1, from coordinate 13,379 downwards.
ACAGCCCGTCATGGTGGACTACACCGCCTGCGCGGACGGATACCTTTCCGATCAGGCGCGGGTCTTCTCCATCGGTCCCCTCCCCGCAAAGATGGAGCGGGCCTACGCGGTCATGGTGGAGGTCCAGAACGAGCTCGCCGGGGCCGGACGGCCCGGCGTCCGGGCCGGCGATCTCTACGACCGGGCCCTCCGTATCGTGGAGCGGGCCGGTCTCGTCGAGGGGTTCATGGGATTTCCCCGTCCCGTCCCTTTCGTGGGGCACGGCCTGGGACTGGAGCTGGACGAATGGCCCGTCATCACCCGCCGGGCCGACTTCTCCCTCCAGGAGGGCATGACCCTGGCCCTCGAGCCCAAGGTGGTGTTCCCGGGGGAAGGCGTGGTGGGCGTGGAGAACACGTTCGTCGTCGAACCCGGGGGTATGGAGCGGCTGAACTCGTTCCCGGACACCCTGGCGGCGCTCTGACCCCCCTGTACCCGGAACCCCGCCGCCCTTTTCCCGAATCGACGAACCCCTCCGCCCTTCCCGTCCTGTGTGCTTTCTTTGCGCCGCAGCGGGTCCCTTCCCGGTGCCCATGCCAAATCGCCATGGACATTGGGGCTCTCTTGTGGTAACTACTGGGTCGAATCTTCACTTCGACACAACCGCGGAGAAGACAACCGGGTTTTGGCAAGTCGTGTTCATGCCGGACGATTTGGATTCCATGCACCCGCCGTCGTCTCTTTTCCGTACCCGTCCGCCCGGCGGACCGCGCAGACCCCCGGTCCGGCTCGGGGGGATCTTCAGGAACGCCGAACGCGGGACGCGGCAACCGGTGGAACCGGCAGACACCGACGGTCGAAGAGGCTGTGGAGCCGGGCAAAGCCTCGATACCGGACCCGAAAGGAAGCGTAGAGGAAAGTCGATGGGCACGGGAGAGCACAAGCACAGGGCGGCGCGGAGAGAAGCCGGGCCGCCCGAGGCGATTTCCTTCACGAAGCGGCGCGACGGCGACCTTCTCCAGGACGCGAACCGGCTCCTGGAAACGATTCTCGACAACGCCGGCCAGCAGATCGCCCTTCTCGATCGGGACCTGAACTACGTTCGGGTCAACGGCCCGTACGCGGCCTTCCGCGGCCTGCGTCCCGCGGAGATGAAGGGGCGGGGTTTCGACGCGTTCCCGGAGGCCCCGGGGACCCTGGAGACCCTCAGGGAGGCCCTGGCCTCGGGGGAGCCCCGGTTCGTCCTCGCCCAACCGCCGGCAGGGGCGGAAGGGGCCGGCGAAGGCCCCACCTACTGGGACTGGACCCTGGTGCCGGTCCGAGGCGCGGACGCCCGGCCGGACGGACTGATCCTGATGCTCAGGGAGGTGACCGACCGGCTCGAGACGGAGAAGGCGCTCACCAAGAGCCGGGAGGCGCTCCTGCAGTCCCAGAAGATGGAGGCGCTCGGCCTCCTCGTGGCCGGCGTGGCCCACGAGATCAACAACCCCGTCAACCAGATCATGTTCAACACGCCGCTGCTCCAGCGGGTCTGGCAGGATCTCGAGCCCGCCTTGAGGACCTGGTCCCTCGAGCACCCGCAGGAGACCTACGGCGGGCTCTCCTTCGATTTCCTCCACGAGAACATGCCGCAGCTCCTCGCCAACATGGACATGGCCGCAAACCGCATCGCCAGGATCGTCTCCGACCTCAAGCAGTTCTCCCGGAACTCGAGCCCGAAGGACAAGGCCCCGGTCCAGCTGAACTCGGCCGTCCAAAACGCGGTGCGGCTCGCCCAGACCACGCTCCGCAAGGCGGGGACGAGCCTCCGGGCGGATCTCGACGAGTCCCTGCCCCTGATGGAGGGGAACGACCGGAACCTCGAGCAGATCGTCCTGAACCTTCTCCTCAACGCCCTTCAGGCCATGGAGGGCCGGACCGGAGAGGTGCGGATCCGGACCCGCATCGACGGCACCCGCCTGCTCCTCTCCGTCTCGGACTCCGGCCGGGGGGTCCCCGACGCCGTTGCGGATCGGATCTTCGATCCGTTCGTCACGGACCGCCAGGAAGAGGGGGGGACCGGCCTGGGGCTTTCGGTCACCCACGACCTGGTGAGGGCCCACGACGGGGAGATCCGGTTCGAGTCCCGCCGGGACGAGGGCACGACCTTTCACGTCTCGTTCCCCCGACTGGAGAGACGGGACCGTTGAGCGCGAGGACCGACATGCCGGCCGCCGCCGGAGAGGCGGGTGCGGGGCTGGAGTCCGTACCGGACGCCCACACCCCCATCCTGATCGTGGACGACGATCCGGGGCTCCTGCTGAGCACCCGCGCCGTCCTGGAAAGCGCCGGGCTGCCGGAACCGGCCCTGGTCTCCGACGGAAACCGGGTCATGGAGCTCCTCTCGGAGCACCCCTTCCACCTGGTCCTGCTCGACCTGATCCTGCCCGACACCCGAGGCATCGAGCTTCTGCGCAGGATGAAGATCGAGTATCCCGATGTGGAATGCCTGGTGATCACCGCCCTGGACGACGCCCCCACCGCCGTGGAGGCCATGAAGTACGGTGCGTTCGACTATCTCGTCAAGCCCCTGAAGCGGGAGAAGCTGATCATCGCCGTTCAGAACGCCCTCCAGCGACACGATCTCCTCCACAAGGTGAGCATGCTCGAAAGGGGTCCCCTGTTCTCGGAGCTCGGCCGCCCCGAGGCCTTCTCCGACATGATCTCCGAGGACCCCTCCATGGCCCGGGTGTTCCACGAGGCCGAAACCTACGCCGCCAACGACTACAACCTGGTCATTACCGGGGAAACCGGGGTCGGGAAGGACATGCTGGCGCACATCATCCACCGCCTCAGCCCGAGGTCCTCGGGGCCGTTCACGCCCGTCAGCATGCCGGCCCTCAGCCAGACCCTCTTCGAGAACGATCTCTTCGGCCACTCCAAGGGGGCCTACACCGGGGCGGTTGGAGAGAAGAAAGGCTTCTTCGAAGAGGCCAACGGCGGGACCCTGTTCCTGGACGAGATCACCGAGCTGAATCCGGGGCTGCAGGGCGCCATCCTCCGCGTCATCCAGGAGCGCGAGCTGTACCGGCTCGGCAGCACCCGGGCCAAGAAGGTGGACGTGAGGATCATCGCCGCCTCCAATCGGGACCTCCAGGAAGAGGTGCGCCGGGGCCGTTTTCGAAGCGATCTCTACTATCGTCTCAATGTCTGCCACATCCACATCCCGCCCCTGCGGGAAAGGAGACGGGACATCCTTCCGCTGGCCAGACATTTCCTTTCCAAGCATGCGGCGAAAACCGGAAAGATCATCCGGGGCCTGGACGCCGAGGCGGCCGGGAGGCTCCATTCCTATGCGTTTCCGGGCAACGTCCGCGAGCTGGAAAACCTGGTGGCGTCCGCGGTCCTGGTCGAAAGCGGCGGGCGCCTGACGGCCGGATCGCTGGCGACCGAGGCCTCGAGCGACGGCCCGTCCGTTGCCGCCTGGGATTCGGACCTCCTGCCCCTCTCGGAGGTGGAAAAGCGCCACATCGAGGCGGTTCTCCAGGCCACGGGCGGGAACCGCACGCGAGCCGCCCGGATCCTCGGAATCGGTCTCCGCACCCTCCAGCGACGGCTCAAATCCTATACGCCAAACTGACGTAGGCCGCCATTATGGCGCGCCGGCCCATCCGCAGGGCTGTGAAGGACCTGTATCCTCACATGGCCATTTGAGTACGCCATTTTGACTCGAAGCCTGAACTCTTTGTTGCCCTAGGCACCCTTTCATGCATCCCTGTAAGCCTTCGAGCCCACTGGCGTTCGAAGCCCGGAACCGTTCTCTCCCTTTCACCCTTCCGGGTGGAACGATCCTTGCTCCTCTGTTCCGTTTGTTATGCGGGAGGGCCGATCTACCGATCGACCTCGGCCCATGTTCCGCGGTCCGCCGGAAGCGGACCGTTGCCCGCGAGAGCGCCTGTTCCAGACCCTCGACCCGGAGGCGGGCCGGCATGAAGATCCTCCTGGTGGACGACGATCCGGGCACCCTCAATGCCCTGAGAATCGGACTCCACAGTTACGGGTTCCAGATCGTGGCCGCCGGGAGCGGCGGCGGCGCCATGGAAATCATCCGTGAATCGGTGGCCCGAAACGACCCCGTTCGTCTTCTGATCTCCGACTTCCGGATGCCCCGGATGGACGGCCTGCAGCTGATTCGGGAGGCCAAGGCCCTTCTGCCGGAGTTGAGCACCGTGCTGATCACGGGATACGGGAACGAAGGGCTCCGGGAGGAGGCCGAGTGGGCCGGTGTGTCGGACTATCTCGAGAAGCCGTTCACACCCGACGTTCTCGTTCGGGTGATCGACGGGTTCGCAAAAGCCCGCTCATCCGCCGCTGGGGACGATATCACCCGTTGAGATCCCAGGGGCAGATCTGGAGGATTCGGGCTTTTTGCGACGCCGTCAAGTTTGGGGGGTTCGCGTCATGGCAGACAAGGAGATCCTGACCATCGAGGAGGCCGCGGAGCTCCTCAGCTGGGACAGCGATCCGTGTACAAGCTGGTTTCCATCCAGAAAGGGTCTTTTTTGCCAATCCCATCGTCGATCGGCGAGGTTCCTTGTGCGGCGTACTCCAGTACGCCTCCGCGTCACCTCTCGATCTCCTTGATCTTGACAAAAATTCCTCCTTTCTGAATTGGAAACGCAACCATGCCCGACGTTCGTATATGGATGGGCACAAGCTGGCCAAGGCCGGAGAGATTCTGCATTCGCCTTTTTTGGCACGATATTTGTAGATGTTTGGACATCAAACTTATCCGTTACAAAGGAGAAAAGAGATGGAAAAGGACATTTTGACCATTGAAGAGGCCGCAGAGTTTCTGCGTCTGGGGAAGCGGTCCGTGTACAAGCTGGCCAAGGCCGGAAAAATCCCGGCGAAGATGGTCCTGAACAAGTGGCGTTTCGAGCGGGAAGCCTTGCGGGAGTGGGTGCGCCAGGGGCAGAAGAAGTAAGACGGCCCCGGCCGGCCGAACAGCAGCCTACCGGACGCCGGAAAGCGGGCGGTGCAGGGGAATGCGGCCGGTCCCCCCTCCGGGGGGACGAAATCGGCGGAAGGGGAGGCTCGAGCGGGTCACTCCTCACATTCCGAACCGATGGTCAGGGACAGGCCTCAGTTGTGGTGGGCGTCGGGGACCCCCTCTGGTGGTGCCGGCGCCGGCTCACCCCGGTCGGCCTGTGGCTCCATGGCGGAACCGGGCCGGTTCAGCGGGGCCTCCTCCTCGGAGGTCCCGGCCGAAGAGCCGGATTCCACCCCGGGCGGCGGGGCCGGGGGGGAGCATGCCGGGGCGAAGAGCCCCAGGCAGGCGGCCACCATCAAGACGACCATGACCTCGGACCAGCGAATGTTCATCACGCGCATCCCTCCTCTGACGGATTCGCAAAGACCCGCTCACCCGCCGCTGGAAACGGTGTCGCCCTCGGACGGTTCCGGGGCAGATCTCGAGGCTTGTGGCTTTTTCGACTCCATCTCCTCTGTTTTCCGAACCAAGCCCTCATTACCTCTTTTCACCACAGGAATCAATCTCCAAACGTCCATGACCGGCGTCCGGTCACCCCCCCGCTGATGAAAACCGGTGTTTTCGCAGGGCGGGGTTTTGCACCCCGCCGCGCTTGTCGCAAACCTGATGCGGGCCTCTCCGATCAGATTCCCGGATTTCAGGGCATGCTGCGCTTCGGCCTGCTCGAAGAGCCGTTCAGGGAGTGGAGGGGGCTCTGATTGACGGAGGTGACGCTCAGGACGGAACCACCGGGGAGAGGCAGGCGGCCAGGGCGTCCCTGGAGACCTGCCCCTCCCGGAGGATCCGCGGCGGATCGACGGTGACGTCCAGGACCGTGGAGCCCGGCCCTCCCGGTGTGGCTCCCCCGTCCAGGATCAGCGCCGGTTCACACGACAGGAAGGCGGCGACCTCCCTCGCGGTGCAGGCGGGGGGGAGGCCCGAGGGGTTGGCGCTCGTTCCGGTGACCGCGGACCCGAACCGCCGGGCCAGGTCCACGGCCAGGGGCCGGCTGGAGAGGCGGAGCCCGATGGTTCCGGTCCCCGCGGTGAGCAGCGGGCTCAGCGAAGGGAGGGCCTCGAAGACCAGGGTGAGCCCCCCGGGCCAGAACCGGTCCATGAGCCGTTGGGCCGAAGCCGGTGTCCGAGCGGCGTACCCGTCGACGCGCTCTCTCGAAGGAAGGAGGAGGAGGAGGGGAAGCTCCGGGCTCCTGCGCTTCACGGCGAAAAGACGCATCAGGGCGTGGTCCTGCCGGGGATCCGCGGCCAGGCCGTAAAAGGTTTCCGTCGGAAAGGCCACCAGACCGCCCCGTCTCAGGACCTCGCAGGCCTCCGCCAGTCCCGCTTCCCGTTCCTCGCGGGTCTCCAGGGAGAGCATCGTTCCCATGACGCGCAACCTTCCCGTCCCCGCCTGCCCCGAGCCACGACCGCGCTAGGACTCCAGTCCTTCGGCCGCCTCGAGCACCTTGCGGGTCATCTCCTCCCGATAGGCGTCCAACCGGGACCGGACGTCGGGGTGGTTGAGGGCCAGGATCCGGGCGGCCATGACCGCCGCGTTCTTGGCCCCGCCTTTTCCCAGGGCCATGGTGGCCACAGGGACGCCGGGCGGCATCTGGACGGTGGCCAGCAGCGCGTCGAGCCCCTGGAGGGGCGACGAGTCGATGGGCACGCCGATCACGGGGAGCGGCGTGTGGGCGGCGATCACACCGGCCAGATGGGCCGCCCAGCCGGCGCCGGCCACGACGACCTCGATCCCCCGGCCGGCGGCCCCCTCGGCCACCTCGCGGGCCCGGTCGGGCGTCCGGTGGGCGCTGATCACCCGGACCTCGTAGGGGATGGCCAGCTCCTTCAGGGTATCCGTGCACCCGCCCATCACATCGGCATCCGAAGCGGATCCCATGGCCACGCACACCAGCGGCTTCTTCTCCTCGGTCATGTTCGTCTCCTCGTCGTTCGGGGGTTCGGGCCGCGGGCCGGACCGGGGCCGGCCCCGTTCATTCCTTTGCGGAGGCCGCCGCCATCCCCATCAGGGGGTAGACGATCATTCCGGCGAGCCAGGCGATGTCCTCGGCGGAGAAGTAGGAAGCGATGTTGCGGTCGAACAGGATGTTGCCGTCCGGAGGGAACTCCTCGTCCCCGGCCCAGACCACCAGGGCCACGCGAATCCTGGGCAGGGCCTCCACGGCGACCGCCACGTCCCCCAGATCGATCCGCTCGGCGCCGTAAGCGGTCCGGGCCAGGTCGGCCAGGAGCTCCGGACGCTCCCCGAACGCCTTCAGGAGTGGAAGCTTGGCCCGTCTCTGGAAGGCATCCTGGTAGAACTTCCCGTCAGGGACGTCCTGAAAGGCCACCCAGTCCCCGGCGACCGGGGGCCCGCTCGACCTCCAGGCTCCCTGGAGATAGTGTAGGATCAGCACCTGCTGCTGGATCGGGACCTCCTCGTCCGAATCCGGGCGGGAAAGAACCACACCGGGCCAGGCCGCCTGGACTCGTCTTCCCAGAAACCCCAGCTCGAGCCTCGCCCCGCTCCCTTCCTCCACGATCTCGGCCCCGCACCGCTCCGCCAGGAGGACCGGGTCCTTTTCAGCCAGGTCGGACCTTGCGATGGCCGCGGCGTTCCGGTAGTCGTCCTCTCGCGCCATGATGATTCCTCGCTTCTGTTGGGGGTTCTCCGGGTTCACACACGGAAATGGGACTGTTATAATGGAAATACAGGGTCGAATCAAGGGAAGGCGGACACCGGCCGTGCAATCGGACCCGAACCGCCGGCCGGGGGAGCTCATGAAAAAGTCCAGAGGCAGGAACGTGTTCAATCCCGTGCTCGAGGGACGGGACCTGAAGGTCGAACCGCCCCCGGAAGAACCGTCACCGGCCCCGGCCGGAGATGCGCCGGAATCGACGCCGGAATCGGACCCGGTCTCGGAGCAGACGAGAACGTTCCTCGAGGCCGTGGCCGACGTGAAACCCCTCCGCGGAGGGCGGAAGAGGAAACCGAGATCCCCGTCCGCCTCGCCCCGGCCGGCGCACCCGGCCCCGGACGAGGACCGCGAGGTCCTGGAGCACCTCAGCCGGCTGGTCCACGGGTCCGTGGAGATGGACATCAGCTTCACGGACGAGTACATGGAGGGCTCGGTGAAGGGCGTCGGAAGAAAGGTGATGAGGCGCTTGAAGCAGGGGAGGTTTCCGATCCAGGACCACGTGGATCTTCACGGGCTCACGAAGAGCGAGGCCCGGCTCCGGGTGCGGGAGTTCCTTCGGGAAAGCCACCGGCTCGGCCTGCGATGCGTGCTCGTCATCCACGGTCGGGGGCTGAACTCGCCTTCGAGCTTTCCGGTGCTGAAGGAGCAGCTTCCCGTCTGGTTCAGCAGCGGCTCCGTGCGCAAGATCGTCCTGGCCTTCGCCACCGCCCGACCCTACGACGGGGGAGCGGGGGCGGTGTACGTCCTGCTGCGAGGCCGCTGAATCGGGATGACGTCGCAAAAAACCCGAAGCCTCGAGATCTGCCCGTGGGTTTTCAACGGGTACCAGCGCTTCCAGCGGCGCGTGAGCGGTTTCTGCGAATGCGTCAATCGGGACGGCTTCCGCCGTCCTCCTCAGGGCTTTTTCCCTGGTGTCTTTTCAAGGCCTCGAGGTTCGAAAGGATTTTCCTCGACCTTTCAATGAGGTAATCCACCCGCTTGTAGCCCGGGTCGAGGGCCCGGACACGCTCCCACTCCCCCATGGCCTCTCTGAGCCTTTCCTGGTTGTAGTACTGCATGCCCCTGCGGTAGTGGGACTCCTTGTAGAGATCCTCGCTCTTCTCGGCATACCGGTGGCACTCGGCACAGTCCCCCCGGATGCGCAGCGCTTCCATGAATCCTTCGCGTGCAGCGAGGAACTGTTGTTTCTCGAACAGATCCTCGGCCAGCCGGAAGTGGGCCTTGGACGCATAGTCCCGGGCGGTCTCGTCGCCCGGCCTCGCATGGAGGACCCGTTCGAGCTCCACGACGGCCTGCCGGTACTTCCTGCGATCGAACAGGGCGATCCCGTGCGCCAGGCAGGACGTGATGCGGGCCGATTCCTCCGCCTCCCCGGCGACCTCGTCCGCCTCACGGCCGGCCGCGGCCTCGTACGCTCCCCACTCCCAGAGACCGTACTCGGGCGGGGCCTTCTCCTCGGTCTCCACCGGGACCTCGCCCGTGAGAAACGGGGCCCCTTCGATCTCCGGGATCCGGAGCTCCTGCCCCACCGTCAACCGGGTCGCATCCCTCAACTGGTTGTACCGTGCGATCTCCGGAAACATGCGGTAGTCCCCGTAGTAGCGCTGTGCCAGGGCGGACAGGCTTTCCCCGGGAACCACCCGATGAACGATGTAACGCGTGCTCCGCACCCGCTCCCGCGAGACGAGCATCCCGGCGGCTGTCGGGTGATCCGGGTCGAGCCGGAGCGCCGTGAGGAACTCGTGCCGGGCCTGCGCGTACTTTCCCTCCTTGTGAAACGCCAGGCCGACCCGGCAGTGCTCGTCGGCCCGCGCGTCCAGGCGGGACTCCAGCCGGCCGGCCGCCTCGAGGGCCTCCGGGTTCTCCGGGTCGACGGTAAGAGCGATCCGGTACCGGCGCAGGGCGCGCACCGGAAATCCCCGGTTCTCCAGGTCGCGCGCCCGGGAGAGAAACTCCCCGGCGATCCCTCCCTCGGAGCTCACGGCCGACACGGATGCCGCCGGTTCCCCGCCCGGCGTCACACAGCCCGACCAGGTGAGCCCCAGGAAGAGGGCGAGAGCTGCGATGAGGATGCTTCTTCTCATGGATCCCCTACTGAAGCGAAGCGGGTTCGAAATGCTTCAGCCGATCTCGGAAGTCGTGACCCTGGTCCCCCACGATCTGCTCGCGGCGCAAGGCCAGGGGATCGGCGAAAAAGGGGTTGGCGCCCGGCCGGACGGTCACACCCAGACGGTAGCCCAGGCTGTGGCAGAGCGGAAGGATCTCCGGGGACGCGTTCCCATAGGGGTAGGCCAGGGCGATGGTGTCCTGGTTCAGCCGTTCGTCGAGAATCCGCTTGGACACCAGAAGCTCCCGCCTCACGCGCTCGCGGTAGGACCTGTCGTCCTCTCCCGCCCTCTTCTCCGAGAGGTCGCAGTGGGTCAGGGTGTGGGAGCCCACATCGAATCCCGCGGCCTTCATTTCCTCCAGCTGCTCCCATGTCAGAGACTTGACGCTCGACCCGATGAAGTCGGTGTACACGAACAGGGCGGCGGTGTAACCGTGCCTCCGAAGAATGGGATATGCGATCTCGTAGGCCGAGCGGTAACCGTCGTCAATGGTGATCAAAACGGATTTCTCCGGCAGGCTCCGCCGGTAGTTCAGAAAGCCCAGGAGCTCCTCGATCCCGATCGCATGGTAGCCGTTCTCCGCCAGGAAGGCCATCTGGCGTGCGAACGTCTCCTCTGAGACGCACAAGGGGCCGTTGTTTTTCCTGCCGAAGCGGTGATAACAGAGGATCGGCACGGTCTGGTACCCGTCCTCGGTCAACCCTCCGGGGTTCTCTTCGCGAAGGGGAATCACGATCGCGTCGCTCGCGGCGAAGGACGCCCCGTCGTTGGCCTCCTCGACGAGCCAGGCCTCCCCGGGGTCGTCCAGGTGCTCCGCAGCCAGCGCTTCGGCCGTGGTCTCTTCGCCCGGGACACACACCAGGTAGCGGTCCGAGCTGAAGATCCTGCGCTCCACCGCGGGTTCGGCGCGAGGGGACTCTCGTTCCTGCTTCGGTGCGAGCGATGCACAGGAAAACAGCGTGAGAGGGAACAGGAACAGGCAGAACGCCAGCATCCTGCTCCACTCACGAGGGACCGCTATCGGGGGGCGTTTCATCGGTCTCCTTCCATGAGCCGGCCGAATCGCGGGTTCGGCCGGCTCTTTTCCGCCAGATGAGTGCAAAAAACGGGCCTGTCAAGCGACCACGTTGTACACCGAGATCTGCATCCTGCGTCCCTTGACCGCCACGCTGCCGCGGGCTTCCACGCGAAGACCGTTTTTGTTCCGCATCTGGTCGTAGGTCTGTTTGCTGATGAGGATTTCCCCGGGCTTGGCCATGGCCGTCAAGCGGGACGCCACGTTGACGTCGTCGCCGACGACCGTGTACTCCATCCGCTTTTCGGAACCGAGGTTGCCGGCCACGACGTTTCCCGAGTTCACGCCCACGCCCACCCGGATCTCGGCCCGCCCGAGCCCCTGCTCGGCACCGATCTGCCGGACGGACTTCTGGATCTCGAGGGCCGCACGAACCGCGGAGTCTGCGTGGTGGCGGTTGGCGATCGGCGCCCCGAAAATGGCCATGGCCTCGTCCCCGAGAAACTTGTTGATGCTTCCGCCGTGGCTGATGACCGTGTCGGTCACCCGGGTGAAGTAGTTGTTGAGCATGTCCACGATCCAGGCGGGGTCCTTGTCCTCGGACAGGGTGGTGAACCCTCGGATGTCGACGAACAGGATCGATGCATTGACCCGTGCCCCCCGCATCCACTGTCGCTCCGGATGCGCCAGGATCATCTCCACGATCTCCGGGGCCACGTACTTCCCGAAGGAGTCCTGGATGTGCTCCTTCAGGGCCAGGCCCTCGGCCATCCGGTTCATGGCCTCCCCCAGCTCGCCCAGCTCGTCTTTCCGGTCGAGCACGACCCGATGGCTGAAGTCCCCCTTGCCCACGGCGAGGACGCTCTCCCGCAGCTTGTTGATGGGGCGCGAGAAGTAGAGGCTGATGGCCAGGCTCAGAAGGATCCCCACCACGACCATGATCCCGGCCAGGTAGAGGAAAAACGATCTGCCCTCCCGGACGCTCTCGAGGATCTGCGCCTTGGACAGGGCCAGGCGCACGCGGCCCACGTCCAAACCCTGGTAGGTCAGGGGCGACTCGAAGAGCAGGACCTCCTTCCCCCCGAGCTCGAAGGTGCTCAGGATGACGCCCTCCGACGCGCGCAGAAAGGTCAGGCCGGCCGGCGCGGTGTAAACCCGTTCGACCCGCTCGAGATCGCTGTGGGCCCGGATGACCTTGTGCACGTCCGTCACCATGGCGAAGACCACCTGGTCGTCCCTGGCCATGTCCTCCATGAGCCTGTAAAGGCTCAAATCCTCCTCGCCCAGAAGCTTGTCCGGGACGTTGGTGGTGAGGATCCGAACCATGCTCTCTCCCAGGCCGATCAGCTGCTCCACGTACTGACTCTTTTCCCTCTCGAGCACCACGAAGCCGATCGCGGCGATCTCCACCAGGATCAGGGTGGTGGCCATGATGGCGATCTTGATGAAAATCGGAATCCGCAGCCCGCTCCGGCCCCGGCGATCGCCTTCTTCCCGGCGTTCCCGCCCGGAGCGCCTTTCCACACCCGTGCGCCGATCCGGACTCCGGTGGGCCTCCTCCTGCCGACGGCGGTCGAATCCGGAACGCCGATCCCGGCCGCTGCGACGCTCCAGCCCGGATCGACGATCGCGGACGGTCTTGACCCGGCCCTGCGATCGGGCGGACGTCTCCTCCCGGGGGGGATGCGCGGGGTCTTCAGTGCGGTTCATCGTGCGGGTCCTCTTGTGACCGCTCCCTTTGCTGGAAGCCGGTTTGGCGGACGGGTCGGGCCGGACGGCCTCATTTGCCGGTGAGCGGGTCCCGGATCGCCGGATGGGCCGGGGCGATCGGAGACGCAGGAAGGCGTCAGCTTAGTGGAAATTGTCGAACATGTCAAATCCGTCGGTGGATAAGCGCTCGATTTGGTCTGCATAAGCAACAATGCACGGACGGCTCTGTTTGCCGTGAAAATGCCCCTCGGTGGGCCGGTCGTGGGGCGGCATTTCACATGCCGCCGCAAGGTTTGCGCACCACGGCGGGGTGGTAAAACCCGCCCTACCAAAACTCCGGCTTTCATCGGCGGGGGTGACCGGACGCCGGTCATGGATGTTTGACAAGCCGGATGATTTCTTCTACTAAGGAACCAACTCAGGGAAGAAAGGACGCGACTCCCGCATGAAGCTCGGCATCATCGGCCTGCCCCAGGCGGGCAAGACCACCGTGTTCGAGGCCCTGACCGGCGCCCGCGGAGAGGGCCCCCGGCAGAAGGCCGGCCGCTCGGACCACCGGATCGGAACCGTGCGCGTGGCCGACTCCCGCGTGGACCACCTCTCGGGGATCTACAAGCCCAAGAAGACGACCTATGCCCAGGTCGAGTATCTCCTGCCCTCCGACGCGGGAGGCGTGCCGGCGGCCAGATCCGAGAACGCCCTGTGGAACCAGGTCCGTCCCTGCGACGCGCTCATCCACGTGGTCCGGAACTTCGACGGGGGCCTGGGAGCCCCCTCGCCCGAGGCCGACGTTCGAACCCTCGAGGAGGAGATGATCATCAGCGACCTGGCGGTCGTGGAAAAGAAGGTGGAGCGGATGGA
>CAYUBQ010000016.1:48612-67655 GCA_964443135.1 uncultured Desulfobacterales bacterium | reverse complement strand
AACACCCGTTCCCATTCCGAACACGGAAGTTAAGCTCTTTAGCGCCGATGGTACTGCGTGGGAGACTGCGTGGGAGAGTAGGACGCCGCCGGGAGATCTTCAAAAAGGCCCTTCGCATGAGCGAGGGGCCTTTTTTTTGTGGGAGGCGAACCCCCTTTTCCTCCGGCCACGGCGGCGGCCGTGCGGACGGACCCGATTTTCTCGGGCGCCCCTTGACTTTTGCGCGACCGGGAACCTACATTGGGCGCTCGGTCCACGTGCGGCGGCTTTCATGCAGTGATCCGGGAGGATCGTCTTTCCGCCGCATTCCTGAACCCCGAAGGACGGCTGGAATGATACGCGACATCGGGGGCGGCGGCCCCCCCGCCGCCCCCCCTGAACGGCTGCACGTATACTGCGTGGAGGGTCTTGTGCCCGTGGAGGCCGAGGACCGCCTGGGGCGGGCCTTCCTCGGGAACTGGGTGGAGGGGACGTCCTCCTTCCTGTTTTTCTCGGAGCCGGCCGAGGCCCCGGTTCTGCGGATGGTGGGGGACCACGCGGGCCTGCAGTACGTGGAGGGCCATCGGTTCACCTACGAGGAGTGGCTGGGGGAGCGGTTCGAACGGTTTCAGGTGGGCGATTTCGAGATCTGTCCCGCCTGGCTTGCGCTGGAGCCCCTGCGGGGGACCTCCCTCCGGGTGCTCCTCGACCCCGGCGTGGTGTTCGGCTCCGGCCTCCACCCGACCACCCGGGACTGCCTGGAGGCCTTGTCGTGGCTGTGGCGGGAGGAAGCGCCCAAAAGCGTCCTGGACCTGGGTACGGGAACCGGCGTGCTTGCGGTGGCCGCCGCGCTTCTGGGCGCCGATCGCGTCGTGGCCGTGGACCTGAACCCGCTCTGCGTCCGCACAGCCGATCGAAACGTGCGGATGAACGGGCTCGAATCCAGGGTGCAGACCCTGGTGTGTTCCGCCGAGGACGCCTTGGACAGGTCCGGCGATCTGGTCCTGGCCAACATCCATTACGAGGTGATTCGGCGTCTGTCGGATCGCGGGCCTTTTTTGAATCGAAGGTGGATCGTGTTCTCCGGATTGATGAGAACCCAGGCCCGGGCCTTGAAGGACCGCCTGCGGGGGATGGGAATGGAGATCGTTCGCGAGTGGGACCGGGACGGGGTGTGGCACACCCTGGCGGTTCGCGGCAGGACCGCTTGATCTGTGGACATCTCAGCGGCGGATCTCGTGTTCGGATGATGTTGATCTGCCGCTCGTTGCGTGAAAGAAAGGCATTTTCCATGAGTGAGCCCAGGATCCCGATTCCCAAGCCGCAGGGGCATCACTGCTTCGCCTGCGGAACGGACAACCCGTTCGGGTTGAACCTCCAGTTCTACACCGCCGGAGATGCGGTCTGCGCGGATGTCACCCTGGACAAGTACCGCGTGGGGTGGGAGGGCATCGCGCACGGGGGCATCATCTCCACCCTGATGGACGAGATCATGTCGTGGACCATCATCTACTTCCGCCGCGTCTTCTTCCTCACCCGAAAGATGGAGGTGAGGTATCTGAAACCGGTCCCGATCGAGGCCCCCCTCACCGTGCAGGGGAAGCTGGGAAAGGAGTCCCCCTTTCCCCGGATCCTGGTCCAGGCGGACGTGCTCGCCGAGGACGGCACCCGGCTCGCCTACAGCAGGGGGGAGTTCGTGGAGCTCTCCGAGGACAAGCTCGCCTTGATCCCGGACCATCTCAAGGCGGACATGGAGTCGCTCTTCGAGCGATTTTCGGATTTGCCGTCCGGACCTGAGGGCGGGCTTGGCGCAGGTCGAAAGGCCGGTCAGGAGAACCCGGAATGAAGGTGATCAAGATCGGGGGAGGGTGCCTCAAGGGCCGAAAGAACATCGCCCGGATACTCGACCTCGTGGCGGAGCGCGGGCGCGGAAACGTGGTGGTGGTTTCCGCGCTCAACGGAGTCACCGACTTTCTCGTTCAGGGCACCCGGGATGCGCTCGCGGACGAGAGCAGGATCCCGGAGATCGTTACGGGTCTGAGGAAGAAGCATTTGGGCACGGCGCGCCACGTGTTTCAGCGGGAGAGCGCGGTCAACCCGTATGCGAGGGAGCTCGATCGGATGCTCCGGGAGCTCGAGCGATTCTACTACGGGCTGAACTTCACCCGGGAGGTCACGAGGCGGATGCTCGACATGATCAGCAGCTACGGGGAGCGGTTCTCCGCCGAGCTCCTGACCGCCGCCCTCAAAAGCCGGCACGTGGAGGCCGACTGCCTCATGCCCCATCGCATCGGGATGCTCACGGACGGCAAGTACGGGGACGCCACGGCCGATCTCCGCAGGACGGCGAAGAACCTGAGGACCCGTCTCCTTCCAAGCGTGGGCAGGCAGAACGTCGTTTTTGTCCCCGGTTTCTACGGGGTGAGCGGACAGGGGGACGTCACCACCTTCGGGCGCGGAGGCAGCGACTACGCCGCCGCCGTGGTCGCCGCCGGACTGAAGTCGGACGTGCTGGAGGTCTGGAAGGACGTGGACGGGTACATGAGTGCCGATCCGGGTCTCGTGCCTCGCGCCCGCCTGATCCCGTCCCTCTCCTACGACGAGGCGGCCGAGCTTTCCTACTTCGGTGCCAAGATTCTCCACCCCCGGACCGTGGAGCCCCTGAGGAGCGCCCGGCTGGAGATCGTGATCAAGAACACACTCGACCCCGACGGGCCCGGCAGCCGGATCACCGCCGGGAGGAGCAGGTCCAGGCGCATCATCAAGAGCGTGGCCCACGACACGGACATCGGCATCCTGAAGGTCCACGCCTCCGGGGTCGGGGCCCGGCCGGGCATCCTGGGGCTCGTGGCCAACCGGCTCACCGAGGCGGGCATCAATATCAAGTCCGTGGTGACCTCCCAGACCTGCATCAGCATCCTGCTCGCCCGCAAAGACTTGGAGGACGGCCGTTCGGCCCTGGAGGAGCTCCGTCCCAGGCCCTATCGGAAGCTCGAAAAGACCGAGGACGTGGCCCTGGTCTCGCTGGTGGGCGAGGGCCTGGGTACGGGAAAGGGCATCGCGGCCCGGTGCTTCACGGCGGTGGCGGAGAGCGGGGTGAACGTCGAGATGATCTCGTTCGGACCGTCCCGGGTCGCGCTCTACTTCATCGTGCGGAACCGGGACCTGAAAGACGCCGTTTGCGCCATACACGAGAACTTTTTCCCGTTCGAGTGAGAGGACATTCCAGACCGGCCGCTCTTGGTCTCGCCGGTCGGGGTGATCGATTGCACGAGGAACGGACGTTCAGCGGAGAAACGACATGATTTTGGAGCAGATCAAGGTGGGGTTCATGGAGGTCTTCTGCTACCTGGTGGGCTGTCCGGAATCCAAGGAGTGTCTGGTCATCGACCCGGCCGGGGACGAGGACCGCATCAACGCTCGGATCGGGGAGCTGGGCCTTCACGCGAGCCGTATCGTCAACACCCACGGCCATCCGGATCACACCTGCGGGAACGCCCGGATGCAGGAGCTGACCGGGGCGAAGATCGTGATGCACCCGATGGACGACCAGCTGTTCAACTCCGCCGAGGGGCGGCAGATGGCGCGCCAGATGGGGTTCACCCCGTCCCCCCCGGCCGATGAGCACGTGGAGGACGGTGACCGGGTGCAGGCGGGGTCCGTGACCCTGGATGTCATTCACACCCCGGGCCACAGCCCGGGCGGCATCTGCCTGCTGGGCGATGGGAACCTGTTCACCGGGGACACGCTGTTCGTGGGAGCGGTGGGACGGACCGATCTGCCGGGGGCGTCGGCCCAGCAGTTCATGGAGTCCATTCGAACCCGCCTCCTCGGCCTCCCGGGGGAGACGAAGGTCTGGCCGGGCCACGACTACGGCATGCGTCCCTCCTCCACCATCGAGGAGGAGCGCCGGACCAATCCCTGGCTCAGGTAGCGCGCACGAGGGTCGGAATGCCGTTGCCGGACGGCCATCCGGAGGTTTCGAGAGGGAAAGGGAAGGAACGCGGGACGATGGAGGAGGCGGTTCGCATACCGGCCGGCCCCCTGAGCCTGGAGGGGCTGCTCGGCCGAAGACCGGGTGCCGGAGGGGTGGTTGTCACCCATCCCCACCCCCTGTACGGCGGGGACATGCACAACGACGTGGTCGAGGCCCTGGTGGACGCCTATGCCCGGGCCGGGTTCGCCACGCTCCGGTTCAACTTCCGCGGCACGGGCGGCAGCGAAGGACGTTTCGAGAACGGCGAGGGCGAGACGGAGGATGTCCGGCACGCGGCCGACCTGCTGGCCGCATCCGGTTCGAGCGCGATCCACCTGGCCGGCTACTCCTTCGGCACCTGGGTGAACGCGAAGGTCCTGGGCCGGATGCCGGAGATCAGGGACGTGGTCATGGTCTCCCCGCCGGTGGACTTCATGGACTTCTCCTTCCTGGGGCTCGATCCCAGGGTCGGCCTGGTGGTCACGGGCGAGCGGGACGAGATCGCCGGCGCATCCCACGTGGAGACACTCCTCCCGCGTTGGAACCCGAAGGCGGCCTTCCGCGTGATCCCGGGCGCGGATCACTTCTACCACGGCCGCACGGCTGCGCTCCGGGCCGTGCTGGAGGAGCACCTGGCCGCACCGGGCGGGCTCGCGCATGGAGGGAGCGTCCATGGTGATTGACGACCGGGGTGGGCGTCGGAACGGGGGGCGGTGTGCCCGGTGGATCGCGTTCGTCGTTCTGGGCCTGGGGCTGCTCGCCTGGCCGGGCAGGGGGGGCGCGGCGGAGCCCGATCTCAGGAGAAGCGCCGTGGTGCGCGCGGTCGAGCGGGTGAGCCCGGCCGTGGTGAACGTGGCCACCGTGGTCCGGGAACGCGTTCGTCCGGGGTTTCCGTTCAGCGGCGACGACTTCTTCCGGGACTTTTTCCCCGACTTCTTCAACCGGGAGTACACACGCAACAGCCTCGGTTCGGGTGTGATCGTCGACGGCGGAAAGGGGCACGTCATCACCAACCACCACGTGGTGTCCCGGGCGACGGAGATCAAGGTCCTGACCGCGGACCGGCAGGAGTTTCAGGCCCGGATCCTGGGCACGGACCCCCGTTCCGACCTGGCGGTTCTCGAGATCGACGTGGACCATCCCCTCCCAGAGATCCCCATGGGCGACTCCGACGACCTGATGATCGGGGAGACGGTCATTGCCATCGGCAACCCCTTCGGCCTGTCCCACACCGTGACCACGGGCGTGGTGAGCGCCATCGACCGGACGGTGCGCTCCGGAGAGATGGTCTACAACCACTTCATCCAGACGGACGCCTCCATCAATCCCGGCAACAGCGGCGGCCCCCTGCTCAACATCAGCGGGGACCTCATCGGGATCAACACGGCCATCTATCAGAAGGCGCAGGGGATCGGGTTCGCCATCCCGGTCAACAAGGCCCGGCGGATCGTGCAGGAGCTGATCCGTGCCGGCGAGGTGCGCTTCCCCTGGCTCGGCCTGGAGCTCCAGGAGCTCAGCGAGGACCTCCGGATCCATTTCGGGGTACCGCGGGAACAGGGCGGCGTCCTGATCCGGGACGTCCACGGGGCGAGCCCTGCATCCGGGGGTGGCGTTCGCCGCGGAGACATCCTGCTTCGCATCGGCCGCGAGCCGGTCGCCTCCATGCCGGGCTACCGCAGCGCACTCGCCGAGTACACTCCCGGGAATCGCGTGGATCTAAAGCTCCTCCGGGACGGGGAGGCCCGGGAGGTGCGGGTGGCGCTGGCGCCCTTTCCGACCGACCTGGCATTGGAGCTGGTGGCCCGGAGAATGGGGATCGAGCTGGAGAACGCCGGCAGGCGCCTGGCTCGGGAGTACGGTCTGGAGTCGGCCGTGGTCGTCAAGGAGATCCGGCGGGGGTCCGAGGCGGCGAGGAGCGGGCTCCAGCCGGGCGATCTCGTCCTCAAGGTGAATCAGGTGGAAACCCCCGACCTGGAGGCCTTCGAGAAAGCGATCGGCCGGTACCACCAGCTCCCCTCGCTGACCCTGTTCGTCCGGAGGGGGGCGATCATCTACTCCCTGACGCTGCCGTTCTAGGCCCCGGACAGCGGGATCGAGGGGGGCGAGCGCTAGAGGAGATGCTCCCGGGCGTACGCCACGGCGTTTCGAAAGACGAGCACGCCGTCGCCTTCTTCGTGGGGAAAGCCCTTGCCCTCGCGGGCCAGATGCTCCTTGCGGCGGGTCCACTCCGGATGGTTGGTCACGTGGTGAAAGGCCTCCGGGTGGGGCATGAGCCCGAAGATCCGACCGGTGGGGTCGCAGATGCCGGCGATGTCCAGGAGCGAGCCGTTGGGGTTCTCGGGCCACCGGCCCTGGGCCGGACGACCCTCCTCGTCTGCGTACCGCATGACCACCTGCCCGGCTTCCGCCAGCCGCCGGATGTCGTCCGGGTCGGTGACCACCTTGCCCTCGCCGTGGCGGACCGGAAGCTCGAGGCGCTCGATCCCCCGCGTGAAGACGCACGGGGAGTCCGGGTTCACGGCCAGGTGAACCCAGGTGTCGATGAAGTTTCCCGAGTCGTTGTAGGTGACGGCGACCCGCCGCTCCGCGTAGTTCCCGTCGAAGCCGGGCAGGAGCCCGAGGTTGACGAGGGACTGGAAGCCGTTGCATATGCCGATGATCAGCTTCCCCCGGGCGACGAACCGCTCGATCTGGTCCCCGATGTTGTTTCTCAGCTTGGCCGCGAGCAGCACCCCGGCCCCGTGGTCGTCCGCCCAGCTGAAGCCGCCGCCCAAGACGACCATGTGGAACCCTTCCAGGCGGTCTCCGGCTACGATCTCGTTGATGTGCATGGGGTGGGGCTCGGCCCCGGCGAGCCGGAGGGCGTGCACGGTTTCGTAGTCGCAGTTGAGCCCGTACCCGGTCATGACCAGTGCTCGGACGGTTGTCATACGAGACCTCCAAAGGGGTTCATCCAGCGCGATTTCAGGTCCTGAACCGCCTCGTCGATCAACGGTTTCCCGCCTTCTCCTCGGACCACCAGGCGGCCGACCCCGGTCACCCGGCCGACCCGGGCCGCAGGCATCCCGGAGAAGAGGGCCTCGAAGGCCTCCCGGTTCGCCGGGGCCACGGTGCAGACGAACCGGCCCGCCGACTCGGAGTAGAGAATTCGAAAGGGGGGCAACGGCTCGGACACCGGAACGGCCGGAAGGTCCAGCTCCATGCCCAGCTCGCCCGCCATGGCGATCAGGGCGACGTGAACCGCCAGCCCTCCCCGCACCACGGCGTGGGCCGAGGCCGGGAGGCCTCGCTCCACGGCTGCGTGGAACGTCCGGTACAACTCGGTCAGGGCCGCGGGGTCCACCTGCGGGACGTTCAGCCCCACCTCCCCCATCATCTGGTAGAGCTCGCCTCCCCCGAGCTCGTCCCGGGTCTCCCCCACCACGTAGACGAGGTCGCCGGCCGCCTTGGCGTCCATGGTGAGGCAGCTTCGGACGTCCTCCACGACGCTGCTGGCGGTGAAGAGCAGCGTGGGCAGACCGCTGACCTTCCGGGTCTCCTCGTAGGGCCCCTTCAGGTTGCCGTCGATGTACATGCTGTCCTTTCCGGAGAGCAGAGGGATCTCGTAAGCCCGGCAGACGTCCCGCAGGGCCCAGTTGGAACGGACGAGCTGGGCCGCCTTGTACCGGCCGTCCGGGTTGGTCTCCGGGTCGTACTGGATGGTGGGCCAGCAGAAGTTGTCCACGCCGCCCACCCTGCGGGGATCCCCGCCCACCGCCAGGACGCGGCGGAGGGCCTCGTCGATGGTGACCGCGGTCATGGGGTAGGTGTCGATCCGGCTGTACAAGGGGTTCAAGGCCTGGGCTGCGGCGATGCCCCGGTTGGAGCCCAGGACCGGACGCGTGACCACCGCATCGCTCGGGACGTCCCGCCTTCGGCCCACCAGGGGCTTGATCACGCTCCCGCCCTGGACCTCGTGGTCGTACTGCCTGGCGATCCAGTTGCGGGCGCAGATGTTGGGCCGCTCGAGCATGTCCCCCAGAAGCGCACCGTGGTCCCCGGGCTCTCCGATCACCGGTTCCGCGAGCCCCCTCAGCTCGGGGGGCGTCCAGCGGGCGTCGAACGCCCACTGGGGAAAATCGGACTCCAGAAAGTCCATGCGGATGAGGGCGCAGGTCCTCCCGCGGTAGTCCAAGCGGAGATAGCCGGAGTCGTTGTACTCGCCGATCACCGTGCTCTCCACGGCGTGCCTGCGGCTGAGCTCCATGAACCGTTCCAAATGCCCCTTGGGCACCGCCACGGTCATCCGTTCCTGGCTCTCCGAGACCCAGATCTCCCACTGGTCCAGGCCCTCGTACTTGAGCGGCACGCGGTCCAGGTCCACGCGACAGCCCCCGGAGAACCGGGCCGACTCCCCCACCGAGGAGGACAGCCCGCCCCCGCCGTTGTCCGTGATGAAGGTGAACAGTCCTTCGTCTCGCGCCTCCAGGAGGAAGTCATGCATCTTCTTCTGGGTGTACGGGTCACCGATCTGCACGTGACCGGCCGGGGTGTGCTCGGAAAAGGTCTCCGACGCGGCGGTCACGCCGTGGATCCCGTCCTTGCCCACGCGTCCCCCGCACATGACCACCAGGTCCCCCGGGCGGGTCTCCTTTCGGTGGCTGGGGGTGCCGCGGATCTCCGAGGGCATGATCCCCAGGGCGGTCACGAAGACCAGGCACTTGCCCATGTACCCGTGGTCGAACAGGAGCTGCCCGAAGGGCGTGGGCACGCCGCTCTTGTTTCCCCCGTCCCGGACGCCTTCGATGACGCCGTCCAGCAGCCGCCTCGGGTGGAGGCGGGGCTGGAGGGGGCCGGTGTAGTCCCGGTACCCCACGCAGTAGCCGTACATGCCCATGATGAGCTTGGAGCCCAGGCCGGTCCCGAGCGGGTCCCTGTAGATGCCCACGATCCCCGTGATGGCCCCGCCGTAGGCCTCCATGTTGGAGGGGCTGTTGTGGGTCTCCCCGGTGATGACGTAGTTGTGCTCGTGGTCGAAGCGGGCCACGCCCGCGTTGTCCCAGAGGACCGAGACCACCCAGTCCTTCCGCTCCTGGATCTCCAGGGTGGGCGCCTCGATGCAGGTCTCGAACAGGTTGTCCACCACGGTCTCTTCACCGGTGGAGAGGTCCCTGTAGCGGAAGCGGCCCCGGAAGGTGTTGTGATTGCAGTGGTCGCTGCGGGCCTGGGAGATGTACTCCAGCTCCACGTCCGTGGGCAGCTCCAGGCCGAAGCGCCGCCGCTCGGACAGGACGTCGTCACGAAGAAAATAGCCGCGAATGACGGGGATGTCGCTGTCCTGGAGGGCCAGGTTCCGCTCCGACGAGATCCTTCTCAGGTCGTCGTCGCTCGAGACGGTGATGGTGGTCACGCTCGGCTCGTGGTCGAGCATGACCTTGGGGACGTGAAACCCGATTCCCCGGTCCGGATCCCAGCCGGCGCGGTCGTACACCTTCCACTGCTGGATGATGTCGTTGGCCAGGATCTCTCCGGCGACGGTCTCGACGTCAAGCCGGTCCAGCTCCCCCTGGATCACGTAGAGCCGGGAGGTGTAAACGTTCTCCCCGGGCTCGAAGCCGGTCTCGAGCAGGTCCTCGATCGCCTCCACGGCCGTGCTGCCCTGGGTGTCCCGCACGCCGGGGCGGAAACCGATCCAGATGATCCAGTCGAAGGCTCCCGCAAGGGGGGAGTAAGAGGACTGCTCGATCACCGGGTTGGTGAAGAGGGACGTGCGGACCGTCTCGAGCTGCTCCGGGCTCAGGTCCGCATCGATGGTGAGGACGCGGATGACCCGAATGTCCCGGACTTCGATGCCCAGGTAGTCCAGGGTTTTCTTTCTGACACCATCCCCTTCGGCGTCTCTCAGGTGGTCTTTGAGCGCCACTTCGAGCCGGGATACCATGGGTGACTCCTCGTCCGGTCAGGATGCGGTTGGGGGTGGAAACGGGCAGGCAGACACGGAACATGCCGTCTTTCCGGTCGATGGTAATCAAAAGGAGGCCGGGAGTCAACACGTCCGGGGACACACGTCCGGGGACCAGTCCGGGTACGGTCACCGGCCGGCCCGGCGGAGGTCCGGGGTTGAAATGGGCGGTGTCAATGCCTATAGTATTCCCTGAGGCTTCTACCGAAGGAACCATGGTAACCAATACGTCAACGAACGAGAGGAGCGTATGGAACACTCCGTAAACAATACAAAAGAAGGCGGGGAGAAGCTCCCCAACCAGAAGGAGCTCGAGAAGGAGCTCAGCGAGTATCTTTCCAAGAAGTACGGCAACCGGATCAAGATCATCTCCCCCTTCGTCTACCCTCAGGGCCAGAGCCAGGAAACCGACGACGTCCCGGGCGGAGGCGGTGAAGGGGAGGCGCCGCGGTTCGACATGCTCCCGGAAGAGCTGGAGGCCTTCCTGGAGGAGTTCGTGGTGAAGCAGGCGGACGCCAAGGCCGTCCTGTCCACCAAGATCTGCACCCATTTCAACCGGATCAAGCAGGTCGGCCGGAAGGAGGACACGCCACGCACCACGGGGGTGGGCATGATCAAGAACAACCTGCTCATGATCGGGCCGACCGGGGTCGGCAAGACCTACATGATCAAGCTGATCGCGCAGAAGCTCGGGGTGCCCTTCGTCAAGGGGGACGCCACCAAGTTCAGCGAGACCGGCTATGTCGGCGGAGACGTGGAAGACCTGGTGCGGGACCTGGTGAGCGAGGCGGACGACGACATCGAGCAGGCGGAAAACGGGATCATTTACATCGACGAGATCGACAAGATCGCCTCCTCCGGCAACATCATCGGACACGACGTCTCGCGGACCGGCGTTCAGCGGACCCTCCTCAAGCCCATGGAGGAGACCGACGTGGACCTGAAGGTCCCCCACGACGCCGTCAGCCAGATCCAGGCGATCGAGCAGTACCGGAGGACCGGCAAGAAGGAGAAACGCATCGTCAACACCAGGAACATCCTGTTCATCATGAGCGGCGCCTTCGGGGACCTGACGGAGATCATCAAGAACAGGCTCCAGAAGCAGGGCCTCGGGTTCGAAGCGGACGTCCGGCCCACGGAGGTCCCCTGGGAGATCCTCAAGGAGGTGCGGTCCCAGGACCTCATCGAGTACGGCTTCGAGTCGGAGTTCGTGGGAAGGCTTCCGGTGGTGGTGGTGTTCGACGAGCTCACCCGGGACGACCTGGTGGAGATCCTCGAGAACCCCAACAACCCGGTGGTGTTGAGCAAGCGCCGGGATTTCCGCGCCTACGGCATCGACATCAAGTTCGAGAAGGAGGCGCTATACAAGATTTCGGAGCGGGCTGCGGCCGAGAAGACCGGCGCCCGGGGTCTGGTGAGCGTCATCGAGAAGGTCCTGATCCCCTTCGAGAAGCATCTGCCCTCCACGCCGATCCGGACCCTCCTGGTCACCCCGGAGCTGGTGGACGACCCCGAGGCGGAGCTGCGCGCCGTCAAGGAGAATCCGGACGAACCCGGACGGGTCGAGCGGTTCGATCGGGCCGCGGAAAAGGAGCTGGCCGACATCCGTTCGTTCATTCGGGAGCGGGCGCAGGACTACCGCAGGAAAACGGGCCTGGAGATCTCGGAGCGGCGCGTCGAGCTGATCGCCGATCTCTACCTGAAGCGGGCCACGGACGTGAACACGGCCGTGGACGAGTTCCAGGAGATGGCGGACCAGATCCGGGAGGAGGAGGCGGCCCTCAAGAACAAGATCGGCATCCGGATCACCTTCGACCCGACCGCGGTGGACGAGCTGATCGCGGAGTCCGTCAAGACCGGCCATCCGGCCGGGCCCCTGGCCTTTCACCTGGCCAAGAAGCTGGAGTACGGGTTGAAGCTGGTCAAGGATCGGGCCGGGACCGACGAGTTCGTGTTGAACTCGGAGGCCGTTCGCAACATGGAGCAGTACATCGACGACCTGGTCAAGAGCTACTACCGGAGCGGGGTGGACGTGCAATACCCCGAGGAGCGGGAGAACGGATGAGCGGAGAGCTGCGACTGCACGGAGGCGAACGAGACCATTCATGATCGGGATATCCAAGCTGTACTGCGGCACGGTGGAGCCCTCCGATGCCATTCGATACGGCCGCCGGTCCGCGGACCTGCCCTCCCACCTGCTCCAGTTCTCGGCCGACAAGAAACCGGTGGTGGTGTGGAACGCCACCAGGGCCTGCAACCTGCGCTGCGTGCACTGCTACGCGCGGGCGGACGAGCGGATCCACGAAAAGGAGCTGTCGCACGAGGAGGGATTGGCCCTGCTGGACGACCTGGCGGAGTTCGGCGTGCCCGTGGTTCTCTTCTCCGGGGGAGAGCCTCTGGTTCGCCCCGACCTGGTCGAGCTGGCGCGCTATGCGGTGAGCAAGGGGATGCGGGCCGTGATCTCGACCAACGGGACCCTGATCGACGAGGAAACGGCCGCCCGCCTCCACGACGTGGGGCTCTCCTACGTCGGCGTGAGCCTGGACGGCATGGAGGAGGTCAACGACCGGTTTCGCGGGAAAAAGGGGGCCTTCAGGGATGCCATGAACGGCATCCGCAACTGCCGTGAGGCCGGTCTGAAGGTGGGGCTGAGGTTCACGGTCAATCGAATGAACGTGGACGAGGTCCCGGCCATCTTCGATCTCCTGGAGGCGGAGGAGATCCCCCGCGTCTGTTTCTACCATCTGGTCTACGCGGGCCGGGGATCCGAGCTGATGGAGGAGGACCTCGCCCCCGACGAGACGAGGCGGGTGGTGGACCTGATCGTGGACCGGACCCGCGATCTGCACGAACGCGGCCTGGCCAAGGAGGTTCTCACCGTGGACAACCACGCGGACGGACCCTACGTCTACCTCCGCATGGTGAGAGAAGGGGACCCCAGGGCCCCGGAGGTCCTGGAGCTCCTCCGCATGAACGAGGGAAACAGCTCGGGCCGGGGCATCGGCTGCGTCAGCTGGGACGGCTCGGTGCACGCGGACCAGTTCTGGCGGCACGAGAGCTTCGGGAACGTCCGGGAGCGCCCCTTCAGCGAGATCTGGTCGGACCTTTCCCATCCCCTGATGGCCCGGCTGAAGGACAAGAAGCAGTACGTCACGGGCCGGTGCGCCGGGTGCCGCTGGCTGGATGTGTGCGCCGGGAACTTCCGGGTCCGGGCGGAGGCGGCCGCCGGGGACCTGTGGGCGCCGGATCCGGCGTGTTACCTGACCGACGACGAAATCTCGCGGCCTTGAGGCCGTTCCGGCGCGGCGAGCGGTTTCGGCGGGGTCAGCCACCCCGCCGTTTTCGTGGGCCCACCAGCCGGGCGGCCGCGCTTGACTTCCGGGGTGATTCCTGGTGGAGTCGGTCAAAGCCGTAAGCCTCGAGATCCGCCCTCGGAACATCCATGGGTTGCAGCGTTCCCTGCGGCGGTGGAGCGGGTTTTTGCGAATCCGTCATTCCTGCAACCCAGGGAATGTCCGTACGCCGACCCCCGAGGAGGAACCCCATGATCGTTCGACCGCGCAGGCTTCGGAGAACCCCGGCCATCAGGGAGATGGTCCGCGAGACACGACTCTCCGCGGCCGACCTCGTCTACCTCATGTTCGTCAAGCCCGGTACAGGGGTGCGGGACCCCATCTCCTCCATGCCCGGACAGTTCCAGTACTCCGTGGACACCCTGGCGGAAGAGGTGGAAGGCATCCGGGACGAGGGCATTCGGGCCGTCATGGTGTTCGGGCTGCCGGACCGGAAGGATCCCACGGGGAGCCGTTCCTGGGCTGACGACGGGATCGTCCAGCAGGCCGTGGCGGCCGTCAAGCGCCGGGTTCCGGACCTCACCGTCCTCACGGACGTCTGTCTCTGCGAGTACACCGATCACGGTCACTGCGGCGTGCTGAGAGACGGGGACGTGGACAACGACGCCACCCTCGAGATCCTGGCGCGGCAGGCGGTCAGCCACGCCGACGCAGGAGCGGACATGGTGGCTCCGTCGGACATGATGGACGGGCGCGTGGCGGCCATCCGCGGCGCCCTGGACCGGGCCGGGCACAAGAACACGGGCATCCTCTCCTATGCGGTGAAGTACGCCTCCGCGTTCTACGGGCCTTTTCGAGAGGCGGCCGAGTGCGCCCCGCAGTTCGGGGACCGCTCGAGCTACCAGATGGATCCGGCCAACGCCCGTGAAGGCGTCAAGGAGGCCCTCCTCGACGTGGAGGAGGGAGCGGACATGGTGATGGTGAAGCCGGCGCTTCCCTGCCTGGACATGATTCACCGGATCCGGGAGGCCTGCCTCCTGCCGGTGGCCGCCTACAACGTGAGCGGCGAGTACGCCATGATCAAGGCCGCGGCGGAGAAGGGCTGGATCGACGGGCCGAGGGTCATGATGGAGACCCTGACGTCCATCAAGCGAGCCGGGGCGGGCCTGATTCTGACCTACTTCGCCAGGGACGCTGCAGACCGGTTGAGACGGGGTTGATCATGCAGGGACATCCTCGAGGCCGCGGAGCGGAGGCCGGAGAGGGGGCACGAGAGACGCATGCCGGCGCACGGAGCGGGGGTCCGCGTCTCGTCGCCTGGGAGGTGACCCGCAGCTGCAACCTCAACTGCGTCCACTGCCGCGCCTCGAGCGAGCACGGGCCCTACCCGGGTGAGCTTTCCACGGAGAAGTGTTTGTCGGTCCTGGACGAGATCGCGGCCACGGGCGAGCCCATCGTCATCCTGACCGGGGGCGAGCCCCTCCTGAGGAAGGATATCTTCGATCTGGCCCGGCACGGCACGGGGCTCGGTCTTCGCATGGTCATGGCGACCAACGGCACCCTCCTGACCCCCGGGATCACGGGAAAAATGATCGACAGCGGTATCCGGCGGGTGAGCATCTCCATCGACGGGGCGGACGCCGCGAGCCACGACCGTTTCCGGCAGGTGCAGGGGGCCTATGCGGGTGCCGTGGCGGGCACGGAGGAGCTGCGGCGGGCCGGTCTCGAGTTTCAGATCAACACGACGGTGACCCGGCACAATGTCGACGAGGTCCCCAGGCTCCTCGACCTGGCCGTGGAGCTCGGCGCGGCGGCTCACCACCTGTTCCTGCTGGTCCCGACCGGCCGGGCCCGGGACATGGTGGACCAGGAGATCGAGGCCCGGGAGTACGAGGACCTCCTGCGGTGGTTTTACAGGATGAGGGACCGGGTCCCCCTCCACCTGAAGGCGACCTGCGCTCCCCACTACTACCGGATCCTGCGACAGGAGGCGCACGCCAGGGGGGAGAAGGTCACCTTCGAGACCCACGGGCTGGACGCCGTGACCCGGGGTTGCCTCGGAGGGACGGCCTTCTGCTTCGTCTCGCACGACGGGATCGTCCAGCCGTGCGGATACCTGGAGCTCGACTGCGGCGACCTGAAAACGGCGAGCTTCGGAGAGGTGTGGGAGGGGTCGGAGGTGTTTCGAAACCTGCGGGACTTTTCGCGCTACGAGGGCAAGTGCGGCCGCTGCGAGTACCTCCGGGTCTGCGGCGGCTGCAGGGCCCGGGCCTTCGAGGCGACCGGCAACTACCTGGCCGAGGAGCCCCTCTGCAACCACCAGCCCGCCAGGACCGCCTGATCAGGAAGGAGGCCCATTGGACGAGACGGATCGCGCCATCATCAACGAAATCCAGTCCGACTTTCCCGTCACGGGAAGGCCCTACCTGGCGGTGGGGCGGAAGCTCGGTCTTTCGGAGTCGGATGTCCTGGCGAGGGTGGCGCGCCTGAAGCGAACGGGCGTGATTCGAAGGATCGGTGGGAACTTCAACTCGAGGACGCTGGGATTCACGAGCACCCTGTGCGCCGCCAGGGTCCCCGAGGAGAAGCTGGACCGCTTCGTCGAGGTGGTCAACCGGTACCCGGGGGTCACCCACAACTACCTGAGAAACAACCCCTACAACGTCTGGTTCACGTTCATCGCTCCCAGCATGGAGATCATCGAGAACGCCCTCGAGCGGATCTCCGGGGAGACCGGGGTCGAGGAGATCTGCAACCTCCCTGCGGTTCGCATGTTCAAGATCAAGGTGGACTTTCCGGTCTAGCCTCCACCCACCCGGAAACCCCGGTCGCCGCCCCACGGCGAAGGGGGGCTTGTCCAGCCGAAACGCCGGGTCCGGCGCGGATCTGTTCAGGGGACGAGGATGGAAGGCGGTTCAGTAGGTCTCCTCTTCGAGGCCGTACTTGTTCACGTACATCCGGTAGTCGGATTCACTCATCATCCCTGCGTCCAGAAGGATCTCGCCGATGCCGTCCTCACGAAGCTCGTCGACGGCCATGATCGTGCTGATCCGTTTTCCTTTGGTGCTGTAGAAGGTGTAGTTCAGGGTGAGCTCCGACTTCTTGAGCGGCTTGACCGTCCGACCCACGATGATGAAGTGATAGCTCAGGAGTGTGTAGAGGATCCCGGCCGCGATGGCCCACATCAGGTACTTTTTCAGGACTTGCCGCATGGCTGCCTCCCGTTTCCTGTCTCCTCTTCCCTGCCGGAGGCCGTGCGACCTCAGCAGGCAGTGGAGTTTACTACAGGGGATTTCAGGAACACAAGAGGGTTTTCAAGGGGCTCCGGCGCAGACGGCGCTGCTGCGGGGGGCCTGGAGTCCCGGGGGAATGCTTGCTGAACAAGCGCGTGGACAAGCCGCCCGCCGTGAGCGCTTCGGGTCCGATGAGGAACCGGATCGTCGGCAGGGGCCCGTTGGTTCCGGTCATTCTCCGCCTGGCCGGACCGGTGGTCCTGATGATGTACCTGCAGGGGGCGTACAACATCATCGACACCGTCTGGGTGGGGCGGCTGCTCGGCAACCTGGCCCTGGCCGGGATCGCCTCCGGGGGCTTCGTGCTCTGGGCCATCTTCGGTCTCACCAACCTGAGCGCCATGGGCACCTCGGCGATGGTGGCGAGACGGATCGGGGAAGGGGACCAGGCGGCGGCCGAGGTCACCGCGACACGCGGGCTCGCATACGCCCTGGCCCTTTCCCTGGTGGTGGGGACCGCCTTGTGGGTGCTGACCCCGACCCTGTTCCAGGTCATGGGCACGAGCGAGGAGGTGACCCGGAGAGGCGCGGGATACCTGCGGGTGATCCTCGCAGGCTGCCCGCTGATCTTTCTCTCGTTTCAGATCCTCCGCACCTTCCAGGCCGCCGGGGACACGGTGACGCCCATGTGGCTGATGGCCACGACGCTGCTCATCAACACGGGACTGGATCCGGTCTTCATGCTCGGCCTGGGCGGCCTTCCCGCCATGGGGCTGCCGGGTGCGGCGCTCGCCACCGTCGTCGCCCGGCTCGTGTTCGTGGTCCTGGGTCTCCGTCTTCTGGCGGGCAGGAAACGCATCGGGAGGCCCGATGCATCGTCTGCCCGCCGGCTCGGGAAGCTTCGCCCGGCCGTGATCGAAGGCGCCATCGGTCTTCGCGCCGACGCCTGGAAGCGGTGGGACTGGTCCCTCCTCCTGCGCATGATGCAGATCGGGTTGCCCATGGCGGTCAGCCAGACGCTGTTTCCCGCCGTCTACATGGTCATCACCCGGCTCCCGGCCTCGTACGGGCCGGAGTACGTCGCCGCCCTTCGCATCGGTCACACCGTCGAGGGGGTGAGCTTTTTCCTGGCCCTGGGGTTTTCGGTTGCCGCAGCCACCTGCATCGGACAGAATCTGGGTGCGGGAAAGCCGGGGCGCGCGGCACGGGCCGGCTGGCTCGCCGCAGGCATGGTGGCAGGGGCGCTGGCGGTCTTCGGCCTCTGTTTCTTCCTCCTGTCGGGCCCGATCGCCTCGGTCTTCACGTCCGATCCGGCCGTGGTGCGGGCGGCGGCGCTCTACCTGGAGATCCTGGCCGTGAGCCAGGCCTTCATGGGGCTCGAGATCGTTCTGGGCGGGGCGTTTGCAGGCGCAGGGAATACCGTCCCGCCCATGGCGATCTTCGTTCCCCTGAACGTGGCGAGGATCCCCATGGCCTATGCCCTCGCCGGCCCGGCCGGCCTGGGTGTGAGCGGCGTCTGGTGGGCCATCTCCGGCTCCACCATCCTGAAAGGGCTGGCCGTCGGCGCCTGGTTCCTCCGGGGGCGGTGGAAGGCGCAGGAGGTCTGAAAATCCGGCGAGGGATGACATCCGGACAGGGAGAAAGGCGTGATCTACTACGTATACTACGACAGCTACGGAAACCCGAGACAGGCCGTCAGCGCGGACGAGCTTCGGGAGAGGTACGGGAACGATCCGGAGGCCTTTCGGGCGTCCCTCCGGGGAAGGGCGCCCGCCACCGAGCACATGACGGCCCACGTGGGGACCGTGAGCTTCAGCGACGAGAAGGAGCTGCGGGAGTTCATGAGTGACATGGACGAGGCCAACCGCGGTTTCTTCGAGGGGGAGGGGCAGAGCCGTCCGTTCAATTTCTGACGCCGCGCTTCAGGGGAAAGTCGCGTCGATCCGCCACCGGAGGAAGGGAATCATGTCCAAACGGAAGATGGCCGCTGCAGGGGAGCAGGGCCGAACGAAAGCATCCTGCGCTAGGGCGGGCAGGGAGAGCGTGGTCATTGCAGCCTTGGCCTCCCTGGTCGTGGGGTTCGTCTGCGGAATGGCGTTTCAGGCCTACCGCACCGGGTCCACAGCGGAGCGGGAAGGGGTCGTGTCCACGCCGGCGCCGGCCGTGGACCCGGAGGGCGCCGAAGCGCGCCATCGGGCGCTCCACGAGCTCGAGGCGGCAACAACGGCGGAGCCGGGGAACGCCGAGACCTGGGCCCGCCTCGGAAACGCCTACTTCGACGAGAACCGGTACCGGGAAGCGATCGAGGCCTACCGGCGCTCGCTCGACATCGATCCGAACCAGGCCGGCGTCTGGACGGACCTGGGCGTCATGTACCGGCGGTCGGGCGAGCCGGAGGAGGCGATCCGGGCGTTCGACCGCGCCGTCGAGGTGGACCCCGAGCACGAGGTGTCGCGGTTCAACAAGGGGGTCGTGCTCCTCCACGATCTCGAGGATCTCCAGGGGGCCATCCGGGCCTGGGAAGGGCTGCTCGAGGTCAACCCCACGGCCATGGCGCCCAACGGCCAGCCCGTGATGTCCCTCGTGGAGCAGTTCAAGCAGATGAAATCGAAGGAGTAACC
>CAYUBQ010000016.1:0-48512 GCA_964443135.1 uncultured Desulfobacterales bacterium | reverse complement strand
GCCGAGATCTCCTGCCTGGAGGGTCTCGCCCTGTTTCGCATCTACTCTCTCACCGGGACCCAAAAGCCGGGTAACGTCCTCACCAACCCGGAGAAACCCTACCGGTACCTGTTGAGCCACCTGTAAGCGCAACCGGATTAGAGCTCGTTGAGCGGGACCGTGAGCCGGTTCTGATCACGGCTCACGAGCGGCAGGCAGGCCGAGCCTGCTCCGCTCTTGGGCTCGCGGTGAGCCGGGCTGCCGAAGCTTCGCCCGGACGGGCTTTTTCATTGACTTTTTGCACGTTCTCCTATAGGGGGGAAAGCGCAAGCGTTTGGCTATCACCATTGTTGCTCGTTCCCGGATTTCAAGGGTCAACCTTTTGCAAAGGGAGGAGGGAACATGGGTGCTTTAGCGATCATGGTCGTGGCGTTCGTCGGGTACATTGTCATGTACAAGTTGTACGGACGGTTTATCGGCAGCAAGATCTTTCAGCTTTCCGGGGCATGCAAAACCCCTTCCTGCGAGTACGAGGATGGGATCGATTATGTCCCCACCAGAAAAGAGGTCATATTCGGACATCACTTTACATCCATCGCCGGTACAGGCCCGATTGTCGGACCGGCAATCGCGATTATCTGGGGATGGGTTCCAGCCCTGCTTTGGGTGTTCATCGGCAGTATCATCATGGGTGCCGTTCATGACTTCGGCGCACTCATCATTTCCATGAGAAATCAAGGCAAATCC
Organism: uncultured Desulfobacterales bacterium; assembly: GCA_964443135.1. Taxonomy (GTDB): domain Bacteria; phylum Desulfobacterota; class DSM-4660; order Desulfatiglandales; family HGW-15; genus JAIPEI01. The sequence continues at coordinate 47,786 of CAYUBQ010000016.1, read as the reverse complement.
ATTTCCGAGTACACCGCCAAGTACATCAACAACCGCACCAAAATCTTCTTCTTCCTGATCGTGTTCCTGGAGCTCTGGATCGTGATCGCCATTTTCGGCTTGGTGATCGCCATTGTGTTCGGTATTTATCCCCAGGCCGTGCTGGCGGTCTGGGCGGAGGTGCCCATTGCCATCTATCTGGGGTATCTGATCTACAAGAAGGGAAAAAGCCCTCTGGCCTGGTCCATTCTCGCCCTGGCGGTCATGTACTTTTTTGTCTTCATCGGGCCCTGGGCGCAGTTCGAGATGCCCGCCATCGCCGGGATCCCGGCCACGGGCGTCTGGACCATCATTCTGCTCGCCTATGCGTTCATTGCATCCACGCTGCCGGTAACCACCCTGCTCCAGCCCCGGGACTTCATCAACTCCCACCAGCTGGTCGTGGCCATGGGGTTGCTGGTCCTGGGCGTCCTGTTCGCATCCTTCGGGGGCAACCTGGAGATCGTGGCGCCCGCCGTCCAGATGTCACCGGCCGAAGCCCCGTCCATGTGGCCGTTCCTGTTCATCACCATCGCCTGCGGCGCGATCTCCGGGTTTCACTCCCTGGTTTCGTCCGGGACCTCGGCCAAGCAGGTGCGGGACGAGACGGACTCCCTGTTCGTGGGGTACGGCTCCATGCTCATGGAAGGCGCCCTGGCCACCCTGGTGATCATCGCGGTGGCCGCGGGCATCGGCATGGGCTACACCCCCAAAGGTGGAGAGACCCTGACCGGCGTGGCCGCGTGGACCACCCACTACTCCTCCTGGGCGGCCGCTGCGGGGCTGGGCTCCAAGGTCACGGCGTTCGTGGACGGGGCGGCCAACATGATCGGGGCCCTGGGGCTTCCCAAGGTCTTTGCGCTGGCCATCATGGGCGTGTTCGTCGCGTCTTTCGCAGGGACCACCCTGGACTCGGCCACCCGGATTCAGAGGTACGTGATCGCCGAGCTCGCCGGGGATTTGAAGCTCAACTTCCTGATCAACCGGTATGCGGCCACCACCGTCGCCGTGGGAAGCGCCCTGGTCCTGGCCTTCATCGCGGGCCCCGGGGGCGCCGGCGCATTGAAGCTCTGGCCCCTGTTCGGTGCGGTCAATCAAACCCTGGCGGCCCTCGCCCTGGTCATCATCACGCTCTACCTGGAAAAGCAGGGCGGGCTGAAGTGGATCGTCGCGGGGGTCCCCGCCATCTTCATGGCGGTCATGACCATCTGGGGCGTGGTGGTGAACCAGATCCAGTTCGGGACGCAGCAGAACGTGCTGCTGCAGGTGATCAACATCTGCATTCTCGTGATCGCCGTCTGGATCGTGATCGAAGGGGTCATCCGCTTCTTCCGGGTGTTCGGTCAGCCTCCCGAGCAACCCGAGCCGGCAACGGTTTCGTAAGGATGAGAGACGGGAGCACCGCTCGAGCGGTGCTCCCGCCACGGCATCCCGCCTGCGCAGGTTCGTTCGTGGGTGCTCCTGCGCGGGACGGACTGAGACATGACAAAGGAACTCAAGAGAAGCTACTTCTCTCTCATGATCCCCGCTGTGCTGGCCCTTGCCGTGCTGGCGGGGATCAAATCATTCCACCTGCTCCCACAGACCCCGACGTACCCTTCAGGACCCTTGGGATTTCTTGCCCCTGTTGTTTTTGTTCTGGCTGTATTTTTCGCTGTGGGTCTGCCCGTCTTTTTCAGAGCTCTCTTTGCCCACAGGGTGCGGGAGCGGAACAGGGTGGCGGAATCGGACTGGCTGACATTCGAACGGACCCTCATCCGCATCTCCCTGGTGACGCCCTACCTGATCCTTCCCGCCTATCTGTTCGAGTTTCCGCGCTTCTATTTCGCGGGCACGACCTTGACGGCGCTTTACGCGGTCTACTACTTCTACCCGTCCAGAAAGCGGATTCGATTCGAGCGGCGCATGTTCCGGGTCGGATGAGGTGCGGCCTCCGGATTCCCTGGAGACGATATGATTGACGGATTCGCAGGAACACGCTCACCCGCCGCTGGGCACGATATAACCCCTTGAAAACCCAGGGGCAGATCTCGAGGTTCGGGCTTTGTACAACTCCATCATGATTCGGATCCTGAAAGCCCTGAAGGACAAGGTCGTCGACTTTCTGAGGATCTCCGACGAGGTCGCCCGAAGCAACGCCGTGGAAACCATCGAGACCGAGGTGGAGGAGCTCGACAACATCTTCGGGGTGCTGGTTCTGGGCTCCTACGTGGGGATGCCTTCGCCCCCCATGCAGATCTCGCTGGACCTGATGCCCTTCATGGAAAAGGAGCTCATCCTGATGATGGAGAAGGTGGACACGGCAAGCCAACCCCTTTCCCAGCTTTTCTCGGTCCTGGACATCGGGTAGTTTCCATCCAGAAAGGGTCTTTTTTGCCAATCTCATCGTCGATCAGCGAGGCTCCTTGTGCGGCGTACTCCAGTACGCCTCCGCGTCACCTCTTGATCTCCTTGATCTTGACAAAAAATCCTCCTTTGACGGATTCGCAAAAACCCGCTCACCCGCCGCTGGAAACGCTGTGGCCTGTTGGTATCCCAAGGGCAGATCTCAAGGGTTGAGGCTTTCTACGACTCCATTTCCCTTTCTGAATTGGAAACACAGCAATGCCCATGGTCGGTTTACGGATGGGCATCAGGGGTAGCCATGAATCGAGCAACCCACCTGTTTTTCATGGGAAAGGGCGGTGTGGGGAAATCGACCTCGGCCGCGCTCTTTTCGACCTTCCTGGCGCAGGAGGGGCACCGCGTGCTGCTGGTCTCCCTCGACCCTGCGCACAACCAGTCCGACATCTTCGAGCGGACCCTTTCGGACGAACCCGTGGAGGTCGCCCCCCGCCTGCGGGTCAGCGAGATCGACGAGGATTCCTGGATTCGGAAGTACCTGAAGGACGTGCGCGGGCAGATCGACCGGACCTACTCCTACTTGACGGCGTTCAACCTGGAAAAGTACTTCAGTGTCATCAAGCACTCACCCGGACTCGAGGAGTATGCGCTCATCCTGGCGTACGAGCACCTTCAGAACAAGTACTCGGATTGGGACTACCTGATCTTCGACATGCCTCCCACCGCGCTCTCCCTGAAGTTCTTCGCGCTTCCTTCCCTCTCCCTGGTCTGGGTGAATCACCTTCTGACGCTCCGTCAGGAGATCATCGAAAAGCGTGAGCTGATCACCAAGATCACGCTCCTGAAGAAGGAGTTCGAACGGGACAAGGTCCTCAACAAGATCCAAGAACAGCGCAAGCAGTACGAGGCCTTGAGGGAAATCTTCACAAACCGCGAAAAATCCCAGGTCTACCTCGTCTTGAACCCGGACAAGCTCTCGCATGCCGAATCGCTGCGGATTTTCCACTCACTGAAAGAAATCGACATCCGTTTGTATCGAACCATTTACAACAAGAGACCCGCGAACGAGACGTGCGCGGACATCGATCCGGTATTCGCGGACATTCCCAGCCTCCATTTCCCTCTCTCCGACACGCCCCTCATCGGCATTCAGGCGCTGCAGCGGTATCTTCAGGACAACGAGATTGAAGTCCAGAGCCACGTGAACGTCTGCTGAAACCGGTCCCCGCGCCGGGGACCACAAAAAAAGAGTCCCTGGAGGGGCTGCGAGTCAAAGAAACCACTATATCAAGAAACCGGCCTCAACAGCCGCCCATATTTTGGGGGTTTACTTCTCTAAGTAAGTGTCGATATTATTAGATAGAGGATAAGGAGGGAGGACAATGGCTGCTATTAGGCCGGGCAGGTTTGTCCTGCGATGTTATGGGCAAAGGACCGAAAAAGGAAATTTAGTAGGGGTCTGTCTGGACCTTGACATTGCCGTCGAAGCGCAATCTATCGATGAATTGAAGAAAAAAATGAATCAGGCGGTTACAAGTTATCTGGATTCTGTGCTTGATACCGACGATAGAGAGTCTATTCCGATTCTTCTTACTCGTCGTGCCCCTCTAAAAGATTGGGTTATTTACTACTATATTAAATTAAGAGACTACATTCGTCGATTTCCAGGGAATTTTACATTCAATGAAATGATCCCTTTCCATCTTGCTCATGGTTGCTGATGGGGAATCGCTACCCTCCGCTCGACCGAGAGCAGGTAGAAACGATTCTAAAGAACGCCGGTTTCTCCCGAAGACGACAAAGTTCCAGCCATGCCCAATGGGAAGGTACTATTAAAAACCAACGCCGCGTAATTACCGTTGATCACCTGAAAAGCAGAAAAGAGAAGTACGGAAAAAAACTATTGTCTCATATGATCAGACAAAGCGGTTTTTCCAAGAGGGAGTTCTATTCATACCTCTGAGAGCCTCATACTTGATGGCGTCGCAAAAAGCCAGAAGCTTTGAGATCTGCCCGTGATATTTCAAAAGGTTATAGCGCTGCCAGCGGCGCGTGAGCGGGTTTTTGCGAATGCGTCATACTTCGACTAGCACCCCTCATTTTGCATGTCCTGAAATCTGATGGAGTCGTAGAAAGCCCCAAGCCTTGGGATCTACCCTGGGAATCTCAATGGCTTATAGTGTTTCCAGCGGCAGGTATTGCCCAGAGCGTGCAGGTGGACTCGCTGAAGCGCTTGGCTTTGCTTTCGTGGCGGGCGATGCAGGACTCGAACCTGCGGCCTTTGGCTCCGGAGGCCAACGCTCTATCCAGCTGAGCTAATCGCCCGTGGGAATGTGGAGGTTGTAACAGCTTTTTCAGCGGGGGTCAACCGCATAGTCGAGAGCTGAAGCGGCGGCCCGCACGGAGGGGGCCTGTGGCGGCCGCTTCAACGTGGTTTAAAAACTCCATAGAAATGGGACAATTATGAAAGGTTTCCGGGGGCAAACGCCTTGACAGCCCGGGGTGGCTGTGCTAGCAAGTCAGGCAGGGCGGGTCGCTGGAATCCTCAACCCTTACGTGGAGAGGCCGGACCATGGTGAATGACGAGACAAAGGTGGAAGAGGGAGCGGTCGAGGAGGAAGAGGATCTCCTGGACTTCGATCTGGACGACCTCGCGTCGGAAGAGGTGTCCGAATCGAGCGAGGGCGAGGAGATCATCGAGCTGGTCGATCTCGTGGAAGAGGATGCGGGAGAGGAGACCGAGGGGGAGACCACGGACATCGAGATGCTCCTCCAGGAAGACGACTCGGCCCCGGAGACCTCCGCCGGCGGAGCCGTGGGGGCGGACGAGGAGTTCGACGGCATGTTGAGCGACGTGGACCTGGACGAGACCGAGGCGGACATCGACATGTCGGACGTCGCCCTGGACCTGGATCTGGGACTGGGCGAGGGGGAGGCGCAGCAGGCGCCCGAGACCGAACCCGGCGGCGACGCCGACCTGGACTCCTTCCTGGAGGAGGATCCGCGGGAGGAGATCTCCTTCGACTTCGAGGTGGGGGAGGAGACCCCGGTCATGGAAGAAGCCCCGGCTGAAATGCCGGGCGGGGAAGCATCCGGAGCGGCCCCGGAGGAGGTCCCGGCGGAAGAGGAGATCAGCGAGGACGACCTTCAGCGGATGCTGGAGAACGAGTCCGAGGAGGGCTTCGAGCTGGACCTGTCTTCAGAACCCGGCCCGGACGACACGGCCCTCGATCTGCCCGTGGGGGAAGCGGCCGCGCCTCTCGAAAGCGAGACCGAAGAGTCCTTGGAGGACGACATCACCGAGGAGGCCTTGGAGAGGATGCTCGAGGACGAGACCGGGGAGGAAGAGGAATCGCTCGAACCGGCGTCCGAGGAGGAGATCCTGGTCACCACCACCGGGGAGGCCGTGGTGGAGGCGGTCCCGGGGTCGTTCGGCGTCTCCGAGGAGCGCATCGAGGAGATCGTGCGGGGCGTGGTGGAAGAGGTCGTGACCCGGGAGGTCAGGCAGTCCATGTCCGAGGTGGCCGAGCGCGTCATCCGGGAGTCCGTCACCGACGCGGCGGAGCGCGTCATCCGGGAGACCATCGAAGCCCTGAGATCCAGCCTCGAAACGACCGGAGAATGACCGCAGCGAAATAGGTCTTTCCGCTTTCCATGTTTTTGTGATTCACTCGGGGGTTGTCTCGCCGCAACCCCTTTTTCTTTTGCCCGTTGAACGTCCCCGGCGCGGACCGGACAGCGCGCCCGGGGCGCGGACGTCCCTCTGAATCAGCCTGGGGCGCGGGGTGGAATCGACATCGACCGTGGAGTGGAGCCGTGAAGGAGCAAGCCATGAACAAAGAGACGCTGACCAAGGGCTACGAGCCCGGGGATGTGGAGGAGCGCTGGTACACGTTCTGGGAGGAGAACGGCCTGTTTCAGCCCGAGCTCGGTTCGGACCGGGAACCGTTCTGCATCGTCATTCCCCCTCCGAACGTGACCGGCTTCCTGCACATGGGGCATGCGCTGAACAACACCCTCCAGGACATCCTGTGCCGCTACAAGCGAATGCAGGGGTTCAACGTCCTGTGGCAGCCGGGCATGGACCATGCCGGCATCGCCACCCAGAACGTGGTGGAAAAGGACCTGGCCTCCAAGGGCATGACGCGGCATGACGTGGGACGGGAGCGCTTCGTGGAGCTGGTCTGGGAGTGGCGCGAGAAATACGGCGGCGTCATCATGAACCAGCTCAAGCGATTGGGAAGCTGCTGCGACTGGAGCCGGGAGCGCTTCACCATGGACGAGGGGCTCTCCAGGGCGGTGCGGGAGGTGTTCGTGCGGCTCTACGAGGAGGGCCTGGTCTACCGCGGCGACTACATCATCAACTGGTGCCCGCGCTGCCACACGGCCCTGGCGGACCTGGAGGTGGAGCACAAGGACCGGGACAGCTTTCTCTACCACGTCCGGTATCCCTTCGAGGACGGGACCGGACATCTGATCGTGGCCACCACCCGGCCGGAGACCATGCTGGGAGACACGGCCGTGGCCGTCAACCCCGAGGACGAGCGGTACAGCGACGCCTCGGGCAGAAACGTGGTCCTCCCTCTTCTGAACAAGTCCATCCCCGTGATCTTCGACCGGTACGTGGACACGGAGTTCGGGACCGGCGCTCTCAAGATCACCCCGGCGCACGACCCCAACGACTTCGAGATCGGCACGACCCACGGGCTGGAGCGGGTCAAGGTGATCGACGAGAACGGCCGGATGAACGAGCTCGCGGGTCCCTACCGGGGGCTGGACCGGTTCGAGTGCCGGGAGCGGGTGCTCGAGGACCTCAGGACGGCCGGCCTGCTGGAGAAGGTGGAGCCGTACCGGCACAAGGTGGGGCACTGCTACCGCTGCCAGACCATGATCGAACCCCTCCTGAGCAAGCAGTGGTTCGTGCACGTGAAGCCCCTGGCGGACAAGGCGATCGACGCGGTGCGCGAGGGGAGCACCCGGATCGTTCCTCCCCAGTGGGAGGACGTCTACTACGAGTGGATGACCCACATTCGGGACTGGTGCGTCTCCCGGCAGATCTGGTGGGGGCACCGTATCCCGGCCTGGTACTGCGACGACTGCGGCGAGGTGATCGTGTCCAGGGAGACGCCCGGGGCCTGCACCCGGTGCGGAGGCGGCAACCTCCGGCAGGAGACCGACGTGCTGGACACCTGGTTCAGCTCCGCCCTGTGGCCCTTTTCCACCCTGGGATGGCCGGACGACACCGAGCACCTTCGGACCTTCTATCCCACGTCCGTCCTGATCACCGGCTTCGACATCCTCTTCTTCTGGGTGGCGCGCATGATGATGATGGGGATCCAGTTCATGGGGGAGGTGCCGTTCCGGGACGTGTACATCCACGCCCTGGTACGGGACGCCAAGGGCCAGAAGATGAGCAAGAGCAAGGGGAACGTGATCGACCCCCTGGAGGCGATCGACCGCTTCGGGACGGACGCCTTCCGGTTCACCCTGGCCGCGCTCGCCGCCCAGGGCCGGGACATCAAGCTCAGCGAGGAGCGCATCGCGGGCTATCGGAACTTCGTCAACAAGATCTGGAACTCCGCCCGCCTGGCGCTGATGAACCTGGACGAGGAGGACGCCGGGGAAGGACCGGACAACGCCGTGTTCACGCTGGCGGAGCGCTGGATCCTGACACGGCTGCACCGCGTCAGCCGTGAGATCCGGGACGCCCTGGACGCCTTCCGGTTCAACGAGGCGGCCATGCTCTGCTACCGGTTCACCTGGCACGAGTTCTGCGACTGGTACCTGGAGATGGCCAAGCAGGGGTTGTACAGCGAGGACGAGGCCCTGAAGCGCTCGACCCGTTACGTGCTCCGGCAGGCCATGCTGGGCGTGCTGCGCCTGGCGCATCCGTTCATGCCCTTCGTGACCGAGGAGCTGTGGCACCGGATGCCCGGGACCGAAGGGAGCGTCATGACCGCATCGTTTCCGAGGCCGGAGGACTACCTGGAGGACCGGGCCGCCCTGGAGGAGATGGACCTCCTCATGGGCCTCGTCACCGCCGTTCGAAACATCCGGGGAGAGATGAACATCCCGCCGGGGAAGAAGGTGAGCGTGGTGGTGGAGATGCCCGACCGGGAGCAGGCGGACGTGATCCGCCGAAACATCGCCCACGTCCAGGCCCTGGCGGGCGTTGCCTCGGTGGAGATCGAGGAGAGCACGGAAAAGCCGGAGGCTTCGGCCACGGGGGTCTTCGGGGACAACCAGGCACACGTACTCCTGAAAGGGCTGCTGGACTTCGAGGAGGAGAAGCGGAGGCTCCGAAAGGAGGCCCGGAAGACCGAAAAGGAGATGGCGGCCTCCAACAAGAAGCTCGCCAACCGGGGGTTTCTGGAAAAGGCCCCCCCCGAGGTGGTGGAGGAGGTTCGGGAACGGGTGAGCGGCATGGAGCAGAAGCTCGCCAGACTGAACGCCAACCTCGAGTTCTTCGAGTCCATCGACGAGGGGCGATGAACGGGCTCAGGTGCCGCGTTTGGTGGGCAAAGGTTAAAACGTCGTGAAGTGGGACGCATTCTTCGGCAGGAAAAAGGAGGCCGGGGACCGGGAGCGGGACGAGATCCGGGCTCTCGTCCGGCGCATCGAGAGGACCGCCCCCCGCTCTCTCGCCGCGGACCGTGCGACCCGGTACTACCACTACGAGCAGGTCCGGGCCTACGTCCGCCCGCTGCGGCTCCTGCTGGAGGCCGTGGCCGACCGACAGGCCCTGAGCGAGGACGAAGGCGAGACCGTGCGGACCCTGTTCCTTCGTCTGCGCGCATTCTACGACGTGCGGGACCGACTCGGCCTGGAGGAGGCGGTCCGGGACGTGCGCCTCCGGAGGAAGCTCGTCCATCTTCTGCTGATCTTCTACGGCCGGAGGGACCTGGACGCCGGCAGACTCTCCGAGATGCTCGAGCCGCTCGTCGCGGCGCGGGGCGAGGGGAGTTGACGAGGGAACCCTCGGGATCCAACCGGAGGGGCGGGCGATCCGGCTCAGCCCGGCAGGCGGATCAGCTCGTACAGGCGCCGTCCGATCCTCTGGAGCTCCTCTCCTTCGTCCGGAGGTTCCTGCGCTTCCCCTCTCTCCCGGAGCATGTCGGTGGTGAAGCGGTCCAGGGCGGTGCGGAAGGTGAGCTGGGAGACCGACTCGATGTGCTCGATCACCCCCAGCTTGTAGTACTTCAGGCCCAGGAGCTTCATGCCCTTGAGCTCGTCCCCCTTTTTGGTCGCTTTCCTCTCCTCCTGAAGGAGCGCCTGGACTGCGACCCAGTAGGATTCCATGAAGGTCTTGGCAAAGCGCGACCAGGCGGGAAGCCTGTCGTACCCCAGCCGGGTGATCTGCCAGCCCCCGCCGGGCGAGGCCTCGCGGATCAGGCCCGCTTTCGCGAAATCGGCGAGGACCCCCCGAACCCGCGAGCGGTCGTCCGGGGCCGTATCCACGATGAACTCCTTCTGAAACAGGTTCCGGAGGAACCCGTAGTCCGCCACAACGGCCTCCTCCGGCTTGATCTCCTCGCGGCCGTGGAGGAGCGACACGGCCACCAGCGCGTGGTGAAGGAAGTGGTGGATCACGCTGTTCTTGTAGAACTCCAGCTCCACCTTCCGTTCGTCGTCCACGTAGTAGAAGCGTTCCTCGCCCTCCATGACCTCGAGGCCGCTCACCACCTTCCAGGAGATCAGAAGATCGACGGTCTGCTCGATCGCCTCCTCGGGCCTCTCCAGGCTGGCGGCCAGAGGGGCGCCCCGTTCCTGCAGGAAGGCGAGGTAGTCCAGGGCGGTCTCCTTGAGCTCGTTCATGTGGAACCCGCCCCGGTGGGCGGTCAGAACGGCCGAGGCCACGAGTGCCAGCGGCGTGACCAGCGTGACCTTGTTGATGGAGCGGATCAGGTGAAACGCCAGGTGCCTGTGGGTCTTCTCCGTGGCCGGAGCGCGGCTTTGAAGGTAGTCCTTCAGGGACACGGGCTCTCCGAACCGGATGTAGATCTTCCCGTAGGTCCGTTTGAGAAAGTGCCGGGCCCGGATGATCTGCCGGAAGCTCTCCTTGGCCTTCTCCCCGCCGGCCATCTCCTTCAGATAGGCCTTCTCCTCCAGGATCCGGTCGTAGCTGATGGAGGCGGGCACGAAGATCAGGTCCCGGGAGTATCCCTCCTGGTAGGCGTTGAGGAGAATGGTGAGGAAACCGATTTTGGGAAGGATCAGCTTTCCGCTCCGGCTCCGGCCTCCCTCAATGAAGAACTCCAGGGGATGGCCCTCCTCGATCAGCGCCTTGATGTACCGGTTGAACACCGCCCTGTAGAGCTTGGCGCCCCGGAAGGTGCGGCGGATGAAGAAGGCCCCGGACCGCCGGAAGATGTAGCCCATGGGCCAGAAAGCGAGGTTTTTCCCGGCGGCGATCCGGGGCACGTGCATGTTGTAGTTGTACAGCACGTAGTTGAGGACGAGGTAGTCGATGTGGCTCTTGTGGGAGGGCACGTACACCAGCGGTCCCTTGCGGGCCCGCTCTCTCACGCGGGCGAGGCCTTCCATGTCCACGTCGATTCCGGCGAACAGCTTTCCGAAGAACCAGCTGAGCGCGCGGTGAAAGAACTGGATGTAGGCCATGTTGAGGTCCGCAGCGATCTCGTCGAAGTCTTCCCCGGCCTTTTTCCGGTACTGTACGATCTGCTTGGGGTTTCTCTCGGCCATCCGGTCGATGAGCTTGCCGATTCCCTCGTCCCGCAGCACGATCTCCTTGAGCTGCTGCCGCGACTTCATGATCGGTCCCAGCATGATCCTCTTCTGGGCGTCGATGCGCTCCACGAGGCGTTCCCTCAGCTCCACGGCCGTTTCCTCCATGGAGGCGGAGGCGGGCATCTCCCTCAGGACGTCCTGGAGGTTGACGGGCTCCCCGAAGTCGATGAACGCCCGCCGGTGATGACGAAAGAACAGGACCGTCTTGCGGATGACGCCGGGCTGCTCCTTGTAGCCGAACAGGATCTGGCCCAGGGTCGGGGCCTCCCGCTCCGGGGTCTTCCTGTAGAGCACGAGCTGGGGAACGACGAAGATCGGCCGTTCCATCTCCTTCTGCGTCTCGAGGAGAAGCTGGAGATCGGCCGGCTCGGCGTGGACGAACTGCCGCAGGAACCGCTTCGGGTTCACGAGGAAGATCAGGGAGGTGGTCCCGTTCCGGATCGCGTCGCGGTAGAAGCCCATGCGGTAGGGATCGGGAAGCTCGCCGTGACGGAGCAGGTAACCCAGCCTGTGCAGGGTGTTGCGGAGGATGAGGCGGAGGGGCAGGAGCAGGGAGATGTTCTGGCTGAACGCCAGCTTCGGGTAGGGGAGCCTGCGCATGCGGAAGTTGTAGTGGTACATCAGGTAGTCGAGGCGGCCCCGGTACTTGATGGCATAGACGACGGTGCCCTCCCGGTTCATCCTCTTGAGCTCGTCCTTCATGGGTTCGTCCAGGCTCACCCGCTTGAAGAGGCCGAAGAGAATGCGTTCCAGGAAGAGGCCCGGCTTGTGATCCAGGATGTTGGCGCGGAACAGCTCTTTGTCCATGAACGATCCGTCTCCCTTCGATGCCCCCGATTGTTATTCTCCTCGCTTCGTGAAATCAAGCGTTTTCAGGCCCGTTCGCGATACGGCCCCGCTCCCCCACGGGTCTCCCCGCTCGGAAAGCGGTATTGACAAACGGCTTCGCGATGACGGACAATGACAATCACCCGCATTCGCGAGGGAAGAAACGGAGGAAGACATGTTCAGGCCCATGGTCATATCCGGCCTAACCGTAGATCCGTTGACCAACAGCCCGATCGTCATCTTGAAGGAAACCGACGGGGATCGAACCCTGCCGATCTGGATCGGCCTGCTGGAGGCGACCGCCATTGCCAGCGAGCTGGAGGGCATCAACTTCTCCAGGCCCATGACCCATGACCTGCTGAAGAACATCATGGAGACCATCGAGATCCAGGTGGAGCGGGTCGAGGTCTGCGATCTGAAGAACAACACCTACTATGCCCTGATTCACGTGCAGCACAAGGGAAAGGCCATCTGCATCGACGCGCGGCCGAGCGACGCCCTGGCTCTCTCGCTCAGGGTCGGAGCGCCCATCTTCGTGGCCGAGGAGGTCATCCAGAAGTCCAAGCAGATCGATTTGCAGGCGGAGGCGGAAGACAAGTCCGAGCAGGGCAAGAAGTGGCAGGAGATTCTGGAGAAACTGAATCCCGAGGACTTCGGCAAGTACAAGATGTAGGTTGATCTTCGGGGCGGACGATGGGCGTCCGGCCGGCGGTCTTTCGGCAGGCCGCCGTTTCGATGGATGAACCGCTGCGTGTCTCTCCCCGGACCGAGGCCGCCCGTGTCCCCTGCAGGACCCGGGAACGGGGCCTTCCCGGGAGCCCTCCAGTTCGAACCCCTGAAACCCACTCAAATCGAACATCCGCAGGTGTCCGGTACAGAACGCGCCGGACTCGGAGGCCGTGAACGCTTTGCGTATCCCTTTCCGGGGCGGATCGCGTTCGCCTGATCCACCGAGCTATGAAAAACGTACGAACGAAAGGGCCCTGGCACGCCGTCGGTGTCGTCATCGTGGTGACCTGGCTGGTGCTGCTGGGCCTGCTGGTCCGGAAGATCCATTTCTCCACTTCCGCGGCGGACCCGTCCGTCCAGACGGGCGCCTTGTCGATCCCGGGGGTTCAGAGGGAGTGGAAGGAGATCTTCTTCAAGGACAAAAAGATCGGATACGCGGTTCATTTTCTTCGCCCCGAGGCCGATGGATACATCGTGCAGGAGGAGATGTTCCTCAAGCTCAACCTCATGGGGCTCGCCAGCGGCGTGTACACGGTCACCCACTGCGAGACGGACGAGCGGTTCCGGTTGAGGCGGTTCAGGTTCAGGATGACCTCCGGCACGATCGGTTTCCAGGCGCAGGGACGGGTGGAGGACGGCGTCCTCGTGGTCAGAACGGGCCGGGAGCAGGAACGGAGCGTGCAGCGCATCCCCCTCGACGAACTCCCGGTCATGGGGGTCAGCCTGAACTACCTGTTCCGGCAGCGGCCGCTCGAGGTGGGACAGTCCTACCGGTTTCCCATGTTCGATCCCTCGAGCATGAGCCGGAGGAGCGTGGAGGTCCGCGTCGCGGCCCGGGAAACCGTCCGGATCCGGGGAATTCCCTACGAGGCCTACCGCCTGGAGGCCGAGGTCTGGGGAGACCGCCTGACCTTCTGGCTGGACGAGAACGGGTCGACCCTGAAGGAGACGGGGTTCATGGGGCTCACCGTGATCCGATCCAGCGCCGCCGTTGCACCGGAGAACATCCAGGGAAGCGGGGACATGGATTTCTACGAGATCTCCGCCGTGGTCCCGGATCGGAACATATCGAGGCCGCGGGGGGTCTCCTTTCTCCAGGTCCGCTTCGAGGGGCTCGATCGCGTGTCCATCGACCGGAGCGCATGGGACGGCGGGAGGCAGCGGTTCTCTTCCCCGCTCCTGGAGATCGCACGGGAGCAACCCCCGTTCGAGCCCGGGTACGAGCGGCCGTGGACGGGCGAAGAGGGACGGTTTCGAGAGGCCCTGGCGCCGGAGTTCAACATCGAGAGCGATCACGAGGAGATCGTTCGCGCGGCCGAGAAGATCGCCGCCGGGGAGAAGGACCCGGTCAAGGTCGCCCGCCGCGTTCAGGCCTGGGTGTACACCGAGCTGAAGAAGCGCCCCGTGGTGAGCATTCCCAGCGCCTTGGAGGTGCTCCGCACCCGGGTCGGGGACTGCAACGAGCACGCCACCCTCGCCACGGCTCTCCTGCGCGCGCTCGGCATCCCGGCGAGGATCGCCGTGGGGCTCGTCTACACGCGCGGGAAGTTCTTCTACCACGCGTGGACCGAGGCATACGTGGGGGGCTGGATCACCCTGGACGCCACCCTGAACCAGATGCCCGTGGACGCCACCCACATCAAGCTGCTCGAGGGCAACCTGGACCGGCAGGTGGACGTGGCCGGGCTGATCGGCAAGCTGAAGATCCAGGTGATGGACTACAGGCATGATTGATGATTAGACTGATCGATCTCACCAAGACGTACCGGGGCTTTGTCGCCGTCGACGGCATCAACCTCGATGTCCCCCGGGGAAGGTTGTTCGGCTTTCTGGGGCCGAACGGCGCGGGGAAGACCACCACCATCCGCATGATGGCGGGCATCCTGAAGCCCACCCGGGGACGGATCGAGCTGGACGGCATCGACCTGGCCGAACGCCCTTCCGAGGCCAAGGGCCGGGTGGGGTTCATCCCGGATCGACCCTTTATCTACGAGAAGCTCACCGGCATGGAGTTCCTGCGGTTCATGGGCGGGCTCTACCGGGTCGATCACGGTGTCTCGCCGGACGACCGCGCCCTGGAGCTCCTGGAGCTCTTCGAGCTGACCGACTGGCGGGACGAGCTGATCGAGAGCTACTCCCACGGCATGAAGCAGCGCCTGGTCATGTGCTCCGCGCTTCTTCCCGCGCCCCGGATTCTGGTGGTGGACGAGCCCATGGTGGGGCTCGACCCCAAGGGAGCCCGTCTCGTCAAGGACATCTTCCGGGACCAGGTCGCCTCGGGCACCACGGTGTTCATGTCCACCCACTCCCTGGAGGTGGCGCAGGAGGTGTGCGAGGAGATCGCCATCATCCAGAGCGGAAGAATCATCGCCCGGGGGACGCCGGAGCAGCTGGGGGAGCAGGCCGGTGTGGACGGCACCCTGGAAAGCGTGTTCCTGAAGATCACCCAGGAGAGGATGAGCCTCCCATGAGAGACCTCGCACTCCTGCTGAGCCCCCGCGTCCTGGGGGTCCGGAACGAGATGAGAGGGGCCGGAACGGGGGCGCGGAAGCGCACATGGATCCTGGGCGGCGTGGGGATCGCCTTCTGGGCGGCCATGTTCCTGATCTCGGCGAGGGTGCTGCGCTACTTCCAGTCGGTCGAGGTGATCGGGGACGTCCTCGCCCATCACCTGCTCTCCATGATCCTCCTCACCTTCTTCTCGCTCCTGATCTTCAGCCACGTCATCACGGCCCTCTCCAACCTCTACCTCTCCAAGGACCTGGAGCTCTGCCACGCCACACCCGCATCGCTGGAGGAGCTCTTTCTGAGCCGGGTCTTCTACACCATCGTGGACAGCTCCTGGATGGTGCTCGTGTTCGGGCTCCCGGTCCTCATGGCCTATGCCTGGGTGTACGGGCCCGGACCGGTTTTCTATCTCACCCTGGCCCACTCGGGCATCGCCATGGTGCTCATCGCGGCCGGGATCGGGATCCTGTTCACCATGGTGCTGGTGAGCGTCTTCCCGGCCCACCGGACCCGGGACATCCTGATGCTCCTGGTGATCCTCGTGGTGGTGGGTCTGTACTTCCTGTTCCGCTTCCTCCGCCCCGAGCGGCTCGTGGACCCGGACGCGTTCTTCAGCGCGGTCCAGTACATGAGCGCCCTGAAGGCTCCGGACAGCCCCTACCTCCCGACCCACTGGGTCACCGAGGTGCTGTGGCGTCACCTGGGGGGCGCCCCCGCCCCCGACTACGGGTTTCACCTGGTCCTCCTCTGGAGCACGGCGCTGGCCCTCCTGGTGATCAACGTCTGGACGGCCGAGGCCATATACTTCAGCGGGTACTCCCGCTCCCAGGAGGCCAAGCGGAGGCGGGCGGGCGGGGCCCTTTTCCTGGGCCTGCTGAGGCGGCTCTTCGCCGCCCCCCTGGGCCGGGACCTGGCCGCCGTTGCGGACAAGGACATCCGGACCTTTTTCCGGGACAACAGCCAGTGGTCCCAGCTCATCCTGCTGGGGGCCCTGGTGGTGGTGTATCTCTACAACTTCAGCGTTCTGCCCCTGGAGCGGAGCCCGATCCGGCTGGAGTTCCTCCAGAACCAGATCGCCTTTCTCAACCTGGGGCTCGCCGGTTTCGTGCTCTCGGCCATCTCCGTGCGGTTCATCTTTCCGGCCGTGAGTGCCGAGGGCCGGGCGTTCTGGATCCTCCAGAGCGCCCCCATGTCCATGCGGCGGTTCCTGTGGGGAAAGCTCGCCGTGTACGTGGTGCCCATGCTGGTGCTGGGGGAGATCCTGGTCGTGTTCACCAACCGGCTGCTTCAGGTGACCCCGTTCATGATGATCCTCCTGGCCGTGACCATGTTCTTCTCGGTGTTCGGCATCGTGGCCATGGGCGTGGGCCTGGGTGCGCTCTACCCCAAGTTCCGGTACGAGAACATCGCCCAGGTGTCTACGGGCTTCGGCGGGCTGATCTACATGATGGTGAGCAGCCTCTTCATGGCGGCCGTCATCCTGCTGGAGGCGGCCCCGGTCTATGTGATCTTCATGGCCGACGTGAGGGGGGAGGCGATCCCGCTTCCCCACTGGCTGTGGATCGTGCCGGCGTTCGGCCTGGTGCTGGCGCTCCAAGTCTTCGCAGTGATCAAGTCCATGAGAATGGGCGTGAGGGCTCTGAACGAGAACGAGTAGCCCCGAAAGGCTTCCGTGTTCGACTACGAGTACATCGGCAACCTGCACGTCCACTCGAGACACTCGGACGGCACCCTGACCCCTGCGGAGATCGCCGGGGTGGCCATTCGCGCGGGCCTGGACTTCGTGGGCCTGAACGACCACGACCACATGAGCGGGGGGCTGTACCTGGACGAGGAGGGCTTCTACGGGGACTTGCTCCTTTTCAAAGGGCTCGAGGTGGGGAGACGCTACCACCACTACCTCGCCTATGACCTGAAGGCTATGGTGTCGAGCGACAACGCGGGACCCCAGCAGATCATCGACCAGGTGAACAAGCAGGGCGGTTTCGGCTATCTGGCCCACCCCTTCGAGCGGGGAATGCCCTTCCTGGAGAAGAGCGTGGCCTACACCTGGAACGATCTGTCGGTTCGCGACTTCACCGGGATCTGCATCTGGAACTACAGCTCCCGCTGGAAAGAGCGCATCAAGGGGATCTTCTCGGGCCTCTACTGCCTGGCGTTCAAGCGGCGCACTCTCCTTCCCCCGAGCCGCGAGACCCTGGCCTTCTGGGACCGTCTGTGCCGGGAGCGGCGGGTGGTGGGAATGGGAGGCTCCGACGCCCACGGCTACGCGCTGCGTCTGGGTCTCCTTCAGTTCCGGCCCCTGTCCTACGCGTTCCTCCTCAGCACCCTCAACGTCCACCTCTTCCTGAACCGCAGGATGCCCAAGTCCTTCCAGGAGGCCAAGCGGGAGGTCTACCAGGCCCTCCGGGAGGGCCGCCTCTTCGTGGCCCACGACGGCCTGTCCCCGGCCAGGGGATTTCGTTTCTTCTTCCTCCCGGACGACGGCTCCGACCTGATGATGGGGGAGGAAGCCCGGTTCCAGTCGGGACAACTGGTGATCGAGGTCCCCGCCGAGTCCGAGATCCGGCTCGTCAGGAACGGCCGCGTCGAGGCGACCTGGCAGGGGAGGGAGGCCATCCACCGAATCCGGGAGCCGGGCGTCTACCGGGTGGAGGCGGACCGCAGGTTCCGGTTCGGGCAGTACCCCTGGATCTACTCCAACCCCATCTACCTTCGCTGAGACCGGCGACCGGTCTTTTCCCTTGCTTTTCGCGCCCTCGTTTGACTAGGCTTCTCCCTGTGAACCGCTCTCCATTGCTTCGGTCGTCGCGCCTGGGTGGCGGAACGGGTAGACGCAAGGGACTTAAAATCCCTTGGGGCCATGCCCCGTGCGGGTTCGATTCCCGCCCCAGGCACCAGGCTCTTCCATCACCCTGACCGGGGATCCCATGAATGCGCTCCTGCCGTGGATCCTGCTCTGCTTCTGGCTCTTCGGGTTCTGGTTCCTCTGGCGGGTTCCCGTGCCGGAGGGCCGTCCCCGAACCGGGTCCCGCGATCGCTCCCTCTCCGTCATCATCCCGGCCCGCAATGAGGAAGAGAACCTGGATCGCCTGCTGGGCTCCCTGGACCGACAGTCGCCGCCGCCGCTGGAGGTGATCGTGGTGGACGACCGGTCCGGGGACGGAACGGCCGAGACGGCCCGACGGCACGGCGGCCGGGTCCTTCGGTCCGCAGATCTTCCCCCGGGATGGGCGGGCAAGCCCTGGGCCTGCATTCAGGGGGCGCGCGAGGCCCGGGGGGATCTGCTCCTGTTCCTGGACGCGGACACGTTCCTGGAGAATCAGGGCCTGGAGAAGATCCGGACGAGCATTCCCCAAGAGGACGACGGCGTGGTCACGGTCCAGCCGTATCACCGCATGGAGCGGGCCTGGGAACGCCTCTCCGCGGTGTTCAACATCATCGTCCTGGCGGGGAGCAGCGCCTTCACACCGCTCGGGAGCCGGGTCCGGCCGGCAGGGGCGTTCGGGCCTTGCCTCCTCTGCACCCGGGAAGCCTACTTCGAGGTCGGGGGGCACGAGCGGGCCAGGGGAGACATCCTGGAGAGCATCGGTATGGGCAGGGCCTTCCTGAAGGCCGGCTACCGGGTGCTCTGCTACGGCGGCAAGGGAGTGCTCTCCTTCCGCATGTACGCCGACGGGGTCCGCGCCATGGTGGAGGGGTTCAGCAAGGGGTTCGGCATCGGGGCAGGGGCCGTCTCCCCGGTCGTCCTCGTGATGATCGTCTGCTGGGTGTTCGGAGGCGTCTCCCTGACCCGGCACCTGGTGCAGTCGGCCGCCCTGGGCGAGGGCGGGCAGCTCCTCGTCTGGGCGGGCCTGTACGGTCTCTACGGGGTGCAGCTCCACTGGATGCTGCTTCGCATCGGCAACTTCGGGCGTTGGCCGGCCGCACTGTTCCCGGTCCCGGTCCTGTTCTTCGTCCTGGTCTTTCTGCTGTCCCTGTTCAAAACGGTCTTTCAGAGGAAAGCCCGCTGGAAGGGGCGAACGGTGAGGGTTCGGCGGAACCGGGGAGGCTCTTCGTGAGGCTGGTACATTTGCCCACCCTCTGGACGATCCTTCTGGACATCGCGGCCTGGGGGATCATCCATCTGGCCGTGGTGGCCTGCATGGTCCGCATCCCCCGATCCCGTTTCGACGCGAGCGATCGGCTCTGCGCCCCCCGCCCCTGGGAACGGGGCGGTCGGTTCTACGAGACGCGGCTGCGGGTGCGTTCCTGGAAGGCGCACGTGCCGGACGGGGCAGGCCTCAGCCGGGGGAAGGGATTTCCCAAGAGGAGGCTCGAGGGACGGGACCCGTCCTACCTGAGCCTGTTTCTGGTGGAGACCTGCCGGGCGGAGTGGACCCACTGGGTCATCATGGGGTTCGCGCCGTTCTTCTTCCTCTGGAACAAGCCATGGGTGGGCTGGGTCATGGTGGGTTACGCCCTGGCGGAAAACCTCCCCCTGATCGCGGTCCAGCGGTACAACCGGCTGCGGTTCAGGCGGGTCCTGGCGAGAAAAGGAATGGTGCATTGACCGGGTCCGACACGCCCCCCGCCGTTTCCCTGGAGACCCTGGAGAAGGCGTTCCCCGGCGTTCGGGCGGTCCGAGGGATCAGCCTGGAAATCCTCGACGGGGAGTTCTTCGGGCTCCTGGGACCGAACGGGGCGGGCAAGACCACCACCATCCACATGTTGACCGGACTGATCGAGCCCACCGGCGGCCGTGTCCGGATCCACGGCGTTCCCATGGCCACCCGTCCCCTCGAGGCCAAGGCGGCGCTGGGGTTCGTCCCGCAGGAATTCGCCTTCTACCCCGCCCTGGACGCGGCGGACAATCTTCGGTTCTTTGGGAGGCTCTACGGCCTGCGCGGGCGGCGCCTGGAGCAGAGGGTGCGAAAGGGGCTGGAGATCGCCGCGTTGGCCGAGCGGACGGGGCAGCCCGTGGCCACCTTCTCGAACGGGATGATGCGGCGGCTCAACGTGGCCATCGGGCTGGTCCACGAACCCCGGATCCTGGTCCTGGACGAACCCACCGCGGGGGTGGACGCACAGAACCGCCGTGCGCTCCACGAGACGCTGGAGCGGCTGAACCGGCAGGGAATGACGGTCCTTTACACCACCCACTACATGGAAGAGGCCCAACGGTTGTGCGGCCGGGTTGCGATCATGGACCAGGGGCGGGTTCTCCATCTCGACACCCCCGAGGCCCTGATCCGCCGGTTCGGGGAGGGCCTGGTCCGGGTGGAGCTCAAGTCGCCGCTCCCAACCGAGGCTCGGGATAGGCTGGCCCGGCTCGATTCCGTCCAGGGCCTGGACGGCAGCGGCAGGATCTGGCACCTGAAGGCCCGGGAGCCGGAAAGGACAGTCCAGGACGTCCTGGCCCTGGCGGGCGTCCGGGAGGCGGGCGTCCTGGGGCTGAACGTCCTGGAACCCAACCTGGAGAGCGTGTTCATTCACCTGACAGGCCGGCACCTTCGGGATCCCGGCGAAGGGGCCCCTGCGCCTCTCGCGGAGGAAAACGGGTGACGTATCAGGTGCTCGCCATCACCGTGAAGGAGCTGAAGGTGCTCTGGCGGGACCGGGAGGCCCTGGTCCTGCTCTTCGCCATGCCTCTCTTCTTCATCGTGGTCATGAGCTGGGCGTTGCAAGGGGTGTACGAGGCGGGGACCCGGGACCGGCCCGTCCGGATCCTGGTGGTGAATCGGGACCGGGGAGACCGGGCCGCGGAGGTGCTCTCGGACCTCAAGGGACTGGAAGGGATCCTCTGGGTCGAGGCGGTGGAGGGGAACCCCCTGACCCTCGAGCGGGCCGAGTCGCTCGTCCGGGAGGGCCGCTTTCCCCTGGCCCTCTCCTTCCAGGAGGGGTTCTCGAACGCCTTCCAGCCCGCGCCGCCGAGCCCCTTGCCAGACAAAACGCCGGCCGTCCTCGTTGCCGACCCGGGCCTGAACCGGCCGCTGCTCTCGTCGGTTCGCGGGACGGTCCAAGGGGCCATCCAGAGGAGGCTGTGGTCGGTCCGCCTGGGTCCCCCGGCAGAGGGCCTGGGCTCCGGGGGCGGCGAGGCGGGGACGGGGATGCTCGGGGTCCGGCTCCTCAGCCGGTTCGAAGACCGAAGGCGGCCCACGGCCGCGGAGCAGCACGTCCCGGCCTACACGATCTTCGGGGTGTTCTTCATCGTCCTCACCCTGGCATCGGGCCTGCTCAGGGAGAGGCAGGAGGGGACGTTCCGGCGAATCCTCACGGCCCCCATGACCCGGGCCACGCTGCTCGTGGGCAAGCTCGTTCCCTACTACCTCGTGAACCTCGTCCAGATCGGGCTCATGTTCGCGGTGGGCGTGCTGCTCTTCGGGGTGAGGCCGGGAAGCGTCCCGGCCCTGGTGGCCGTCTCCCTCGCCCTGGCCGCCTCGGCCAACGGCATGGGGCTCCTGGTCGCCGTCCTGGGGCGCACCGAGGCCCAGGTGAACGGGTTCTCGGTGCTCCTGGCGGTGGCCCTCTCGGCCCTGGGCGGCATGATGGTGCCCAGCTTCGTGATGCCCCCGGGTCTGCGCCTCCTCTCCCGGTTCACGCCCCACGCCTGGGCCCTGGAGGGGTACCACGACGCCATGATCCGGGGCCTGGGGCTTCGTGACGTGCTGCCGGAAGCCGGCGTGCTCCTGGGGTTCGCCGCCCTGTTCTTCGCCTTTGCCCTGTGGAGGTTCCGGTTCGACCGTTGAAGCGCATCGAGCCGGGAAGGATCGAATGCCCCCTACGAAAACGCCAGGCCGAGGTCCCGGGCAGCGCCCGCCAGACGCTTGTCCGCCGTCCAGAGCGGCAGGCCGGACAGGCGGGCCGAGGCCAGCAGGTGGACATCCACGAACCCGATGCCCCGGCCTGCAAGGGCGTTCGTCTCGACAAACCCGAGGAACTCCCCCTGGGAGATCACAGGGGTCGAGGGCAGGGAGCCGAGAAGAGAGAGGATCTCGGCGCGGTTTTCCATCGTGCCGCAGGCCAGCTCGCCGATGACAAAGGGATGGCAGGCGACCCGGGCTTCGAGGAGCAGGGCCTCGAGGCGCCGGTTTCCCCGGCGGAGGTGGTTCACCCAGACGGAGGTGTCCACGAGCATCAAGGCCAGGAACCCTCAGACCGCCGGCGTCTGGGCGCCCGAAGCTTCTTTTCCGTGCCGCCGAGCCGGGCCAGGCGCCTGCTGCTCTCCTGGGCGATCAGGGCTTCCAGGCCGCGGCGCACGAGCGCGGTCTTCTCGCGCACGCCCGTGAGCTGCATGGCTTTTTCCAGGGTTTCGTCGTCGATGTTCAGGGTGGTCCGCATATGCATGAGTATGCATGGCTGTTATGCCCTGTGTCAATGGGTATCAGAAGCGGACCACAATGGACAAGCACATTCCCGGCCATCTCGTGAACCTCGTTCAGGTCCGGCTCATGTTCGCGGTGGGCGTGCTGCTCTGAGCTGGACCCGTGTTCCTGCGTGCCCTGCACCCATCCCGGCGTTGAACCGCTTCCTGGAGCCTGTGAGGTGTTTGATGATACCCTGAGGAAAACATGGATCGAACAGGGTGCGTCGGGTTCAGATGAAATGAAGTGGCTGATTGCGTTCAGCGATGACAGGGCCTTGGATCCCGGGCTGGTCGGCCGCAAGTTCGCGTCCCTTGCGCGAGCCAAGCGGGCGGGTTTCAGCGTGCCGGAGGCCTTTGCCATTCGGATCGAAGCGCATCGGCTTTTCAGGGACCACTCGGAGTGGCCTTCCGGGCTTCCGGACGAGGTCCATCGGGCCGCCGAGGTGTTGGGTCTGGATCGCGGCGTCTCCGTCCGATCCTCCTCTCCCATGGAGGACCTGGAGTCGAAAAGCTTCGCAGGCCAGTACGAGAGCTTTCTCGACATCCGGGATGCCCGAAAACTCGAGGACTGCATCGAGCGGTGCTGGAGGAGTGCAGAAACGGAAAAGGTGCAGGCGTACCTCCGCGATGGGAGCGGTGAGGAGCATCCGGCTCTCCTGTCCGTCATCCTTCAGCGCATGGTGCATGCCCAGAATGCCGGGGTCGCGTTCAGCCGGAACCCCATGCAGCCGGCGCAGAAGGTGTGCGTCATCGAGAGCGTCTCGGGGTCGGGGGACAAGCTGGTGAGCGGCGCCGCCACCCCCTTCCGACTTTTCGTGGACTCGGAGGGCGTCGTGAGGAACGGTTCCGGAAGCGTAGAACCGGAAGCGGAGCCCTGGCGGTCCATTGCGGGGATGGCCCGGGGGCTCGAAGCGCTCTTCGACGGAAGGGTCCAGGATATCGAGTGGGCATTGGATCCTGGGGGCACCCTCTGGCTTCTGCAGGCACGCCCTGTGACGGCAGTCCGGGAACCGGACAAAGCGGCGCCTCCAGGGGCCTGGACCCGAAAGATCGCCAACGACCTCTGGGCCGACCGTCTCACGCCGTTCATGGCGGAGGTCATGACCCGGAACGCCTCCCGATTCGATCTCTCGTGGTATGCCCGGTTTTTCGGAATCCCCGTGGAACGTCCCGCGATGGCGGTGATTCACGGGTTCCTGTATGTCAGCTGCAACAGCCTGAGGAACGTCCTCCGGTTGATCCCCCGCCGGTTCCGCACCGGTGAGATCCGGTCGCTGTTCCCCCCCGGATGGGATCCGGACGCCGTTCCACCCCCGGGTCCATCGAAGCTGATTCGCTTCTTCTGCAAAGCCCTCCGGCTGAGCATCACCCACCCGCAGAGCAACCCGCTCCTATGCGGTTCCTTGTCGAGACGGTTCCTTCGAAGGCTCGACGGGAGGATCCGCCGGATCGAAAAGCCGCCGGCGGGCCAGGAGAGCTTGGCCTTCGAAAAGGTCCGCGCCGCGTTGAGATGTCATCTGGATCTTCTGGAGCACAACCAGTGGCCCTATCTCTATGCCACACTTCTCACGTGGGCCGCCAGGTGGATGGCCGTCGACCTGGCCGGATCGACCCATTCCGATTTTCTCGCGCTCCTGAGCCGGGGATCGGACAATGTGACCTCCGCCATGGAGCGATCGATCCAGAACCTGGCGGACCGGATTCGGAGCGACGAGGACCTGGTCGAGCAGTTCCTGAACCGGAACCCCGAGGAGCTGATCCACGCTCTGCCTTCGGATGTTCAGGAAGATTTCGAGCGCTTTCTCGAGACCTACGGATCGCGCGCGCAGCACAGGACCCTCACCGCCCCGCGATGGTCGGAATCCCCGGATCAGGTTCTGGGCATGCTGGCCGTGCTCGTCCGGGGCCGGCCGGAGGAGCGCTCCGGGAAGAGCGGGAACCCGGCGCAGGCCGCCCGCATGGCGCAGGGAACGCTGCCCTTTCATCTCCGGATCGTCCTGCGAATCTCACTCCGGGTTGCGAGACGGTTTCTGGACCTCAGGGAGGAGTTGCGGTTTGCGCTCGACCGCGTCCTGTACCTCCTCAGGCGCTCCCTCCTGGAGCTCGGCCGCAAAAACGGCATGGAGACGGATGTCCTCTTCCTCCGGCCGTCCGAGCTGGAGCAGACCGTGTCCGGCAGCATGCGTTTGGAGGACGCGAAAGCATTGGCCGCCCGAAGGCGGACCGCCTGCTCCGAAGAGGGCGAGCCGGTCCCCTTCTACGTGGACGGCATGCCGGTCCAAGATGTCAGCTCCGATGCGGAGACCCTGAGAGGCATCGGGACCAGCCCCGGCAAGGCGACCGGACGGGCTCGAATCGTGGACGACCCCACCTCTGCGGATATCGAGCGAGGCGATATCATGATCGCCGGGAACACGGATCCAGGGTGGACGCCCATTCTGCGCATGATCGGCGGGATCGTGGTGGAAGAGGGGGCGTTGCTGAATCACTGCTCCATCGTGGCCCGCGAGCTGGGCATCCCTGCGGTCGTGGGCGTTCGAAACGCCACATCGCTGATTCGCGAAAACACCACCGTCACGGTGGATGGCGGTCTGGGAGTGGTCCGGCTTGAAGGAGGGAAAGCGTAGTTCCGACCTCGTTCATGCCGATCGAGGCCTCGATCACGGCTCAAAGCGCATTTGAGCTCCGTTGGTTCAGCCGATGGAGGATATTTGACGGACCCTCGTGCCGCCGGTACAATCCCTGCAGCCACGGACGCTTTGCTCGATTCGCTGTTCAACCGGCTGGGACAGGCAATCCCAGGGGTGTTCCGTCCGCAAACAGGAGGACGTAACGGACATGAGACGATGGGGACTTCATTGGGCGTGGGTGGTGCTCGCGGTCTGCTTCGTGGACCTCCTCATCAACTACTCCGCCAGGCTCGGGTACGGGGTGGTGCTGCCCGAGATGATCAGAAATCTCGGGTTCAGCCGGACCGAGGGCGGATCCGTCTACAACGCCTACCTGTTCACGTACATTGCGGTGACCCCCTTGACGGGTTTTCTGACCGACCGGCTGGGGGCCCGCCGGGTGATCACCTCCTGCGCCCTGATGCTGGGGCTGGGCCTGGTGGCCATGGGCATGGTGGACTCCCTGCTCGGCGCCTGCGTGGCCTACGCCGTGGTGGGGCTGGGGGCCACGGGCATGTGGACCCCCGTGATCACCGTCGTTCAACGGTGGTTCATTCCCCGACGGCGAGGCCTGGCCCTGGGCATCCTCTCGACCGGGTACGGTCTGGGGTTCGCCACCATGGGCGTGGCCTTTCCCTGGATCGTTCAGCACTACTCCTGGCGGCATTCCTGGACCTTCCTCGGAGCTGCGGCCCTGGCCATGGTGCTGGGAAACGGCCTGTTCCTGCGGAGCAGCCCTGAGGCGGCCGGCCGCCGTCCCTGGGGGGAGCGGGAAACGCCCGCACAGGGCCCGCAGCCGGCCGTGCCCGCGGTTCGGCCCGGCCAGCTCTCGGTGCTGAGGTCGAGCACATTCTGGCTGATCGGGTCCTCCTACTTCTGCATCTCGTTCAGCCTCTACGGGATCACCACCTTCATGGTGGACTACGCCGAGCACCAGCTGGGCTTTCCCCTGGACAAGGCCAGCCTGCTCGCCACCATCCACGGCTCCTGCCAGGTCCTGGGCGTGCTGACCGTCCTGCCCCTCTCCGACGTCCTGGGCCGGAGGAGAACCATCCTCCTCTCCAACACGGTCATTGCGGTCGCCCTGGCGGGGATCCTCTTCTCGGGGGCCTCCTGGTTCGTGCTCAGCCTCTTCGTGGGCCTCCTGGCGGTCTTCTACGGAGTGACCTTCCCCATCTACGGGGCCTGCGCCGGGGACTACTTCCCCAAGGAGGTCATGGGGACGGTCATCGGGGCCTGGACGCCCTTCTACGGGCTGGGCGCCATCGCGGTCCACTGGGTGGCCGGGAGCCTGAGGGACGCCACCGGGCAGTACGACCTCGCCTTCGTCCTCAACATCGTCATGGCCATGGCCGGAATCCTCCTGATGTTCCTGGTGAAGAGGGACCGGGAGTGACCTTTTGAATCCCCCGGGCCCACTCTCCCTCCAGTCCTTGCACTCGCTCCGGCGATCCACTATAATGTGAAGGCTTTCCAGCAGCAGGCCGGCAGGAACCCAAGCCCTCTGCCCACGTCATCTCTGATCGACGACCCCCGGTGAGCGATCCCTGCCGACAGACCAGGCGGTCCTCCAGACCGCGTGCCGGCTGCTTCGCTGGATCGCTCTCGAAACGTCTCTGCTGAACCTTGTCCTTTTTTCAAACCGGTCGTCCCGACGACCTCGATCGTTTGAAACAGTGCATGGGATGCCCGGCGGCCTTCCTTGCGCCGCCGGTCGTGCCTGGTCGGGGTGCGTGCCGCCCGACTGCCGGCGCCGTTCCCACCCCGGGTGTAAAAGGGCAGGTGCATGGGCTTCAGCCTGGACGAGTTTCACGAGCGCCACAGGACCGCCATCATTCGGGAATGGGTCCTGAAGCTCAAGACGGAGGTCGGCGAGCTGTACGTCCGGCGGCCCCGCAGGGAGCTCGTGGAGACGGTCACCGGCGCCTTCGACGCCAATCGGGAGATGCTCGTTCACGGCGATTTCGGCCCGATCAACCGGTTCATCGACCACATCACGCAGATGCGCCTGGAGACCGGCTTCCTCCTCAGCGACGTGCAGCGGGCCTTCGAGCTGTACCGCATGATCGCCATTCCCCTCCTGGCCCGCGAGACCTCCCGCGACGAGTTCCTGAACGCCCTGATCAAGATCAACGACTGCCTCACCTACACGATCCGGCGCTTCAGCGACCACTTTCAAAACATGCACGAGAAGAAGATCCTGGAGCACAACCGGCGGCTGGAAGAGGAGGTCCGGGCCAGGACCAGCCAGCTCAGGGAGTCCGAACGGAAGTACAAGACCCTGGTGGAGGAGATCACGGACGGCTACTTCGTGATCCAGGACGAGGTCATCGTGTTTGCGAACCGGGCCTTCTGCCGGATGCACGGGCGAAGCATCGGAGAGATCGTCGGCCGAAAGTTTCACGCCTTCGTCTCCCCCGAGGATCGCAACCGGGTGAACGACATCTACCGCAAGAGCCTCACCTCCCGGTCGGCGCCCAGGAGCCTGGAGTACATGCGGATCTCCAAGGACGGCGAATGTTTCCCCACGGAGATTCTGGCCAAGAACACCGTGTTCGACAACAAGCTCTCCAGCATCGGCATCTGCAGGGACATCACCGAAAGGGTCAAGATGGAGAGGCGCATGCTCGAGGCCGAGCGCATGGCCTACGTGGGCGAGATCACCACGTCGCTCTCCCACGAGATCCGCAACCCCCTCGCGGCCGTGACCCTGAACCTGAAGCTCCTCTCCAAGACGCCCCGGATCCAGGGAAACGACCTCCGCCGCCTCGAGATCTCGGCCCGGGAGGTGGTGCGTCTGGAGCGCATCCTGAACGAGCTTCTGGACTTCGCCAAGCCCCTCCAGCTCCAGTACCGGCCCACCCGGATCAACCCGCTGGTCCGGTCCTGCGTCGAGCTCCTGGAGGTGAAGGTCCGGGAGAACGGCCTGGCCCTGGTCACCCGGCTCGAGAGGGAGATGCCCGAGGTGAGGGCGGACGGGGAGAAGCTGGAGCAGGCCCTGATCAACCTGCTCCTCAACGCGGTGGAGGCCTCCGACCGGGGAGGGGAGATCCGCGTGACCACGGCTTATCTGCCCAATGGGGGCTCGCCCCGGACGGAGATCTCCGTTTTCGACAGGGGCCGCGGGCTGCCCGAGACCGATCTGTCCGACCTGTTCCAGCCGTTCTTTACCACCAAGACCAAGGGAAGCGGCCTGGGGCTCAGCAACGTCAAGCGCATTGTGGAGGGCCATGGCGGCTGGGTGGAAGCGCGAAACGGGCGTCCCGGCGGAGCGTCCTTCACCATCTGCCTCCCGGAGGAGCATGGGCATGTCCAGGGTACTGGTCGTTGACGACGAGCGTTCCATCCTCGAATCTCTCGAGATGTTTCTCGGGGAAAAGCATCACGAGGTCCTGACAGCGGACACCGCCGGGGAGGGGCTGGCTCTGTTCCACCGCCACCTGCCCGAGGTGGTGATCCTGGACATCCGCCTCCCGGACCGGGACGGGCTGGACGTGCTGAGCGAGATCCAGCAGTGCGGGGCCCGATCCAAGGTGATCATGATCACCGCCTTTCACGACATGGAGAGCACCATCCAGGCCATGAAGAACGGAGCGTACGACTACCTCCACAAGCCGTTCGATCCGGACGACGTGGAGAAGGCCGTGAACCGGGCCCTGGACATCCTGGAAGTGGACCGGGAGACGCCCCCGGGAAACGGCCTGGATCGCCCCCCCAGCCAGGAGATCCTGATCGGAAACAGCGAGAAGATGCGCGAGATCTTCAAGATGATCGGGCTTCTCTGCCAGAACAGGGCCACGGTCTGCATCCAGGGGGAGACCGGCACGGGGAAGGAACTGATGGCCCGGGTGATCCACCGAAACAGCCCGTTCTGCCGGGAGCCTTTCGTGACCCTGGACTGCTCCGCTGTGGTGGAGAACCTGATCGAGAGCGAGCTGTTCGGCCACGAGCAGGGCGCGTTCACCGGGGCCACCCGGACCAAGCGGGGCAAGATCGAGCTGGCGGGAAACGGCACCCTGCTGCTGGACGAGGTGGGAGAGCTCCCCCTGGCCCTCCAGGGAAAGTTCCTGGGGTTCCTGGAGCGGCGCGAGTACACGCGCGTGGGGGGGCAGGAGACCCTGAAGTCGAAGTGCCGGATCATCGCGGCCACGAACCGGGATCTGTCCGGCCAGGTCAAAAAAGGACTGTTCAAGGAGGATCTGTACTTTCGGCTCGGCGTGGTGAATGTGTGCATTCCTCCCCTCCGGGATCGGGCCGGCGACGTGCCCGATCTCGTGGACTACTTTCTCCAGAAGATCAACCAGGAGCTGGGCACCGCGGTCACCAAGCTTCAGCGGGGCGTCATGGACCGGTTGACGGCCCACTCCTGGGACGGCAACGTCCGGGAGCTGAAAAACGTGCTCGTTGCGGCGGTGGTCCGGGCACGGGGCAACGTGATCCTCCTGGAGGAGATCGACGAGATCCTCCGCGCGCAGCCGTCGCCGTCGGGAGGGCTCACCACCTACTCCCTGCCCGAGGTGGAAAAGCAGCACATCGAGAACACCCTGACGCACTCCGGGTGGAACCGCACCCGCTCGGCCAGGATGCTCGGCATCTCGCTGCCCACCCTGCGGAGCAAGATCCGCAAGTACGGCATCGAACCTCCCTGAGGCGGGAACGGGTTCGGTTCGGCACCCGAAAAGAACTTTTCTCATGGAAAGGGATTTTCAGCGGAGCAGGCCGTCCCCGCGACACGACGATCCCGGGGATAGGAGGAATTCGGTTCGCAATTCGAAGGCTTGGAGCCCGTTTCCGGTTTTTCCGCTTTTCGGCACGTCATTTGCGTAAAGTCGCTTAAAGTGCGAATGAAGGCAGGGGCAGATGGTGATGGAGGTCAAGGCCCTCAGAGAGGTCGAGAAGGATCACCTGCGGGCGGTCCTGGCGCAGACCTCATGGGACCTGGAGAAGGCGGCGCGTCTTCTCGAGGTCTCCCTTCCTTTCCTCAAGCGGAAGATCACGGAGCACGGACTCCGAGAGCGTGATCGAGGACGGTGAGTCCGGAAGGCCGTCGCCCCGAAGGACGGCGCGACGGTCGGGGTCCGACAGGAACCGCAGGGTTCGTGCCGGCATCGGCAAGAGCGGCACGGAAGGGCATGGCGGATTCGAGCGCGCGGGTTTTTCCATTCGGAAACACCCGCGCGCAGGAATGGCGTAGATGCAGCGGAGTGCTTCGCCGGGGTTTTGACGACCGGTGTCCTCACAGCAGCTCAAGGCACCCATTTCAAGAGGAGGGAAGGCTATGAAGTGCAGAGGTTTGGGAATCGTGGTCGTTCTGCTGGCGGGTTTTCTCCTGATGCCCTCGGGCGCGGCGTGGGCGGAGGAGCCCATTGTCATCGGCTGCCCCCTGTCCACCTCGTTCCTGTACGGCTGGGACGCGGAGCGGGGCATCAAGCTGGCTGTGGAGGAGATCAACGCAAAGGGCGGCGTCGATGTGGGCGGAGAGAAGCGACCCTTCGAGGTGGAGGTGATCGACACCCGGGACCTGGAGCCGGGCGTGCCGGTGAGCGAGGCGCTGCTGGCCGTGGAGAAGCTGATCCTGGAGAAGGACGCGGACTTCCTGCTGGGAGGACCGGTCCGCTCCGAGGCCGCCCTGGCGGCCATGCCCCTCCTCAGCAAGCACAAGAAGATCTCCATCGTCACCACGGGCGTGCTCACACCCAAGTACCACGCCATGGTGGCCGAGAACTACGACAAGTACAAGTACTGCTTCAGGATCCACGGCGAGGCCAAGCAGCTGGTGGGCGAGATCATCGCCAACTTCATCAAGCTGCGCGAGAAGCACGGCCTCACCAAGATCTTCGTCATGGTCCAGGACGTGGCCCACGCCCGGGGCGCGGGGGAGATCATCAGCAAGGTGGCCGCCTCCAAGGGGTTCGAGGTCCTGGGCATGGAGGTCTTTCCCACCGGCAGCACCGACTACTCCATGGGCCTCCTCAAGGCCAAGCGGGAGGGTGCGCAGATCCTGAACATCTGGATGGACATGCCCGAGAGCTCCATCCTGCTCAAGCAGTGGTACGACATGAAGCTCCCGGCCCTGCCCTTCGGCTCCACCCTCGCCGCGGCCGAGCAGCCCGGGTTCTGGAAGGCCACCGAGGGGAAGGGCGAGTACACCCTGTGCAACGTGGTCAACGCCGGCAACGCGCCTTCCGAGGCCACCTCCTGGACCATGCCCTTCTACAACGCCTACGAGGAGAAGTGGGGCGTGGCGCCCGAGGGGCTGGGGAGCTCCAGCAGCTACATGTCGGTCTACGTGCTCAAGGACGCCATCGAGCGCGCCGGCACCCTGGACTCGGACAAGGTGGTGGAAGCCCTCGAGAAGACGGACCTGATGGGCGTCTACGGCCGGATCCGGTTCGATCCCAAGAGCCACCAGGTCATCCCCGCCCTGGATCCCGAGGAAGGCGCCGTGGGTACCATCCTCCAGTGGCAGGACGGGAAGCGCATCGTCGTCTACCCGGAGAGCATCGCCACCGGCGAGATCCTGCTGCCGCCCTGGATGGAGTAGGCTCCCGGTCCGAAAGATGTCCCTTACCCCCCTCCGCCCCTCTCTCCGATCTTCTCCACCTCGAGGGGGGGACGGGGACCGCTTCCTCCTTGCCGACCTGAGACCCCAGGGATGTATCGGCACCGCCGGGATCAACCCGAAACGACGTGAGCGTGATATGGACATTCTCATCTACGGCACCATCAACAGCGTCGCCCTGGCCCTGATGGCGCTGGGGTTTGCCCTGGTCTACGGCATCAGCCGTGTCGCCAACTTCGCCCACGGCGCCTTGTACGTGGTGACGGGGTTTCTCACCTGGAGCCTGTTCAAGGGGGCGGGGTTGAACTACGCCCTGAGCATCGCACTGGCCATGCTCGCAACCGGCGTGATCGGCGCGATCATCTATCGGTTCTTCCTCATCCGCGTGCGGGGCATGGCCATCTCGGAGATCATCGCCTCCTACGCCATCGGCCTGGCCATCCTGGAGGGGTTCCGCTGGGGAGGCTTCAAGGGCATGACCTACACCCTTCCCCCTTTCGTGGAGGGGGGCGTGATCCTGGCCGGGACGCCGGTGGACTACCACCGCCTGCTGGTGGTGGCCATCGGATTCGGGGTGGTGGGGTTTCTCTGGGCGTTCACCCACTACTCGAGGATCGGGCTGGCCCTGCGCGGCATGGCCCAGGACGAGCGGGCCGCCCTGATGCTGGGCATCGACTCGGACCTCATGGCCGTGGTGGCCATGGCGTTCGGCTCCATGCTGGCGGGGCTCTCCGCCGTGGTGCTCCTGCCCCTGGGGAACATCGTGGTGGAGAAGGGCTACGACGTGCTCATCCAGGCGATCGCCGTCTGCATCGTGGGCGGCCTGGGGAGCTGGTTCGGCGCGGTGGCGGCGGCCTTCATCATCGGGTTCGCCCAGATCCTGACGGTGGTCTGGTGGGGGTCGCACTTTCAGATGGTGGTGGCGCTCCTGGCCATCATCTTCACCCTGGTCCTGCGGCCCTCGGGCCTGTTCGGACGCCAGAAGGAGCTGGAAGAGAGGGTCTGATCCGTGAGCGATGAACAACGACGGAAGGAACGGCTGGACCGCGGAATCAAGGTCCGGTCCGACAGCCTGTACGCCATCATGAGCTGGCGGGAGCTGGCCTATCTCACGGCCCCCCGGCTTCTGCTCATTGCCGGCATCCTGCTCCTGCCTTTTCTCGTTCCGGGCATGTACTGGCAGCGGGTCGTATCGGTGGTCTGCATCTACGCGCTCCTCGCCATGAGCTTCGACCTCCTGGCCCACTACGTGGGCCTGGTCAGCCTGGGGGGGGCGTTCTTCATCGGCACCGGCGGGTACATCTCCGCCATGCTCAACACCTCCTTCGGGGTTCCTCCGCTGCTGGCCGTTCCCGCTGCGGCCGTCCTGGGAGCCGTGGTCTGCACCATCCTGCTCCTGCCCTGCCTGCCGCTTCGGGGGGTCTACTTCGCCATCGTGACCCTCATGTACCCTCTGTTCCTGGGCCGGGTCATCGAGGCCCTGGACATCTTCGGCGGAACCGACGGGATCCTGGGGGTGGAGAGCTTCCCCGACCGGTGGGTGGAGCAGTACTTCGTGATCGCCATGGTGCTCCTGATTCTCTTCGGGCTTCGCCGCCTGGTGAACACGGACCTGGGACTCGTGCTCAGGGCGGTGATGGACAACGATCAGGCCGTCAAGGCCTCGGGGATGAGCGTCGCCCTGTTCAAGGGCCTGGCGGTTCTCATCGCGTCGGGGATCGGATGCCTGGCAGGGGCGTGCATCGTCCACATCTACATGTGGGGCGGGATCTCGCTGTTCGCGCTCGACTTCTCCATCCTGCCGATCGCAGCCACGGTCATCGGAGGCGGGGGGACCCTGGTGGGTCCGGTGCTCGGGTGCTTCATCCTGGTGCCCGTCTCCGAGCTCCTCCGGGAGTTCGGGACCCTGCGGATCGTCGCCTACTCGATCATTCTCATGGCCTTCGTGGTGTTCCGGAGCGAGGGCATCATGAACTACGGCCAGCGCAAGTATCATCAGTTCGAAAGGTGGGTGAAGGTATGAGCGAGGAGCCCATTCTGCAGGTCCGGGAGGCGACCAAGGCCTTCGGCGGCATCCTGGCGCTGAACCGGCTGAGCTTCGACGTCCGGAAGGGGGAGGTGCTGGGCATCATCGGTCCCAACGGCTCGGGCAAGACCACGGTGGTGAACTGCATCACCGGTTTCGTCAAGATGACCTCGGGCAGGGTGCTGTACCGCGGAGAGGAGATCACGGGCAAGCCGCCCCACAAGATCGCGGACATGGGGGTCACGCGCACCTTCCAGGTCATGCGTCCCTACTACAGCCTGCCCGCCTACAAGAACCTCGTGATCCCCCTCTTCTCGCCCCGCGCACGGCGGACCGGGGGCTGGCGGGGCGGGGGCCGGCTCGGGGACCGGAACACCGTGGGGATCGACATCCTGGAGGAGATCGGATTCGAGCGGGACTCCTTCGTGCCTTACAAGACGGCCTCCACCCTTCCCACGGGCTACCTGAAGCGGCTGGAGCTCGCCCGGTGCCTGGCGCTCCAGCCCGAGGTGATCCTCTGCGACGAGGTGTTCTCGGGTCTGAGCATGAGCGAGATCGCCAGCATGCTGCCCCTGATCGAGCGCTTTCAGATGGAGGGGATCACCGTGGTGATGATCGAGCACCGCCTGAGGGAGCTCTTCCGCGTGGCCGGCCGCGTCGTGGTCATGAACTTCGGCGAGAAGCTCATGGAAGGAAAGCCCGACGAGGTCATGTCGGACGCGAAGGTGCGGGAGGCCTACTTCGGATCCGAGGAGGTGGAGGAGGTCATGACCTATGCTTGAGGCTTTTGACCTGATGGTGTTCTACGAGAACATGCTCGCGCTCAACAACGTGAGCATCCGTTGCGACGAGAGCCGCATCGTCGGGGTGTTCGGGGCGAACAGCGCGGGCAAGTCCACCCTCATGTACACCCTTTCCGGGATCATGGAGGACATCCGGAAGAAGGAGGAGATGTCCGGAGGGGAGAGAATCACCGTGCTCGGAAGGATCGAGTACATGGGGAAGGAGATCACCCATCTCAAACCGAGCAAGCGGGCGCGGCTGGGCATCGTGCTCTGCCCGGAGCGGCGCCGGATCTTCAACGAGAGCAGCGTGCTCGAGAACCTCAAGATCGGGGGTTACCTGGCTTCCCCCAAGCAGGCCAGGGAGACCCTGGACTACGTGTTCCAGCTGTTTCCGGCGCTCGAGAAGCTCAGGAAGCGCGTGGGCGGGTTTCTGAGCGGGGGCGAGCAGCAGATGCTCGCCATCGGCCGCGCCCTCATGGCCCAGCCGCAGCTGCTGCTTCTGGACGAGCCGCTCATGGGGCTGAGCCCGCTCATCCAGGCGATCCTGGTCCGCTCCACCCGGGAGATCCGCGACCAGACAGGCATCTCCATCATCGTGACCGAGCAGTACGCCCGGCCCGTGATCCCCATCGTGGACTACGCCTTCATCCTGGAGAACGGCACCGCCGTGCTGGAAGGGACCAAGCAGGAGATGATGGACAACCCCGACGTGCGCTCCGCCTACTTCGGAGTGGAGGAAGGAAGGGGGGAGAGTTGATCGATCAAAAGAGGAACGGCGCATGAAGATCTCCGAGCAAGAGCTGGAAAAGGAACTCACCTTCACCCGGTTCGACCGCATGAGCGAGAAGTACCCGGACCGTCCGGCGGTCGTCTACCTGGGCACGACCTTCTCCTACCGGAGGCTGCGCGAGCTGAGCGAACGATTCGCCGGCGGGCTCAACGGGCTGGGCGTGGGCAAGGGCGAGCGGGTCATGATCTACACGGCCAACTGCGTTCAGTGGCTCATTGCGTTCCTGGCGATCCAGCGGATCGGCGCCGTCATCGTGCCCGTCTCCCCCATCTACACCTCCTTCGAGATCGAGCACATGCTCGAGGACTCGGGCGCCGAGACCGTCATCTGCCAGGACACGAACTACTGCTACGTGCAGGAGGTGTTCGCCTCCACCCCCCTGAAGCGAGCCGTGGTCACCAACGTCGCGGACCTGGTCCCCCCGTGGAAGCGGCTGCTGGGTTTCCTGTTCGACCGGGTCCCCACGGGCAAGGTGGAGCGGGACGACCGCGTGCTCCGGTTCCGATCGCTCCTTCGAAGCGATCCCTTCCGGGAGACGCCCCACATGGACCCCTGGAAGGATCTCTCCTACATCCTCTACACGGGCGGGACCACGGGCTTACCCAAGGGCGTGCCGGGGAACCACATCGGGATGACCTCCTACGTGAACGACGTGACCGAGGACGTGGCCGGGGAGCACCTCCTGGAGGGCGGGGACGTCTACCTGGCGGTCAACCCGCTCTTCCACATCATGGCCCTGGGCCTCTGCATGGCCGTGGGCCTCAACAAGGGGAACTGCACCCTCCTCATGCCCGTCCCCCAGGTGGACGCCATCCTGGAGACCGTGGAGCGCCACCGGGCGCGCTGGATGCTGGGGGTGCCCGCGCTCTACCGGATGATCCTGGAGAACGACCGCCTCGACCGCTACGACCTGGGCTCCCTCGTCTACTGCTACTGCGGGGGGGACGTCCTGCCGGTGGAGGTGTTCAAGCGGTGGAGGGAGCGGTTCGGGATCCCCATCTACCAGGTGTACGGGTCCACCGAGGCGGGCCACGTGACCTACAGCCGGATCGACGGGGACCCCAGGCCCACCACCATCGGCGAGCCGCTGGCGAGCCGGGAGTGCCTGGTGGTGGATCCGGAGACCCTGGAGCCCGTGCCGGACGGGGAGAGCGGCGAGCTGGTGGTCACGTCGCCCTACACCCTGAAGGAGTATCTGAACAAGCCCGAGGAGACCCGGCGATCCTACGTGGAGATCCAGGGGAAGGCCTTCTACCGGATGGGGGATTTCGTCAAGCGCGACGAGGACGGGCAGTTCGTCTACGTGGAGCGCTCCGCGGACATCATCAAGCACAAGGCCTACCGCGTGTCGGCCTCCGAGGTGGAGGCCGTGCTCCAGGATCACCCCACCGTGATCGGGGCGTGCGTGGTGGGCGTGCCCGACCGCAAGGTGGGGGAGCGGATCAAGGCGATCGTGGTGCTCAAGGAGGACGCCCGCGGCGTGGGAGGCGCCGATCTCATCCGGTGGTGCCGGGAACGACTTGCCTCTTACAAGGTTCCGGGTTATATTGAGTTCCGGGATATGCTCCCCAAGAGCAAAGTGGGAAAGCTCCTGCGCCGCGAGATCCGCGACGAGGAGCGGAGGCGCATGGACGACGGGTCCGAGAAGAAGTGACGGGCTGAAGGGTCCGGTTCGCAGGTCCCCGGCGGAATCACCGAGGCCCGCGAGCGGAAAGCTCGCGAAAAGGAGGCGGTGCCATGGACGTGTACGAAGCCATCAAGGGAAGAAGGAGCTGCCGCAGCTTTTCACCCAAGCCCGTGGACGGGAAGGCGCTCGAGCGCATCCTCGAGGCGGCTACCTGGGCTCCGTCGCCCATGAACGCCCAGCCCTGGGAGTTCGTCGTGGTGACCGACCCGGGGGTGAAGGAGAAAATCCGCCACGAAGCGGAGCGCTGCCGGGTCTGGGCGCGCGAAGAGAGCGGGTGGGGCTGGCTCGACAAGTATCGGGTGGACTTCCTTCAATCGGCGCCCGTTCTGGTGGTGGTGGTGGGCGACCCGAAGAAGACCGGCGTGGACCGGTTCCAGGCGGGCGGGGGCACGGCCTACCAGCACGCCTGCGCCGCCGCCGTCCAGAACATGCTCCTCGCCGCCCACGCGGAAGGGTTGGGAAGCCTCTGGTTCACGCTCTACGACAAGGTCAACCTGAGCGGGCTCCTGGGGATCGCCCCCGAGAGGAACCCCGTGGCCATAGTCTGCCTGGGCGTACCGGAAAAGGAACCGGCCCCGGTCCCGCGGAAGGACGCCGGGGAAAAGACCCGCAATCTGGGCTGAGACTTTTTCCCGACGAACGTTCAGCCGGTCCTGTCGGGACCTGCACGCACATCAGAGGAGATGGGAATGGCAGAGAGCATACTGAACGGAAAGCGCATCCTCGCCGTGGACGACGAGCCGGACGTCCTGGACACCCTGGAGGAGATGCTCGAGGACTTCGAGGGCCTGACTTTCGACCGGGCCACGGACTACGAGACCGGCTACCAGCTGATCCGATCCTGGACCTACGACGCGGTGATCCTGGACATCATGGGGGTGCGGGGGTTCGACCTGTTGAACGCGGCCGTCCACCTGGGGTTTCCCGCCATCATGCTCACGGCCCACGCCGTGAACGTGGAGGCCCTGAGGAAGTCCGTGGAGCTGGGGGCCCGGGCCTACCTGCCCAAGGAGCGCATGTCCGAGATCGTGCCGTTTCTCGAGGACGTGCTCACCCGTAGCCGGGGCGCGGTGTGGCGCCGCGTGTTCAGCCGCCTGGGCGGCTACTTCGACACCGTGTTCGGGCACGGGTGGCAGAAGGGCCGGAAGGAGTTCTGGGAGCAGGTCCAGGAAGGCCGCTACGAGCCCGAGCCCGTGATCCTCGAGAGGTGAGGGATTCTCAAAAACCCGCTCACCCTCCGCCGGAAAAGCGATCACGTATTGATATTCCCAGGGCGGATCTCGAGGCCTGGGGCTTTTTACGACATCATCAAGAAGGGACGTTCGATCGCTCCTCCGGCGTCACGCGGTTGGAAGGGCAGTGCGTGTAACTGCACCGCACGCACTCGTGGCGCCGGACCGACAGCAGAAAGACACCCAGGGACAGGACGTACAGGGTGAGAAGCGCCGGCTGCTCCAGGAGGCCGGGAACAGGAAGGAGCAGGAGGACCGCGGCCGCCGTCAGGGTGAGGGCCTTCTCCCACCACGCCAGGGGCCCCGGCCGTTCCCGGAACAGCTTGGGCACCCCCCAGAAGAACATGCATCGAAGGGTCTTGCCGCCGGTCGTGTAATGGGGGCAGTGGGAGCAGAAGACACGCATGACCACCGTGACCAGGACCGCGCCCACGATCAGGTAAGCGATGAACCAGACCACCGAGGCGCGGAACATGGCAACGGCCGCCGCCACCAGCGGGACCGCGAGCACCAGGGTCCAGTAGAGGAAGTCGGAAAAGGTGTGCCTCTCCTTCATCGGTGGACGGCTCGGATCCATCGGATCCTCCTCTGGAAGCAGGGTTTCAGGTGTGCGAAAGCCTCGGATCGGTCGTTGCCGAACGAGCCGCCTGTCCGAGTCCCGAGCAGCAGTTTCGAGAGCCGCGCGGTTCTCTTGTGCATGAAGATGCATGAATTGAGCATCCCTGTCAAATCGGGACCCAAAGACGGAAGCTATCCGTCAATCTCCTCGAAGCAGTTCATCTCCGCATTCTTGCGCGCCCGTTCCGGGACGAAGATCCGCCCGTTCATGGCGATGTAGACGCCCTGGGGCAGGAGCTGGACCGCGGACACGGCCGTGGCGATGTTGAACACCGCGTCCGTGAAACGGAACCTCGCAGGCTGCATGGCGCCCGTGAGCACGACGGTCTTTCCCTCGGCCTCCCGCAGGAGCTTGCCTGTCTCGACCATGGTGTCCGTGCCGTGGGTCACCACGAACCTGCGGGCGGGATGCTTGCGCACGGTCTCCAAAATGAGCCTGCGATCGGCGTCCGTCAGGTCCAGGCTGTCCTTCCGCAGGAGGGGAACGACCTCGTGGTCCAGCGTCACGTTGGCCTCTCGCAGGACCTCGGTGATCTGGGGCTCGCCCACCTCGAACTGGTTCTTCCGGTCGAAGTAGAGCTTGTCGATGGTGCCG
This sequence comes from uncultured Desulfobacterales bacterium, assembly GCA_964443135.1. Lineage (GTDB taxonomy): Bacteria > Desulfobacterota > DSM-4660 > Desulfatiglandales > HGW-15 > JAIPEI01. The sequence goes on along the minus strand of CAYUBQ010000016.1, from coordinate 8,303 downwards.
CCGGTGGTGATGAACACGAGCTTCATGACCGCGTGCGCCTTGTGCTCAGGGCTCTCCGGCCGGTTTTCGAAGCTCCCCGTTCGCGAGCGCTTCGTTGTAGCGCTGGCGCAGAAAGCCGGCCTTGTCCCGCGCGTTGTCGTAGAAGATGCCGACCCTCGGCGGGAGCGCGCGCCGGGGAGGGGTGTTGGCCAGGCGGATCTGCTCGTTGACGAGCCGGTTCAGCCTGGCCACCTCGTGGTGTCGAGACAGCGGCAGGCGGGAGAGCAGCCGCTCGACCTCACGGTTGACCCGCTCCAGCTGGCGGGTGAGCTCCTGGACTCGGAGGATCTCCGGGTTTTCTGTGGACATCGCCTTTTTATCGGATTCCGAGGGCATTGACTGTGTTTTCGTTCTGCTCTTTTGTATCATACTTATCGCACTTGCGGGCCCGTGTCAAACCCGCTTTGCCGCGTGCAGCCCCTGGAATCGAGAGGGTAAGGCCGTGGGGAAGGGGGAAGGAAGGCTCCTCATCCGAAGAGGCGGCAGAAGTCGGGGCCGCCGAACAGGCAGGCCAGATACCGGATGGGGGTGCCCAGGACCCGCCCGAGGATGTTCAGGTGCGCGTACTGATCGAGCAGGATGATCCCGATCAGGACGAGCGGCGCGTATCGGCCGGCGCGGTGAAAGGCCATGGCGGCCCTCGGGGGGAGGAGGTTCTCGAGGACGTGGGAGCCGTCCAGGGGCGGGATGGGAAGCAGGTTGAACACACCGAGGCCGATGTTGAGGAGGATCATGTCGATCAGCACGTACACGTACAGGTCGTAGGGCAGCAGGAGATAGCGGAAGAAGAGCCCGGCCGTGAAAGCGGCCGCCAGGTTGGCCACCGGGCCGCTCAAGGCCATGAGGATCGTGTCCCGCTTGGGGTTTTTGAAGTATCGCACGTCGACGGGGACGGGCTTGGCCCATCCGAACTTGAACAGGAACAGGCAGAGCGCGCCCAGGGGATCGACGTGGGGCAGGGGGTTCAAGGTGAGCCGTCCGGCGTCCCTCGCCGTGGGGTCCCCCAGGGAGAGGGCGGCCCTGCCGTGGGAGTACTCGTGAATGGTGACGGCGAACAGCAGCACCGGGATGCGGATGATCCACTCGGTCATGGGAGAAATCGCTCCTGACAAGCGGGGCGGGTCGAGGCGCTGAAAGCCCGTGGGGCACGCCCTCGCCGGTTTGCCGAAAGGCGGAGTGTATCAGCTCGAACCGAGGTCTGCAAGGAGCAAACGCGGGAACAATGACCTTGCATTGCCCTCGGAATTCCTTCATAATTCAACCTCGACGGATTCGCAAAGAACCGGCTCGCCCGCCGCTGGATACGCTGCAGTCCATTGAAACCCCGGTGGCGGATATCGAGGTTCCGGTCTTTCCGCGGCTCCATCGAGTACGACCAACCGCCCGGCGCGTTCCCGCGGGTGTGCGTCATGCAGCAGGCCGGTGCAAGTGGTGTGCATGCACGGATCCCTTCGGAGGGCCCGACCGGGCACAAGGGACCGGACCGATCCCTTGGAAGCGCCGAGGAGGAGAGAATGGCCACGAGAAGAGCGGATTTTGCCGGGAGCTGGTACCCGGCCGATCGCTCCGAATGCCTTCGAATGATCGAGGCATTCGCTGCGAACGCGCAACCCTGCCCGGACGGAGGCGCCCGCCGGGTCGGGGGCATTGTGCCGCACGCGGGATGGGTGTTCAGCGGGCAGACCGCCTGCAACGTGATGCTGTGCCTGCAGGCGGGTGCCGCGCCGGACACGGTCGTCCTGTTCGGACGGCACCTTCACCCGGGCAGCCCCAGCTACATCATGACCGAGGGAGCGTGGGAGACGCCCTTGGGGGATTTGGAGATCGACGAGGAGATGGCGTCGACCCTGGCCCGGGAGTTCCCTTTCGAGGTGGAGACGGCGCACCGGTACGGGCAGGACAACACCATCGAGCTGCAGCTCCCTTTCGTCCGGCACTTTTTCCCGGACGCCCGGATCGTTCCCATGGGTGTGCCCCCTGCCCGGGAAACGCTCGCCATCGGCGATCGGACCGTGGAACTGGCCGCTTCTCTGGGCAGAAGCATCGTGGTTCTGGGGTCCACCGATTTGACCCACTACGGGCCGAACTACGGTTTCGCACCCCAGGGGGTCGGTGAACAGGCCGTGGACTGGGTTCGGAACGAGAACGACAGGCGGGTCATCGACCGCATGCTCGCCCTGGACGGGGAGGGCGTGATCGCGGAGGGACTCCGGAATCAGAACGCTTGCTGCGCCGGCGCGGCCGCCGCGACCGCCGTGGCGGCGAAGAGGCTCGGCGCCGAGCAGGGGATCGAGCTGGTCTACGCGATGAGCTACGACGTTCGTCCCGACACGAGCTTCGTGGGATACGTGGGGCTCCTGTTCTGATGCCGTGCGGAACGCTCTTGCGAGCGTACGCGGGAAACAGGGAGGGAACCGGCGTTCATCGCCTGCATTCCGCCGTCGCGGCGGGAATCGGGGCGGGATCATGAGCCGGAAGCCGACGGGTATGGCTGCTGCGGGTCTTTTCAGGAGGATGTTTGCGAAGGCGCCGCCGGCGGACCGGGATCGCGTGCCGGAATCGACCCGCAACGAGAGCGTGTCACCCGAGCCGCAAGGGTATGACATGGGAAAAGAGCGAATCAAGTTCGGCCTCTTCATACACGATCTGAAGGTGCCGCTGGCCGTGATCGAGGCGGGGATCCTCTCGCTCCTGGAGCGGGAAGAGAAGTACGGATCCTTGACGGAAAAGCAGAAGAAGGTGCTGAACCGGGTCCTCAGAAACACCAAGGTCACCAAGTCGCTGGTCAACGACGCCATGGAGATCGGACGCTCCAACCAGGGCATCATCTACAAGGAGCATTTTCGCATCTCGGATTTCATCGCCCAGGCCCTCGTGGAGATCTTCGACCTGACGGACCAGAAGACGGCCGACTGCATACGCGACTGCGAGACCCTGGCCGGCCTCAGGGAAACCCTCGAGGCAAGGGGGATCGAGCTCTGCGTCGACGAGGGGCTCTGGGACGAGAAGGTGACCCTCGACGAGACCAAGATGAAGCAGATCCTGCGGAACCTTCTGAACAACGCCCTGAAGTACCGGCGGGAACGGGTCGAGGTGCGGGTGGAGAAGAGGACGGACGCCCTTGCCCTCACCGTGAGCGACGACGGTCAGGGCATCCCGCAGACCCACCACAAACAGATCTTCGAGTGCTACTTCCAGATGGACATGAAGGAGCAGCACTGCGTCCGGGGACACGGGCTGGGTCTGGCGGGCGTCTCGGTGCTCGTGGAGGACATGCAGGGGAGGCTGTCGCTTCGGAGCGACACGGGGAAGGGGGCGACCTTCGTCGTGGAGATCCCCCTGTAGCGCCTTGGAGGACTCGCGTGGCGAGGGAGTCGCCGGGGGCCCGAAGCCGCGACATCCGGCCTCGAAATCTCGAGAGGATGCAGCATTTTCAGCAGCGGGTGAGCGGGTTTTGGTGAGTCCGTCACATGATGTCTTCGAGCTCGTCCTTCTTGCTGATGTACTTCCGGTCGAAGTCTTTCCAGAAGTCCTGGTCCTTCTTCCTCCACCCCTTGCCGAACTTCCGGTCGAAGAACGGTTTGAGCCGGCTGAACCAGCGGACGTCCCGTTCCTGCCGGCCCCGTTCGTGGGCCTCGATGGTCTCGGCGACGTAGGTGGCGATCTCGGTGATCTTGTCCTTGGGAACGTACGACTGGGCTCCCTCCTTGAGGGACTTGACCAGGTTGTCCGGGCTGAGCGCGTGCGCCGTGAGCATCAGGCAGGGGATCCCCTTCTGCGTGGCGATCTTCAGAAGGTCGTATCCCTGGACGCCCATGATGTCGAGGATGGCTGCATCGTATGTGTTCTTGTCGAGGAACTTGCGAGCCGTCTCGAAATTCGGTGCCGTATCGATGAGACACATGTCGAGCAGTTCCTCGAGGGTCTCGAGGATGTCCGGTTCGTCATCCACGATGAGAATCCGTTTCCCTTCCAGGATGTCCTGATTCGGCATTTCGCTCCTCCGGCTTGAAGATGTCGCTCCCGTTCCGTTCCGCCCGGGTTTCAACCGTCTGGAAATCCTACCTTGAGCGGGGTTTCGAGTCAACCCAATTGAGAATCCGCAACGACCCGCTTCCCGCCGGTGGAAACGCCGGCGATGGTTGAAGCTCCGGGGACGGATCGAAAGGCTTCGGCTCTCCGCGACCCGGTCACAATACACGGAAGATTGATCAGAAGCAATGGAAATTGGGTTTCGGGCGGCAACGGCTCCAATAGAGGGCAGGGGACTGCGCAGGAACGATGGACGTTGACATGCACCGGGCCGGTTGTTATGGTCCGGGTACGGGCACCCGGGCGAGGCTCATCCCCACACGAAGAGCAGGAGGCGGCAGGCCATGGAGTTCGAGGAAAAGGCGAGGATCCGTCTGGAGCACTGGATCGACCACAACGAACACCACCTGGAAGACTACGAACAGTTTGCGGACGAGCTCGAGAAGGCGGGGAAGATCGAGAGCGCCCGATCCATTCGGGAGATGGCGGAACTGACCGCAAAGAGCACGGCTTGCCTGAAGAAGGCCCTGGAGGCCCTTCACTGATCCCGGATGCGGTTTTCCGTGGGAGCCGAACGAGCGCTTCCACGCGGACCGCCGCTTGCAGAGGAGACTCACCATGTGCGAAGCAAACGCTTTTCTCGTTCGAGACGGATCCGAGGAAAAAGTCCTCGAGAACGTGGATGAGCTGGAGGTGAACGGGGACACCGTGAGGATGGTCAACATCTTCGGAGAGCAGAAGAGCCTGAAGGCCCGAGTCAAGCGGTACATCAACTCGGAGGGGAAGATCGTCCTGGAACCGGCCTGAGAAGGACGGCCGAAGCGCTGAGCCCCTTGGGGGGTTTGGAAGGGAGCGCGGGATGGAAGACCCGATTCGCGAGGCCGCAGAGATCCTGGTGAGCTCCCGGCTGACCCTGGCGCTCACAGGGGCCGGGGTGTCCGTGGAGTCCGGGATCCCCGACTTCCGGAGCGCCGAAGGCCTCTGGGCCCGGTACGACCCGGCGGAGTATGCCACCATCGACGCTTTCCGGCGGAACCCCGACAAGGTGTGGAGCATGCTGCGGGACATGGAGGAGCTGGTGAAGAATGCGCGACCCAACGCGGCCCACATCGGGATGGGCGAGCTGGAACGCCTGGACTTCCTCCACCACGTGATCACCCAGAACATCGACAACCTTCACCAGGAAGGCGGATCGAAGAACGTGATCGAGTACCACGGGAACTCGAGCACGTTCTCCTGCATCTGGTGCGGGAAACGGTACACCCGGGTAGAGATCGGGGAGGAGCCCACCCCCCGGTGCGTCTGCAGGAAGCCGCTCAAACCCGACGTGATCTTCTTCGGGGAGGCCATTCCCGTGGAGGCCCTCGACCGCTCCTTCGATCTCGCCTCCAAGGCGGATGTCGTGATGATCGTGGGCACGTCGGCTCTGGTTTCCCCGGCCAACACGATCCCCGTCCTCGCCAAGGAACGGGGTGCGAAGCTCATCGAGGTGAACAAGGAGGAAACCCACCTGTCCGGCAGCGTCACGGACATCCTCCTGAAGGGAAGCGCCGGTGTGATCATCCCCGCCCTGGTGGACGCGGTGAAGGCCGCCGACCGGGGGCGGAGAGAGACGCCTTGACCTCCGTCGCCCGGATCGGTAGGCAGGCGCGGGTTAGCCGGGCTTGAGGAAGTCCTCGAGGTGGATGACGTTGTCGTGGCGGGTGGCTGCACCCCAAGAGCCTTTCACCTTCGCCTTCCGGAGGTCGGTGATCATCTTCTGAAGCTCGGGGTTCTTTTCGATGATCTCCTGGATCTGGTGATTCAGCTCCCGCCAGGTTTCGTCCAGGTTCTTCGTGTCGACCTGAAATCCCCCCCATGATGCCAGGATGGATCCCATGTGGGAGAGCAGCCCGAAGTGCGTGGTTCCCTGCAGGTAGTAGGGGCAATGGCTCCAGAGGCTCAGAGCGTCCATGCCCCTCTTTGCCGCTTCGTCATGGACGAGGGAGTGAACGGCGGACGGGCCCTGGTAGTTGACCGGGACCACACGGTGCGGGTCCAGGGCGGAGAGGATGGCCGGTCTCGATGCAAACGCGGAGACCATGGTGTCCGTGTGGAGCACGTCGTCGAACATGCTTCCGATGGTGACGACGGTTGCCGCCCGAACCTGCTCGCAGACCGAGAGGATCGCTTCGCAGAAGCGGTACCACTGGAGGTGGGGTTCGGAGGACCGGAACAGCACGAGGTCCCTTCCGGCCCGCTCCTCGTACACTGCATAGAACGCGGCCCCGGGCGGCGTGACCTCGAGAAGCAGCCCCTCTTCCACCCGGACCTGGGGACGGGTCTCGTCGTACCGATAGAAGGGATCCGGATGCAACCGTGCAAACGGCTCGGCCTCCAGGGTACGGATCAGGAAGTCCACCACGCCCCTGGAAACGTCCAATGCGTTTCCCCATCCTTCGAAACCGGCGATGAAGAGGGGATCTCGAAGCGGAGGGACGTCGTCGATGATCAGACACCGGTCAAGCATCGCCCAAGTCTGACAGTGGGGTGGGGGATTGTCAAGGCCCCGCGTTCTCGCATTTTTGTTGACAAAACAGCGAAAAAGCTTAAAGTATTCTCCCTTAAATACCGTAATGTTATGATAGAGCCCACCGGGCCGGACGAGCAGGCAAGGGCCGTGGGGACATGCCACGGAGGAATGCGGAATCCCGGTGCGCTGCGTCGTGCGAAGACGGTGCAAAGCGCGAACCCCCTGGAAAGCTGGTTGAGGCGCAGTGTCCATCACCATTGAAACAGCGAACCTGGAGAAGGCGTGCAAGGGGATGATCGAGACGATTCTCTTCTGCCTTCCGCAGGCCTACAAGGGGACCATCTACCGGATCGGCAAGCCCCCGGAGCTGCGGGCCACACGTGTGACATCCGGCTACATCGACGAGAAGCGGGAGACCTTCTCCTGGGGGCTTCCGGAGAAGTCCGACTACAATCCTCCAGGGCGCCCCTGGCTCGAGTACCGGGACGAGCCCGATCGTCCGCTTGAGGCCATGGCCTGGTGTGTGGAGCGACAGAAGAGCTGGACCGCCGAGGATCCGCTGAGCGACGCGCGGAGTGTACGGTTGCAGGTGGACGGGGTGTGGGAGGACTACCATCACATGGAGCCGGTCCTCGTCCGGAAGAACGATCTGCACCAGAACATCTACTCCGTGCCCGAACCGCCCAAGAGCTACAAGGGAGACACGCTCTGGTCGGAGAGCGAGTATGTCGTGGTCGCGGTCATCAAGATCCACTTCCACCCCCGAAGCATCCGCATCGGGAGCCATCAGACCAAGGTCATCAAGAAGCTGTCCAGGTCCCTCGGTACGGAGCTCCTCTCTTACCAGTTCCGCCAGGACTCCATGGAGGCCATGCAGCAGCTGGCCAGCGACCGGTTGAAGGCCTGCAACATCCTCGCCGACTCCCTGCGCAACGCCATCACCAAGGCCGGACTGATCTTCTCGCTGGTCAAGCAGGAGCTGGGCTTCCTGCGCGAGCAGTGGGAGGAGCTCCTGCTGACCAACCGCAAGGAGAAGAACGGAAAGCGGGAAGCCGTCGAGGAGCTCAATCGGGTGCTCGAGAGCATCAACGAGGTCAGCGAGCCCCTGCGCAGCGATCTGACCAACGTCCAGAACCGTTTTCTCGAACTCAGCCTTCCTCCGGACATCGGCGAGAACTGGGTGGGCATGCAGATCGAGGAGCGATGGAGCCGGGTGTTCGATGAGGCCGGTGCGACCGAGCCGCAGAAGGAGGAGGTGCGGGAGTCCATTCGGCGGCTGAAGACCTCCCTGCGCTACGGCCTGGAGCCCGAGGTGATCGAAAGCTACGACAAGCTTCCCGAGGCCCTGAAAAAGGAGTGGGTCGAGCTGCTCTATCAGCAGAACAGCCGGTTTGATCCCGGGACCCTGGACCGCCTGATCCGGATCCTGGACGAGCCGGTTCTGGACATCCCCTCCAGGGAGAGGTCGCGGAAGATCCTGACCCAGCTCAAGGCACTGGCGGAGACCATGAACAACCTGGAGCGGAACACGAACTTCCTGCTCCGGCAGGTGTTGAACGGAAAAGAGGTCCAGAAGGTCACCGAGAACCCGGATGGAACGATCGGCGGTGTGTCCGGGGAGGTTGCGGTCCCCGGCGCACCGGACGATGCCGCCGTTGAGGACGGGCGCCTGTAGCTCAGTTGGACAGAGCAGCGGACTTCTAATCCGCAGGCCGGGGGT
>CAYUBQ010000015.1:0-70067 GCA_964443135.1 uncultured Desulfobacterales bacterium | reverse complement strand
GAGCACAACGGCGCCAAGATCGAGAAGTGGATCCTGCGAAAGGCCTTCGAGGACACCGGCTACCTTCCGGACGACATCCTGTGGCGGTACAAGGTCCAGTACACCCAGGGCGCCGGGTGCGAGGACCTGGGGGAACGGTTGGCCGAGCAGGAGATCAGCGACGACGAGTGGGAGCGCCTCAAGGCGGAAAACCCGGGCGCCGTGCTGAACAGCAAGGAGGCGGCCTACTACTTCAAGATCTTCCGCCGGTACCATCCGCAGGAATCCATCCTCCGATCCATCGGCATCTGGACCGGCTTCGACTTCGCCGAGGAGCGGGAGAAGGTCCACGGGACCGTGGACGGCGAGCTCAAGCACGACCACAGCGAGGACGACGAGAGCCGGGCGGCCTGATCGACCCGACCCGCCCTTCACGCCGGAGACCGCGGGCACGCAGCCGGAAGACTGCGATGCCCGCGGTCGTCTGTTTTCGGGAGACCGATCTCCCGGGGATCCCAATCCCCGGGAGGGGGCTTTCGACCTCCTTTACAATCCCGTTGAATTTATCTATGCTGTTTTCAAACTGTATTGGACGGTTGCAGCGTTTGCCGAAGAGGCCGTGACATCTTGCTGGTGTTTTTGGGGCTCCTTCTGATACGCTGCCGTCCGAGATGCCCGATTGCGGTTCGGTGCCATCGAACCGCACGACCCTCCCCGGGGATCTCCCGGGGGCAACCGAACGGCTGCGCTCACCATGAGCGACGCCCGATCCTGAAAGAAACAAGAGAAGAACAACATGCCCGAAGACTCTGAAGCGCAAGGCGCCCTCCGCGCGAGCACACCCCGATTCCTGACTCAAACCCGATTCGAAGACTTCCGCCTCAAGGACGAGGTCCTCTCCGGACTGAAGGACGCAGGGTTCACCTACTGCACCCCCATCCAGGCCCAGGTCCTGCCCCTTTCCCTGACGGGGAGCGACGTGGCCGGGCAGGCCCAGACCGGCACGGGAAAGACGGCCGCGTTCCTGGTCACGGTGTTCGAGCGACTGCTCTCCGACGCCGGACGGAAAAAGGAAGGTCTCCCCTCCGCCCTGATCGTGGCCCCCACCCGGGAGCTGGCCCTTCAGATCTACGAAGACGCCTCACTCCTGGGCGCACACACGGGGCTCACCCTGGCCCAGGTCGTGGGCGGCATCGACTACAAAAAACAGGCGGACATCCTCCGGACGGGTCCGGACATCGTCATCTGCACGCCGGGCCGGATCATCGACTACCTCAAGCAGGGGATCTTCAAGCCCGCCGGCATCAACGCGCTGGTGATCGACGAGGCCGACCGCCTCTTCGATCTCGGTTTCACCCAGGACATGCGCTTCATCCTCCGGAAGCTTCCGCACTACGACAAGCGCCAGTCCATGCTCTTCTCCGCCACGCTCAGCTACCGCGTCCTGGAGCTCACCTACGAGTACATGAACCTGCCCGAGGTGATCTCCGTGACCCCGGAGGAGGTGGTGGTCGAGGGGATCGACCAGGCCCTCTATCACGTGGGCCGCGACGAGAAGCTCCAGCTCCTCCTGGGACTTCTCCAGCGCGAGGACTGGGAGCGCGTCCTGATCTTCTGCAACACCAAGGCCGGCGTGGACTGGCTGACGCGCAAGCTCCGCGGAAACGGGTACCCCGCCGAAGGCATCACCGGCGACCTCCCCCAGCCCAAGCGTCTCGCGCTCATGGGGAGGTTCAAGGCCGGGGAGGTGAAAATCCTCGTGGCCACGGACGTGGCCTCCCGGGGGATCCACGTGGAAGACATCACCCACGTCATCAACTACGACCTTCCGCAGGACTCGGAGAACTACATCCACCGGATCGGCCGGACCGCCCGGGCGGGCAAGAAGGGCCGGGCCCTGACCATGGCCTGCGAGCGCTACGTCTACCACCTGGAGCCCCTGGAGGAGATGCTCGGATACAAGCTCCCCGTGGTCTGGCCCGAGGAGGACTGGTTCGTGGAGGACCGGGCGGGCTTCGTGAGGGGCGGGCGCAAGGACGGCGGCGGTCCCCCGAGGCCGCGCAAGCCCAAGAGGGACACACGCTCCAGGGAATCGGGCCGCCGCCGGCTCCCCCCACGGAAGGCCGCCCCGCCGGAACAACCGGTTCAGCCCCAGGCCCCTCCGGCGCCGGAACCCGCGCCGTCCGAGCCCGAAGACACGGAAACGCCCTCCGCCGGGGAAGCGCCCGCCAAAGGCTCGAAGCCCCGCTCCCGATCCAGGAAACGGCGATCCGGCAGGAAGGCGCGCCCGGCGGAACCGGGCGGGAAGGACCAGGGCCGCCGGGAACCTTCCACCCCGGAAGCCGAAAAAGAGGAGGAACCCCGGAAGGAGACCGGGAAGGAAACCCGGCCCGGGAAGGAGCAGCGCCCCACCGGACCGCCGGGCAAGAAGATCGCCACGAGCTCGGAACCGGGCGGCGTCTTCGGGCTTGCCCCCTCCTCTCCGGAGGAGCCGCAGCAGAAGAAACCCAAGAAGAGCCGCCGAAAGCGGAAAAAGAAGCCCTCCCAGGAATCCCCGGACGACTCCTGACCCCGGGGATGCCGGACTCACCGCGGCGTCAGGCCTGCTTCAGGCCGGACGCCGCGGTTTCCGTGATGCCGGGGCGCGCCGCGGCGGCCAACCGAACCCACAGGCGGGGAAACAGCCATGACGAACGCGAAGGCGGCGGATCTCGTTCGATCCGCGCGGGAGCGGGGCCGGAACGCCCTGTCCGAGCACGAGTCCAAACAGGTTCTGGCGGCCTACGGCATCCCGGTGACGCGGGAAGGCCTGGCCCGCGATGAGGCGCAGGCCGTCTCCCTGGCCGAGGAGCTGGGCTACCCGGTGGCGCTCAAGGCCTGCTCGGCCGAGCTCATGCACAAGAGCGAGCAGGAGGCCGTTCTGCTCAACCTTTCCGATCCGGAGGCGGTTCGCCGGGGGGCCGCCCGCATCCTCGCTTCGGCGCCGGCCCCTCTCGACGGCATTCTCGTCCAGGAGATGGTCCCCGGGAATCGGGAGCTCGTCATGGGGCTGACCCGGGACCCCCAGTTCGGCCCCTGCGTCATGCTCGGACTGGGCGGCGTGATGACCGAGATCCTGGAGGACACCACGTTCCGCGTGGCGCCCTTTGACGCTGCGGAGGCCGGGGAGATGACCCGGGAGCTCCGCGCCTCGGCCCTCCTGGGTCCATTCCGGGGCCAGTCCGCCGCCGACCCGGAGGCCCTGTGCCGGGCCCTGGTCGCCATAGGCCGGATCGGTCTGGAGCTCGACCTGGTGGCGGAGCTGGACGTGAACCCCGTCATCATCACCCCGCAGGGCGGGATCGTGGCAGCGGACGCCCTAGTGGTCCTCGGAAAGGAATGACCGGCGCCATGGAGAGCTCCCTCGAGTCCAGCCCGCTCCACCGGATCTGCAACCCGCGCAGCATCGCCGTGTTCGGCGCGTCGAACCGCTACTTCGCCATGGGCACGACCCAGCTCTCGGCCCTGCTGGACCTGGGCTTCGAAGGCGCCGTCCACCCGGTCCACCCCAAGGAGGAGACCGTCCTGGGCCTTCCCGCCTACCGCGACGTCCGAGACCTCCCGGAGATCCCCGATCTCGCCCTGATCATTCTTCCCACCCGGCTCGTGGCGGAAACCCTGGAGGCCTGCGGCGAAAAAGGAATCCGCCGGGCCATCGTGGTCTCGGGCGGGTTTGCGGAGCTCGGCACCGACGAGGGAAAGGCGCTCCAGGCCGAGGTGACGGAGACGGCCGCCCGGCACGGCATCCGTTTCCTGGGCCCCAACTGCATCGGCGTGGTGAACCCGCACATCCGGCTCAACACCACCTTCTTCGAGTACACCTGCGATGCGGGGTTCATCGGCATGGTGAGCCAGAGCGGGAGCTTCGTGACCCAGATGTTCGACCATCTGGCCCGGTTCGGACTGGGCTTCAGCACGGGCATCAGCGTGGGCAACGAGGCGGACATCGACCTGGTGGACGGCCTGGAGTACCTGGCCGCCTGCCCGCACACGCGGGTGATCGGGCTCTACATCGAGGCGATCCGCCGCGGGCGGGCCTTCGTGGAGGCCGCCCGCGCCGTTGTGCCCCACAAGCCCGTCGTGGCCTACTATGCGGGCGGGACCGAGGCCGGCCGCAGGGCCGGGCTGAGCCACACCGGGGCCATGGCCGGACCGGACCGTCTCTACGACGGTGTGTTCCGGCAGTCCGGCGTGATCCGGGCCTCCACCATCGAGGAGCTTTTCGACTTCTGCTGGGTCCTGGGCTCGAGCGTGCGGCCCGGCGGGGACGGGGCAGTCATCCAGACCCACTCGGGAGGGCCGGGCGCGGCGGCGGCGGACGCGGCCGGAAGGGCCGGCCTGAGGCTTCCCTCCCTCTCGCCCGCGACCCTGGAGCGCCTCGCCCCCTACGTCCCGGGCACCGGGAGCGTGGGGAATCCCGTGGACTTCACCTTCACCAAGAACCCCCTCGACTACTTCTCGGCCATCCCGGAGATCCTCCTGGACGACCCGGAGACGGCCGGGCTCCTCGTCTACTTTCTCGTGCCCTCCAGGGCGGTGAAACGGATCCTGGAGGCCATGGGCGTGCCGCCGGACCGGCTGCCCGAGCAGTCCCGGCAGATCCTGGCGGAGCAGGCCCGCGCCGTGGCCGATCTCCGCGACCGGCGGCAGGCGCCCGTGATCGGCTTCTCCTTCCGGACCCGGGAGGACCCCTTCATTCGGGCGCTCCAGGACCGGGGCGTGCCCGTTCTTCCCAGCCCGGAGCGCGGCGCCCGGGCCCTGGCCGCGCTGGTCCGGTACGCCGGGTGCGTGGACAAGCTCGCGCGGCCGGGTCTGAAGGAAGTCACCCCGTCCCGAACGCCGGAGACCGGTCCGGGCTAGTGGAGGGGCCAGACGGCGAAGATCACCGCGGACCAGACCGAGTGGGAGATCACCGCGGCGGCGAGGTTCCCGGTGCGCCAGTAGAAGGCCCCCCAGAACGCCCCGGCCACGGCGGCCGCGCCCGTGAGCATGAAGTTCAGGGAGCAGACGTGGACCCCGGCGTAGAGGGCCGTGGCGACGGCGTACCCCCGCCACCCGCCGAACCGCTCCTGGAACCCCCTTTGGAGGTACCCCCGCCAGAAGATCTCCTCGCTGGGACCCGTGACGAAGAAGAGGAGAAGGCCGACGGCCCAGTGCGGCGTACCGCCGCCCTTGTCGTAGACGGCCCCGATCTGGGCGTCCGCGAACCCGAACAGCTGGAGAGACAGAAAGCGTCCCGCCGCAAAGACCCCGTAGAGGGCCGCGGCCGCCGCGAGCCCCAGCAGGAGCGTCCGGCCGTCGAAACGGAGCCCGGACCGGAGGTCGGTTCGGAGCCAAAGGGAGACGGCGGCCAGGGCGGCGGCGGAGAGGGAGATCTTGACCCAGAAGTTCCCCGCCGGGACGGCGAACGCCCACACCCAGAGACCGAAGGCCAGGGCCGCCGGTCCGAGGAGCCGGGGTCCGGACGGTGTCGCTCTCACCACAGGGCCTCCAGGGCCAGGGAGATCACCAGGAGGATGCCGAAGACCGTGTTCAGCTGGGCGGTGCGGGCGTCGGCGTCGGGGGGGCCCCCCCGCACCATGACCCTCAGGAGCTTGACGGCCACGGGAAGGGAGAGCAGGACGATCAGGGACCAGGGTCCGAGGGGCCCCAGGATGGACATGACCACCACGGAGACGAGGGCCGCCACGACCATGGCGGCGTACACCAGGGGACCGTTCTCCGGGCCGAAGAGGATGGCCAGATTGCTCACCCGGGCGCTCCCGTCGGTCTCCGCGTCACGCAGGTTGTTGGCGAACAGCACCAGGGCCACCAGCACGCCGAACGGGATGGAGACCCAGAACGCGTCCCAGCCGAGCTGCTGCCGCTGCACGAAGTAGGCGGCCTCCACGCTCAGGGGGCCCCACATCAGGAAGACCGACAGCTCTCCCAGCGCCTTGTACTTGTAGGCAAAGGGCGGCGCCGTGTAGAAGACGCCGGCCGCCACGCCGATCAGGCCGATCCAGAAGATCTCCCAGCCGCGCAGGAAGGCGAGCGCCAGCCCCAGGACCGCCCCCATGCCGAGCAGCAGGATGGAGAGCCACAGCACCGGCATGGGGTAGATCTTTCCCTCGACCAGGGGGTGCGGGCGGTACCGGGCGGTGGCCACCTCCTCGATGTCCACCCCGCTTTTGAAGTCGAAGAAGTCGTTCATCAGGTTGACGCCGCCGTGGACGGCGACCAGGGCGACCAGGGTCAGGAGGTAAAGGCCCCACGAAAAGGAGCCGTGCGTGGCGGCCAGGGCCGCCCCGACGCTCACCGAGATGGCCGACATGGTGAACGACCAGGGCCTCATGGCCAGAAACCAGTCCCGATATCTGCTCATGGCTAAGATCCCGACTGTCCTGACGTTTTTTGCGGTCCAGGCGGAGCATAGAAAGGAGACCCGGTCCTGTCAACGAAAACCCGGGCGGGAGGACGGACCGGCGGCCGTTCAGAGCTGCCGCCCGTAGACCAGGAGATTGCGGTTGATGCGCAGCCGGCACGGGGGGTAGAGCACCTCGTTCCGTTTCACTTGAAAGGGGAGGTAGGTGAGCGCGATCCGCTTCGGCTCGATCCCGATCTCGGGGAGCCGGGGATAGAGCTTCCTCGGGGGCTTCATGAAGGAGGCCAGGTTCAGCTTGAGGCTCTCCAGGGCCTCGGTCACCGGCAGGGTCACGGGGTAGACCTCGCCTTCGGGCAGACGGTCCTCTCCTTTGCCCGGCGGCTGGCCCAGGGTGGTCCGGAGCGAGAACCGCAGATAGTCCTGGGGGCGGACCTTGAACGCCGGGGCCCAGAACTGAAAGGGCCGCTCCTCCATGGCCTCCGTGACCGCCACGGGCAGGTTGGCGAGACGCACCAGGTCCGCCCGGGTCTCCAGGGCCACGCCCGAGACCTTCGGGCGAATCCGGTAAAAGGGCAGGAACAGCGTGTCTCCCCGGCCGCCCTCGGGAGGCAGGTGGCCGGACTCCAGCTTCGTGAAGCGCCGCTTTCCGCCATGCCAGACCGAGTTGCAGTTCCGGCAGCCCAGGGCGAAGCTGTCCCGCTCGCCCTCCAGGTCCCAGCCGCACTCCGGGCACTGGGCCGGCACGAACCGGAGCTCCCACGTGGGGCGTCCTCCCGGCTTCTCCTCGAGGTCGAAATCGGCGCCGAGCGGCGGCGAGATCGCACGGTTCAGGACGGCGTCGAAGAGCTTGCCGTCCACGTAGAACGGCGCGTACAGAATGCTCAGGGTCTCCCCGATGAAGGCCTGGTGGAACAGGGACGATCCCCCGCCCCGGCCGAAGCGGTCCCGGACCCGGTCGAGCATGTCGGCGTAGCGCACCTCCGGCTGGAGAAACCGCCCCACCGTATCGGGGGTCAGAAAGCGGAGCTTCTGGGTCTGGCTTCTCAACCCCACCGACACGGGCACGTGGGGGCTTTCCACGCCCCGGTAGCTGACGTCCACGAGGCGGTGGTCGAGCCCGCGCTCCGTGCAGTTGAAGAGCATGCCCTTGAACCGCCAGTAGGGCAGGTACAGCAGCTCGCGGCCCCCGTCCGCCTTGTGAGGCATCACGTAGCGGTACACGCGGCTCAGGAGGTAGGACTTCACCCGGCAGAACGAACAGGTGAACAGATGGTCCGTCTCCTCCAGGGTCGCCGGCGCCCCGCACTGGGGGCACTGGTGCTCGATGAGCAGTCTAGAGCTTTTCACCGCAGCTGTTGCAGAACTTGGCGTCCGGAAGGTTCTCGTTGCCGCACTTGGAACAGAACGCCGCCGCCGGCTTGTCCTCCACCGCGTGGCCGCAGCGTGAGCAGAAACGCGCATTGGGCGGCAGGTTCTTGCCGCAGCTTTCACACTGGGTGAAGACCACCTGCTGGTGCCCGCAGAAGGGGCAGAACTTGGCGTTCACCGGAATGTCGTTCCGGCAGTCCTGGCAGACGGCGCTCGAAGACGCGGAGGGCGGGGCGCCTGGAGACGGAGGCCCGCTCCCGCCGCCGGGCTGGGCCCCGGCGAAGTACTGGGCGAACATGGCGGGCATCATCACGCCCATGCCCATACCCATGCCCGTTCCGGCGCCCTCTCCGCCCTCCGAGGCCTTCTCCATGGCCATGGCCGCCTTCATCTGCATGAGCTTGTTCATGTCGTCGAACACGCCCATGCGGCTCCGGTCGTCGATAGCCTGCTGGACCTCCGGCGGGGGGGTGATGGCGTTGACGTAGAGCTGGGTCATGGCGAGGCCGAAGTGGCCGAAGTCCTCCTGCACCCGCTTGGCCAGCCCCTCGGAGAGCTCGTCGTACTTGGACGGCAGGTTCAGGATGGAGTCCAGGGTCTCCCCCATGTAGTCGTTGAAGCGGCTCACGATGACCCGGTTCAGATACTCCTCCACCGCCTCGGTCGTGAACATCCCCTGGGTCCCGACCAGCCGGTTGATGAACAGGATGGGCTGGACCACCTGGAGGTTGAACACCCCGAAGGCCCGAAGGCGGACCAGTCCGAGCTCCGAGTCCTTGAAGGCCACAGGGTCCCGCGTCCCCCACTTCAGGTTCGTGAACGTCTTCATGTTCACGAAGTAGAGCTCGGCCCGAAGCGGGCTCGTCATGGCCCACGGGAGCGCCGCAACCTTGGTCAGGATGGGAATGTTCCCGGTTTTCAGGGTGTGTCGGCCCGGCCCGAAGGCCTCCACCGCCTTTCCCTGGTAGAAGAACACCCCGGCCTGGCTGTCCCGCACCGTGAGCTGGGCCCCGAACTTGATCTCTCCCGAACCCCCCTCCGGAATGCGGTGCACCAGCTCCCGCCCGGTGTCGTCGAACCACTCCAGCACCTCCAGGAAAACCACGTTGTCCCTACCCATCGTGTCCCTCCTTCCCCGGGATCGGCGTCTCCCCGGAACATGACGTCCCGCCATGGTAGGGAAACCCGTAAGGTTCGTCAACGGAAAACGCCGGGCCTTCTCTCCCAACCCATCGAAAGAAGAGGAAAACCCCAGGGTTCCCGGGGCATCCGATCCCTCCTCCCGCGTTCCCGTTGCATCCCGGGCTTGCCTTTTCTATGATATCGTCCGAAGGGACGTTCTTCTCCAAGGAATTCCGCGCGGGAGATCGCGACCGTGAAGCGATCCGGGGCGCTCGACGGGTCTCCGCGCAGGGACTCGGGCCTCTGCGCCCGATGGGTATTGTGGTTCGCGTCGGTTTTCGATATCGTGGGCTCGCTACCCGGCTCACCGCATTCCGGAATGGACGCGGAAGCGCCCGTGGTCGAGAACCCAAGAGCGGAACGCATCGGAACAGATACGGGACATCCGGACCATGAACGACACCGAAGGCAACCCCATCGTCGCGCTCGTGGGCGCCGAAGCCTTTTCCTGGCTCTCCGGGCGTTTCTCCCCGGAAACCACCCTTCGGGACGTGCCCGGGGAGATCCTGGAACGGGTGGGCCGGGTGAATGTCACCCGAAGGGATTTCGCGTCCGATCCGGATGCGGTCACCGCCATCGCCCTCCTGACATTCGCCTACACCCTGGCCGGGAAAAGCCAGGAGGCGAGGCACGGCTCCAACGACATGATGCTCGTCAAGGTCCTGGCCCGGAACGAGCTGGCCCGGCGCAGGGGAGAGCGGGAGCTCCGGAACCGGTACTGGTCGGCGCCCCTCTGCGAGCTCGTCACAGGGGAGGTGGGGGAGCGCATCCGCTCCACGCGGTTCATGACCAACCCGGCCCAGGGGCCCGCGTAAGGGGAATCCCGCCCCTCTGAAAGGCAGGAGCATGAAAGAAGCGCTCACGTGCCCACACTGCGGCAAGACCGTTCGGCCCTTCCGGAACCCGGTCCCCACGGTGGACGTCATCATCGAGGTGGGGGAGGGAATCGTACTGATCCGCCGCCGGAACCCGCCCCTCGGTTGGGCCCTCCCGGGCGGGTTCGTGGACTACGGCGAAAGCCTGGAGCGGGCCGCGGTGCGCGAGGCCTGCGAAGAGACCTCGCTCGACGTGGAGCTGACCGGACAGCTCGGCGCCTACTCGGATCCCTCCCGGGACCCCCGGCAGCACACCATTTCCGTCGTGTTCACCGCCAGGGCGACCGGAACGCCCGTGGGCGCGGACGATGCGACCGAGGCGAGGGTCTTCACGCGGGAGACCCTGCCCGCGGGCCTGGCCTTCGATCACGGCCGCATCCTCGAGGACTACTATGACCGGCGCCGGACCGGTCGCTCCTCGGGATCGACGGGAGGCCGCTCTTGCTCGGATTGACCCGTCGAAGGGTTCGCGCATTCACGGTCGGCTCCCTCCTGCTGGCCCTGCTCCTGGCCTCCTTCATCCTGTATGCGCACGCCCTCATTCACAAGCCGTCCGTCCAGGAAGCCCTCGTGGAGCGGCTCGCACGCGATACGGGCTATCGCATCCGGACCGGCCGGATCGAGCTGAGCCTGTGGGGGGGGATCGGTCTCCAGGCGGACGATTTCCTGGCGGCCTCCCGGGAGGGTGCGGATCGGGTGGAGGCCGAATCCCTGCGCGTGGTCCTGGATGCCGGAGAGCTTCTCCGGGGAAGGCTCGTACCGGTGAGCCTCTCACTCGTCCGTCCCCGGATCGAGATCGATCTCCCCGAGGGAGGAACCGCCGGAGCGGGCAGACCCTCTCGTTTTCCCTTTCCATGGTTTCCGGGACTCGAATCCTTTTCTTTTCAAGAGGGGTCGCTGATCTTCCGGAACCGGCCATACGGCGCCGAGGGGCTCAGCCTGGAAGCCCGCGTCGACCGGCTCGACGCCGCCGCCCTGACCCTGTCCTCCGTCGGCCGGCTCCTGTTTCGAGATCGGGAAGTCCCCTTTCGAGTCCACGGGGCCCTCTCCATTCCGTCGGCCGACGGAGGCGTCGGGCCGTTTCGGCTCCAGACGACGGTGGAGGGGATCCCCACGACCTGGGTCCCCTGGCCCGACGACCTCGCCTTCGAGGCCGGCACCGTGAGCGCCAGGTTCGCACTGCAAGGGGTTCCGGATCAGCCCTTCGCGGTGGACGGGCGCGCGACCATGAGAAACGTGCGCTTCCTGCTCCGGGACGGGGAACAGCAAAAGCCCTATCAGCCCCCGGAGATCGTGATGCTGTTCCGTGGAAACGTCGGGAAAACCCACCTCGATCTTCCCGATCTGACCCTCCGAACGGGCGATCTCTCCCTCCGTCTGGGGCTCGAGGTGGACCTCCCTGCCCGGGAATCGCCCCGCGTCCGGCTGCACGTGCAGAGCGATCCCATGCCCTTCGCCCTCATGGAGCGGTACTTCCCGACCCCTCTGCTCGCCCCCTGGCTGGAGGAGGAGCTGTTTCCCATCCTCCGGTCCGGGGCGGTCCGGCTCGAGCACCTCACGATCACGGGCTCGCTGGAGGAGATCGAATCCCTGGACCGACCGGAGCACGCAGCTGTCCTCTCCCTGGCCGTGGCCTGCAGCGACTTCATGGTTTTCGGCCCCACGATCCCAACCCCGTTCCGGAACGTTTCGGCCAGGGTCCAATACCGGGAAGGGGCCCTCCTGATCACGGACCTCGAGGGCTTGCTCGACGACTCGACCCTTCGCGAGGGTCGGCTGGAGGTCCGGGACCTTCTGGAGGAGCACCCGGTGTGGGACGTCCTCGTGGACGGGGATTTCCGCCTCCCGACCCTCATGAAGCAGAGGGAGATCGCGTTCATTCCCCCGGACGCCTTCCGGAAGCTGGAGCGAATCGGCCCCATGACCGGGTCGCTCTCCTGCAGGGCCTGGTTTCACCACAAAGGGGAGTGGGCGTTCCCCAAAACGAGGGAAGGGGTCTTCGTCGTTCGCGACGGCCTGGTGCGACAGCCCGAGCTCCGGCTTCCCCTCAGGCTTTCCCGGGCCCAAATCCGGATCACCGAGACGCAGGGCAACCGGTTCCAGGCCGACGGCGCCTGGGGAGAATCCGGTTTCGAGGCCGAGGGACGGTTCGGATCCGGTACGAGCGGATTCCCCTTCCAGTCCGCCGAGGTGACCGCCCGCCTGGACATGAACGAGACCCTGCCCGTCCTCCTTCGAGGCTTCGGGCTTCCCCTGGCTTTCCAGGGACCCGTGGCCACCCGGTTTTCACTCACCCGGGGGAAGGAGCAGTGGCGCTGTCGCGGCCGGGTGGATCTCGAGGAGGTCACGCTCCGCAACGACCAGGTCTCCATGAACCCCCCGGGAGCCGAGGACCGGATCAACTTCGACCTCACCGTGGGGCCCGGGGAACATTTGACCCTGGAGAAGGTGCTCTGCCGTTTTCGCGGGTCCGTTCTCGAGCTTTCCGGGGGATACGATCTGGAGCGAAAGGACCTCTTCACCGTAGAGATCTCCACACCCTCCCTCGACCTCGAGGACCTGGGTCTGCGCTTCCACGATCACGGCCGCCCTTCGGAGGGTCGTCTTTGGGGGGATGTCAAGATCATGGCCTCGCGGAGCGATCCCTCGGCGACCGTGGTGCTCGGAAAGATGGACGGGGAGGGCATCTCGGCCCAGCTCCACCGCCTCCCCTCACCGATCCGGGACGCCTCGTTCGCCCTGGATTTCTCGGGAAAGACGATCAACGTGAACCGCTGCCTCATGCGGGTGGGTCAGAGCGAGATCGGGGTGGACGGCGCGCTGGAGGGATGGCGGAGAATCAAGGGCCGGCTCGGGGTTCACGCCGAGTTCCTGAACCCGGACGATTTTCTGCCGGAGCCCTCGAACGCCTCGTCTCCTTCCCGTCCGGTTCCGGAGCGCGTGAACATCCGGCTCGAAATCCACGGGCGTACGGCGCACTGGAAGCGGTTCCGCTTCGGCCCGCTCCGCGCGGACGTCCACCTGAGGGACGGGGAGATCCGCCTGGCCCGCTCCCGGATCCGCCTCCCGAACGGCGTCCTCACCTCGAGCGGTCGCATTCGGGGCGGAGCCGCTCCGGAAATTCACCTGAGCAACCACATACGCCTGACCGACCAGCCCCTGCCGGAGCTCCTGGGCTCCCTCGATATCGACGGGCCTTTCCTGGAGGGGACCCTGAACATGGCGGCCTTCCTCACCCTGGACGGACCGACCATGGACGAGCTGCTTCCGAGCCTGAGCGGGAACGCCGACGTGGTGATCCAGGACGGGGTGGTGGACAGGACCGGCGTGTTCTCACGGATCCTGGAGACGATGAGCCTTCAGAAGGTCTTCAAGGAAAAACCGCGCGAGCTCATCGACGAAGGATTCTACTTCGAACGGATGAAGGGCTTCGCCGTGATCAACCGCGGGGTGCTGGCCACCGAGAACTTCACCATGGAGAGTCCCATCTACAACGCCGTGGCGACCGGTCAGGCGAACCTGATCGAGAAGACCGTGCGGTTCACCCTGGGGATCCAACCCCTGGAAACCCTGGACACCATCGTGAGCAGGATTCCCATCATCGGCTACGCCCTGACCGGGAAGGACCGCTCGTTTCTCACCTACTACTTCGAGGTGGCCGGACCCATGTCGAACCCGACCACCCGTCACGTCCCGTTCAAGCACCTGGGAAGAGGCGTGGCCGGCGTGCTCAAGCGCCTCTTCCTCTCTCCCGTCCGGCTCTACGACACGCTCTCGGGCCTCACGGAACCCCCCCGGAGTCGACCGGCGGACAGGGGAGCTCCCTGAGCCCGACCGTCCGGCTTCTACGCCTCGGCCTCGCCCCCACCCACCTCTCCCACGATCTCGTCGGCGTCCACGGTCCTTCCGGGCGCGATCCGATCCAGGAAGTCGCGCAGCCCGGGCCGCAGGTAGATCCCGTTCAGGTCGAAGCGCTTGACGGCGGCTGCGAGCACCTGGACCTTGTCCTGTAACGGCGACTTCCGGTTGACGATGATCACGGGAAGCCCCCGAATGCGGCAGAGCCCCCCCGGATTGTAACGGGTCTCCTTGCGGAGGGTCTCGTAGCGGACCTCGATCTCCAGGCCTTTGGCGACCCCTTCCAGCTGCTCCAGGATCATCTGATCATCCACGCCTCTCCCTCCCTGATACGGTTGTCTCCGCGGCCCTCACTCACTCCCCCTCGCGGATCGGGGCGGCCAGGCAGATCACGAACCCGAGGAGGGCCATTCCCCCGGTGACATAGAACAGGCCGTCCAGCCCGAGACCGGCGGCGATCCAGCCGGAGACGACCGCCCCGGAAATGAACCCCGAGTCGTACACCGCCGTGAACAGGGCCATGACGCCGGGCTTTTCGTCCCGCTCCCCGTACCCCGCGGCCAGGGCGTTGTGCGCGGGAAAGAGAAACCCGATCCCCAGCCCGAAGAGAAGGGCCGGCATCCACTGCCCGAACCGACCCAGGAAGGGCGGCAGCAGGAGCAACCCCAGTGCGAGCACGGGGTAGAACATTCTCAGAAAAAGGCGCTTGCCCATCCGATCGATTACGCGCCCCATGGTCAGGAGAACCCCGATGGCCAGTGCGAAGGCCGTGAAAAAGAACCGGCCCGCCGAAGCGTCGTGCCGCTCGGCCGCAAGGGCCAGGAAGTTGAGCAGCGTCGACTGGCAGTGGGCGAAGATCAGGGTGGAGGCCAGGAGCAGGAGGTACGTGCCGTCCCCGAGCAGGCGGCGGTAGGGCGTCCGCCCGGCGGATCGCGGCCGTTTTCCTTGTTCCGCGCGCCCTGCGGCGCCGGTCACCGCGGCCCATGCCAGCAGGATCAGGCCGCACGCACAGAGGAACAACGCCCCGAACCCGAACTTTGCGATCAGGGTTTCGCCCGCCGGCGGGGCGAGGGCCATTGCGGACATGAGGGATGCGCCCACGATGCTGTAGGCCGCCGCCCGGCGCTCGCCGGGGAAAAGCAACGCCACGGCCGAAAAGCTGCCCGCCACGAACCCCGAAAACCCCAGGCCGTGCGCGACCCTCACGCCCAGCATGGAGACGCCCACCGACCCGAGGAAAGGATAGCAGGCCGACGCCGCGAGCATCACGGCCGTCCCCCCGGACATGAGCAGGAACTCCCCCCGCCTCGCCGCGATCACCCCCATCAGCGGACGGGAGAGAACGGCCGACAGGGAGAAGACGCCCATCACCCATCCGATGGCGTGCTTTCCCGCCCCCATCTCGTTCAGGGCGATCGGATAGAGGTAGAAGAGCGCCACGTTGGAGAAGACCAGGAGGTAGGCCAGGTTGAGCAGGACGAAGGCCGGGCTGAGCAAGGAGGGGTTTGCGTTCGTCTTGGAAGAACCGCGGCCCGTGCTCGTCATGCCTTCCGTCCCTGCTCGAAATCGCTCCTCCCGGCGGTCCCCGTCCGGGCCCGAACCCGGACCGGCCCGCCGGACCGTCTCTGCGGGTTCCACTCTAGTGACGGCCGCGACCCTTCGCAAGGGAAAACGGGCCCGCTTTTCTCCTGCGGGAAAGTGTGCTAGCGTCCCTCCAGGAGGGGTAACCCGGTTTCCTTCACACCCCTGCGGCACCTTGACCCGAAGGGCCGCCCCGAATGCGCCACGCCTGTCATCCCCGGGAGGAAACAAGCCCTTGAGCGGCGGCAGATACGGAAAGTACGGGGAGATCCGACGCCTCCGAAGGCGGACTCGGTCCGGGTCCTCCCCGTCAGGCCCGCCCCCCTCCCACGACCGACCCGGCGGCAGCGGGCCCGGGTCGCCGGCTTCGCGCTTGCGCATTCGGGAGGCCCGGCCGGCCGACCGGGCCTTCGTCATCCGGCTCAGCGCGCACGCGTTCCGGAGGTTCGGTGCCTACGCCAAGGTCATCCGGGACTGGCTCGACTCCGGGGCGGCCCTGATCCTGCTGGCGCTCTCCGGGGACCGGCCCGCGGGGTTCGCCATGACGGCCCGGATCCCCCCGTATCCCGACTCCCTTCCGGAAACCGAACTCCTGGCGATCGCTGTGGACCCCGAACTCCATCGCTGCGGAATCGGCCGCCGTCTCCTGAGGGAAATCGAGGCGGAGGTCCGGAAATCCGGCGGGGGCCTGCTCCGGCTCCACACCGCCACGGGCAACCTTTTCGCAAGAGCCCTGTTCGAAGACGAGGGGTTTCGGGTGGCAGGGGTCGAGCGCCGGTTCTATCCCCGCGGGCAGAACGCGCTTCTCATGATCAAGGTGCTGTAGGGGGGTGTGGTCCTGACCGGAGAACCGCGCGCTTTTTTGCCTTTGAAACGGGGACCGTTTGGTTTATACTTCCATCGGTTTTGCAGCAGGCACCCGGCTCCTGTCCGTGCCGTGGCGCAGATGAGTGACGCATTCGCAAAAA
This sequence comes from uncultured Desulfobacterales bacterium, assembly GCA_964443135.1. Lineage (GTDB taxonomy): Bacteria > Desulfobacterota > DSM-4660 > Desulfatiglandales > HGW-15 > JAIPEI01. The sequence goes on along the minus strand of CAYUBQ010000015.1, from coordinate 53,853 downwards.
CCCGCTCACGCGCCGCTGGGTATCGTCATACCCTGTGAGATGCCAAGGGCAGATCTCGAGGCTTCGGCCTCTTGCGACGCCATCATATTTGACGCATTCGCAAAAACCCGCTCACGCGCCGCCGGGTATCGTCGTACCCTGTGAGATGCCAAGGGCAGATCTCGAGGCTTCGGCCTCTTGCGACGCCATCATATTTGACGCATTCGCAAAAACCCGCTCACGCGCCGCTGGGTATCGTCGTACCCTGTGAGATGCCAAGGGCAGATCTAAAGGCTTCGGGCTTTTTGCGACTCCATCAGGATTCGGCCTCTCTATCGTTGCCCGGCATCCCCTTTTCCTGCCCGCGCGTATCGATGCATCCCGAAGGGGATGCCCATCCTCGAGCGGAACCGGCGGGATCGTTTCACCCGGAGGAACACCATGGCCCAGATTGACGCGTTTTTCAAGCTGATGAACGAGCAGGGCGCGAGCGACCTGCACCTCATCTCCGGCCAGCAGCCGGTGCTCCGCATCCAGGGGGAACTGGAGCGGGTGAAGTACAAGCCGCTGAACAACGACAACCTCAAGGGGATGCTCTACGAGATCGCCCCCGAGGAGAAGGTGAAGGTGTTCGAGGAGTCGGGAGACGTGGACTTCGCTTACGAGATCCCCGGTCTCGCCCGGTACCGTGCCAACTTCTTCCAGCAGAAGTACGGTGTGGGAGCCGTCTTCCGGGAGATCCCTTCGAGCATTCTCACCTGCGAGCAGCTCGGGCTGCCGCCCATCGTCCGGCGGCTTGCCACGCTGCCCCGCGGCCTCGTCCTGGTCACCGGCCCCACCGGCAGCGGCAAGTCCACCACCCTGGCCGCCATCATCGACGAGGCCAACCGGACCCGCAAGGACCACATCCTGACCATCGAGGACCCTATCGAGTTCGTCCACCACAGCGAGAAGGCCGTGGTCAACCACCGGGAGGTGGGCCTGCACACACGGTCCTTCTCCGCGGCACTCCGGGGCGCCCTCCGCGAGGATCCGGACATCATCCTCGTGGGCGAAATGCGCGACCTGGAGACCATCAGCCTCGCCATCGAGGCCTCGGCCACCGGACACCTGGTCTTCGGCACGCTCCACACCACCAGCGCGGCCAAGACCGTGGACCGCGTCATCGAGGTCTTTCCGGTGAACCAGCAGGAGCAGATCCGGAACACCCTGGCCGACGGCCTGCGCGCCGTCGTGGCCCAGACGCTCTTCAAGCGGGTCGACAAGAAAGGCCGGGTGGCGGCCCTGGAGATCATGATCGCCAACCCGGCCGTCCGGAACCTGATCCGCGAGGCCAAGACCTTCCAGATCCCGTCCATGATCCAGACCGGCAAGAAGTACGGCATGCAGTCTCTCGACGACGCCATCATGGATCATTTGAAGAGCCGGCGGATCGCCGCGGACGACGCATACAACAAGGCGAACGACAAGGGCAAGTTCAGGCCGTTTCTCAAGAACCCCCCCTCCGACTTCACGGAGGTGTAGGAGGAACCGCCCGGCGGCGGAGTCGCAGAACCCTCTCAGGGAGCGAAGAACCATGAGACGCCAGCAGATCGATCACATCCTCACGGCGATGCTCGAGTCCCATGACAACGTGAGCGACTTGAACGTCACCGTGGACAAGCCCTTTCAGGTGGAGACGTCGGGAGAGCTCGAGCCGGTTTCCTTGAACCCGCCTATCCACCGCTTGACCCCCTTTCAGACCGAGGTGTTCGCGCTGAACCTCATCAACGGAGACCGGAGGCTGACCCGGAACCTGCTCGCAGAGGGTTCCTGCGACCTCTCCTACCAGCTCGCCGGCAAAGCGCGTTTCCGCGTCAACGTCTTCTCCCAGAAGGGGTTCTACTCCACGGTGATGCGCCAGCTCGCCACCCGGGTGCCGACCATCGAAGAGATGAAGCTCCCCGTCGCCTTCAAGAAGATGGCCCTGGAGCGGAACGGCATCATCCTGGTGACCGGCGCGACCGGAAGCGGAAAGTCGACCTCCCTTGCCGCGGTCCTGGACGAGATCAACGAGACCAAGTCCGTGCACGTGGTGACCCTGGAGGACCCGGTGGAGTTCGTCCACTCCCAGAAGACCTCCACGTTCAACCAGCGGGAGCTGGGGCTCGACTTCGACACCTTCTCCTTAGGGCTCCGGGCGGCCCTCCGGCAGGCCCCCAAGGTGATCCTGGTGGGCGAGATGCGCGACCGGGAGACCGTGGAGATCGCCCTTTCCGCCGCGGAGACCGGACACCTGGTCCTGAGCACCCTCCACACGGTGGACTCCGGGCAGACCATCAACCGCATCGTGGGCATGTTCGAGCAGGAGGAGGAAAAGCAGATCCGCATCCGCCTCACCGACACCATGAGGTGGATCGCCTGCCAGCGCCTGCTCCCCAAGGAAGGCGGCGGCCGGATCGCGGCCTTCGAGATCATGGGGTCGAACCTGCGGGTCAAGGACTCCATCCTCAACGGCGAGTCCGAGGGAAAGAGCTTCTACGAGATCATCGAGGGGAGCCAGGCCTTCGGTATGATGACCTTCGACCAGTGTATCGCCGACCTCTTCAAGCAGGCGCTCATCTCCGAGGACACGGCCATGAGTTACGCCTCGCGGAAGGCGGTGGTGGGTCGGGCCATCGACTCCATCAAGGCGTCCCGGGGCGAAAAGACCACGTCCATCGAGGATTTGACCCTGGACGACGCGTACGGCAAGGAAGAGGAACAGCGGATGCGGCGATCATAAGGGCCCCGATCCGCTGCGGTCCGTCGAACCGCACGCTCAAGGAGTGCATCCATGGAGGTGACGTGCAGCCACTGCAGCAAGACCCTGAAGATTCCGGACGAGAAGCTTCCCCGGGACCAGATCGTCAAGATCGCCTGCCCCTCCTGCCGGAACAAGATCACCCTCGACACGCGGGAGGGTTCCGCCGGGGACTCCCAAAGGACGGAGGGGGGGGCTGCGGCGTCCGATCCGTCCGAGCGGAAGACCTCGGGGCAGGAGCTCGACTACGGCGACGACACGTCTCTCGGGTTTTACGAGGAAGGGACCAGGCTGGCCCTCGTCCTGGACAGCGACCTCGCCCGGAAGGAGCAGATCCGGACGGCGGTGGAAGCGCTGGCGTACCGTTTCGTGGACTCGCCGGACACGCGCGACGCCATCAGCAAGATGCGTTTCCACGTGTTCGATCTCGTGTTCCTGGCCGAAGGGTTCGACGGCCAGCCCCTCGAGCACAGCCCGATCGTCAACGCCATCAATCACCTTCCCATGTCCGTCCGGCGAAAGATCTTCCTGGCCCTCCTGGGGGATCAGCTCCAGACCATGGACAACATGATGACCTTCGCCATGAGCGCCAACCTGGTGATCAACCCGGGAGACCTGGACAAGCTCCAGGCCGTCCTGAGGAAGGCGGTCTCCGAGAACGATCGCTTTTACAAGGTGTTCATGGATACCCTGAAGGAACTCGGAAGGGGGTAGGGCCCCCCCCCCGGGGGGGGTGGTTGGCGGGCTCAGTCCGGGGAGCCCCGGAGCCGGCCCATGAAGGCCCGCGCCACCTCCGAGTCTCCCTCGTACCTTTGCACCATGGAGAGCACGCGGACGGCCTCGCCGGTCGCCTGCTCGACGATCCCGAGGCCCAGGATCCGGCGCGCGGCCTCCAGCTGCTTGTCGATCACCTCCAGAAAGGCCTCCTGGATGATCCGGGGGTCGTTCCGGTCCTTGCGATCGTCCCAGCGCGTCCGGACGATGTGCCGGTTGATGTCCCGGTTGTCCGCCCCCGGCTGGATGCCTTCGAAAAGGGCCGCCGCCGGGCACCCCATCCCCGCCAGGCTCTCGTTCCACACCCGCAGGAACTCCCGCCCCATCTCCTTCTCGAAGCGGGTGGCCAGGATGTCGAGCACGTCGAATCCGACCTGAATGATCATCCGTACCCGGGGCGCCTGTGCCCGGTTCTCCATCGTCTCCATGGCTTCGGTCCTTCAGGCCCTTCCTGCGGGACGGAGGGCTGCCCGTACGCCTGCCGCCGCTTCCTCTCTTCCGCATGCCGCGGGAGGGCCGTCATCGGGCCCCGCGCGGATCGACCCTGCAGTCGAGGATCCGTCCCCCCTCCATGGTTTCCAGGAGCCCTTCCCACCGTGGGCGAAGGGTCCGGATCCGGTCCCGGGCGCCGATCGCCCAGACCGCTCCGCCGGCGCCGGCGCCGGCGAAGCGGGCCCCGCAACCCTCGGCCTCGGCCGCATCGATCAGGATCCGGGTCTCGGGAATCAAGGCGTCGGGAGTGATCTCGCGACGCACGGCCATCTCCTCCCGAAGGCATTCCCCCGCGCCGGTCCAGTCCCGCTCCCGCAGGGCCTGGGCCAGGCGGTGTACCTTGCGGTTGGCGCTCAGCCACCCTTTGCGGGTGCGGCCCGAGAGAAACGCCTCCCCCCATCCCCGGTTCACGGAACCGGAGTCGTGGTCCCGTCCGCTGTGCGCCACCAGGATCCGCTTCGTGAGCTCGCGACCGCCCCGGGCGCCCAAAAGGGGCTCCCGGAGGAACGGGGTCCCGGGTCGGCCGTATTGCCATCGCCACAGATTCACTCCGCCGTACACCGCGGCGGCCTGGTCCTGCATGCCGCAGAACCCCCCGGAAACGCCGTCCTCCAGGTGGTACCCCAGCAGGAGCAGCGCCTTGGGGGGCAGGGCCTTCTTTCCCAGGCGGGCGTTCAGGATGGAAAGGGCCCGCAGGAGAGCGGTCAGGGCCGTGCTGGAGCCCCCCAGGGCGGATCTGGGCGGGGAGTCCGAGGCGATCCGGACCTCCACCCCGTGGAAACCGAACCGCTCCACTGCCGCGAAGAAGAGACCGAACGGCGGGCGGAAGGGGAGGGCACCCGCCTCGCCCGCTTCGCCCTCCGGCTGAAAACCCTGTGAGGCCACCCGCACCCGGCCCTCGCGATACGGCAGGAGGCGCACCCGCGTCCGCAGGTCCAGGGCGACGTTCACCGTCACGGGCGCCTCGCGTTCCAGCGGCAGGGCCAGGGCCTTGATGTCCCAGGTCCCGCCGGCATCGACCCGGCACGGCGCCGAGGCTTCCACGGGCGAGTCCTTCAGGCAGTCTCGAGCCGAAACGGACTGGACAGGCACGGTTCACTCGCAGGCCGGGCGTTCCTCCCCGGTCCGGACCGTACTCGAGACCAGATCCGGTCGGCGGGGGTCCGGGACCTCAGAGAGGGGGCACCCAGCGATTCGTGTATCCGTCGTAGGACCAGCAGTCGACAAGCGCTTTCCTGGCGGTGAATTGCGGGTTCTTTGCCCACAGGATCATCTGCTCGTGGGCCTCGTTCAGCCGTCGAAAATCCTCGGCGCACCCCCCCATGTCCGGGTGATGCAGCTTGGCCATGCGTTTGTAGGCGGACTTGACCCTTTCCACGGCCGCCTCCGAAAGGAGCTCGTTGACGCCGATTCGAAGGGCCTTGATCGACTCCTTTTCGACGCGCGAGAACCTCGGCCTCACCCTTCGATCCGGCATGACGGCATCGGCGGGGACGGTCTGGTCGTGGTTTTTTCTCAAGAGAAAGAGGGAGGCGTATCCCTTGGATTTATGGCTGCCGACCATCTCGTGCCACTCCTCGCCGGACTGCAGGATCAGGTCCTTGAGGTCTACGGCGGGCTTCCGGGCCACGCGCCTCCGGCAGGTGAAACGGGAGATGTCCCAGGATCGAAGCGGCAGGATGTCGAGGAAGATGCGGCTCTGATCGAACGTGAAGGCGGCATATCTTGCATTGAAGACGCGGAGGAGCCCCTTGGACAGGGAAAGGACCCACATCATCTGCTCGCGGCAGCCCTTGGAGCAGTAACGGCGACCGCCGTTCATGGACGTGGTCCCGCAGGAGAGGCACCGGCGCACACGCCCCGTTTCCTTGCCCGTTCGCAGGAGGGGCATGCCGGACGGCGCATTTTCGTGAACAGCCTTCAAGGGTTGGTGCTCCTCGTTTTTCCCGGTGATCCGCGGGGCTTCGACGCCGCAAGAAAGGATCCACTATACCCTGAAAAGCCCCGTCGATCAAGGGAGACGTCGGTTTCGACCGGTTCGACGGGCCCGTTTTTGTGCCGGAACGGGCGGGAACCTCTCATGTCAGCCGAAAGAGCTCCAGCTCCTGGCGTTTCCCTCGGAGCACGGTCTTTCCCTGGCTCACAAAGCGAAGGTCTTCGTCCTTCACGCGGTCCCGCGTGGTCTCGCTCACCAGAATGTCCGTACCGAAGCGTTTGTTCAGGTCCTGGATCCTCGAGGCGACATTCACCGTGTCCCCGACCAGCGCGTAGACGAGGCGCTCCGGGCTGCCCACGCTTCCGGCCAGGACCTCTCCGGTGTGAATCCCCACGCCGTGGGCCACCGGTTCTTCCCCGCGCTCGGAACGGCGCCGGTTGAGCTCGGCCAACCGCTCCCGCATGTGAAGGGCGGCCAGAACGGCCATCTCCGCATGGTTCTCCAGATCGTCCGGGGCGCCGAACACGGCCTCGATCTCGTCGCCGATGTACTGGAGCACGATGCCGTGAAACCGCTTCACGGCCTGCTCCATCTCGGTGAAGTATTCGTTCAGAAAACCCACCACCTCCCGGGGCTCGTTCCGCTCCACGAACGGCGTGTACCCCCGGAGGTCGCAGAAGAGGACGGTGGCCTGGCGGATCTCTCCTTCCGAAGGGACCTCGCCCCGAAGGATCTTCTCGCTCACCTCGGGGGCCATATAGCGACCGAAGCTGATCTCGCAGAAGTCTCTCTCCCTCAGGCCCTCGATCATCTGGTTCGTCTTGGCCGCAATGAGCCCGAACTCGTCGCTGCTCACGATGGGGACCTTCCGGAGGTAGTTTCCCTGCCCGATCTCTTCCATCACGCTCAGCTGAAGGTCCAGGACGTCGTGGAGGTTCCGGGAGTACCGGATGATGATGAGGCTGCTCAGGAAGAGGAGCACGCCGAAGGCGAAGACGATCTCCTTGAACACACCGGCGTAGATCTCCCGGCCGAAGACGCCCCTGTTCTCGAGGAGGAAGTTGATGTCCATGTAGACCATGAAGAGCACGGCACCGGCCATGAGCACCAGGACCGTGGCCATGAAGAAGAACATCTTCTTGGAGACCGACAAGAGCTTGCCGGGGGCTCTGTCCGGCGGATGGGGAAGGCCTCGGAGAAACCGGATGAGCCGCTTTTCAAAGGAGAGGTAGCAGAGCATTCCGCCGAGGAGCCCGAAGCTGAAGCAGCCCAGGAGGACCTTGACGGCCGATTCCAAAGGGGCGTGAAACAGGGCCAGGTAGCTGACCGCCATGAGCAGGCCCGCGACCATCCAGAACAGGAACTCTCCCAGGAACTCGTGCCACGGGAGGTTGTAGAGGCTCCGGCCGCCCCCGGACTCCTTGGCCTCCAGGCGGCGCCGGGTGCGCACGAAGGCGTACTGCCTGGCCGGAAAGACCAGGAGGATCGGGATGTAGGTGTTCAGGGAGGCCTGAAGATACCCGAGGCCCTCCAGGAACGGTCAGACCTGGGCCCCGTAGACGATCAGGATCAGGCCGAAGAAAAGGTGGCAGACAAAGATCTGTACCATGCTCCGGCTCCCTTTCCGGGACAAACGGAGTCCCGATCCGCGCCTCTCTCTCAGTCCGCCGTAGAGGAGGCCGAGGATTTGCTCGATCCGCCTTCGACGATCCCGTCCACCACCCGGTCGAGCGCCCGCCGCACGTCGCTCCCCGGTCCGTCCAGAAGCAGTGCGAGCTCTCCCCGATCGCCCAGCTCCACCACGCCGGGATCCGCCGGGATCTCCGCGATCAGCGGGAGGCCCGTGCTTTCCGCCAGGGCGGCGCCGCCCCCCGAGCCGAACAGGGTCACCCGCTCTCCGCAGTGGGGGCAGGTCATGGCGGCCATGTTTTCCACGAGACCGAGGATCTTCATGTCGACCTGACGACAGAAGCTGATGGACTTCCGCACGTCGGCCAGACTGATCTCCTGCGGGGTGGTGACGATCAGGGCCTCTGCGTCGGGGATGGTCTGGGCGACGGTGAGGGGTTCGTCCCCGGTCCCCGGCGGCGAGTCCACCACCAGGAAGTCCAGATCCCCCCAGTCGATGTCCGAGATGAACTGGCGGATGGCGCTGATCTTGAGCGGACCCCGCCAGATGACGGCCGCGTCCTTGTTGTCTCCCAGGATCATCTCCATGGACATCACGGAGAGGTTCCCGTTCACCGCAAAGGGGCGTACAACGCCTTTCTCCTCCACTTGGAGGCCGCCTCGAATCCCGAGAAGACGAGGAACGCTCGGGCCGTGAAGATCGACGTCCAGAAGGCCCACCCGAAAACCGCGACTCGCGAGAAAGAGGGCCAGGGCGGCCGCCACCGTGCTCTTGCCCACCCCGCCCTTGCCGCTCATGACCAGGATCTTCCGCCCGATCCGCCGGAGGCCGGCCTCGATCATTCGATCCTGCTCCGACCTCTCCAGGTCGCCCGGTGTGGCCTCCATCATGGGCAGCTCGTCCTTGCCTTTCATCTCTTTTCCTTCTCCCCGCCCGCCGGTACGGGACCGGCGCGGCTCTGACATTCACCGCTCGTGCGGTCCCGTCCGTGAGACCGAGCTTCAAACAGAAAGGCCTCCCCATGCGGCATCGGCCCGTTCCATGGGGAGGCCTCCGATTCCGGCGGCCCGAAGACCGCCATCAAGACACTACAGCTCCAGCCAGGAATCCGAGTAAAGGGAGTAGCCCAGGATGACCCTGGACGTCTTGACGTAGTCCTGGAGCTCCTTGGAGAGGGACCCCATGTCCACGGCCTCCTCGTCCATCACCTTGTGAATGACCTCCACGATGTCCGGCCGCTCGCCCCGGGCGATGGCGACCAGCCGATCGTCATACGCGTCCGCGATGCACGAGTACATCCCCTTCCGCTCCAGCATCACCATGTAGGTCTGGTTCAGAATGGGGCGGAGGTGTTCCGGCGGACCGTTGGAGATGTTGGACAGGCCGCAGGTCGATTTGGCCCCGGGCGCGATGTCCTGGAGCATCTCCTGAAAGGCCAAAAGGCTCATGAGCTGGGGCTGCTGGATGTTGACCGGCGTGACGATGCCGTCCACGAAGATGTCCTCGTTGGGGACGCCGGCCTCGTTGGCCGCGTACAGGAGCTCCACGGCCAGGGCGGCCCGCTCGTTCTCGTCACGCGGCAGCCCTTCCGGACCCCACATGAGGGCGATCATGTTCGACTTGTACTTGACCGCCAGCGGGATCATCTTTTCGTACCGCTCAGGCCGGGCCATGATCGAGTTGATGATGGCCTTTCCCTTGTGGGTCGCCAGGCCGGCTTCCATGGCCTCGATGTTCGAGGTGTCGAGGCAGAGGGGGATCTCGTCGCCGATCTCCTCCTGGACCGTCTTGACCACGAACTCCATCAGCTCCGGGCCCCCCTTGCGGGCGGGACCGAGGTTGATGTCGATCCAGTCCATGCCCTTTTCCTTCTGCCGCTTCGCTTCCGCGGCAATGGGCCCCGGATCCTTTTCCTTGAAGGCCTTTCCGATCTCCCGGTTGATGACGTTCAGGTTTTCTCCAATCAGATACATAAGCGTTCTCCATCTCGAACGGGGTCGGGGATTTGCCGCAAAAGGCGGCTACTTCAAATCTTTGAGGTACTTCGGAATCAAGGATGCATCCCGGGGTCCGATCAGGATCTCCCAGTCCGGGAGCTCTTCCTCCATGTCCCCGCTGATCGCCGCAGCGTAGCCGGGGATGATGATCTTGCGGTGCTTCACCTTGTCGGCGATCCCGCACTTCTTCACGAACATGCCCACGGCGTCGCCCACGAACTTCCCGGCCGCCCAGGCGGTCATCACCGAGAGGCCCTCCGTGTCCATGATCAGCAGCCAGCTCGGGATCCGGCTCGCCTCGATCTCCCCGCTCACGATGAAGTAGGTGAGCGAGAAGTTCGTGGTGATGAGCACGGGGGAGTTCTCGTCCGGAGAGCCCACCTCGTAGATCCCCTGGGTCACGGTCATGGGCCGTTGCGGGTCCGTGTAGATGTTGAGCCGTTCGAGGAGCAGCGGGAACAGGCTCTCCCCCTTGAAGTCGGACAGGATCGCGATGCCCGCGTACTTGGCGATCAGGAGGCCCGCGATCACGGTCTCCATGTCCAAATTCCCCGCCATCTCGCAGGGGAAGGTGATGGTGGGGAATCCGACGGAGCGGTTCCCCGCCTTGAGGGCGGCCCGCCGGATGCCCACCTGGTTCTCGAACAGCCGCTTGGGCTCCCGGGCCCCCGCGTCCAGAACCAAATCTTTGAGGCCCATGCCGGTCAGCTTGTCGGTCAGGGCCGCCAGGCCTTCGGGATCGTCGGCCTTCACGGCCAGAGGCAGCCCGCTCTCCTTGGCCAGGTTTCCCATGTCGTCCGCGTTGTCCGCCGTGGCGGCGTACAGGAGCGGCTTCTTGAAGCCGGCCGCCTCCACGCCCGCCTCGAGCACGTCCACCTTGTCGCTCATGAGCACGAGGTTGAACTCGCTCTCAGAGGCAATCTTCTTGGCGGCCGCACCGAAGGCGGCGGCGTCCCCGTTCACGTCCTTGAGCGCCACGAGCTCGGGACGGAGGTTGATCCCCACCCGCTCGAACTGGAGGGCGTTCCACTCCTTGAGCTTCTTGTCGAGTGCGTCGGCGTCCGTGTCCGAGGTGACCAGGGCGCCCAGCGCGGTCGGGTTGTAAAAGGTCTTCTCGTGGCGAAACATGACCGTCTCGCCGCCGACCTTGAAGGCCCGCACACCGGCTCCGATCGCCACCGGGCGGATCGGAGGCGCCGATGCCTCGGCCAGTTGCTCCCGGGCCTCGTCCGAGACGTACGGGCAGGCGTCCAGCTCCGCCTTGCCCGAGGCCAGGTTCATGGCAAAGGCCAGGCAGGTGGGAACGCCGCACTCCCCGCAGTTCGTCTTGGGCAGCATTTTGAAGATCTGAATACCAGTCAGTCCCATGGTTGTCTCCCCTCATTGCGAAGTTGTTCTGGAGTTCGTCTCGAAGCTTGCGCCGATTCAACCGGATTCCTGCGGACTACCCTCCGACAATGGGCTCCATCTCGAGCGCGGGGTGGTTCTTCTCCTTGAGGAACGCCATGACCTCCTCCTCGGTGGTCCCCACCGTCTCGTCGGCCACGCGGTCCAGCAGATCCGCAACGCCCTCCTCCTCGGCGCGCATCTGGAAGCGCTCCTTGATCTCCTCCTTGAGGGACTTGGGCATCCAGACCAGGCGCTTGAGGCCGCCGTCGCCCTTGACGAACTTCCGCTGGGTGATGTTGAACTTGGAGTGCCCGACGAACCCCGGGGACGACTGGCCGCCTCCCATGACGCCCGCGAGCGTGGTGAACTTCATGCCCGAGGGGGTCTCACCCAGGTAGTCGCGGTGGACCGTCATGATGCCGTTGCAGGTGGGAAGCACCGCCGCGATGCACTCGCAGCAGCCGCAGGTGGTCATGGGATCCTGGACCAGGCTGTAGAAGTTGACGTGCCCGATGGCCTGGCGGGAGGTCTTGTAGACGAAGTCGTCCACGCCCTTCCACGCGCCCAGGACCGGGTCCGTGCACTCGCCCTTCTCCACGGGCTGGTTGGGGCCGGTGGGGTTGATCTCGTAGGAGGCCTTGCAGTCCATCCAGTTGTAGGCCCCGCAGAGTCCGGTCCGCTCCGGGCTCACCACGCAGACGTGGTTCGGGGCGAAGGACTGGCACAGGGTGCAGGAGTAGAAGGGGTCCGTGGACTCGTCGGTCATGCTCTCCACGCGCTCGTCGCGGTGCTTGTACTCCTGGCGCGCGCGCTTGGTCAGCTTGTCCACGTCCTCCTGCTCGGTGTACATGGTCACCTGGACCTTGTCCAGGATGCTGCCGAAGTCCTGGTGGAACTTGGCGTGGAGGATGGTGCCGATGTCCTTGAGGGAGAAGCCCTTCTCGATGGCCTGATCGCCCACGCGGACCCAGGAGATGTCCCGCTGCCCGATGTGCATGATGCCTTGGGCGTAGTTGATCAGGTGGTGGATCTGCCGCTCCAGGATGGGCTCGAAGTCCTCCTGCATCTGGCGGCCCGCCACCTGGACGTAGATGCCCAGCGGCAGCCGGTCCCCCTTCTTGATGTCCTTGACCTCGGGGCCGATGACCTCCACCTTGCCGTCCTCGATCTCGTTCATGTCGGCCATCTTGCAGAGCTCGGTCATCTGGGTCTTGCCGCCGCCCATCTCGAGATAAAGGTCGTCCTTGCGAACCCGCTCCCCCTCGAAGGCGGGGCCGTAGGCCAGCGGGATGTCGATCTCCGTGATGGTGACCTTGAGCCCGCGCACCTCGATGGAGCGGGAGGGCATCTCGTCGTGACCCACGTTGGCCACCACGTGCTCGTAGGTGCAGACGCCCGTGGGCAGGATCTCGGGGATGTCCGTGTCCGCGAGTGTGGGAAAGCCCCAGTTCACGCACCCGGCCGCGTTGGCCGCCCACTCGGCGTTCACCTCGCCCAGGGCGTTCACGAAGGCGAACACGCGGCTCTTCTGATAGGCCAGCATCTTCTTGTAGTCGCCGGGCTCGATGCCGCCGAAGGCCATGCCCGCGCGGTTGGCGAACCCCAGGGCGAAGACCGCGGCCGAGATGTCCGGCCCGAAGGGCACCAGGCGGGTGTTCCACCCGATCTGGACCTTCTCCTCCAGGAGCTGCTCGGCAAAGGTGGTGCCGCCCTGGTTGGCCGCCATGAACACGTAGATGGTCTTGAGCTGGTACTCCTCGGCCATCTTCTTGGCCGTGGCCGAGTCCGGGGCCGCGCCCACGATGGCCGCGAAGCCCGGGGCGGTGCCGTCCACGAACTCCACACCGCGCTTCCGCATGATGGTGTCGTCCGCGGCGCCCAGCCAGATCTTGCCGTTGTCCACGTCCGGGTCCTCCACCGAGGGCTGGTAGAAGTCGGGGTCCTCCACGTAACGGATGGCCTCCACGATCTCCTCGGCGAAGAGCGCCGCCATTCCCGCGTCCAGCAGGGGACCCAGGAAGGGCAGGTGGCAGTCCTTCTTCACGTGGGGCGGCAGGAGCTTGCGGGCGAAGTCGAGGGGCCGCCTGGCCGAGTCGAGGTCCGTGACCTTGATCCCGGTCAGGGAGTAGATGATGGGCAGAAAGTAGGCCGTGTTGGGGAACTCGATCTTCTGGGCTCCGCCGAACTTCTCGAGGGCCCGCTTGTACGTGCCCTCGGCCTTGGAAACGATGTTGTATGCACCTTGAATGGCTGCAAATGCGACGAGCTTCGACATATCCTGATTCCTCCCTTCTTAAGAGGTGTTTCTACCTGTGGTCGTCTCACGTTACGGGGTCGGGCGGATCCGGGCGTCGAACCCGCCCGTCCCGTTCGATCAGGCCGCGTCCTCCAGCTTCTGCCGGTCGGTCATGTCCAGAAGGACCCGCTCGCGCGCCTTGTCGATGCCGAGGGCCTTCCGTTTCTTGTCGATGTGGGCGATCATCTTCCGGGCGTGCTCGTAGGGATCCGCCACCATGTCCCACATGCCGCCGTAGATCTCCTCGAGCTCGTTGTAGAGATAGTTCTCGAAGACCGGCGCCCCGCTCACGGGCAGGGTGACGCCGAAGACGGTGTAGACCCCCGCCGTCACGAAGTAGTGGCCGATGCTGATGGCCTTCTCGCTCATCCACTCGGGGGCGGATCCGGCCGCGGGCAGGTCGCTGATGTCGTTTCCGAGCCCGCCGGCCTTGACCACCTCGGCGGCCGCCATGAGGATCCGGCTGTTGTCCACGCAGGAGCCCATGTGGAGGACCGGTGGAATCCCCACCGTCTCGCACACCTCGGCCAGGCCCGGGCCGCAGTGAACCGCGGCCGACTCCGGCGTGAGGAGACCCGCCTTGGCGCAGGCGATGGCGTTACAGCCCGTGGTGAGCACGATCACGTCGTTCTTGATCAGCTCCTTGACCACGGTGAGGTGGCCGCCGTCGTGCATGGTCCGTGCGTTGTTGCAGCCCACCACGCCGCCGATCCCCCGGATGCGGCCGTTGATGATGTTGTCGTTGAGGGGCGTGTAGGAGCCCCGGAAGGTCCCGCCCAGGTGGTAGTTGATCGCCTCGTAGCTGAACCCGGCGATCAGGCTCGACTGCTGGCTGGGGATCATGACCTGCTTTTCCCGGTTGGGGAAGTTGTCGATGGCCTCGCGCACGATCCGCTTGGCGTCGTCGAAGGCGGTGTGCTCGTCGAACTCGATGTGGGTGGTGTGGCCCGAGGCGATCTTGGCCCGCGGGTTCGTGGTGATGATCTTGGTGTGGAAGCAGTCCGCCACGTTGGCGATGTTCTCCATGATGCACTGGACGTCCACCACCATGGCCTCCACCGCGCCGGTCACGATGGCCAGCTCCTGCTGGAGAAAGTCCCCGGCCAGGGGCACACCGTGGCGCATGAGGATCTCGTTGGCGGTGCAGCAGATGCCGCCCAGCTGGATGCCCTTGGCGCCCTTGCTCTTGGCCAGCTCCACCATCTCGGGGAGCTCCGCGGCCTGGACGATCATCTCGCTCAGGAGCGGCTCGTGTCCGTGGATGATGATGTTGACGTGGTCCTCCTTGAGGATGCCCAGGTTGGCCGAGCTCTTGACGGGGTAGGGACAGCCGAACATGATGTCCTGGAGGTCCGTGGCGATCATGGACCCGCCCCAGCCGTCCGCGATGGCGGCCCGGGTGCACTGCTCGAGGATGTTCTCGTAGTCCTGGTCCACGCCGATGTGGGTCCGGTGCATGATCTCCACGATCTCCCGGTCGATGCCGCGGGGCCGGACGCCCAGCTTCTTCCAGAGCTCGTATCGCGGCTCGGGCGCCCGCCTGATGGTGCAGACCTCGCCCTCCTGTTGACCCCACTGGGCCAGGGCCTTCTCGGCCACCTCCAGGGCGATCTCGTCGATGTCCCGGTCCGCCTTCTCCCCGTCCTCCCCTTCGACCTGGATCTCCACGCCGTAGTCCGGGGCGATCTCCAGGAGCTTCTTGGTGTCGCGGATCTTGTAGTCCTCGGTCTCCTTGCGGGCGGCGGCCAGGAAGGTCTCGGCCACGCCGCGGCCGTGGTCGGAGTGGGCGGCCGCGCCGGCGGCCACCATGCGGGCGAAGTTCCGCGCGGCGATGGTCTCGGCCGTGGCGCCGCACAGGCCCTTGCGCGTGTCCTCACCCTCGATCCCGCTCTTGGGAAGGGGCAGGCGGCAGGGCCCCTGCGCGCAGTTCTTGCAGCAGGTCCCCTGCACGCCGATGTTGCAGGGTTTCATGGTCTGGGCCCGGTCGAAGATGGTCTCGATCTCCATCTCCCGGGAGCGTTCGATCATGCTCTGACAAGCCGGATCCACGGTCAGGTCCCTGGGATCCGGTGCTTTTTTTGTCTTGTCCTTTGCTTTTGCCTTGACGTCTTCTGATGCCATATCTGAGGTTCCTCCTCTTCTCGGTGTCCGTTGGGTATTACACGCGGCGATGGATGCGGTCGATGTTCCGCGTGAGCCTGTCCACCAGGTCGAGCTGCTCCCCGGCCGCGGTCTTGGGAACGTCCTCCCCTGCCTCCGCGCCATGCGCGGCGGCGTGCTTTTCGCGCTCCTCGGCGCGCTTGCGTCTCAGCTCCAGGAGCTCCTCGCGCTCCTTCTCCTTGGCCTTCTTGCGGGCCTCTTCGTCCTCGGCCTTCTTCCTGGCCTCGGCCTCCGCCTTGGCCTTGGCCTCTTCCTCGGCCTTCTTCGCCGCTTGGGCCTCCGCCTTGGCCTTGGCTTCCTCTTCGGCCTTCTTCCCGGCCTCGGCCTCGGCCTTGGCCTTGGCCTTGGCTTCTTCCTCAGCCTTCTTCTTGGCCTCGTCCTCGGGCTTCGCCGGCTCGGGCCTGGCTTCGGCCTTTTTGGGCTCTTCCCTGAGAGCCGCCGGCGCGGCGGCAGCGGCCGGCTTCTCTTCCTTCTTGGGCGCTGCGGCCTTCTTGGGGGCCGGCTTGGCCTCGGCCTTCTCTTCCTCGACGGTCAGGTCCGGTTCCGGAGCCAGGGCGATCAGGTCCACGTCCGTGGTTCCGAGGTTCTTCGAGATCCCCTCCACATCCGCCGCCGAACCGCCGTTGATCATGAGCTCGATGAAGGCCTTGGTCAGCCGGACCGTCTCCGGGTGACGCAGGATGGCCACGTTGGACCCGGCCATCAGGTAGCAGGCCGCGGAGACCGCCTCCATCAGGATGGCCCGTTTTTCGGGATCGCCCAGGGTCGGCGCCTCGTCCAGGTCCTGGCCGGCTTCCTTGCTCTTCCAGACCTCGTTTCCGATGTTGTTGATCATGGGCAGCTGGAGCTTGTCGTCCTCCTGGGTGAGGGCGGCCATGCGGATCCGTTCCATGACCGAGTAGCTGTACTCCAGGCCGTAGCCCAGGCCGCCGGTGGTGGGATCGATCAGGATCTTCTCGGCGCCGACGCCCAGGTTTCCGAGAAGGATGTTGAGCTGCTTGGCCAGGTTCACGTCGATGGGGGTCGAGGCCACGACGGTCTGGTTGTACCCGAGCGCCGTGGCGCCCACACCCTTGTGGTTTCCTTCCTCCACCGGGCCCAGTCCGACGTTCTTGCCGTCGCACACCTCGGCGATCTTTCTCAGGATCTCTTCGTCCTTCTGGTTGTTGGCGGTTCCCCACGCGATGACGGGGACCTTGACGGCCTCGACCACCTTCTTGAACACCTCGGCCGCTTCGTCCGGGCCGCGATCCTTGCCGTTCGGGTCGGTGCTCTTGAGCTGCACCACGATCAGATCGGCCCCGTACTCCTCCACGCACTTCTTCGCCCAGGCGTCGGGAGCGCCGATGACATCCTTGAAGGGAGCCACCGCCGCCTCCGGCCACTCTCCGGACGGGTCGTAATCCCAGACCTCCATGGCGATCTTCGGAGGGTTCGGCATCTCTCCTTCGAACACATGGAAGGAGTAGGCGTTCTCTCCACCCACGGTGCAGGCCGCATCTCCCGTCCCCAAGGTCACTTCCCTTATCTTGCCGGTATACGGCTGTTCAGGAATTTGAAAGGCCAATTTCTTTACCTCCTTCTTGGATGATCATAGCATTCCGTTTGCTATGGGTGGTTTATGAACAAACCAACCGAATTTCCAGCGATAAGCTTATGTGAAAAATAGAACAATACAAGGGAAAAAAAGAGCCCTCCAAAGAGGATTCGTAAGATTAATGAACAGCCGAATGCTTGTCAAGAGTTTTCGTGAGTAAAATGGAAAGGTTGTCCGATCCATCAGCATACATGTTGTGGGGTGCTCCCTTGTTTTACACTACATATCGACATCTATGCCGCGTTCAGTAGGCGGTCGAAGATGTCGAAGGCGGCCTTGAGGGAACGGCTCTCCGGGTCCAGGCCCACGGTGGGCTGTCCCTCGAGATCGGCCCGGGTGACGTTCTCGTCCTCCGGCACCAGACCCACCAGGTCCAGACCGTACTCCAGGGCCAGGCTCTCGAGGGTCTCGGCCTGGTCTTCCTTCGCCATGTTCACCACGAACGCCTTTCGGTCGATGTTCAGCGTCAGATCGCCCGCCAGTTCCTGGATCCTTCCCGCAGAGAGTATGCCCCGCCGGGACGCGTCCGACACGATGAGCAGCAGGTCGATATTGTTCGTGGTCAGGCGGCTGATGTGCTCCATGCCCGCCTCGTTGTCGATCACAACATAGGGGTAGTTGTTCACGAGGCGGTCCAGATATTGGGTCAACAGGGTGTTTGCGGCGCAGTAGCAGCCCGAGCCCTCGGGGCGGCCCATCACGATGAGGTCGTACCCTTCGGCCTCCACCACGGCCTGCTCCAGCTTCATCTGCATGAACACGTCCTTGGTGATCCCGGTGGCCACGCCTTTTTTCATCTCCTCGCGTGCGCCGCCGAGCGTCTCCTCCACCTCCACGCCGAGCACTTCGTTCAGGTTCGCATTGGAATCCGCGTCCACGGCGAGAACGGGCCCCTTCCCTCTCTCATTCAGGTATCGCACCAGCCAACCCGCCAAGGTGGTTTTCCCCGTCCCGCCTTTGCCGGCAAGACCGATCGAGTAGGACATCCCCTTCACCTCCACCTTCTTTTTTTGTTGATATTCCGCAATAATTTTTCTAATATTTAGACACCTTATCCGAGAGTATCACCAATGGCGTCTTTGTCAAAAAAAAAAGAGGCATGGGAACGCATTACCTCCCGTTTTTCCTCGTCCCTGGGGCCGGATGACTTCGATACCTGGATCTCGCCCACCCGCCTGACGTCCCTGGCGGCGGACCTGGCCGTCATCGAGGTGCCCAACCGGTTTTTTGCGGACTGGATCAAGGAACGTTACCTGCCGGAGCTCCGTGCGGCCTTTGAGGAGGTGGCGGCCATCTCCCCCGAGATCCGGTTCACCGTCCGACGCGGGCAGCCGGCCGGCGGAACGGTCGCCCCGTTTTCCCAGGGGGGCCTCCTGCCGTCTCCCAACCCGGACCTTCATCCTGAAATGACCTTCGATGCGTTCGTTCGATCCCATTCGAACGCTTTCGCTTATTTTTCGTGTCTCGAAATCGCTGAAAAAAACCCCCGTTCCTATGCCCCTTTGTGTCTGTTTTCCGAAAAGAGCACCGGGAAGACCCACCTGCTCCACGCCCTGGGAAACCACATGGCGGAGAACCATCCGGACTGCCGGACGCGGTACATCCACGCGGACCGGTTCACCTGGGAGTTCACCCAGGCGCTGCGATCCAACCGCGTGCACCCGCTTCGGTCCGGCTATGCCGAGCTCGACCTGCTGCTCTTCGACGACGTTCACCTCCTCGCCGGCCGGCACAAGACCCAGCAGGAGTTCACCTTCGCCGTCAATGCCATGCTTCGGGAAGGGAAACGGGTGACCGTCACCAGCAAGGTCCCGCCCTTCCGGCTCCCCGACGCGAGCCCCAGGATGAAATCCATCCTCGGCTGGGGCCTCCTCGCGGAGATGCATCCGCCGGAGCCCGAGACGCGCGTTCGGGTGATCAGGCGGCAGGCCGAGCGGGAGAAGATCCCGCTGCCGGACGACATTATCTTCTTTCTCGCCAAATCGAATGATGATATGAAACAACTTCTCAGAAAGGTGACCCGGGTTCAGACCTACGTGTCTCTCAACGGCGGATCCATCGACTTGTCGGCGGTCCGCAACCTGATTCGAGATCCGTCCGGAAGGGAAGCGCAGATCGAGGATATCCAAGCGATTACGGCAGGATACTTCAAAATTTCCGTTTCGGATCTGTCCTCCGGAAAACGGCAGCGGGCCGTCTCCTACCCCCGGCAGATGGCCATGTATCTCTGCAAAAAATTCACCGGTCTGTCTTACAAGAGGATCGGCACCGCCTTCGACAAGAAGGATCACTCCACGGCCATCTACGCCGTGCAGCGGATCGAGAAGGAGCTCGCCAAGCGCGAGGAGGTGAGGGAGGATTTGAAAAACCTGGAGCGGTTGATCCGGTGAAGCCGTGATCGCCGGGTTCGCAGCCCTGGTGAGCCGCCTGCCGATTCTCCACCGGGTCGTCGCGAAAACCCCGCCCTTTTTCAAAAGGGTTTGCACCTCTCCCGGCAGCAGCTTCTCGAAAGAGCGGTTCCGGACGACGGGCGACTTGAATATCGGAACTTCCTGTCCAACCCCGGTTCGACTGTTTTTGCCGCCTTGCGCGCGGGTTGGAGGGGTTTTCGACAGTTCACACGCCCCTTATGTATGGTGATGAATTTATGGATCCAATGACAAACCGGTGATCGGAGGGAAGCTCCATGGAACTCAGAATCGACAGAGAAGATCTCTACAAGGCGGTGTCGCGTGTCCAGAGCATCATCGAGAAGAGAAGCAACATGCCCATTCTCTCTGCCGTCCTTCTTTCCGCCGAGGGCTCCGGCATCGTGCTCTCCGCGACGGACCTGGAGATCAGCTTTCAGCAGAAGCTTCCCGCGGAGGTGCTGAATCCGGGAAGCCTGGCCATCTCGGGACGGAAGCTCTACGAGATCGTGAAGGAGAGCAAGGGCCCGACGATCTACATCAAGGAAAAGGAAAACCATTGGGTATTCATCTCGGACGACCGGGCCAAGTTCAACATGGCCTGCCTGTCTCCGGACGAGTACCCGATGTTCGTGGAACCGGAGGACGTGACCTTTGCGGACATCGACGGTTCCGTGCTCCGGGAGATGATCTCGAAGACCATCTACGCCGTGACCATGGAAGACGCCGGCTTCAAGCTCTCCGGCGTCTACACGGAGAAGGTGGCAAGAGACGGAAAGTCGTTCCTGCGGCTCGTGGCAACCGACGGTCACCGCCTGTCCATGATCGACAAGGAGGTGGCCGGGATCGAGGACCTCGCTCTGGAGGGCGGCGTGATGATTCCCAAGAAGGGGATGAACGAGATCGCCAAGCTCGCCACCGAGGACGAAGGGGTTCAAATCGGCTTCCGGCAGAACAACTGCGTGGCCAGAAGGGGGGACGCCCTGATCGTCGTGCGTCTTCTCGAGAGCAAGTTTCCCGACTACAACGCCGTCATTCCCAAGAAGGCGCAGCACACCATCCGCATCGCGCTGGACGATCTTCTGGACGGCATGAAAAAGATGACCATCCTGAGCGACGAAAGCTACCGCGGCGTCAAGATCAAGCTGGGGGAGGACATCATGGAGCTCGTTTCCATCAATCCCGACATCGGAGACGTCCAGGAGAGCCTGGCGGTCGACTACAAGGGGGAAAATCTGGAAATGGGATTCAATGCGCGGTATTTCATCGACATTCTTCAGGCCATGGAAAGCGACGAGGTCACGTTGGGGTTCATGGACGGCTCGAGCCCGTGTCTCGTGACAGGCGAAGGGGATGTGGGTTTTCTGGGCCTGATCATGCCCATGAGGCTATAGAAGAGGAAAGGTTCAAGAGGAAAGGTTCGAGAAACCTCGAAGGTTTCGCCCCCGGGGATCTCTGGAACCGCGCCCTTGTAAACGAATATCATGATGAAAGAGATGAGCGAGAAGGAGATCAGCTACGCGGCCTCGGATATCAAGGTGCTCGAAGGGCTGTTGGCCGTTCGGAAGCGCCCGGCCATGTACATCGGGAACACCGCATCCGAAGGTCTTCACCACCTGGTCTACGAGGTGGTGGACAACAGCATCGACGAGGCACTGGCCGGGTACTGCGACAGCGTCGAGGTGCGGGTTCAGACGGACAACAGCGTGATCGTTTCGGACAACGGGCGCGGCATCCCCGTGGACATGCACGAGGCCGAGGGGATCCCGGCGCTCGAGGTCGTCATGACCAAGCTCCACGCCGGGGGAAAGTTCGACAACAAGACCTACCGCGTCTCCGGAGGGCTTCACGGTGTGGGGGTCTCCGTGGTGAACGCTCTGTCCGAGTACCTCGAGGTGGAGGTCTACCGGGACGGCAGGATCCATCACCAGCGATACGTCCGGGGGCAAACGGCCTCGCCCCTCGAGGTGCGCGGTGAGACGGGAAAACGCGGAACCATGATGACCTTCCGGCCCGACCCGGAGATCTTTCCGAAGATCGAGTTCGACTACGAGCTTCTTGCGAAGCGGATGCGGGAACTCGCGTTTCTCACCAACGGCCTCCGGATCAAGGTGTCCGACGAGCGGAGCGGACAGAAGCAGGAGTTCCTGTACGAGGGCGGGATCAAGACCTTTGTCGACTACCTGAACAAGAACAAGGAGGTGGTCCACCCGAAGCCCATCCACATCTCCGGTGAGAAGAGCGGCGTGCTCATGGAGGTGGCGCTGCAGTACAACAACACCTACAAGGAAAACACCTACACCTTCGCCAACAACATCAACACCCGGGAGGGAGGAAGCCACCTGAGCGGGTTCAAGGCGGCGCTGACCCGGAGCGTGAACCTCTACCTCCAGAACTCGGCCATGGCCAAGAACTTCAAGGAGAAGCTCAGCGGGGACGACGTCCGCGAGGGGTTGACGGCCATCGTCAGCGTGAAGCTGCCGGAGCCGCAGTTCGAAGGGCAGACCAAGACCAAGCTGGGAAACAGCGAGGTCAAGGGCCTCGTGGAAAACCTGGTCAACGAGGGGTTGAGCGGTTACTTCGAGGAAAACCCCAAGGTGATCAAGGCGATCCTCTCCAAGGTGGTCGAGGCCGCGCGGGCGAGGGAGGCCGCCCGGAAGGCGCGGGACCTGGCGCGAAGGAAAGGGATCCTTTCCGATCACTCCCTGCCCGGAAAGCTGGCGGACTGCCAGGAGCGGGACCCGACCCGGAGCGAGATCTTCATCGTGGAGGGCGACTCGGCCGGGGGCTCGGCCAAGCAGGGACGCGACCGCAGGAACCAGGCCGTGCTTCCCCTCAAAGGCAAGATCCTGAACGTGGAGAAGGCACGGTTCGACAAGATGATCTCCAGCGAGGAGATCCGGACCATGATCGCCGCCCTGGGAACGGGGATCGGGGAGAAGGACTACGACATCAACGCCCTGCGATACCACACGGTGGTGATCATGACCGACGCGGACGTGGACGGGAGCCACATCCGAACGCTCCTGTTGACCTTTTTTTTCCGTCAGATGCCCGAGCTCATCGAGCAGGGCCACCTGTACGTGGCCCAGCCGCCCCTCTACCGGCTGGTGTGGGGAAAGAACGAGTTCTATCTCAAGACCGAGGAAGGTCTCAACCAGTTCCTGCTGGATCGGATCGCCGAGAAGGAGAAGGTGATCCTGGAGAACGGCGAGGTGCTGGTGGGCAAGAAGCTGGTACGCATCCTGAGCGGTCTCATCTCTTTTTACGAAAGCCTCAACAAGCTCTCGAGAAGGGGACACAGCCCGCGGTTCATCGAGTTTCTGGTCATGGAGGACGTGAAGGACAAGGACCGGTTTCGAAGCAGGGAGTTCATGGACGGCTTCTTCGAGAAGCTGGAGGCGAACGGGTTTCAGGTCCGGGACGTGGCCCTGGACGAGGAGGAGGGGTTTTACGAGTTCTCCGTGACCGAGACCGCGAACGGCGGGCAGACCTCCATGGTGGACTGGGAGTTCCTGTCCTCTCCGGAGATCCGGCAGCTCATGAGCATCTCCGAGGAGTACCGTCTTCTCGAGGAGGGGAGCTACACCATGGAAGGGGAAGCGAAAAAGCGGATCGAGGACCCTCAGGAGCTCCTCAACCGGCTCATGGATCGGGCCAAGAAGGGGCTGGGCATTCAGCGGTACAAGGGTCTGGGAGAGATGAACCCGGGCCAGCTCTGGACCACCACCATGGATCCGGAGAAACGGACCCTGCTGCGGGTGGAGATCAAGGATGCGGTGGAGGCGGACGACATCTTCAACGTCCTGATGGGCGACAAGGTGGAGCCGAGGCGGGAGTTCATTCAGAGCAATGCGCTGGAGGTGACCGAACTCGACATTTAGTTCGCCCTCCAGAAACGGCCCTTTTTCTCCAATTTCTGATGGAGTCGTAGAAAGCCCTGAACCTCGAGATCTGCTCAAGGAGTATCAACGTGCTATAGTGTTCCCAGCGGCGGATGAGCGGGTTTTTGCGAATCCGTCAATCTCTGCGTCGATCTGCGGGGTTGGGGCGTCGACGTACTTCCAGTACGCCTCCTTCCCACCCCCTTGATCTCCTTGACCTTGAAGAAAAATGACTCGTTTCTGAAAGGCGAATCCGAACGTATGAGTCCTTGAAAGAGAACGCTCGGGTTCATCCGGACAAGGTGACCGTGAAAAACGCCTCTCGCGGGCAGAGGGCAGGGCGGCCTTTTACAGGCCGCCGCAGGCTTTTCGACAATCAGGGCGGGGTGTAAAACCCCGCCCGACGAAAAACCCGGATTTCACAGGCGAGGTCGACCCGAGGCCCAACACGGGGCACCGCCCTTTGAGGGAATCGGTAAGGTCCTTCACAGGCGGACAACGGCGGGCGAGGGGGAGACCCCCTTTCGCCCGTGTTTGGGAGAGCAGGAATGGATGAGGATCTGCTGGGCAAGACCGTCAACATCGAAGAGGAGATGAAGCGGTCCTATCTCGAGTACTCCATGAGCGTCATCGTGGGCCGGGCGCTGCCGGATATCCGGGACGGCTTGAAGCCGGTGCACCGCCGCGTTTTGTTCGGCATGAACGATCTCAAGAACTACCACGACCGTCCCTACAAGAAGTCCGCCCGCGTGGTGGGGGACGTGATCGGCAAGTACCACCCCCACGGGGATGCGGCGGTGTACGACACGATCGTGCGCCTGGCCCAGGACTTCTCCATGCGCTACCCGCTCGTGGACGGGCAGGGGAACTTCGGCTCCATCGACGGGGACCCGGCGGCGGCCATGCGGTACACGGAAGTTCGCATGACACGCCTGGCCCAGGACTTCCTCTCGGACATCGAGAAGGAGACCGTGGACTTCCAGCAGAACTACGACGGCTCCCTCATGGAGCCGGTGGTCCTGCCCACCACGATCCCCAACCTCCTCGTGAACGGCTCCTCGGGCATCGCCGTGGGCATGGCCACGAACATTCCTCCCCACAACCTCGGGGAGGTCTGTGCGGCGATCGAAAGGCTCATCGACAACCCGAATGTGGAGATCGACGAGCTGGCGCGGCTGATGCCGGCGCCGGACTTCCCCACGGCGGGCTTCATCCTCGGCCGGGGCGGGGCCCTCGAGGCCTACCGCAGCGGGCGGGGCATCGTGCGGGTGCGGGCCAGGGCCTTCGTGGAGATGGTGGGCAAGACCCGCGAGCGGATCATTGTCTCCGAGATCCCCTATCTGGTCAACAAGAACAAGCTGCTCGAGAAGATCGCCGACCTCGTCAAGGAGAAGAAGGTGGAGGGCATCAGCGACATCCGCGACGAGTCGGACCGGGACGGCATGCGGATCGTGGTCGAGATCAAAAAGGACGCCAGGGCCCTGGTCATTCTGAACCGGCTCTACAAGTACACCCAGATGGAGACCTCCTTCGGGATGATCCTGCTGGCCATCGTCAACGGAAAGCCGGAGATCCTGAACCTCAAGGAGATCCTCGAGCAGTTCATCTCCCACCGCCGCGAGATCATCATCCGCCGGACCCTGTTCGACCTTCGAAAGGCCGAGGAACGGGCCCACATCCTGGAAGGCCTGAAAAAGGCCCTCGATTTCCTGGACGACGTCATCGAGCTGATTCGCGCCTCCTCCGATCCCAGGGAGGCCAAGAGCCGACTCATGGACGAGTACGAGTTCTCGGACGTTCAGGCGCAGGCCATCCTGGACATGCGGCTCCAGCGGCTGACAGGCCTGGAGCGCGAGAAGATCGACTCCGAGTACCGGCAGCTCATCCAGGACATCGAACGGTACCGGGCCATCCTCGGCAGCAAGGCCATGGTGCTGGACGTCATCAGGCAGGAGACCCGGGAGATCCGGGAGCGCTACGGAGACGAGCGGCGCACCGAGATCCTGGCGGACACCGGAGACATCGCCCTGGAGGATCTGATCGCCGAGGAGGACATGGTGGTCACGGTCAGCCACCATGGATACATCAAGCGAAACCCGATCAGCCTGTACCGGGCGCAGCGCCGCGGGGGGAAGGGCTCGACCGGGGCAAGGCCCAAGGCGGAGGACTTCGTCGAGCTCCTGTTCGTGGCGTCCAGCCACGACTATCTCCTCTTCTTCACAAACAAGGGGAGGGTGTACTGGAAGAAGGTCCACGAGATCCCCGAGGCCGGGCGGACCTCCCGGGGCAAAGCCATCGTGAACCTCCTGGAGCTCCAGCGGGGGGAGCGGGTCGCCACCACCCTGGCCGTGCGCGACTTCGAAGAGGCCAAGTACGTGGTCATGGCCACCCGAAAGGGTCTCGTGAAGAAGACCGAGCTCCAGGCCTACAGCCGGCCCATGGCGCGGGGCATCGCCGGGATCAAGATCAACCCGGGGGACGAGCTCATCAGCGTGCGCGTCTCCAGCGGAGACGAGGACATCTTCATGACCACCTGCGGCGGCAAGTCGATCCGATTCCACGAGAACGACCTCAGGAGCATGGGGAGGGTCGCCACCGGAAACATCGGCATCCGGCTGGAAGGCGACGACGAGGTCGTGAGCATGGAGGTGATCCGCGAGGGGGCCACCATCCTGACGGTCACGGAGAACGGGTTCGGAAAGCGCACCCGCACGGAGGAGTACCGCATCCAGAGCCGGGGCGGAAAAGGGATCCTGACCATCAAGACCACGGAACGGAACGGACCGGTGGTCTACTCCTACCAGGTCACCGACCAGGACCAGCTCATGATCATCACCGGCCAGGGGAAGATCATCCGCCTGCGGGTGGGGGACATCTCCGTGAGGGGCCGGAACACCCAGGGAGTCAAGCTGATCGACCTGGCCGAGGGGGAGCAGGTGGTGGCCGTGGCCAAGGTGATGGAAGACGAGTGATCGACCTCGGGGCGCCCGTCGAGGACCGAAAGGGAGGCTTGGGGAGAGCGGTTTGACACCAGCTCGAACGTGGAGAATCGCGGTGATCGGCGCCGGGAGCTGGGGGACGACCCTGGCGGACCTTCTCGCGGAGAAAGGCCACGACGTGGCGCTCTGGGTCCGGGAGGAGGCCGTCCACGAACAGATCCGGGAGGAGGGGGAGAACCGGACCTTCCTGCCCGGGACCCGGTTGCACCCGTCGCTGCGCCCGGTCCGGACCTACGAGGAGGCGCTGGAGGGACGGGACCTGGCGGTCCTGGTGGTTCCTTCCCACGTGATCCGCGGGGTGGTCCAGGGCATCCGGCCGCACCTGGGTTCCGGCACCGAGCTCGTGACCGGCACCAAGGGGATCGAGAACGACACCCTGATGACGGTTTCCGACGTGGTCCGGGAGGAGCTCCCGGACCGCGACCCGCACCGGTTCGCCTGCCTGGCCGGGCCGAGCTTCGCGCGTGAGGTGTGCCGCAGGCTTCCCACGGCCGTGACCGTGGCCTGTCCCGAACCGGGCCTCGGAAAGGATCTCCAGGACGCCTTTTCCACGGAGGCCTTCCGCGTCTACGCCAGCCGGGACCTGGTGGGGACCCAGCTGGGAGGCGCGCTCAAGAACGTAATCGCCATCGGGGCCGGGGTCTCGGACGGACTGGGTTTCGGGGACAATGCCCGGGCCGCCCTCATCACCCGGGGTCTCGCGGAGATCACGCGGCTGGCCGTGGCCCGGGGCGCCAACCCGCACACCCTGGCGGGGCTCGCCGGCATGGGCGACCTCGTGCTCACCTGCACCGGGGATCTGAGCCGGAACCGGACCGTGGGCCTGAAGATCGGCCGCGGGATGCGCCTCCAGGAGATCACCTCCTCCATGGAGATGGTGGCCGAAGGGGTGAAGACGGCCCTCTCGGCGCACCAGCTGGGAAAACGGGCCGGGGTGGAGCTTCCCATCACGGACCAGGTGTACAGCATCCTCTACGAAGACAAGGACCCCCGGGACGCGGTCCGGGACCTGATGGGCCGGCGTCTGAAGGATGAGCTGGAGGGATGAGGGACGTGATTCGTGGCTCGTGGTTCGTGGTCCGAAAACACCTCAACAGCTGAAGTTCTCCTGTCTCCGGGCGGTCTCATGGGGGAGGAGGCGGAGGAAACGGCGGGGGAGGGCGAAGGCCGCCCGGTGGAGCGCGGGGGTGTAGTAGTCCAGGTCGCCGAGGGCCCGGATGCGCTGCGGATCGGGATCGGCGGCGAGCGGGTCCGGTCCCAGGGAGCAGAAGGCGAAGCCGATCACCCCGCTGGTGTAGGTGGGCACCAGGGTCTGGTAGTAGGCGAGAACCGGGAAGAGGTCCGCAAGGGTGGCGGTGATCCTCCGCACCAGGTCCTCGAACACGAAGCAGGACTCGGCCTGGATCACGGCGATGCCCCCGGGGCGCAGGGCCCTTCGGAGGTCCCGGTAGAACGGTTCCCCGTAGATACCCACGGCCGGGCCGACCGGATCGGAGCTGTCCACCAGGATCACGTCCCAGGCGCCCGGGTTCTCCCGAACGAAGAGCGTGGCGTCGGCCACGTGGACGGAGACCCTGGGGTCGTCGAGGCCCCGGCTGAGCCGGGGGAGAAAACGCCGGCTCGCCTCGATCACCTCGCCGTCGATCTCGCAGAGGTCCGCCCGGGAGACGGAGGCATGGCGGAGCACCTCGCGAAGCGTCCCGCCGTCGCCGCCTCCCACCACAAGGACGCACCGGGGATCGGGGTGGGTGATCAGCGGGACGTGGGCGAGCATCTCGTGGTAGCCGGTCTCGTCGAACTCCGTCGCCTGGATGTTGCCGTCCAGGACCAGGACTCGGCCCAGGGGACCGGCCTCGGCCACGACCAGCTTCTGGTAAGCGGTTCGCTTCTCGAGGAGAACGCGGTCGAAACGCACGGCAAGCCCGTAGTGACCTTCCAGCTCGGGTTCCTCCAGAAAAAGGGCCCCGTTTCGGATCTGCCCGACCTTGTCCGATTCGTCCACGGTTCTTCCCCCGTGTTCAAGGACTGTTCTTGCGGTGTGATTGGACGGCCCGCCTAGGCCGCACGCCGGAGGTGAGGGAATCAGGTCTCCGGCACACAGTAGAGGTTCGGTTCCGGCTTGTGACGGATCATGTCGTCCGGGAGGTCGAGCATGCCCCGCGTGAGGAGCATCTTCTGGACGGCTTCCGCACCGAGCCCCCTGCGGAGCGTCTCCACCGCGACGTCCATGTCGATCTGGTCCCCGCAGGTGAAGATGTCCACGGCGGCATAGCCGTACTCCGGCCAGGTGTGGATGGAAAAGTGAGACTCGGAGATGATCACGACGCCGCTCACGCCCTGGGGCGCAAACTGGTGAAAGAACGGCTGGATCAGGGTGGCGCCGGAGGCCTCCACGGCTTCGGTCATGACGCGGCTGACCGTCTCGCGGTCGTCCAGAGCGGCTGAAGGGCATCCTCCCAGTTCGAGGATCAGGTGGTACCCCAGTGATTTCATGTCCGCCCTCCTCTTGGTTCGATGGGCAACCGTGCCGGTCCGTTCAAAAAAAAGAAGCTACCGGCATGCGTCGCCGCGGGGGCGGGAGTCGGTAGCTTGGGCAAGGGCCGAAACAGGACCGCCCGGCCCGTCCTCTACGCCGTGAAGGAGGGCGTTTCGCGAGCGGTCTTCAGCGGTGCCGCAATCTGTGTCTCTCCCCAGCCGGGTTCCCGCCGATCTCCGGATCGGGCGGGAGCCACGCCATGGCCAACCCCCTTGATAGGTGGAAATCGCCTAACGTCTCGGGAAAACGGGATGTTTCTGTGTCGACCGCGATTCCAAGTCGACAAATATAAGGCATACCCGGACCCGTGTCAATAGGAGAGCCCTGCCGTTTGCCCGTTCGCGATGTAAACGTCTTCCTCAGGCGAAGGTCTGCTCCACCCAGGCCCGGATGTCGTCCCGCAGCCTGCGGTAGTCGGCCAGGCGCGCCTCCCGGTCTTCCGGGGAGGCCTCCGGCTCCGGAAACCCCTTGTGAAACGCCATGCCGCAGGAGGGGAAGAGCGGGCAGATCTTCCTGGCCCGATCGCACACCGTCACCAGATAGTCCACGGGAATGTCCGAGATCTCCCCGGCCCTGAGGGACT
Source organism: uncultured Desulfobacterales bacterium (assembly GCA_964443135.1). Taxonomy (GTDB): domain Bacteria; phylum Desulfobacterota; class DSM-4660; order Desulfatiglandales; family HGW-15; genus JAIPEI01. Next base: position 24,411 of record CAYUBQ010000015.1, on the reverse strand, counting down.
CCCGGTCGGAGAGATCCACGCCGACCTCCTGCATCACCTCCTGGACGAGGGGGTCGGGCTTTCCGGGTTCGGTCCCCGCGCTTGCGGCGCGATACCGATCGCCCGGAAGGGCGTTCACGAATGCCCGGGCCATGGGGGCGCGGACGGTGTCCCCGCTCGAGACGAAGAGAATGGTGCGTGGCGGTTTGGGGCTGTTCATACCGGACCTTTCCGTTCCCTCGAGATGCGGGGCGACACCCCCACGGGACAGCCTCGAGCGTGGAACCGGAGACGGGCGATCGCGGGGCCTAGCCGCATTTCGAGAACCCGCAGAAGTGACAGGTCATGCAGCCTTCTTCGAAGCTGACGGTCTGCCCGCAGTCCGGGCAGGTCTCTCCGAGGAGGCTGTTCCGGGTCCTCGGGCCCCTTCGACCGGGCTTGTCCTCGAGATAGCGGTTTTTCAGAATGCGGCTGATGGCGTCCGGGATGGACAGAACCAGCCCGTCCTTCTGGAAGACCGGGTGCTCGCCGCCGATTCCCTCGAGCTGGTCCACCACGGTCTCGACGTCCACCCCGGACCGGAAGGCCAGAGAGACGAGGCGGCCGATGGCCTCCGTCTTGGCCGTGGTGGAGCGCCCCGACTTGCCGATGGTGGCGAACACCTCGAAGGGCCGTCCGTTCATCTCGGTCACGGTGACGTAGAGGTTGCCCAGGCCGGTCACCATCTTCGTGGTGAATCCCTCCAGGGTCTCGGGCCGGTCGAGCACGGCCTGAAGACCCGCCTCCGGGGCGGATTCCCCGCTGTAGCTGAGAACCTGATTCTCCTTGCTGCCGTCGCGATAGATGGTCACCCCTTTGCAGCCCAGGTCGAAGGCGAGCCGGTAGACCTTTCTCACGTCCTCGGGCGTGGCGTCCCGCGGCAGGTTCACCGTCTTGGACACGGCGTTGTCCGTGTACTTCTGGAAGGCGGCCTGCATTCGGACGTGCCACTCCGGGGTGACGTCGTGGGCCGTCACGAACACCTGCTTCACGTCCTCGGGGATGCCCTCGATCTTCTGCAGGCTCCCCGTCCTGGCCACGGCGTCCATCATGGCGAGGCTGTAGAAGCCCCGTTCGCGGGCGGTCGATTCGAACCACGGGTTGACCTCGATGAGCTCGTCGTCGTCCATGACGCGCCGAATGAAGCTCAGGGCGAACAGGGGCTCGATCCCGCTCGAGCATCCGGCGATGATGCTCAAGGTCCCGGTGGGCGCGATGGTCACCGTGGTGGCGTTTCGATACCGGGCGTCGTCCCTCCCCCGGTAGACGCTCCTTTCGAAGTTCGGGAAAACGCCCCGCTCGACCGCAAGCGCCCGTGAAGCCTCCCGGCACTCGCCCTGAAAAAAGCCCATGATCTCCTCGGCCACGCCCAGGGCCTCCTCGGAACGGTACGGGATCCCGAGCTGGAACAGCATGTCCGCAAAGCCCATGATGCCCAGGCCGATCTTCCGGTTTCCGTGGACCATCTCGGCGATCTCCGGGAGCGGGTACTCCGAGACGTCGATCACGTTGTCCAGGAACCGCACCGCAAGCCGGATGATGTCCCTCAGGGCCTCGTAGTCCACCCCGGGGACCCCGCCACGATCGGTAACGAAGCGGGAGAGGTTGACGGAGCCCAGGTTGCAGGCCTCCATGGGCAGGAGGGGCTGTTCCCCGCAGGGGTTCGTGCTCTCGATCTCGCCGAGCTCCGGGGTGGGGTTGTCCCGGTTGATGGGGTCCAGGAAGAGGACGCCGGGATCGCCGTTCTCCCAGGCCTGCTCCACCAGGGCGTCGTACACGTCCGCCGCACGGAGTGCTCCGACGGCCCTTTCCGTGCGGGGATCGATCAGGTCGTAGGCGCGGTCCTCCCGCACGGCGGACACGAACCCGGAGGTCAGAGCCACGGAGATGTTGAAGTTGTTGAGCTCGTTGTGCCGTTTCTTGCAGTAGATGAACTCCATGATGTCGGGATGATCCACACGGAGGACGGCCATGTTCGCGCCCCGCCGGGTCCCCCCCTGCTTGACCTGCTCGGTGGCCGTGTTGAAGATCTTCATGAACGAGACGGGGCCCGAAGCGATGCCCCCGGTGGTGCCCACGCGGCTGTTCTTGGGGCGGAGCCTGGAGAAGCCGAATCCGGTCCCTCCGCCGGACTTGTGAATCAGCGCGGCGTTCTTCAGGCTGTCGAAGATTCCCTCCATGCTGTCCTCCACGGGGAGGACGAAGCAGGCGGCGAGCTGTCCCAGCCGGCGGCCGGCGTTCATCAGGGTGGGCGAGTTGGGGAGGAACTCGAACTCGGTCATGATGCGGTAAAAGGCCTCCTCCATCTCCCGGGCCCGTTCGCCCCCGCCGTAGTTGCGCTCCGCCGAGGCCACGTGCCGCGCCACGCGCCGGAACATCCGGGCAGGGGTCTCCAGGAGCTTCCCTTTGGCATCTTTCCGGAGGTAGCGCCGCTCCAGGACGGTCCGGGCGTTCTCCGAGAGCGGGATCTCTTCCTTCACGAACATGGAGCTGTCGAGCTTGACGGGAGAGGTTTTCTGAAGGCCGAACTCCATCAGCTTGGCCTCGATGATCTTCTCCAGGAGCGGGAGGGTGAGCGTGCTGAGCCGCATCTTCCCGATCTCCTCTCGAAGGGCCTTGCTGATGCTCAGGGCCTGGTCGTCGTTGATCGGCGTGGTGCGGATCAGCAGCTGAGAGAACAGCTGGTCGTCCCACCGGTGGGCGGACAGGTCGAAGGTTCCCTCCTCCGTCACCAGGGTCTTGTCTTCCCTCGCCATGGGTCCCTCCTGAAAGCGGATGCCCGGGTGCCGCACTTTCTGAATTGGAAACGCAGCCATGCCCAAAGTTCGTTTATGGATGGGAACTAGAGAGCTCCGGTATGATAAAATCCCACATCTGGTGCTGTCAACCGATTGCTCCAAGAGAAGGGATCGGAGGCGCCGGGAGGCGGGGCCGGCCTGAGCCCGGGACCTGAACCCCCCGCCCGAAACCGGCTCATGAATTTGGGGTTTTACAAAGAACGGGTAAGTGATATACGGAAACCACCCATGCTCGACGCCTGAACCGGCCGGCCTTCGGATCCGGCCGCCGTTGCGACGCTCGGAGAAAGGGACCGGCGTGTCGAGCGGGGAGTGGAGAACGGAGTGATCCCATGAAGATATTTCGCGTCACCTTCCTCCCCTTCGAGCGGTCCGTCGAGGTCGACGAGGGCGCCACCCTGGCCGAGGCCGCTCGCAAGGCGGAGGTGTACATCAACAACCTCTGCGGTGGAGAGGGGGTCTGCGGCGAGTGCCGTGTGCGAGTCACCCGGGGGAAGGCGGGGCAGGACGAGAGCGCGGCCGCCTTCTTCTCCCCGGAGGAGCTGGAGCAGGGATACGTACTGGCCTGCCAGACCGAGGTCCACGACGAGCTCACGGTGAAGGTACCCGCGGAGTCCATGCTCGAGGACGAGCAGATCATGACCGGGGAGAGGCGGGACGAGGTGGTGGAGGGGGAGGACGTGGTGGTCCGGGAGGAACGCGGGCTGGCGGTCTACCCCCTGAAACCGCTCGCCAGGAAGGTCTACCTGGAGCTCTCCCCGCCCACCCTGGACGACAACATCACGGACATCGAACGGGTCTCGAGGGAGCTGAGACGCCGCATCGGCTGGCATTCCTACGAAATTTCCCTCCATTGCCTCCGGAACCTCTCCGATCTGCTCCGGGAAAACGACTGGAAGACGACCGTCACGGTGGTCCAGGACAACAAAGGGTACAGGCTGCAGAAGGTGGAGCCGGGGGACACCACGGGGAGTCACTACGGCCTGGCGGTGGACGTCGGCACCACCACGGTCGTGGCCCAGCTCGTGGACCTGCGCACCGGTCGGGTCCTGGGGGTGGAAGGGACCCACAACATGCAGGCGCAGTACGGCGAGGACGTCATCTCCCGGATGATCTACGCGTGTCGAAAGGACGGGTCGGGATTGATCCCCCTCCAGGAGGCCGTGATCAAGAACATCAACGACCTGATCGAGGCCCTGGTGGGGCGGGCGGGTATCCGGCGGGCGGAGATCTTCGCCGTTACGGCCGCCGGCAACACCACCATGAGCCATCTCCTCCTCGGACTCACGCCCTGCTCCATCCGCATGGAGCCCTACGTCCCCACCGCGGACGCTTACCCGCAGATCCTGGCGTCGGAGATCGGTGTCCGCATTCACCCCCAGGGCATCCTCGAGACGCTCCCGAGCGTCGCCTCCTATGTGGGCGGCGACATCGTGGCCGGCGTGATCTCCTCCGGCATCGCCGAGCAGGAGGCCATCCAGGGCCTCATCGACATCGGAACGAACGGCGAGATCGTCATCGGCAACAGCGACTGGCTGGTCTGCTGCTCCGCCTCGGCCGGACCGTCCTTCGAGGGCGGGGGAACCACCTGCGGCATGCGCGCCACGCGCGGCGCCATCGAGAAGGTGAAGATCGAGGACGGCCGGCTCTCCTACCGGACCATCGGGAACGCGGCCCCCAGGGGGATCTGCGGATCCGGGTTGATCGACTGCATCTACGAGCTGGTCAAGAACGGGATCATCGGGTACGAGGGCAAGTTCGACCGGAAGCGCGACGACCCGCGCCTGTCCGTGGAGGAGGACGTTCCCCGGTACGTCATCGCGGCGGCCGAGGAGACCGAGTCGGGGGAGGCCGTCGCCATCAGCGAATCCGACATCGACAACCTGATGAAGTCCAAAGGGTCGGTGTTCGCGGCCATCAAGAGCCTGGTGGACTACATCGGCCTCACGTTCGACATGCTGGACACCTTTTTCGTGGCCGGGGGGTTCGGGAGTTACCTCGACGTCCACAAGGCCGTCGCCATCGGGCTGCTGCCGGACATCCCGGAGGAGCGGATCCAGTTCATCGGCAACAGCTCCCTCACCGGCGCGCGCATGGCGTTGATCTACGAGGAGGCCTTCGAGAAGGGCCGGAACGTGTCCAAGTCCATGACCAACATCGAGCTGTCCAACTACCAGCCGTACATGGACGAGTACGTGGCCTCGCTGTTCCTCCCCCACACGGAGCGAAAGCTCTTTCCTTCGGTGGACTACTGAACCGGCGAACGCAGAACGTCATGCTCCGGATCGGCGCCGTCACCCTCGAAAACCACTTGGTCATGGCACCCATGGCCGGGATCACCAATCTTCCGTTCCGGACCCTGGTCCGGAGGCTGGGCGCGGGCCTGGTGACGACCGAGATGGTCAGCGCCATGGGACTCACCCAGGACCACCCCCGCACGCGCAGGTACCTCCGGAGCTGGCCGGACGAGAAGCCGCTGTCGGTTCAGCTCTTCGGAGCGGGACCCCGAAGCATGGCCGAGGCCGCCCGGATCGCGGTGGAGGCCGGGGCCGACATCGTCGACATCAACATGGGCTGCCCGGTGCGCAAGGTCGCCAAGACCGGCGCCGGGGCGGCTTTGCTGGACCGTCCGGAACGGGTGGCGGAGATCGTCACGGCGATTCGACTCGCCTGCACCGTACCGGTCACCGCCAAGATCCGCGCCGGCTGGACCCCGGATCGACCCACGGGCGTGGAGATCGCACGGGTGATCGAGGGGTGCGGGGCCGACGCGGTGACGGTGCACCCGCGCTTCGCCACCCAGCGCTACACGGGCCGGGCGGACTGGCGGCTGATCCGGGCCGTCAAGGAGGCGGTCGAGATCCCCGTGGTGGGAAACGGGGACGTCTTCCAGGCCGCGGATGCCTTGAGGATGCGGGCGGAAACGGGGTGTGACGGCGTGATGATCGGGCGCGGCGCCGTCGGGAACCCGTGGATCTTCCGGCAGGTGCTCGACCTGGAGGCCGGCAGGGAGCCCGGGGAGCCGACCCTGGACGAGCGGCGCAGCCACATCCTGGAGCACTACCGGCTCCTCGCCCGGACCGTCGGGGAGCAGCGGGCCCCTTACATGATGCGCGGTCTGCTGCTGGCCTACACCAAGGGGCTTCCCTACAGCAGCCGGTTCCGGGACCGGATCACCCGCATCCGGGACTTCGACACCCTGAACCGGCTCATGGACGACTACTTCGCGACCCTGGAAGGGAAGAGAGAACCGTGAAGGTGCGTCTGGCCAAGACCGCAGGGTTCTGCATGGGCGTCCGCCTCGCCATGGAAAAGGTGTTGGCCGAGGCCAACAAGGCCGAGGACCCCATCTACACCTTCGGGCCGCTGATTCACAACCGCCAGGTCATGAAGCTCCTGGAGTCCAAGGGTGTCCGGGCCGTGGAGACCGTGGAGGGGGTCCGTGCGGGAACCGTGGTCATTCGCGCCCACGGGATCCCGCCGCAGGAGCGAAAGTCCCTGAAGGGCACCGGGCTCCGCATCATCGACGCCACCTGCCCCCGGGTGGGCCGGGTGCAGTCCATCGTCCGGTCGCACACGCGGAAAGGGTACCAGGCGGTCATCGTGGGCGAGCGGGACCACGCGGAGGTGATCGGCCTGCGGGGGTATGCCGAGGGACCGGTCCATGTGATCGACCGCGCGGAGGAGGCGGGCGGGCTGCCGAAGGACCAACCCCTCGTGGTGGTGGCCCAGACCACCCAGGACGCGGGCGTCTTCGAGGAGATCCGCCGCGCCATTCAGGAGCGGAACCCCGAGGCCCTGATCTTCGACACCATCTGCGACGCCACCCAGAACCGGCAGGCCGAGGTCTCCTCCTTCGCAGGGCAGGTGGACGGCATGGTCGTGGTGGGAGGGTTTCACAGCGGAAACACCCGGCGGCTGGTCCAGGTGTCCGAGGCGGCCGGCATCCCCACCTTCCACGTGGAGACCGAGGAGGAGCTGGACCCGGAGGCCCTGGCCCCCATGGGGACCGTGGGCGTCACTGCAGGGGCCTCCACGCCCAACTGGATGATCAAGAACGTGGTGCGGGAGCTCGAGCGCATTCGAAGCCCCAGGGACACGCACTTCACCCAGACCGCGATCCGGAACCTGCTGCGGGTCTTCCTGTTCGGCCACATCTGGGTGGGGCTGGGGGCGTTCTCCCTGACCCACGCCGCCACCCTGCTGGCGGGCCGCCCCCCGGACCTGGTCCATCCCTCCATGGCGGCGCTCTACATCTGGGCCATGCACGTGCTGAACCAGTTTCTGGACCGGGGTGCGAGCACCTACAACGAGCCGGACCAGGCCCACTTCTACAGCACCCACCGGACGCGCCTGGTCATCACGGGGCTCGGTGCGGTGGCGGTGGCCCTGATGCTCGCATGGACCCTGGGCATCGCGGTGATGATCGCCATGGCCGGCGTGAGCCTTCTCGGCATCGTGTACGGGGTGCCCATCGTCCCCGTGCGTCGCAGAAACCGATGGCAGGCGGCGAAGATCAAGGACGTTCCCGGCTCCAAGACCCTGGCCGAGTCCCTGGCATGGGGCGTGGTGATCGCGCTCATCCCCCTCCTCGAGGATGTGCAGACCGCAGGCTCCGGCGTCACCGTGTCCTTCCTCTTCGTGCTGGCCGTGGTCTACGTCCGCTCCGCCCTGTTCGACATCTTCGAGGTGCAGGGCGACATGATCGTGGGCATCGAGACCCTGCCGGTCACCATCGGGGAAAAGCGGACCGTGCAGTTGCTCAAGGGCGTGCTGGCCGGGTGCGGTGTCCTCCTCCTCGGCGCCGGCCTCCTGGGGGCGGTCCCCCCCATCGCCTACCCCCTGCTCCTCTGCGTGGGCTCGCTGGCCCTGACCATCCGCACCTACGAGACCCGGTGGCTCTATCCGGGGCTCCGCCTGGAGACCCTGGTGGAGGCCAACCCGATCCTGGCCGGCCTCGTGGGCCTGGTCTGGCAGGCGGCGTCATGAGCCTCGTCAGCGTGATCATCCCCACCTACAACCGAACGGACCGGGTCCCCTCGGCGGTGGCTTCGGTGCTCGACCAGACCTTCCGGGAAAGGGAGGTCCTGGTGGTGGACGACGCGTCGTCCGACGGGACGGCGGAGGCCCTCGAACCCTTCCGGGGCCGCATCCGCGTTCTTCGCCACGACCGGAACCGCGGGGTGTCCGCCGCGAGAAACACGGGGATCCGCGCCTCCACTGCGCCTCTGGTCGCCTTCCTGGACAGCGACGACCGGTGGCTGCCCGGCAAGCTGGAGGCCCAGGTGCGGTTCTTCCAGGATCACCCCGAGGCGGTGGCCTGCCAGACCCGGGAGATCTGGATCCGGCACGGCCGCAGGGTCAACCCCGCCCGCAGGCATCTCAAGCCGTCGGGGGACGTCTTCCTGCCGAGCCTGGCGCGCTGCCTGGTGAGCCCCTCGGCGGTGATGCTCCGGCGGACGCTCCTCGAGGAGGCGGGACTGTTCGACGAGACCCTGCCGGTGTGCGAGGACTACGACCTGTGGCTCCGCATCGGCTGCCGACACCCCATCCACCTGATCGAGGAGGACCTGCTCGTGCGGGAGGGCGGCCACCCGGACCAGCTGTCGGCCGGCGGTCCCGGTATGGACCGGTATCGGATCCGATCCCTGACGGGGATCCTCCGGAGCGGCCTGCTGAGCGAAGCGCAGGCCGGGGCCGCACAGAGGGAGCTTTCGCGGAAATGCCGGATCTACGGAGAGGGGTGCCTGAAGCGGGGCCGCGGAGAGGAAGGCCGCTACTACCTGGCGCTCCCCGGGCTGCTGGCGCGGGGGGAGTCCGTCCCGCCCGCGCCCGCCTGAGACGAAGACCCCGTCCTCCCGCGTCGCGACGGCGAAGCCCGAGACAACCCTGACGGCGTCGAAAAAAGCGTCGGCCTCGAGATCCGCTTCAGAAGATCAACAGGTACTAAGCGTTTCCCGCGGCGGGGGAGCGGATTTTTGATTTCCCCTTGACAGGGCCTTTCTGCTGGGTCTAAGGTTAGTCCTTAGCCCACCAGCCCCAACCCAGGCCGCAAACGAGGTCTCGAACCGTGGAAACCAGCAATTCCTTCAGCGCCGTGGCGGACGGAACCCAGACCCACGAGAGGATCGTGGTCCAGATCAAGGACGCCATTTTCGACGGTAAGCTCAAACCCGGGGAGCGGCTCCCGTCGGAACGCGAGCTGGCCGACATCTTTCACACCAGCCGTGTCACGGTCCGCTCCGCCATATTGACGCTCCGGAACAACGGGATCGTCACCGTGCGCAAGGGGACAGGCGGAGGCACCTTCGTCGTCCAGGACCTGGACGAGGGGGAGATCACCGACCTGCTCCGGGACATCATCAAGTGGAAAAACATCGGCATCCGCGACGTGCTGGAGGTCCGGGGCATCCTGGAGCCTCATATCGCCTACCTGGCGGCGGTGGATCCCGCACCGGAGCAGATCCGGAACATCTGGGCGAGCATCGAAGAGCTCGAGGAGTCCTTCGCGTCGAAGAGTACCTTTCAGAGCCGTGACGAGAACTTTCACAGGGCCCTGGCGGACGCGGCGCACAACCCTCTGCTGAGCGTGTTTCAGGCCTCCCTGGTCGAACTCCTGTTCAAGTTCATCTCCAGCATCCGATGGAGCGAGGAGGACAAGCGCAACATCACGTACCACCACCGAAAAATCGCGGAGCAGGTGGAGCGGAAAGACCCCCGGGGGGCGCGAAGGGCCATGGTCGAGCACATCAGGGAGATGCGCTCCGTGCTCTCCCGATACCCGGAGGGAGAGGTCTGGATCTGAGAGGTGCATGCGGAAGACCGGGATCCCCCGGCAATCCTTGATGGGAAGGAGGTGAGACCCGGATCACATCTTGTCCCCGGACGCGTGGGCCATCGGTGCTGCCGGATGGCGATCGTTCACCCAAGTTCAATGGAGGGAGATGATGAAACGGTATGGTTGGGTTCTGGCGCTCGTCGTGGGCGCGGTCTTGGCCTTTTCCCCGGCCTATGGGAAAGACACGATCACACTAAAAATGGTAACGTTTCTTCCCAAAGGCGACAAGAACATGACCGCCTTCATGGCCCTGGTGGACACCATCAACAAGAGGGCCGCCGGGGAGCTCGAGATCAACTACCTGGGCGGACCCGAGGCCATGCCCGGCTTCAAACAGTTCGAGGCGCTTCGAAACGGCGTCGTGGACATGATCTTCGGGTGCGAGTCCTACTACGGCCGCGAGGTCACCGGCGCCCCGTACACCCACCTGACCCGGTTGGATCCCATGAAGGAGAGGGAGGTCGGGTACTACGACCTTCGGGTGGACCTCCTCAAAAAGCACAACGTCCGCTACCTGGGACGGGCGGAGTTCGGCGTCTGGTTCAACGTGTTCACCAACAAGGCGATCGAGCGGCCCCAGGGTCTCAAGGGGCAGAAGATCCGGGTCTCCGGCACCTATGAGCCCTTCATCAAGGAGATCGGCGCCGCGCCCGTCACCATGCCTGGATCGGACATCTACACCGCCCTCGAGCGGGGGACCATCGACGGCTACGCGTGGGCGATTCTGGGGAACGTGCAGATGGGCTGGGTGGACGTCTGCGACTACATCCTCGAGCCGCGGATCTACCAGATGAACATCGAGGCCCTGATGAACCTCAAGACGTGGGAGGGACTTCCCGGGCATCTCCAGGACCTGATCATGGAATGCATGATCGAGAACGAAAAGGAGTACACCAAGGTGATGGCCGATCTGGCCGAAGCCGAGTACGAGGAGATGCAGGAGAAGGGCATGGAGGTCATCTCCTTCTCGCCCGAGGACACCGAGTACTACGTCGACCTGGCCTACGAGGCGGGGTGGGACGAGGTGATCGAGCAGAACCCCGAGCTCGGTCCCAAGCTCAAGAAGATGCTCACCCCGTAAACCGGGCCCAAGGATGAAATCCTTTCTCGAGACCCTGGAGCGCGGTTTCGACCGGCTGATCGTCGTCTTCGCCTGGATCGCCGGGGGGCTGATGATGTTCGCCCTGGCGGCGGTCTGCGTCGACGTGCTGATGCGGTACTTCTTCAACCGGCCGCTGCCCTGGGTCCTGCAGATCAGCGAGTACGTCCTGCTCTACATCCCGTTCCTGGCGGCGGCCTATGTGCTTCGGGAGGAGAGCCACATCCGGATCGACATCCTCCTGAACCGGCTGGGCCGCCGCACCAGGGACCGGGTGAACGCCGTGACCTCGGTCCTGGGAAGCGGGGTGCTGCTGGTGCTCTCTTACTATGGCGCCTCCATCACGGTGGACTACTACCACCGGAACGTTCCAACGATCAAGTATCTGAAGATACCCGAGTTTCTGGTTATCGCAGTCATTCCCGTCGGATGTTTCCTGTTTGCCCTCCAGTTCCTGCGACGCGCCGCAGCCCATACGAGGCCGCCGGAGGAGGGCCGGGAAACCGGGCCGGCGGACTAGGGTGTAGGCGGTTCGGGCGTCACCCGGGCCGGTTCGCCGTCCCGTGACGAGGAGAAGACGCCGGATTTCCCGACCGGGGTCCGGTCGGCCGCCGGGGAAAAGGACACGGGTTCGATTCATGGAGTGGTGGCTCGCCCTCAGCCTCCTGCTGGGTATCATGGTGGTCCTGATGGTCTCCGGGGTTCCGGTGGCCGTGGCCTTCCTGTTCGTCGACCTCGTGGGGGCGATCCTGTTTCTCGGGGGGGAGCCCGGGATCACCCAGCTCGTCCTGAACATGGCCGAGAGCCTGTCCTCCTTCAGCCTCCTGCCCGTACCGCTCTTCGTCCTCATGGGCGAGGTCATGTTCCACTCGAAGCTGGGGTTCCGCGCCATCGACGTGGTGGATCAGTGGATCGGCCGCATCCCGGGCCGGCTTTCCCTTCTCGCGATCGTCGGGGGGGCGCTCTTCTCCACCATGAGCGGCTCCACGCTGGCCACCACGGCCATCCTGGGCTCCATGCTCGTGCCGGACATGGAAAAGCGGGGGTACAGCAAGACCATGGCCATCGGCCCCGTCATGGGAAGCGGGGGGCTGAGCATGCTCATCCCCCCGAGCGCCCTGGCCATCCTGCTGGCCGCCCTGAACCAGATCTCGGTGGGGGGCCTCCTGATCGCCGGGATCCTGCCGGGCCTCCTGATGGCCGCCTTCTACGGCGGCTACGTGGTGGTTCGCAGCATGCTGCAGCCGCACCTGGCCCCCAACTACCAGAGGGATCCGGTGCCCCTGAAGGTCAGGGTCAAGGGCACGCTCCTTCACGTGGTCCCCCTGGGACTGATTCTCTTTCTGGTCATCGGGCTGATCTTTCTCGGTGTGGCCACCCCCTCGGAGGCCGCGGCTCTGGGAGCCATGGGGACCATCCTGCTGGCGTTCGCCTACCGCCGCATGAACGGGCGCATTCTGAAGGCCAGCATCCTGGGCACCGTGCGTGTCACCTCCATGATGTTCATGATCATTGTGGGGTCCATGACCTTCAGCCAGATCATGGCGTTCTCCGGCGCGAGCGCCGGCCTCATCAACCTGGTGACCGATCTGGACCTCCACCCCATCATGATCCTCATCTCCATGCAGGTCCTGCTCCTGTTCCTGGGCTGCTTCATGGACAACCTCTCCATGGTGATGATCGCCATCCCCATCTTTCTCCCCATCGTCAATGCGCTCCACTTCGACACCCTCTGGTTCGCGCTGATCATGCTGATCAACATGGAGATGGCCAACACGACGCCGCCGTTCGGACTGTTGCTGTTCGTGATGAAGGGGGTGGCTCCCAAGGACACGACCATGGCCGACATCTACAAGGCGGGGCTCCCGTTTCTCCTGTGCGACGCGGCGGTCATGGTGCTGGTGATGATCTTCCCGCCGATCGCACTCTATCTGCCGGGGCTCATCCGTTGAGGGGAGGGGGAAAAGGGTCGCGCAGCTGAGGAGAAGGACTGGAACCGGAGGTCGCATGACGTACAAGGTGGGTATCGACGTGGGAGGGACCTTCACGGACTTCCTCCTGATGGATGAAAAGGGGACCCCCGGGGTTTTCAAGGTGCTTTCGACACCCGGGGACCCGTCGGTGGCCGTCCTCCAGGGACTCGAGGCGATGGCGGGTTCCCTCTCCTGCACCCTGGAACGGTTTCTCCGCGAGGTGGAGATCATCGTCCACGGCACCACGGTGACCACGAACGCCGTGATCACGGGAAACACCGCGCGAACGGCCCTTCTCACCACCAAGGGCTTTCGCGACGCCCTCCAGATGAGACGGGGCGTCCGCGAGGAGCTTTACAACAACCGCTACCTGCCGCCCCCGCCGGTGGTCCCCCGGTTTCTCCGGATTCCCGTGGACGAGCGGGTGGATCACACCGGCCGGGTGCTGCGGAAAATGAGCAGAGAGGATGTGCTCCAGGGCATCGAGCTGTGCCGTAGCCACGGCGTGGAGGCCGTGGCCGTCTGCTTCATGCACGCCTATGCCGAAGACGAGCACGAGCAGAGAACCGGGGACCTGGTGCGGGAGCATTTCCCGGATGCGTACCTGTCGATCTCCAGCGACATCCTCCCCCAGGTTCGATTTTATGACCGGGTGAGCACCACGGTACTCAACTCCGCCGTCGGTCCCATCTTGAAGCGCTACCTCTCCCGTCTGACGGAGGGACTCCGAAAGAAAGGCTTTCAGGGCGTCCTGCTCATCATGCAGTCGAACGGGGGGGTGACCACCCCGGAGGCCGTCACCCGGCTTGCGGCCAGCACCCTTCTCTCCGGCCCTGCTGCGGCGCCCGTGGCCGGGGTGGCCTATGCCGGCCCCCACGGGCACCGGAGCTTCATCACCGTGGACATGGGGGGGACGAGCTTCGATGCCGCGCTCATCAAGGACGGGAAGCCCATGGTGACCACGGACGGTAAGGTGAACCGCTACGCCCTGGCCCTGCCCATGATGGAGATCAACACCATCGGCGCGGGCGGGGGCTCCGTGGCCCGGATCGACGAGGGCGGCCTGCTGAAGATGGGGCCCCAGAGCGCCGGCGCCCATCCCGGGCCGGTCTGCTACGGTCTCGGCGGGGCCGATCCCACCTGCAGCGATGCGAACCTGGTGCTGGGGTACCTGAGCGAGGACTACTTCGCCGGGGGGAAGATGCGGCTCGACCGGACGGCGGCCGAGCGGGCGATCCAGGAGCAGGTGGCCCGCCCCCTGGGGCTGGATCTCGTGGAGGCGGCCCACGGCATGTACCACATCATGAACGTGAATATGGCCTCGGCCATCCGGGAGATCTCGGTCCAGCGCGGCTACGACCCCAGGGACTTCCTCCTGGTCTGCGCAGGCGGCGCCGGCCCCGTCCACGCCGCCCTGATCGCCGCCGAGCTGGAGATCCGGGAGATCCTCATTCCCAAGGAGTCCTCCATCTTCTGTGCGGCCGGCATGCTCCTCTCCGACCTCAAGCACGACTTCGTGAGGAGCTATCACACGGGCTTTTCGGAGGAGACCGTCGACCGGGAACGCTTTGTCGCCATGGTGGAGGAGCTGGATCGGGAAGGGGCCGCGGTGCTCTCGGGCGAGGGCATCACCCCGGAGCGACGGATGTTCCGCTTCAGCCTGGACCTCCGCTACCTGGGGCAGTACCACGAGGTGAACGTGGCGGTGGGCGGGGAGGAACTCCGCTCTCTGAAGGACGCGCGCATCCGGGAGCGGTTCCACCGGGAGCACAACCGGCTCTACGGCTACGACCTGGCGCGGGAGGGGACCGGGGTGGAGCTGGTCAACCTGCGCATGTCCGCGGTGGGCCTCACGGAGAAGCCGCAGTTCCGGGAGGAGCCGTCCCGGGGGCAGGATCCATCGTCCTGCCTCAAAGGGGAGCGGCCGGTGTTCCTGCCCGATGAGGCGGGGTATGCGGACATCCCCGTATACGACGGCAACCGAATGGGGCACGGTCACCGGCTCGACGGGCCGGCCATCGTCGAGCAGGTGAACACGACCATTTTCGTCCCGCCCGGCTGGGCGATCTCCTGCGACCCGTTCGGGAGCTATGTGCTGAGCGCGCGTGGAACGTGACGTTCGGGCCCTCCCCGCACCTTTGTGGGATCAGAGAGGTTTTTGAGGGGCGTTTCTCGGAAGACGCCCGAGGCCGTTCGGAATGAGGGCGGCAGGAGGAACCCCATGGAGAAGAAGATCGACCGGATTCTCGCCTCGGTGCTGCAGCGGCGGTTCAAGTCGATCACCGAGGAGATGGGACTCACGCTGCTCCGCACCACGCGGTCCCCCATCCTGAACGAGGCCCGCGACTTCGTCACCGGCCTCTACGATCGGAAGGGCCGCATGCTGGAGCAGACCGAGTACATCCCGGTGCTCGCATTCGCCATCCAGCCGGCGTGCGAGTACATCGTGGCCTACTTCGGAGACGACATCCATCCGGGGGACGTGATCCTCCACAACGACGTCTTTACGGGAGGCAACCAGAACGCCGACGTGGCCGCGTTCAAGCCGATCTTCCACGAGGGCGAGCTGGTGGCCTGGGCGGCCTGCAAGGGGCACCAGGCGGACATCGGCGGGGCGGTGGCCGGGGGGTACAACCCGGAGGCCCGGGAGGTGTGGCAGGAGGCCCTCCGGATCACCCCGGTCAAGGTGTACGAGGCGGGACGGTTTCGAAGGGACGTCTGGGACTTGGTCTTCGCCAACATCCGCTACGACATCGTGGAGGAGGACATCAAGGCGGAGATCGGCGGCTGCGTGGTGGGGGAGCGGGGGATCCAGGCGCTGCTCGAGCGTTACGGGCTGGAGACCTTCGAGGATCACGTGAGCTACCTGTTCGAGGTCACCGAGCGCATGGTGCGGAAGGAGATCGCGGAGATCCCGGACGGCACCTATCACGGGGAGAGCATCGTCTACTACGACGGCATCCACGAGGGCTCCGAGATGACCATCCTGCTGGACGTGGTGGTGGAGGGAGAGGAGATCACCTTCGACTTCAGCGGCTCCTCCCCACAGACCGAGGGGTTCGTCAACGCCCCCTACGCCGCCACCGCCTCGGCCGTGCTCCTCACCTTTCTCATGCTGATCAACCCGGACATCCCCCACAATGACGGCATCCTCAGGCCCATCCACATCGTCAACCCGGAGGGCTCGTTCCTGAACGCCCGGTTCCCCGCCGCCACCACCTTCGGAAACAGCATCACCGGTCCCAACTCGGACGCCATCCTCAAAGCCTTTTCCCAGGCCCTTCCCCGGCGGGTCACGGCCGGCTGGAACCGTTTTCTGGGCTTCACGGTCACCGGGCGGGACCCGCGGAAGGACCGCTCCTACGTGGACATCCTGTTCCTCGCGCTCAAGGGCGGATCGGGCGGGACCTGGTCGGCGGACGGATACGACCACATCGGCCTCATCAACTGTGCCGGGGGTATCCTGGCCCAGGACTACGAGATGTTCGAGATCCACGACCCCCACCTCCTGATCCGGCACGAGTACCTCCGGGACTCGGCCGGGCCGGGCCGCTGGCGCGGGGGGCTGGGCGTGGAGACCGAGTTCGAGATCTACGGCGAAAACGTGACCGGCATCGCCTTCGGGGACGGGGTCGAGGAGGAGGCGCGCGCTTTCGGTTTCTTCGGGGGGCGGTCCGGAAGCGTGAACCGGGTGGAGCTGCACTTCCCCGACGGCACCGTGAGAACGGCCCGGGCCAAGGAGATCATCCGCAACATTCCGCCCCACACGATCTACAAGGGTCGGGCCGGCGGCGGGGGGGGATACGGCAATCCGTTCGAGCGGCCCGTGGAGCGGGTGCTGGAGGACGTGCGAAACGGGCTCGTTTCCGTGCGCTCCGCGTGCGAGGATTACGGCGTGGCGGTGGACGAGACCACCCTGGCGCTGGACGAGGAAGCGACGCGCAAGCTGAGGGAGGCCTGATCATGGGAAGCTGCCGGATCGAGCACATCGGGATCGTGGTGGAAGATTTGGAGCGGAGCCTCGCGCTGTTCGAGGGTCTGCTCGGGCTGAAGGCGGCCGGGGTGCAGGAGATGTCGGAGGTGGGTCTGCGGGTGGCGAGCCTCCAGGCCGAGAACATTCGCATCGAGCTGCTTCAGTACACCTCGGGCGGGAGCGATTTCGGCCGGCGGGTCATGGGGGCGGAGGCCGGGTACAACCACATC
This sequence comes from uncultured Desulfobacterales bacterium, assembly GCA_964443135.1. Lineage (GTDB taxonomy): Bacteria > Desulfobacterota > DSM-4660 > Desulfatiglandales > HGW-15 > JAIPEI01. Next base: position 7,482 of record CAYUBQ010000015.1, on the reverse strand, counting down.
GCCGTTCAGGTCGAGGAGATGGCGCCCGTGCTGGAGCAATGGACCTCCGCCGGCGCCCGGCTCCAGGAGGGGTTCCCCCGGGCGGGGAGCCACGGCCGGGTGGCCTTTTTCGAAGAGGACTCCACGGGGGGTCTTCTTCTGGAGCTGTGTGAGCCCTAGACGGCGCGGATCCCAACATCGACAGGCGCCCCCCCAACGGGCGCGCAAGGGGAAATCGGGAATGGATCGTGGAAAGGAAAGAGCCCTTTGGAACGAGCGGGTGGAGACCCTCTCCGAGGAGGAGATGCGCGCGCTTCAGCTGGAACGGTTGCAGAAGCAGGCGGCCTACAACGTGGCGAACAGCCCCGTCTACCGAAAGAAGTTCGAGGACGTCGGGGCCGAGCCGGAGGACATTCGGACGCTCGAGGAGTTCGCCCGCATCCCGCTCATGACCAAGGACGAGCACCGGCGGGCCCAGGATGCCTCCATCGAGCGGTACGGAAACCCCTTCGAGCTGCTGGCCTGTGCGCCCAGGGAGAAGATTGTGCGCATCAACTCCACCTCCGGCACCACCGGGACGCCCACGCTCTACACCCTGACCCGGCACGACGTGGGCGTGGTGAACGAGATGCACGCGCGGAAGTACTGGCGCGCGGGGATCCGGCCCGGGGACGTCATGATCCAGGCCCTCTCCCTGAGCATGTTCACCGGAGGGCTCCCCCTATCCGAGGGGATCCAGCACATGGGGGCCTGCGTGGTCCCGGTGGGGATCGAGGGGGGTACGCGCCGGGTGATCGACTTCATCCAGCTCACCGACCCCGTGGCCATCGTCGCCACCCCCTCCTTCGGGCAGTACATGATCGAGCGCTGCCCGGACCTGATCGGGAAGGACGCCCGGGACCTCGGTCTCCGCTGGTTCTTCTGCGCGGGCGAGCCCGGCGGGGGGAACCCGGAGGTGAGAAGGGTCCTCGCCGAGGGGTTCGGGGCCAAGGTGTTCGATCACACCGGGGGGGGGCACGCCTTTCACGGGATCTCCTGCGACGAGCCGCCCGAGCGGTACACGGGGATGCACTTCGTCAGCGAGGACCACTGCCTCCTGGAGCTGGTGGATCCGAAGACCAGGGAGCCCGTGGCGCTGGAGGACGGGGCCCGCGGGGAGATGGTGTTCACCTTCCTCGACTGGGAAGGCGGGCCCTTCATGCGCTACGCCCTCGGAGACGTGCTGGAGATCTCCACCCGACCCTGCTCCTGCGGCATGCCGGGAAAGACCTTTCGAATCATCGGGCGGGCCGACGACATGCTCATCGTCAAGGGCGTCAACGTCTACCCGGAGGCGATCAAGGGGGCCATCCTCTCGTTTCAGCCCCGGGTGACCGGGCACTTCCGGATTCGGCTGAAGGCGCCCGGCCCGGTGGTGGAGCCGCCCCTGCGGGTACGGCTGGAGTACGGGAGGGAGGTGTCCGAACAGGACCTGGTGGGCCTGGAAAGCGAGCTCATGGGCCACTTCCGCCAGGAGCTCCGCATCGCCCCCCGGCTCGAGTGGGTGCCGCCGGAGAGCCTGCCCCGGGAGAAGAAGAAGACCCGGTACATCGAGGTTGAAGGCGAGAGGTAGGCGAGGAGGCGGACCATGGAGACGAAAATCGACGGACTTCGCGGAAAGCGGGTCCTCATCGTGGACGACGAGCCCGACATCCTGGGCTCCCTCGAGGAGACGCTGGACGACTGTGCCCTGGACAGGGCGGAAACGTACGAACGCGCCCGATATCTGCTGGAGACGGATCGCTACGACGCGGCGATCCTCGACATCATGGGCGTCAGGGGCTACGACCTGCTGGAGGTCGCCACCGAAAAAGAGGTGCCCGTCCTGATGCTCACGGCCCACGCCCTCAGCGCCGACAACCTGGTCCGGTCCCTCAAGGGAGGGGCCCGGGCCTACGTTCCCAAGGACAAGATCGCGGAGATCCGGACATTTTTGCAGGACATTCTCGAGGAACCCCCCCGGCGGGGGCGCCTGGGGCGCTGGTTCGCGAGGCTCGAGCCCTTTTTCGAGGAGAAGTTCGGCGACTACTGGAAGGAGAAGTCCGACCCGGAGTTCTGGAGGAAGTACTACTGACCGGACGATTCGCCCCGGCGAGAGGCCGTGGGGCCATAGGAACACGTGATGACGGAACCCGATCTATCCACCAGGGTGGCGGGGGTGCGGTTTCGAAGCCCCGTCCTGGTCTCGTCCTCGGAGTGCACCGCGGACCTGGAGATGGTCCGGCGGTTGTGCGACGGGCCGGTGGGCGGGCTCGTGACCAAGACCTTCACCTCGAACCCCGGCCACAAGGTCCGCGTGCGTCCCTACCAGTTTCCGTTGAACGTCCTGGGAACGGGGTATCGAGAGGGGAAGGCCCTCTACTCCCTGGCCGCCCCCCACGTGGAGGCGCTGGACGCCTGGTCCGTAAAGGTCTCCCGAATGGCCGACCTCTGCAGGGCGGCCTCGGTGATCCTCGTGGCGAGCTTCTTCGAGGATCCGGAGGCCCTCGATCTCTGGGCGGAAACGGCCCGGGGCCTGGAGGAAGCGGGGGCGGACATGCTCGAGCTCAACTTCTCCTGCCCCCACGTGTCGAGGACCTTCGAGCAGGGGGTCGGGACGGCCGCCCGCATCCTGGAGCGGGTGCGCAAACGGGCCGGCGTCCCGGTGGGGGTGAAGATCGGGCCGACCCTGGAGCCTTTGGAGTCGGCGGTGGCCGCGCTGGAGGAAGCGGGCGCGGACTTCCTGACGGCCCACAACGCCCCCGGGGGGTTCGTGGTGGACGTGGAGCGCGAGGTTCCCTTCGGTTCCCCCGCTGTCTGCGGGTATGCGCCCGGCCGGGCCTTCCTGCCCATCTCCCTGGCTCGGGTGGTGCGCATTCGACGGGCCTCGGGCCTGCCCGTTGTCGGGGTGGGTGGCGTGTCGAACCACCGGGACGCGCTCCAGTACCTCCTCGTGGGTTGCCCGCTGGTGGGTGTGGGCTCGGCGCTCTACTTCGACGGCCCCGCCTTGATGGAGAGGATCGACCGGGGTCTGAGGCAGTGGATGGCCGAGAGGGGCTATGAGACCATGGACACCTTCACCGGACGGGTCTTCCCCCTGATCGAGACCGCCGCGGACCTGGCCGCACGGGAAGCCTACCCATACACCATGCCGCCGCAGGGACCCTACATCCCGGCGGCGGACCCCGCGGTCTGCACCGGCTGCGGGTCCTGCGTCCGGGGCTGCATCTACGGGGCGCTTGGCGTGGGGGAGGCCGGTTTCGTGGAGGCCGACGCGAACCGCTGCTGGAGCTGCGGCCTCTGCGTGGGCGTCTGCCCGGAAGGAGCGCTCACCCTGAGGGAGCGCCGGGATCCGGACCGGGTGGTGTGGGACAACCGGGGAACGGCGGCACCGTTCGCGCGGGGAGGAAGTTGATGCTTTGCGCGGAGACGATCCGGCCGGTCCTTTGCGTGGAGGGGACCGAGTGGGTGGGAAAGGGCATCGTGCGGATCGGCCTCGTTCCGCCCCCGGGGGCGACGGAACCCCGCCCGGGCCAGTTCTTCTCGGTCCGGTGCGGGTCATCCACGGCTCCCCTGCTCCGACGCCCCTTCAGCGTCCACCGGGTCCGGGAGGGGCGGGGAGGCTGGCGGCTCGACCTCCTGGTCCGGGTCGTCGGGCCCGGGACCCGCTGGCTGGGGTCGAGGTCCGCGGGGGACCGGCTGGACCTGATCGGTCCCCTGGGGAACGGCTTCGACCCCGATCCGGGGGTCACGGCCGTCCTGGTGGCCCGGGGCATAGGCATCGCCCCGCTTTTCGCCCTGGGAGAGGCCCTGCGGGAAACCATCACCCGCGAGCGGCTCCACATCCTCATGGGGGCCCGGTACAGGGAGCGGATCTTTCTCCGGGAAGGGCTCTCCGGTCTCGGGATGCTCCATCTCTACACGGACGACGGGAGCGAGGGGTTCCGGGGTCTTGCTCCGGACCTGCTGGTCCGTCTCGCGGAGACGGGGGTGTTGGGCGATCGTTTTACCGTTTACGCCTGCGGCCCGGATCCGATGCTCCGGGAGCTCGCAGGTCTTCAGGCGAGGCTGGGCTTCGACGGGCAGGCCGCCCTGGAGGCCCACATGGGCTGCGGGTTCGGCGCCTGCCTCTCCTGCGCGGTGCCTCTGCGCCCGCAGGCCTTACGGCGGGGAGGCGCGTGGCCCGACCCGGCCCGACGGTCGGTGCTGGACGCCTTGAAGGCCGGGGATCCGGTCGTGGATGGACACCTCGCCGTGAGGGCCTGCGCCTGCGCGATGGAGTCCGAGGCGGGTCTCGTTCGAGCCCCCACGCCTGTCCTCGCCGGCAGCGAGGGCTTCCCCGGGCCGGGGGGCCTTGCGGAGGCCGTTCCGGACAGCCGCACGGCCGTGCCGGAAGGAGGCATGGTCCCCATGTTGGACCCGAGACCCGAGGCGTTTGCGGAAACGGTCCTGGGATTTCCGGGTCCACGGCATGGGGCGCGGGAATGGGAAGACAGAGCCTGAACCGGCGGCCCGGCCTTGCAAAACGGATTGACATTCAATACAGTTGCTTAGACAATGAATTACGTGCAAAACAAGCACGGGGTTCCTGTGAGGGAATCCTGCCGCCGACCAGGATTCGGATGCGCCTGCAGCTTAGGCAGTTGCTGGTCGGGCAGCGGTTCGAGGGCTACCTCTCTCTGGCATTTCACGGGCGAACCCGCGGCACATTCTCCTTCAATAAACGTTGCATAGTCATCCAACTATGAACAACTACCCAAAGTATGACATCGACAGCTCCTTCGGGACCATCGTTCACTGGGCCGAACGCGCGCTGATCAACCGCCTCCAGCACAATTTCGAGGCCGCCGGCTTCGACATCACCGTCGAGCAGTGGAGGGTCCTGGTGAACCTCTGGAACCGTGAAGGGCAGTCCCAGAGAGAGCTTGCCGAGGCCACCCACAAGGACAAGACCGGAATCACGCGCATCCTCCACGGCATGGAAAGACGCGATCTCGTCGTACGCGTCCCGGACAAGACGGACCAGCGGAACAAGCTGATCTACCTCACACGCAAGGGACGGGATTTCCAGGAGGCCCTGGTTCAGTACACCCGAAAGACCCTGGAGGAGGCCCTGGCGGGTGTCTCCGACGAGGAGACCGAGACCTGCAAAGCGGTTCTCTCCCGGGTGATCGGAAATCTGACGGCATCGCGAAATGCCTGAAGCTTCCTGATCTGCCCGGGGAGTTCCAGGAGGATAACACGCTTCCAGCGGCGGGTGAGCGGAGTTTCGCGAATTCGGCAAACTTGACGGCGTCGTAATAGGCCCGAAGCTTCGAGATCTGCCCGGGGTACGCGGTAGGATCGAGGCCTGCGGACCGCGGAGCGACTCAAGGGGGAGCATGTACGGGAAACGGGCGCGAATCGGCCTGATCGTACCGGCGAGCAACACCGTTTGCGAGCCGGAGTCCGTGCTTCTGGGGCGGGCGTGCCGGGCCGTGGAGACGGCCTGCGAGGCCGTGGGAGACCCCTGCTGCCGTTTCACCCTGTCCGGGGGATGATTCCGGCCGGCGGCGCCGGGCCCCGTCGCCCCTGAGGGAGGAAGACCGTGAAGGATGTGGAGAAGCGGTTGTCCGGAAAGCGGATCCTGATCGTGGACGACGAGCCCGATGTCCTGGGCTCGCTGGAGGAGCTGCTCGACTTCTGCGAGATCGACCGGGCGGGAGGCTACGAGGAGGCCGCGGCCCTCCTGGAACGAAACGACTATGATGCTGCGATCCTGGACATCATGGGGGTCCGCGGGTACGACCTCCTGGCGGTGACCTCGGGGAAGGGAATCCCGACCCTCATGCTGACGGCCCACGCCCTGAGCTCGGAGGACTTCGTCAAGTCCATCGAGACCGGCGCACAGGCCTACGTGCCCAAGGATCGGATCAGCGACATCGGACGCTTTCTCCTGGACGTCATGGATGCGGCCGAAGGGGGAACCGGGAAGAAGGGAAGGTGGTTCGACCGGCTCGAGGCGTTCTTCGAGGAGAAGTTCGGTCCGGACTGGCGTGAAAAGGAAGATCCCGAGTTCTGGAGGAAACATTTCTACATGTGAGGAGGAAATGCGGAAGCGATGATCAAGTCCATGAACATTGCCTGGTGGGTGCAGCGCTGGAGTGAGCTGGTCCCCGAGAAGCCGGCCATCGTGTACGAGGAGGAAACCATCACCTACCGCGAGCTGCACCGGAGGGCGGACCGGACGAGCTGCTGGTTCCAGTCCCTGGGGATCGAGAAGGGCGACCGGGTGGCCGCCATGCTCCCGAACGCACCCGAGTTCCTGGAGATCTACCTGGCCTGCTCCCGTCTCGGGGCGATCTTCATCCCGGTGAACTTTCGGCTGGCCGGGCCGGAGCTGGAGTACACCCTGAGGAACGGGAGGCCGAGGCTGTTCGTCTTCGGGGAACGGTACGAGGAGGTCGTGGAGTCGATCGGCCTGGACCGGGGCTTCCCCCTCATGCTCCAGGCCGTGCTGAGGAAGGAACCCGTTGCGGCGAGCCGCGGGAAGAGCCTTTTTCTCGACTACGTTCGTGACTCCGCGGCCTTCGAGGGAAAAGAGCCGTTCCTCACGAAGTCCCTGGGCCCCGCAGACCCCGAGGAGCCCCACGTGATCATGTACACATCGGGGACCACGGGTCAGCCCAAAGGGGCGGTGCTCTCCCACAGGAAGACGTTCTTCAACTGCCTCAACGCGGACATCTTCTTCAAGCTCCACTTCGACGACGTCATGCTCGTCGTGCTGCCGCTCTTTCACTCGGGCGGCCTGTTCATCCAGGCCTCTCCCATGCTGTACAAGGGAGCGACCCTGATCATCCATCCCCGGTTCGATCCCGTGCGGACGTTCCACGACATCGAGCGATACCGGGTCACCAAGTTCCTGGGGGTCCCCACCGTGTACGGGGCGCTCCTGGGGGTGGATCCCGCCGAGCACCGTTCTCTCGCCTCCCTCAAGGTCTGCGCCATCGGCGGGGAGAAGACCACCCCGGAGCTCTTGGCCGCGTGCAACGAGGCCGGGTTTCGCCTGCGACAGATCATGGGGCAGACCGAGACCTCGATCCTGCTCTGGGCGTCCGAGGAGGAGTCGCTCCGGAGGCCCGGGACCGTGGGGCGCCCGGTCTTCCACGCGGAGGTGGAGGTCGTGGATGCTTCGGGAAGGCGGGTCGTGCCAGGTGAAGTGGGGGAGATCGTCGTGAGGGGGTCCATCATGATGAAGGAGTACTGGCAGGACCCGGTCCGGACCGAGGAGACCCTGGTGAACGGATGGCTTCACACGGGCGATCTGGCCAGGCAGGACGAGGACGGGTACTTCTACCTGGTGGACCGGTCCAAGGACATGTATATCTCCGGCGGCGAGAACGTCTACCCGGCCGAGGTGGAACGGGTTCTCCGGGAACACCCGGGAATCGAAGAGGTGGCCGTGGCGGGCCTCCCGGACGAGCGGTGGGGCGAGGCCGGTGTGGC
>CAYUBQ010000014.1:0-71199 GCA_964443135.1 uncultured Desulfobacterales bacterium | reverse complement strand
GTCAAGCCTCGATGGAGTCGTAAAATGCCCCAAGCCTTGAGATCTGCCCTCAGCATTTCTATAGGTGATAGCGTTTCCAGCGGCGCGTGAGCGGTTTTTGCGAATGCGTCAAACTTTGCGGCGGCATATAGAATGCCGCCCTACGCCCGGCCCATCGAGGGGCGTTTTCACGGTGAAGAGGCCAAGAGGGGTGACGAGATACCTGCGTGAGATAAGTATGGTGTCCCCGAATTATCCCGAATTACCCAGTGCGGGCCGTCAAAAGGCCTGGCCGATGCTCAGGTAGAACTGGAAGGCGTCGTCCACCCCATCCCTCCGATCCAGGGGAACGGCCAGGTCCAGGCGAAGCGGACCCAGGAAGGTGAAGTACCGCACCCCCACGCCCGCGCCCCAGAGCATGCGTCCGCCCGAGCCGGGAAACGCGTCCTCGAAGGCGCGGCCCCCGTCGACGAAGGTCACCAGCCCCATCGATTCGGTCAACCGCATCCTGAGCTCCACCGACATCTCCACCAGGGAACGTCCGCCCAGGGGATCGTCCCCTTCCAGCGGGCCGGCGCTCTGGTACGGAAGCCCCCGGATCGACCCGCCTCCGCCCGCGTAGAACCGCTCGTCCGGCGGGATCTCGTCCCGCTCGGCCCCCACGATGCTTCCGAAGGCCCACCGGGTGGCCAGGACCAGGTTCGGGTCCTTGATGAGCCCCAGGTAGTGGGTCAGGCTCGCGTAGCCCCGGGCGAAGGCGAGGTCCTCCTCCAGGACCTCGGTGAAAGGGGTCAGACGGAGCCCGAGGCGCCACCCCCGACGGGGATCGAGGAGGTCGTCGCTCCGATCCCAGTCGAGCCGCAGGGGAAGGGAGACCAGCGCGTAGCTTTCCTCCTCGTGGCGCTGCTCCACCCGGGAGACCTTGAAGCCGATGCCGCCGCCGGCCACCAGGCCCTCGGAGATCGTTCGCTCCAGGCCGACCGCCGTCCGCAGGTGCCGGCTCGTGTAGGCCTCGGGGCTTTCCAGGCCTGCACTCGCTTCGGCGAGGAGGGTCTGGTCCTGTCGCAGGAACCCGGGCTTTCGGAACGCGCCCCCCAGGCCCAGCAGGTCCGCAGCCGCCGTGGCGTCCAGAGAGAGCCGCTCCCCCCGCCCCAACAGGTTCCGGTGCTTCCAGGACCCCTGGATCCCCGGTCCCTCGTCCGTCCTGTACCGGAGCCCGACGGCCACGGTCCTCGGTTTTCTCTCCTGTACCTTCAGGCGGATGGGTACCCGGCCGTTCTCCAGGGACTCCTCAGGGGACACCTCCACCGTGGAGAACAGCCCCGTGTAGATCAAACGCTCCCTCGTCCTTTCCAGGAGGGAGGCGTCGTACGGGGCGTTCTTCTCCCAGGCCAGCTTCGTGCGCACGAACGGCTCCTCCACCCGGTCGAGCCCCGAGAGGACGACCGGGCCGAAGCGGGCCCGCGGGCCCGGATCCAGGCGCAGCTCGACGCGGACCGTCCTTCGAGCGTGATCCACCACGGCCTTGGGTCGGCGCGCCTCGGCCAACGGGTAACCCCGGTTCCTCAATCGCTCGAGCAGCCGATCCCCGGCCTTTACGATGTCGGCGGCCCGGGCCGGCGTCCCCGCCGCCAGGACGCTTCGGTCCCCGTCCCCCGGATCGGGCGCCGGAAACGGGCTCGCGCCCCCCTCGTACCGGAGGTCCACCGTCTCGACGGTGTATGGGGGGCCCGGTTCCACCTGGAACATGACCTCGGTTTCGCCCTCTTTCTCCTCCAGGCCCGCCGTCACCTCCGCCCCGTAGTACCCCTCGGACCTCAGCACCTCCACCATGCGGCTCACGTCCCCCTCCGCACGCTTCCGGAGCAGCTCCAGGCTTGCCGGAGCCTCATCCTTCATGGAAAAGGCGTCCGCCACATCCTTCAGCAGCTCCCGCACCTGCTCGTCCGGGGCCCCCTGGATACGGGGAACGTAGGCCACCCCCGTGGCTGCAGCCGCGGCGGAGGCAAGAAGAATGATCGCCAAAAAGGCTTCGGCGAGGAGTGCCCGAGCATCCCGATTCTTGCGGGCTCTGCGTTTCATGACGGAGGGTGGATTCACCATGACCTCGGCAGGAACCCTCGGGGGTGGGCCGGGAAGAGGAGGGAAACCCGTCGACGTGTCTCAAAACGAGGTGATGGCCTCCCGCTTGAGGATGTCGTAGTAGGTTCGAATCCGCTTGACGTACCGGACCGGCTCCGTTCCGCGGCAGTACCCGTGCTCGGTCCGCTTGTAGTGCTTGGGGTAACGAAGCAGCGGCAGCACCTGCTGAAGGGCGGACCAGCTCCCGGGGTTCATGCCCATCTCCGCGGCCAGCTTCTGGGCGTCGCGCACGTGACCGTACCCGACATTGTAGCTCGCCAGAGCGATGAGGGTCCGATCCGGTTCCTGCGCCTCCTCGAACCGTTTGTGGAGCTTCTCGAGGTAGCGGACGCCTCCGCTGATGGCCGCGGAGGGCTCTCTCCTGTCGTCGACGCCCATCTCCTTTGCGGTTACCTCGGTGAGCTGCATGATCCCCCGGACGCCCGTGTGGCTGATGGCGTCGGGGTTGAAGTGAGACTCCTGGTACACCATCGCGGCGATCAGTCTCCAGTCGAACCCGTGCTTGGACGCCTCCTCTTGAATGGTATGGCGGAACGCGGGGAGACGGGTCTTGATCCTCTGGTGGTACTTCCGGAGATCCACGTAGTCGTAAATCTCCACGTTTCCATAGTACTTGTCGTGGATCTTGGCGAAGGTGCCGTCCTCGACGATCTTTTCGAAAAACCCGTTGACGGCCTTCTCGAGGCTCGTGTTCCCCTTGGGTACCGCCCACCCCAGGACCTGGGGCTCCTCCAGGGGAAACCCCACCTTCACCTCCGGATAGTAGCGACGATTCAGCAAGGCGATGTTGGAGTCGGCGACCGTCACCAGGATCTCCTTCTCGGCCACCATGCGGATGAACTCCTCGGTGGGCACCTCGTCGTGAAGGCGGACCTTGATGTCCATGCCCCGTTCCCTGAGCTCCCGCAGCCGCTCCTCGTAGGAGGTCCCCCTGCGGACGTACACGGTCTTCCCGTTCAGGTCCTCCATCTCGTCGAGGTTGTAGTTGCTCTGATGAACGATGACCCGCTGCTGGACCGTGAGGTAGCCGTCCGAGAAGTCCGCCAGCTTCCTCCGGGCGGGCGTGACGGTCAGGCTCGCGGCGATGAAGTCCCCCTTCCCGCTTCTGAGGTCGTCGAACAGGTCCTGCCAGTCCGTGGTCCGGACCTCCAGCTCCACGCCCAGGTGGTCTGCAAAGGCCTTGGCCAGGTCGTACTCGAAGCCCATGGGCTTGTCCTGGTAGTTGTAGTAACAGTGCCCGTTGTTCCGCGTGAGCACCGTGATCTCCCCCTTTTCCCTGATCCGCTCCAGCGACGGCTCACCCGGTCGAAAGAGGAGGACCAGGGTCACGGCCAGGGCGGCTGCGCCCAGGCCGGCCAGGACGATCCATCCGGTTTTCTTCTTGATCCCATTCATGAAGGAGCCCCCAAAAGCCTCGAGCCTCGAAATCACTCTCGTGAAACCCCATGGATCACGGCGTCTCCAGCGGCGGGTGAGCCGGCTTTTGCGAATCCGGCATCCCTATGCAGCACAAAACGCCTTCTAGCTCTTCGAGGTTTCGACCTGGCCCTCCAGCTCGACGATCCGCTGCTTCAGCTCAGCGGACTCCTTTCGAAGGGCGCGTTTCCTCAATGCCTGCCGCGCCAGCCTGGGAAGCGTCAGGACCGCCACGATGGCCGCACCGAGGAGGGCCGCGTAAAAGATGAGCCCGGCGAGCGACATCTGGAACATCCAGGCCAGGAACTTGAGCCGGATGGGGTCGGTGTTCTGGATGCCCGCGACCACCAGCCCCATGAGCAGCAGAAACGTCACGATCAATGAGAGGTACATGAAAAGACCTCCTCCCGGTCGCGGCCGGCGGGGGGGAACCGGAGTGCAATATTACAGGATAACCGGTTTTCCCCCCGCGTCAAGGCCCTTGACGATATGTTGTGAGACGGGTTCAGCCCTCCTTCTTTCCCTCCTCGAGCCACTTCCGCAGATGCTCGGCGGCCACGTCCCTTCCGCCCAGGCCGAAGGCCAGGGCCAGGGCCAGGGCGGCCGCACCGAAGGCGATGACAAAGGCCGCCGCCACGATCTCCTGTCCCACGCCGAGCTGGTTCAGGGCGATGGAACCGGAGAAGAAGACGATCCCGTAGAGGGCCACCTTTCCGAGGCCGTCCGCGCAGCTGAACTCCGCGTTGGAGGCGGCGGTACGCACCACCGCGGAGAGGAGGTTGCCCAGCATCAGGCCGAGGATGAGCACGATGATGGCTGCGACCACGTTCGGGATGTAGAGGAAGATCCTGTTCAGGAGGTCGCTGACGATGGGGAGTCCCAGGGCGTCCAGCGCTGCGATGAGCACCAGGATCATGACGAACCAGTAGACGAGGATCCCGATGATCTCCGAGGGTGTCTTCGTGATCCCCCCTTTCTGGACGAACTCCTGAACGCCGGTCTTCTGGGCCGCGCTGTCGAACCGGACCAGCTTCAGGAGCTTGACCACGGCCACCTTGACCAGCTTGGCCCCGATCCAGCCGGCCACGAACACGATCAGAGCGCCGATCAGCTCCGGCAGGAACGAGGTGATCTTCGTGGCAAAGGCGTTCCAGGCCCCGGTGACGACGGTTGTGATTTCCATGACGATCCTCCTTTCCCATCATGAGCGTTGACATCCGGCCCCGTCCGGCGGGAGCGGACGGGACCGCACCCGGTGTTCTGGGAACCCGGGGATAGTACACCCTCATAGGGTATCGGGACGAGTGAGGATCGGGCATGGGGCAAATCCCGTATTTTCAAAGGATTCCACCCCATCCATCACGGGATCCGGATCTACGGGACACACCCCGCGCTGGACAATCACCGTCTCATGGTTCACAATCTCCGGATCGCCGGGCGGGAACCGGGGAAGCCGATTCGGCCTGGATACACACAGAGACGACTCGAGGAGATCTTCCATGGAAGCGGCATTTCAGGATCTGATCCCCCACAATCACTGCTGGGGCTGCGGCAGCCTGAACCCCGTGGGGCTTCAGATCAAGAGCTACTGGGACGGAGATGAGAGCGTGTGCACCTGGACCCCGGAGCCCCGGTTCATGGCGGGCCCGACCCACATCCTGAACGGCGGGATCATCGCCACCCTGATGGACTGTCATTCCCTCTGTACGGCCATGGCCGCGGCCTACCGGGCCGAGGGGAGGCTCATGGACAGCGAACCCCTGATCTGGTGCGTCACGGCGTCCATGAGCATCCGCTACCTGCGGCCGACGCCCATCGACGCTCCGGTCCACCTGCGGGCCCGCGTGAACGAAATGGAGGGGAAGAAGACCCGCCTGACCTGCACGCTCGGCTCGGGAGTCGACACCTGCGCCAGGGCCGAGGTGCTTGCCGTGCGGGTGCCCGGGGAGTGGCGGGGGGATTGACGGCTCAACTCATGATCCTCGCCCCGACCTTCGAGGGAGGCACCCCCGTGGTGCGTTTCCTGGGCGTGATCCCGAACGGGCAGACCTTGATGCAGACGCCGCAGATGGGGACCCCAATGTCCGGCACGGCGGCGAACTCCTCAGCGAGCTTCTCCCGGCACCGGTCGAAATCGAGCGCCTCGTCTCTTCCCCGGTATCGGGAGGCCGTGGACACCCCCTTGCTCGCCTCGGCCGGGCACGCGTCCCTGCAGGCCGTACAGCCCCTGCATCGATTGCGAACCGGCCGGTCCATTGGGATCGGGGCGTCGGTGAGCATGGTCACAAGCCGGACGCGCGGCCCGAACTCCCGGGTCACCAGAAGCAGGCTCTTCCCCTGCCAGCCGAGCCCGGCCGTGCGGGCCACAGCCTTGTGGCTCAGGGCGCCGCGCCAGGATCCCCGGTCCAGGATCTGGGAGGCCGGTACGGGCAGCGCCCGGAAACCGCGATCCTGAACCAGGGCCGCGGTCTCGAGCGCGATTTCGTCCAAGAGGCGGTTGACCGTCATGTAGACGGACGCGTAGTGCGGGCTGGGCCGGTCCGTGACGGTCCCGAAAACGGCCAGGGGGGCACGGACGCGACGGAGACCGCCCGCGTGAACGGGGCCAGGAGGTCCGAGGGAAGGGTCTGCTCCTCCCTGAAGGGATCCAGGTCCGCGATCCCCACCAGGTCGGCCCCAAAGCCCCGAACCCGCGCCTTGAATCGGTCGGCGTCCAGGAACTTTCCTCCCGGCACCCGGGAATCTTCAACCATCTTACCCTCTCCTTTCTCGTTCGCCGCAAAGCCGCCGGGGACCGGCGGCTGCGGGCCTGCATCACTGACCTACATCCCCCGATCGATCCCTCCCCCCACAGCCCCACCGGCAGAACGGTCCGGGATGTGGTATCATGCCTCAACGGCAAAACGCACGGAAGGAGAGACCCCATGCAGTACGACACCGGGCTTCGCGCATACACCGCCAAGCGGATCGAGGAGATCGAGTCCGCGGACATCCTTGTGGGCATCCCCTGCTACAACAACGAGAAGACCATCGCCCACGTCATCCAGATGGTCACCCACGGCCTTCACAAGCACTACAAGGACAGACGCTGCGTCATTCTCGTGGCCGACGGAGGCTCCACGGACGACAGCCGGGAGGCGGCCAGGGAGTTCGAGATCAAGCCGTGGCAGGAAAAGATCATCTCCATCTACCGGGGTCCGGGCGGCAAGGGCACGGCGCTTCGAAGCGTGTTCGAGGCCGCCTACCGGCTGCGGGTCCAGGCCTGCGCCGTGGTGGACTCGGATCTGCGCAGCATCACCCCCGACTGGATCCGCTACCTCATGGAACCCGTCCTGGAGAGAGGGTACCAGTTCGTCGCCCCGGTTTACGTCCGCCACAAGTACGACGGAACCATCACCAACAACATCGTGTACAACCTGACCCGGGCGCTGTACGGCAAGCGAATCCGGCAACCCATCGGCGGGGACTTCGCCATCACCCGGGACGCGGCCAAATTCTACATCGACCAGGACGTCTGGACCACGGAGGTGGCGCGCTTCGGGATCGACATCTGGATGACCACGAACGCCATCACCCAGGACTTCCGCATCTGCCAGTCCAACCTGGGGGTGAAGATCCACGACGCCAAGGACCCCGGCCGGCACCTGGGTCCCATGTTCAGGCAGGTGGTCTGGACGGTCTTCAGCCTGATGGAGCGGTACGAGTCTCACTGGAAGGGGGTTCGAGGCAGCGAGCCCGTGGAGACCTTCGGCTACGAAGGCTCCGTCGAACCCGAGCCGGTTTCCGTCAACCTGGAGGGCATGATCCAGCTCTTTCGGACGGGTTACCAGCAGTTCTCCTCCCTGTGGAAGGAGATCTTCTGTGCGGACTGCTTCAGCCGGATCGAGCAGTGCGCCGGACTGAAGAGCGAGGCGTTCCATCTGCCCACGGACGTCTGGGTCCAGATCCTCTACGAGCTGGCCGCCACGTTCCACACGTGGACGGTCAACCGCGACCAGCTCGTGGACCTGGTCACCCCGCTCTACTACGCCCGCGTGGCCACCTTTGTCCGGCAGACCTGGGAGATGTCCTCCCAGGAGGCCGAGACCCTGGTGGAGGAGCAGGCCCTGCGGTTCGAAGAGCAGAAGGATGAGCTGGTCCGCACCTGGGAGGAGAAGTCCAGGGAACAGGCCCTGAAGGATCAGGCTTCCTGATCTTCCTGGAGCGCCCCCCCTCCTCATCCTTCATCGTTCACCGCCTGTTTCAGGCCCTCGCCGGGAACGAACCTGGGGACGCGCTTGGCCTCGACCTCGATCTCCTCACCGGTTCTTGGATTCCGCGCTTTCCGGGCGGCCCTCCGCTCCGCAGTGAAAGAGCCGAATCCCGACACGCTCACGCGTTCTCCCCGTTCGAGCGCCCCTTGAATGGTCTTCAGGATGCAGTCCACCACCTCTCCTGCCGTCTGTCTGGACGAAACGATTTCTGCCACTTCCTTGATCAAATCGGCCTTGTTCATCAGCGCCTCCCCGTTCCTCGATGCGGTTCTCCAATTTCCGTACGCCCGTCCCCTTCCACCCGCTTTTCCATACCCTTGCGCAGGCAAGCGACACGTGCCCATGCACAGGTTCTCAGGTTTTCGGGAAAAGTCAACGCGGATTCCGCCCATGCTGCGATGCCGCCATCTGGACCGGACTGTTTGAGAACGCTTTCCCTCAAAGAAAATATCGCTATGCCTATCGGGCCGGCCCCTGGGAAGGGTCGATTTGCGGTTGACACGGCCGGGCGAAATGCCGGATGCTTTTTCCTGCATTCCCCGGCGATACCGTGGCATCGCCCTGCAGGGTAGAACCCGTATCCACCAGCCCTGCGGAAAGGGCAGGATTCATGGCGCACCCCAAAAAGACCGCAGACATGACGCCGCGTCCCCCGGCGGACTCCCTCTCCCAAAAGACGTCCGGCGCCGTCAAGAACCTCGGCCTGATCTTTCTGGGAAGCCTGGTCTTCGCCGTGGGCCTTCAGGGCCTGGTGATCCCCCACGGCTTCCTCAGCGGCGGAGTGGTGGGGTCGGCCCTCATCGTTCAGTACCTGGTGCCCGTTCTCCCCATGGGGCCGGTCTACTTCGTGCTGAACCTTCCCCTCCTTCTCCTGGGCTGGTTCACGGTGAGCCGCAGGTTCATGGTGTACAGCATCGCCGGAATGGCCCTGTTCTCCCTGGCCTGCACCCTGGTCCAGCCCCCGCCCTTCGACATCCGGGACCCCATCCTGGCCGCCCTCCTGGCCGGGGTCATCTGCGGGACGGGAAGCGGCCTGATCCTCCGGTCCCTGGGCTCGGCCGGGGGTTTGGACATCCTGGCGGTGTATCTGAACCGGCGCTTCGGGTTTCGTCTCGGAACGGTGTTTTTCGGGGCCAATGCGCTGGTCCTGATCGCCGGCGCCTACCTCTACGATCTGGAAAAGGCCCTCTACTCCATCATCTTCGTCTACACGAGCGGGACCGTGCTGGACGCCGTCCTGGCGGGTTTCAACCGAAGAAAGCTGGTGTACGTGATTTCGGACCGTTCGCCTGAGATTGCGGACCGGATCATGAAGCGGGTCAACCGGGGCGTCACCCTGCTCCAGGGGCGGGGTGCCTTCTCCGGCAAGGACAAGGAGGTGATCCTCACCATCACCACCATGACCGAGCTGCCTCAGCTCAAGGAGCTCATCTTCGCCGTCGACCCGGACGCCTTCGTGGTGGTGAACGACACCCTGGAGGTGCTCGGCCACCGGCACGGCCGCCTGAAGGTGTACTAGCGCACGCGCGCCGGCGGCGATCTCCCCACGGTTCCCAGATAGATGGCGCCCATGGCCAGCAGGGCCCCGGCGACCTCCACCAGGGTGGTGGGGCGCGAGAAGAAGAGCACGTCCCAGAGGAACGCCAGGGTGGGCTGGAGCAGCAGGGCGAGCCCCACCCGCGAGGCCTCCATCCGCCCGATCCCGCTCGTGATGAGCAGCCAGCCCAGGACCTGGGAGACCAGAGCGTAGGCCCCGAGCACGAGCCAGCTCTGGAGTCCGGGCACGGCAAAGGACTCCCCGTTCCCCGCGGCCAGCAGCCCCAGGAACAGCCCGGTGAACAGGGTGGCCAGGGTGATGGTGGCGAAGGTGGAGCCGGACTGCTGGGCCATCCGCAGGAACAGGATGTAGACGGTGTAGCAGAAGGCCGCCATCAGCCCCAGGGCCACCCCCAGCCTGTAGTCCCCGGAGAACGCCCCCCACTGCAACCCCACGATCAGGTAGAGCCCGCCCACGGCCAGGGGGATGGCCACGGCGATCTTCCAGGTCAACCGCTCGCGAAACACGAGCACCCCCACGGCCGCCACGAAGAACACCTGGAAGTTGGCGAGGAGCGTGGCGAGCCCCGGCCCCACGAACAGGATGCACCGGTGCCACAGGGCGAGATCCAGGGCCAGGGCGAAGCCCCCGACCGCCAGCATGAGGAGCGGCCGCCATCCTCGAAACAACCGCTCCCCCTTCAGGCGGGTCAGGACGGTGAGGATGCCCCCCCCGATCAGCATGCGGTAGAAGGCCGACACCGTCGGATCCGTGCCCGCCAAGGGAACGAACACCGCAGAGAAGCTGATGAGGCAGGCCCCTCCCGTGACCCGGAGGGTGGCCCGGGTCCGGTCGCCGCCTCGAGTGTGTCCGCCTTCCTTCACAGGGAACCTTCCTCTCTCGGTGCTTCGGCGCCCGGACGGTTTCGGGCACGGGTGCGCATGATGCGGACCTCCGGTCCAGAGGAGGAACGCCTCCAGGAACAGCTTCGGCCGCAGCCGGCTCACGGCATCATCCGCCGAGAAAGGGGTTGTCAGAGACCGGACGAGTCCAGGAGGGCGATCCGAAGGGTGTTCAGGCCGATGACGGCCCCGCGGCGGCGCAGCATGCCCGGGGGCCCGCCGGCCTCCCAGGCGAAGACACGGGACACGCCGCCGCCCTCCAGGACGGCCACGCCCTTCATGGCGTCCCGCCCGCCCTCCCCGTCCAGGGATCCGACCACCGCGAGCCCCAGGTCGGCGCCGGCCCGGTCCCGCACGGCCAGGGCCAGGCGGCGGCCGGACGCTTCCATGTCCGCCGGCGGTTCCGTACCCAGCCACCGGACCACGGCCCCGGGATCCGGCAGCACCAGGCTGCCCCGCAGGAAGGCATCCCCCAGATCGTGCAGCCGCAACGCGAGCCGGCCGCCGGTGAAGGTCTCCACCACGGCCAGGGAGAGCCCCTTCGCCTTTGCGAGGTCCCGGATCGCGCCCTCCAGGGTGACGTCGTCCGCGGCGTAGATCTTTCGCCCCAACCGCCTCCGGACCTCCCCCTCCAGGACCGCCACGGACTCCTGCCGGCCGGGTCCGTGGGCCGTGATCTGGACCTGGATCTCGCTCTCGGAGGCGAGCAGCGCCACCTCCGGGTTCCGTCCCTCGCCCATGAGGTCGCCCAGGAGCGCGTCCACCTTGCTCTCCCCGATGCCCACCACCCGGAGCACCCGTGTGAGGATCCGGCTGTCGTCCAGCCCGAACCGCTCCCGGATCCACGGGACCCCCCAGGTCTCCATCAGGTGGGTCAGCTCGCGGGGGACCCCGGGGAGGCAGATCACGGGCGTGCCGTCGATCTCCGTCACGAACCCGGGGGCCGTCCCCACCGGGTTGGGCACGGCCAGGCTTCCCCGGGGAACGTAGGCCTGCCTGCGGTTGTTCTCGGGCATGCGGTACCCGATCTTTCGGAACAGGGCCTCGATCTGCTCCATCAGGTCCTCGCGGAACTCGAGCTCCAATCCCGCCAGGTTCGCCACGGTCTCCCGGGTGAGATCGTCCCGGGTGGGCCCCAGCCCCCCGGTCACCAGGACGAGGTCGCAGCGCTTCAGGGCCCGGCGAAGGGTCTCCTCCATGTCCCGGGCGCAGTCCCCCACGGCCGTGCGGAAGCGGACCCTCACCCCGATCCGTGCCAGCCTTTGGGCCGCAAAGGCGGAGTTCGTGTCCAGGACGCGGCCCAGGAGCAGCTCGGTTCCGATGGTGAGGATCTCGCACGAGGGGAGGACGGGTTCATGGGCCATGTCATGCTCTCGATGGGGGGTGGCAGGAGGTTGGAACACGCCGGATCGGTCCTGGACTCCGGCCACTGGCTGGGCGCGCCTCCCACGTCAGGGATGTGACTCATGCGGCGAAGTCCCAGCCCATCTGAATGGCAAGGTGGTGGGGCAGGAGCATGATGGATCGAGAGTAGTCCGCCCCGGACTCCTCGACGGATTTCCGCATTTCCATGGCGAACGGCTGGGTCGCCGTCAGAAGGGATGAAATCACCTTCGGACGGTCTTCCGAGGATTCCGGGTCATTGGCCGCAAGGCACAGCTGCCGATTGGAATCGACGTAATGCGTCCGGCAAACCATGGGCCTGACGGGATATGCACTGCACGCACCGTCTACCAGCAGCGGGCAACGGTGCTCGTAGCCGGAAAGATCCGTCTCGATGTCGAATCCGGACGGCCGGCGCCTCCCCGGCCTGGAGCTGTCCCACTCCCACCACTGCAGCGTCCTGAATCGAAGCTCGTTCGTCCGGCGTGCCGAGAACTCCCGCCGGACGAACTGCGCCAGGGTGTGGGCCTCCAGGATGTTGGTGAGGATGTGAAAGCGGCAGCAAGAGCAACAGCCCACCTTGCAGGCCGGAACGATGCCGTTTTCGATCCGCAGCCGATTCAGCCCGAGGGCCACCGTTTCATCCACCCGGCGATAGAGACCACGGACCGAGGTCTCCTGCGGCGTCATCGAGAGCCCGGGGCCGCACTCCCCGAGGCCCGGACCAGGCCTTCCACACTCAAACGGGAGATCCGGTCCTTCATCCTGCGGGTTCTCCCCGCTCATTTCCCACCCCATGGAACGGCGTGATCATCGAAACCCGCCAGCCTTCGCTGCTCCACAGGCGCCCCAATGACCCCGTGAATGGCTTTCATCATCTGCCTGTCTTCACAGGTGATCAGCGTGAACGCTTCACCGGTCCTCGTGGCCCGGCCGGTCCTGCCGATGCGGTGAATGTAGTGTTCCGCGGTCGACGGCACGTCGTAGTTGATCACATGAGAGACATTCGAGACGTCGATACCGCGGGCCGCGATGTCAGTGGCCACCAGGACCTGAAACTCACCCGACTTGAAACCGTCCATGGCTTTCCGGCGCTGAGACTGGGACAGGTTTCCCTGGAGAGAGGCGGACCGATAACCGGCCTTGGACAGCTTCACGCCCAGCTTCTTGGCACGGTGCTTGGTGCGGGTGAACACCAGAACAGCGCCCATGCCGGTGCTGCCGAGCAGTTGGAGCAGAAGCGCCGTCTTCAAATGCCGGGCGACCGGATAAAACACATGATGGACGGTGTCTGCAGGCGCCTCTTGCCCCACTTGTACCCTGACCGGGTTCTCCAGGACCTGATCGGCCAGGCGGCGTATCTGGGCCGGCATGGTGGCCGAGAAAAGCAGGGTCTGCCGGTTCGCCTGCGGCAGGTGGGTCAGGATCCGGCGAATGTCCGGCAGAAAGCCCATGTCGAACATCTGATCGGCCTCATCGAGAACCAGGACCTCGACGTTCGAAAGATCCACCGTGCGCCGGCCCACGTGGTCGAGGAGACGACCGGGGCACGCGACCGCGATATCCGCTTTCCTCAGCGACGCCACCTGCGGCTGGATTCCGACGCCGCCGTAGACGGACACGCTTCGCAACCCGGTCCTCGACCCCAACATCAGGATGTCCTGATGAATCTGCTCGGCCAGCTCTCGCGTTGGAGCCACGATCAGGGCGCGCACACCTCTCCGCCTTCCCTGGAACAGCCGGTGTAGAATGGGCAGCACGTAGGCCGCCGTTTTTCCAGTGCCTGTCTGGGCCAGCCCCATGATATCGTGTCCTTGCATGACCTCCGGAATGGCCCGGACTTGAATGGGTGTTGGGATGGAATATCCTGCACGTTCAATGCCAGTTGTAATTTCCCTACAAAATGAAAACTGTCCAAAATTCAAATGAAAACACTCCTTCAACAGATAACCATGTTTTGACGCATTCGCAAATACCCGCTCACCCGCCGCTGTGAACGATATAACCTGTTGAAATCTCAGGGGCAGGTCTCGAGACTTCGGGCTTTCTACGACTTCATCATATTTTGTTTGATGTGTATCCGTCCGTTATTCAATCTCATTAAAGTATATGCTATAAACCCACTTTAAAATAGACGCATCTTTCGTATCACCGGTTAGGATGTTCGTAATGACACACTGTAGGAGCGATCCATCAGGCAAAGCTTGCTCCTTCAGTAAAAAAAGGCTCCGCGCCCGAGAGCGGAGCCGAGACGAAAAATATAGTAATCCTTTTCCATGCAAAAGCAAGCGATTTCTTTTCATCGTTGCATCACGGGCGGCGTGTTCCCGGTAGCGTTCCGACCGGAAGGCCGTGCGTGGCCGGCATGCCGGACGGCCCGGCATCCGGCGGCCGCCTGATCATGTCAAAGACCTGACACCCCGTCAAAGGCAGCAGCTTGCCGGCCACGCCCACTTCTCGGCTCGTCCCTCGCGGGCCCGCTCCCGGGGGGCCTCTCCGCCCTTCGGCCTTTGGCACGGAAGTTGATACGTCCATGACCCAGCGCCGCCTTTCGGGCGGCGCATGACGCGAAACGGAACCGATCAGGAACCCACCGCACCCGGACGGAGACCATCCATGAACCTCGATCGCTCAAGCATCAAGATCCTGCTGGTGGAAGACGCCGCAACCATGCGGAAAATCGAACGGAAGACCCTGGCCTCCCTGGGCTTCGAAAACGTGACCGAGGCCGGCGACGGCGAGGAGGCCATCGTTTGTATCCGGGAGACCGGACCGTTCGATCTCGTGATCAGCGACTGGAACATGCCCAACCGGAGCGGCTACGACCTCCTTCTGTGGATCCGGGGCAACGAGGAGACGCGGGACCTGCCCTTCATCATGGCCACCGGCCAGGGGGACATGAAGCAGGAGAAGAAGGCCCTGGACGCCGGGGTCAGCAGCTTCGTGGCCAAGCCCTTCAACAAGGACGAGCTGGCGGCCAAGATCGAGGAGTCCTTCGGGATCCTCCAGGAGGAAGAAAGCGTGCCCACGGCCGAGGAACGGGAGTCGGACCGGGCCCGTTCGGGCAAGGTCACGCTTCGCGTGGCGCACATCCAGATCACGGACCACCTGGTCCTGGGCGTGCTCAAGCACCTCCTCGAGACCGGAGAGGCCCGGGCCGAGACCTTCGAGCTGGAGACCCGGTGCATGCCCGGGTGGAACCCGGTGCGGGACGCCCTGAGAAAGGGCACCGTGGACGCGGCCTGCATCCTGGGGCCCATCGCCATGGACCTGTTCGCCTTCGAGACCCCCCTCCGCATGATCCTTCTCGCCCACAAGAATGGAAGCATTTTCGTCCGGAACCGCACGGGGGCCTACCGGCCCCCCTACGAAGCGTTCTTCCGGGGCAAGTCCTTCTTCATCCCCCACCAGATGTCCATTCACCACATGCTCTCCCACCAGTTTTTCGACCGGATGGGCCTCAGCTCCGGCATGGCGGGAGAAGGATCGCCGGATGTGACCTTCGAGGTCACGGCCCCCATCAAGATGCCGGAGTTCCTGCGGGACAACCCGAAGGCCTGCGGTTTCATGGTTGCCGAGCCCCTGGGCACCAAGTCCATCGCCGCGGGGATCGCCGAGAGCCAGTTCCTCAGCAGCGAGCTCTGGGACAACCACCCCTGCTGCGTGGTCACCATGCGGGACGACTTCATCGGGCCCTACCCGGACGCGGTGCACGAGTTCACCCGCCTCCTGGTGGACGCCGGACGGTTCATCGAGAGGAAGCCCGAGACCGCCGCCGAGATCGCGGTCCGGTTTCTGGACCCGGAGGGAAAGCTCGGTCTCAAGGTCCCCCTGCTCAAGAACGTCCTCACGGAGGAGCGGGGGATCCGGACCTCCGATCTCTACCCGGAGATCGAGGAGCTCGAGTACATGCAGGCCTACATGGTGGAGAAGATGGGGATCGGGTCGCGGATCGACCTCTCCGCCTTCATCGAGACCCGGTTTGCGGACGCGGCCTGCACGGACCGGGACCGGCACCGGCTGCCGTCGCGACGCCGGGCCGACACCGAGACGGTCACGGAGATTCTGGAGCGAAGCGGCGAGGGCCGCGGCGGCGCCTCCAAGTCCATGCTGAACCTGGAGGGCAAGTACCTCACCTTCCGCTTGGACGGGCAGGAGTTCGGGATCGACATCCTCGAGGTCAAGGAGATCATCGGGATGATGCCCATCCGTTCCATGCCTCGGTCGCCGGAGTTCTTTCGGGGGGTGGTGAACCTCCGGGGCGAGGTGATCCCGGTCATGGACCTGAGGCTCCGGTTCGGCATGGAGGAGTCGGAGTACACCGAGCGGACCTGCATCATCATCCTGGACGTGGAGAACGGAAACGGCGGGACCCGCGCCGGGGTGATCGTCGACGCCGTCTCCGAGGTGAACGAGATGAAGGCCTCCGAGATCGAGGGCGCGGCCGGCCTGGGGCAGGCCGTTCGCGCCGACTACGTCCTGGGCATGGCCAAGCAGGAGGGCGAGGTCAAGATCCTCCTGGACACGGACCGCGTGTTGGGCCGGAGCGCGGGTGGGTTCCCGCAGCAAGGGGCTTGACCCGCCCCGGTGAAGGGCCGACCCCCCTCCTCACCCCGGCGACATCCTAGACCTCGAATCGGGGAAGGCCGAGCGAATCGTCGTTCACGACGCTGGGCGCCGCCTCGGGCGGGTTGGGTCCCAGGAACGGGCCCATGTCCGCGCGGCCCCACACCGGAAAGCCCTGAAGCATCCCCGCCACGTTGAAGGCCGCCAGAACGGACATGGCCTCCCGGGTCCACCGGGTGGCCGAGCCGATGTGGGGCACCACCACCACGTTCGGAAGGTCCTCCAGTCCCGGCGCCATGTCGGGCTCCCCCTCGAACACGTCGAGCGCCGCCCGGAAGCGCGGGTGATTGCGGCAGTGCTCCACCAGGTCCCTTTCGTCGATCAGGGGACCGCGACTCGAGTTCACCAGAACGGCGTTCGGCTTCATCACGGCCAGCCGCTCCCGGTCGATCAGGTGTCGGGTGGAGGCATCCAGGACCGTGTGCAGGCTCACCACGTCCGCCTCCCGGAGGAGATCCTCCAGGGAATCGACCCGGCGGCAGGACACGGGTCGCCTTCCCTCGGCCGCAAGGAAATGCCCGTACGAACCCACCGCATCCTCGAGCTCGCCGTTCGGCCGGAGGTCGTGGTAGATTACGTCCATCTTGTGGCCTTCCGCCATCATCCGCGCGTAGGCCGCACCGATGCGGCCCGCGCCCACGATCCCCACCGTCTTCCGCCACAGAAGCTCGCCGAGGAGGAGCGAGGGGAGCCACCCGGTGAACCTCCCCTCGCGCATGAAGCGGTCTCCCTCCACAACCCGCCTCGCGGCCGCGAAGGTCAGGGCCACGGCCATCTCGGCCGTGGTCTCGGTCAGCACGCCCGGTGTGTTTCCGACCGGAATGCGATGCTGCGTGGCTGCGTCCAGGTCCACGTTGTTGTAACCGACCGCGTAGTTGCTGTAGGCCCTCCCTCCGGCGCGGGCCAGGGCCTCGAAGAGCCGGAGCCCCCAGTGCTCTGTCAGCTGCCCGATGCATCCGTCGCAGCGGCCCCCTATGGCCGTTTCGATCTCGCCTTCCCCCAGAACCGTGTCGGATCGGCAGACCTCGACCCGGCAGCCGGCCTCGATCAGGATCTCGAGCCAGCGCGTGCCGGGAAGCTCCTTGGTGACGATCACACGCATGGGTCCGTCGGGATTCTGCACCCGCCATCTCGATTCGCTCACCGCGCTCCTCCTCCTCGATCGGTGGTCATGGAAAGAATCGCAGCCCGCCCATCCTGCCGCTCCAGGCCCCGGCGGGGAGCCGTGGTCCCCGCATGCAGGCAGGATGAGGGGAGACGCCCCGGGGCGCTGGTGCCTCAGGGACGGAGCAGGATCTTGAGCGCCTCGGGCCGTTCGGCCAGGGAAAAGGCGGTCTCGCCGGCGCGGAGCGAGTAGACGGCCGCGATCATGGGCCGGGGATCGACCGCCCTGGAGGCCAGGAGCTCCAGGGCCGGCGCAAAGGGGCCGCACCGGGACCCCAGGAGACGGATCTCGTCCACCACCACCCGCCCGAGGTCCAGGGGCACCTCCTCCCGCCAGGAGCTCTTGAGCACCAGGGTCCCGCAGGTCCGGACCGCTTCCAGGGCGGCGCGAAGCCCCCGGGCCGACCCGGCCGCCTCCACCACCACGTCCATGGACCGAGCGGGAATCTCGTCCTCGCGGATGCCCGCGATGGCCTCGCGTGCCAGGAGCCCGAACTGGTTGGGGTGTCGCGCCGCCACCCGGAGATCGCACCCGGTGCGGGCCAAAACCCTTGCCGCCAGCTGGCCCAGGCGCCCCGCCCCCACCACGAGAACCCTGTCTCCCGGTCCGATCGCCACCTGCTCCTGGATGCGAAGGGCCGCGGCCAGCGGCTCGGCAAAGACCGCGGCCTCGTCCGGTACGGTCTCCGGAACCACGTGGAGGCTTGCCGCCGGCAGGACCAGGTAGTCGGCAAAGGCGCCGTTCATCCCCCGGAGCCCCAGGACCCGGCGCGCTTCGCAGTGGTTGGGCAGTCCTCGCCGGCACGGGTCGCACCGGCCGCAGGCCGCGTTGATCTCCCCCACGACCCGCCGCCCCTCCAGGAACGGGCGGTCCGGCGCCTCCGCCACCTCGCCCACGAACTCGTGCCCGGGCACCCCGC
This sequence comes from uncultured Desulfobacterales bacterium, assembly GCA_964443135.1. Lineage (GTDB taxonomy): Bacteria > Desulfobacterota > DSM-4660 > Desulfatiglandales > HGW-15 > JAIPEI01. Next base: position 52,877 of record CAYUBQ010000014.1, on the reverse strand, counting down.
GAAACCCGGCGTAGCCCTCCAGGAGCTCCAGGTCCGTCCCGCAGATCCCGGCCAGACGGACGCGGACCCGGGCCTCGCCCGGGCCCGGCTCGGGTACGGGCAGATCCTCCCGGAAACCCAGGCCGCCCTTTTCGATCCAGAGCCCCCGCATCACTCGTACACTTTCTCCTCCTCGGCCCCGGCCTCGGCCGCGTCCGCCTCGAAGTCCCTGGGCGCCGGCGACCTCCCCCGCTCCCGGTACCACTCGTTCGCCGTGATGGCCGCCATGATCTCGTTCGTGCCGGTCCAGATGGAGGCGAGCCGCAGGTCCCGGACGATGCGCTCCACGGGGAAGACGTTGGTGTAGCCGATGCCGCCCATCACCTGCATGGCGTGGTGGGCGGACTTCTGGCAGGACTCGGTGACGAACTTCTTGGTCTCGGAGACCAGGCGTCGGACCCGGCGGGGCTCCACGCCCGCGTCCACGGCCCGCGCGGTGGTGTAGATCATGGAACGGGCCGCGTCCAGAAGCGTGGCGGCCTCCGCCACCTGGAAGCTCACGCCCTGGAACTGGGCGATGGGTCGGCCGAAGGCCTTTCTCCGGGTGGTGTACCCCGTGGCCACGTCCAGGGCCGGGCGGGCCGCGCCCACGGTCATGGCGGCCGTACCGAGGCGCTCCGGGATCATCATGGTGTTGAAGACCGCATAAGCGCCGTTCACATGGCCCACCACGTTCTCCCGGGGGACGCGGACGTCCTGGAAGACCACCCGGCCCGCCCCTCCCCCACGGCACCCCATGAGCCCGTAGAGGTAGTCCGTGCTCACGCCGTGCCCCCGGTCCACGATGAAGCAGGTCAGCGACTGGTGGGGAGGGGCGTCCGGATCGGTCCGGGCGTAGACCAGGAAGAAGTCCGCTCCCTCGGCCCCCACGATGAACCGCTTCTGCCCGGTCAGCAGGAAGTGATCCCCCCGGTCCTCGGCCCGCGTGGTGGTGCCGAAGAAGTCGGATCCGCCCCTCGGCTCGGTCAGACACTCGGCCGCAAAGACCTTTCCCTGGAGCAGGGGCCGGACGTAGCGCTCCTTCTGTTCGTCCGTCCCGTGGAGGACAACGGCGTCGCACACGAGCTCCGCTCCCACCCCGAAGACACAGGCGAAGATGTAACCCAGGGTGCCCACCTCCTCCATGACCATGCAGGTGGCCACCCAGTCCATGCCCCGCCCGCCCCACTCCCGGGGGTAGCGACAGCCCATGAGGTTCCGCCGGCCCGCCTCCTCGAGGAACGCCTTCGGGAACCGGATCCGGTCCTGGTCCATCTCCAGGATCATCTCCCTGGGGACCCAGCGCACCAGGTCCCTCACCTCGTCCCGCAGCTCGAGCTGCTCGTCGTTCAGCAGAAAATCGTACATGTTCCTGTTCCCCCGTGGATTGCTGGAGTGCACAAAGCCGAAGGGCGGCGGGTCACGGTCTGCTCAGGAGCGCGTTCACCCTCTCCGAGAGCAGGCTCATGTCGAACGGCTTCTGAATGAAGTCGTCGCATCCCCGCTCGAGGATCTCGGCCGCCTTCCCGTCCATGCTGTACCCGCTGGCCAGGAGCACCTTCACCCCCGGGTCGATACCCCTGAGGCGGTCGAACACCTCGCCTCCGCCCATGTCCGGCATGATCAGGTCCAGGATCACGAGATCGATCTCCTCGTGATCCGCCTGGAACAGGCGAACCGCCTCCTCGCCCCCGCCCGCCGTGCGCACGGTGTAGTTCATCCTGGAAAGCATCTCCGCACCCACGGCCAGCACGGTCTCCTCGTCGTCCACGAGCAGCACGGTTCCGCTTCCCGGATCGATCGACCTCTCCTGCTCCGGCGGTGTCTCCGCAGAAACGCTCGTGGCCGGGAGATAGATCTCGAAGGTGGTGCCGCGTCCCACCTCGGACGACACGTCGATGTACCCCCCATGGGCCTTGACGATCCCGTAGACAGAGGCCAGCCCCAGGCCCGTCCCCTTGCTGAGGCCCTTGGTGGTGAAGAACGGCTCGAAGATCTTGGACCGGGTCTCCTCGTCCATGCCCTGCCCCGTGTCGCGGACCAGGAGCCGTGCATAAATGCCTCCCTTCGGCGCGTAGGGCTTTTTCTTCATCTCGTCGCTCGATCTGTTCTCCGTCGACAGGAAGAGATCTCCGCCCTGGGGCATGGCGTCGGCCGCATTCACGAACAGGTTCATCAGGGCCTGCTCGACCTGACCCCGGTCCGCCAGAACCGAGAGCAGCGCCGGGTGGAGATCGGTGTGCACCCGGATCTCCCTCCGGGCGGCGCCGAAGGTACCCGCGGTCTCCCGAACCAGCCGGTTGAGGTCGACGGCGTTCACCTCGTACCGCCCCTCCCGGGCGTAGCCCAGGAGCTGCCGGGTGAGCTCCGAACCGCTCCTGACCAGGTTTTCGATCGTCTTGAGCCGCCCGGAATGGGGATGCCCGCCATCCAGGTCCAGGGCCATCAGGGAGGCGTTTCCCTGGATCCCCATGAGGAGGTTGTTGAAGTTGTGGGCGATGCCTCCCGCCAGGGTGCCGATGGCCTCCATGCGCTGGGCGTGCTGGAGCTGGGCCTCCAATCTCAGCTTCTCCACGCGGTCGCGCTCCCGCTCCGTGACATCCCGAACCAGCCCCCGAAACCCTTCGGGCTCGCCCCGAGCCCCCACCTTCAGCGACACGGACGTCTCCACGATGCCCCTGGAGCCGTCCCGGCGGATGGTCTCCCAGTTGAAGCCCTTTTCCGTGCGACCCGTGCGATAGACCCGGTTGAAGGCGGCGTACACGCCGCCGGCGGTTTCTTCCTCCATGTACTCGCGGTTGTTCACCCCGATGATCTCGTCCTGTGTGTAGCCCAGCATGTTGCACATGGCCCGGTTCACGAACGTGAAGTTCCCGGCCAGGTCCACCTCATAGTACCCCTCGTCCATGTTCTCGAGGATGCTGCGATGCCTCTCCTCGCTCTCGCGCAGGGCTTTGTCGGCGCGCAAGCGTTCAGTCAGGTCGCGCGCCGATCCCCGAACACCCAGGGGGGCCCCGTGCTCTCCCAGAATCAGGGAGTTCCGGTACTCTACCACGAAGGAACGACCGTCGCGGGACTCGAGAAGAAAGGATCCTTCATCGGTACCGTTCCTGAGGATCCGCTCGAGGTAGTCGTGGAACCGCGGTCGGTTCTTCCCCGGCATCAAGTCCTGGACATTCAGACGGAGATCCTCTTCCTCATTCAGACCGGCCAGCCGCCGCAAAGTCCGGTTGGCCTGAACGAACCGGCCCTCCATGTCGTGGACGTAGAGCAGGTCGGACACATTCTCGAACAGGTCCCGGTACCTCTCCTCGCTGGCGCGCAGCGCCGCCTCGGCGAGCACCCGCTCCCGCAGGTCCAGGTACATGGAGTAGGCGCCGACCTGCCGTCCGTCGATGGCGATGGGAAACGCCAGCAGCTCCACTGCGATGGGGCTCCCGTCCTTGTGGCGGCGCACGGTCTCGCAGGAGGCCTTCCCTCCCCCCTCGACGCGCCGGGTCGTGGCCAGCGCCTCCTCCAGCCGGTCATCGGGCACGATCAGGTCGTCGACCTTCCGGCCGATCGCCTCCTCCGCCGTGAACCCGAAGATCCGGGTGAACTCGGGGTTGACCTGCTGAATCACACCGCCGCAGGACCCCCTCACCACGGCCAGCTGTGCGTTCTCGAACAGCTGATAGAGATAGGCCTGCTCAATCTCCAGGGCATCGGCCGCCGCCTTCCGCTCCTCGATGAGCCGGTCCAGGTCGCTCTTGATCAGGGCGAACGCCTCGAAGAGCGCGGCGAGAGGGTGGGACGGATCGTCCGCCTCCGGCGGGAGGGAGTCCAGACCGCCCGCCTCCCAGTCGATGCTCCCGAGAAAGTGAAGCAGATCCTCTATGCACGCCTGGGTCAAGGGGCTTTCCTGCGCCGAACGCCCCGAAGAGGCCTCTGGATCCATTTCGTCACTGCGGGCCGTCCCCAGCTCCTTGCGCGTCTCGGCCACGATACGCCGCGCCTCGGCCAGATCTTCGGCCATAGCCACCCGGAACGGTGCAAAGGCGCGGCCCAGGCGGACGGCGGCTCGAAGAAGCCGGCCGGCCCCGTAGAACACGTACAGGCGAAAAGGGTACCTGTTTTGTGCGGCCGCCATCCGCTCCACGAACATCCTGCGGGCCCGCCAGGTGGCCCCTGAGACGTCAGCCAGCCCATCCAGCACGAATATCGGGGTCCCTTCGAGATTCATCTCCGAAAGAACCCGGTTCATGTGCTCGAACAGGGGATCGATGTGGTTGTCCTTCAGATACCCTGTGGACACCGAATGAACCACATCCGCTCCCAGCCGTTCGTACCGCGTGGAGAACCCTTCGAGATGGAGCCTCCATGAATCCCGCGTCCTGCCAGGGCATTCGGGCAGACCCGCGCTTTCCTGCACGGAAAGGCCTGCGGCCCCATGACCGCGAACACACTCCGGATAGGGGGCCTGCCCCGGTCTGGACCCCGTTTCAAAGGCGGCGTGCGGAACCGGACCCTCCTCCCCCGGGAGAGTCTCGATCGCCCACTGCACGGCCTCCTCGTAGTCCCGCGCGATCTGCACCCGGTACCGGGATGGCGTGAGCCTCTTGGCCAGCCGGATGCTCACCTTGAAAAGCGGCGAGGGGTTGCAGAAGACCAGGCCGGCCATGCGGTCGCGCCCTTTCATGTCCCGGATGAACCGCTTCCTCCCCTCCACGGAGGATCCTTCCAGGCCTCGGTAGTCCTCGATCTGGACGTAAGGACGTTCGGGTCCGAACTGCTCGTCGATCACCTGCCGGGTGAGCTCCAGGACCCGGTCCACGTCCCGGATGGTGGCATAGCCGGTGGGCCGGCTGTGGAGGATCCGGTCGCCGATGACGCGCAGGGTCACGCGATAGTCTCCGCCGAAACCCACATCCGTCCACTCGGGCCTCTGTCGGACAGGCAGGCCCGTAATCCTGCAGCGTCGGTTCTGTGACGACCGATCCCTTGAACGGTCCTCCGGGCTCATCGCGGTTTCCCCCCTCTTTCCGGTCCGTCCCTTGAATAGCAGAGCCCGCACGGAACCGCACGCCAAAAACGGCGAGGCCCGCCGGCCATGAAGCGGATCACGAAAAGCACATTCCGATGGGATGACATGCAAATTTTCTGCCGGAGCGGACGCGGCAACGGGCTGGCTTGCGGGCCCGGAATCTGGTATAGGGCCCTCTTGTATGGAGAAGCAACTGATCGAAGCCGTCCGGGTCTATGCCAGGGCCTGCGCAGAAGGGGCCCGGGGCAGCCACGACTGGGAGCACACGAACCGGGTGCGCGCCCTATGCCTGCGCATCGGCCGGGCCGAGGGGGCCGATCTGCGCGTGCTGGAGCTGGCCGCCTACCTCCACGACGTGGGCCGGGCGGCCCAGGACGAGGCCAACGGCGGAATCTGCCATGCCGAGCGGGGGGCCGCCATGGCCCTCGCCTTCCTGGAGGACAGGATGCCGGCCGGGGAGCTGCTCGACAACGTGATCCACTGCGTCCGGAGCCACCGGTTCCGGGGCGACGCTCACCCGGAGACGCTGGAGGCCGAAGTCCTCTTCGACGCGGACAAGCTGGACGCCATCGGCGCGGTGGGCATCGGTCGGGCCTTCCAGTTCGCGGGCGAGGTGGGCGCCACGCTCCACAACCCGCTGGCCGATCCGGCGAGCACGGCGCCCTACACGCGCGAGGACACCGCTTACCGGGAGTACCGTCTCAAGCTCTCCCGGATTCGGGAGCGCATGCTCACCCGGGAAGGCCGACGGCTGGCCGGGGAGCGCCACGCCTTCATGGAGGCGTTTTTCGAGCGGTTCCTGCTGGAAGTGAGAGGGGACAGATAGTGAAGGCGAAAGTGAGAGGAAAGAAATCCAGCTGACCCTTTCGAAGGGCTTTCACGAATCACGAACCACGATCACGAGCCACGGCTCTATTCGAACAGCTCCGTACTGATGTACCGCTCGCCCGTGCTGGGGAGGACGGTCACGATCCGCTTTCCCCGATTCTCCGGCCTTCGGGCCACCTGAATCGCCGCCGCCACGGCTGCGCCCGACGAGATCCCGCAGAGCAGGCCTTCCGTCCTGGCGAGCGCCCGGGCCGTTTCGAACGCCTCCCCGTCCCTCACGGTCACCACCTCGTCGATCACCTCCCGGTTGAGCACCCTGGGCACGAACCCCGCCCCGATCCCCTGGATCTTGTGGGACCCCGGGTCGCCGCCGGTCAGAACGGGCGATCCGGCCGGCTCTACGGCCACGGCCCGGAACCCGGGGCGCCGCTCCCGAAGCGCCTCGGCCACGCCCGTGATGGTGCCTCCCGTTCCCACGCCTGCCACGAACAGGTCCACCTCGCCCCCCGTAGCCTCCCAGATCTCCTCGGCCGTGGTGCGCCGGTGCACGTCCGGGTTGGCCGGGTTGGAGAACTGGTCCGGCATGAAGGCGTCCTCCGACGCGTCCAGGATCTCCCCGGCCTTTTCCAGGGCGCCCTTCATGCCCCGATCCCCGGGGGTGAGCACCAGCTCCGCCCCAGGTGCGCGAGCAGCTTCCCCGGACCGCCAAGGTGATCTGCTCGGACAGGGCCTCGAAGAACGCCGTGGTCATCTGCCCGAAGTAGTACTCCAGGTTGATCCGGTCGAGCCGCTCCGGGATGAAGTAGCCGGGGAAGATCGATCTCCTCCTCGGTGTTGTAGAAGCTCAGGCTGAACCGGATGGCAAGCCATGGAGCCCACCTCGCCCACCCCGCTCGCGTCCTCGATCACCCCGGCGTTCTTGGCGTTCAGGAACAGCTCTTTGACCTTGTCCGTGTACTCCCACATGAATGGCCTCCCTGCTCGTGGATCTCGGTTCGCGGACCTCCCGTCTCAAACGCAGAGCGAGGGCCTGTAGCACAAGAGCCTGAATCGTTTCGAAATTCTAGCAGATCCCTCTTCTGAACGAATCAATCAGGTGACAGCATTCCCCGCGGCGGGTGAACGGGTTTTTCGAATCCGTCAATGGTTCGGTGCGGACCCGGCCAAAGGATCCACCCCGGAACGCCCGTCGACATTCCCGACATGGTGTCGGCGACCTTGAGTTTCCGCAGGCTTTCGTACTACAATCCGGGTTCTTCCGTTCAAAGCCGACTCGAGGTCTTGAACCGAACCGAGCCGATGAACCCGGAATGCACGCTCGAGGAGGCGGCCGTGTCTCCCCTGGATATGATCGATCAGCTCTTTTTTCTGGCTGTGGGCATTTACGCCATCTACATGTCTCAGGCGAAAAAGAATCGGTACAGTGAAAAAAGGGCCGGGTTTCTGATGGCCTCCGGCATCATCGTAATCGCCCTGGCCGCGCTCATCACCGTGGGCGAGCTGCTCCACCTTTGGTGATCCCCGATCCGCGGCCCTCCCTCGGGTCATCATCGAGGGAAGACCTCTCAAACGGGACAAACGGGCTTGCATCATGAATATGAGCTGGGTCCCGGCAGGCGTGCTCTTCGTCGTGAACCTCGGCTTCTTTCTCCTGTGGGCGCTCTTCACCTGGGAGTCCGTGCGGGAGCGGGAGCCCCGGGCCCCTCGGTTCGGTTGGGCCGGGATGTGCGTCCACGCGCTCCTGGCCGTCCTGATCCTCGCCTGGCCGGCCTCGCGCGTAACCCTGGTCTGGGTCTTCGGGCTCCTGCTGGCCGGGGGGGCCTTCTTCCTCCTTCCCATTCCCGGCCGGGCCCGTTCTCTTAAGGGCGCGGCCGGATATCTGGCCCGGGAGGGAGTCGCCTTCGAGCCCATGGACGAGCGGGACAGCACGTTCGCCCGAAACCGCAGCCTCCGGCCCGGGCACCCGGAGTACGATCTGTACTACCAGGCCCATCCCGGGCACCGGGCCTACGACGAGAAGCGCCGCGCCCGGGGAGGCCCGCTGGGGAAGCCCGGCACCATCGACGGAGGGTACCGGCCCAACCTCTCCATGCTGGTCTCCTCCTTCGAGCTCCCCAACATGGTGGGCGACAAGGCCCGGGTCGATCCCGCCACCGCAACGGGCCGGAGCAGCTACGCCGGAGGCGAGCCGCCTCCGCCCGAGCAGCTGGACCCCGAGCGGGCCTCCCGCATCGTCAAGGGTTGGGCCCGCCGGCTGGGCGCCGATCTGGTGGGCATCTGCCGGATCGACCCCCGCTGGGCCTACAGCCACCGCGGGGAGATCCACTACGGCGAGTGGGACCAGTGGGGCCGTGAGATCCCGGACCCCCTCCCCTACGCTGTGGTGATCGCCACGGAGATGGACTCGGAGATGGTGGCCTCCGCCCCCCACACGCCTTCGGTGGTGGAGAGCGCCTACAACTATGCCCGCGGGGCAACCATCACGACCATCCTGGCCCAGTGGTTCGCCACCATGGGGTACCGGGCCGTGGCCGAGCACAACCGCCACTACGACCTCCTCATGGTGCCCCTGGCCGTGGACGCCGGCCTGGGCGAGCTGGGTCGGCTCGGCTATCTGATCGCCGACCGCTACGGCCCGAGGGTGCGCCTCTTCGCCGTCCAGACGGACATGCCCCTGGCCGTGGACCGGCCCGTGGACCTGGGTGCGGAGCGGTTCTGCGAGGCGTGCAAGAAGTGCGCGGAGGCATGCCCCTCCAACTCCCTTCCCCTGGAGCGGGAACAGAGGGAGGACCGGGGGATCCTTCGCTGGAAGATGAACGAGGAGACCTGTTTCGACTACTGGGGGAAGATCGGCACGGACTGCTGCGTCTGCATGGCGGTCTGCCCCTTCTCCCGGCCCTACCGCTCCATCCACAGGCTGGTGCGGTTCGTGCTCCGAAGGTCCCTGCCCGCACAGCGTCTCTTCCCTCACGTGGACAACCTGCTCTACGGGCGGCGGTGGCGGTCCAGGCGCGCGCCGGACTGGGCGGACTACCCTCGTGGAAAACGTCCGCCCTCCACCGAGGGCCATGCCTGAGCGCCGGGTGCCGCGAAGCAGGTGCGGCATTGGGAGCCTGGTTTCGACTGAACATACCTGTCGATGAAAACGGCCTTGTCTATGACGGCCGTCATGGAGCGGCCGGATCGGGTGAGAACCGGTGGAGGTAGTGGCCGAACTGGCGAACGCCGAGGGGGGTGAACCGGTCGAACAGGGTCATGAGCTCCAGGCCCGGGACCAGGGCCCGGCACACGGGGAGGCCGAGGTCCTCCCGGGTCAGGTCCACGTAGACGGGCGCGTAGCCGTTGGCGTGAAGGAGGGACTCCAGCCGCTCCAGATCCCCGGCGTCGTCGCCCGTGCTCCAGCAGGGGAGCTCCTCCAGCCGAACGCGCCGGGTCCCCTCCGGTGCGGGCGGCGTGCCGAACCAGTATGGATAGGGCCAGGGGATCTCGGTCATGGCGGAGACCGCGGCCCGCCTCCCGTCCAGGTGGGCGCCGCAGCCCTCGAGCACGATCCCGCCCGGCGCTTCCACGAACGCCTGATAGCAGGGAACGCCCCACTCCGGGGTGAGGTCGACGAAGCGGATGTGGACCCCTTTCTTCCCCAGATCGCGAATCATTTCCGAGACCCGCGGCTCCTCGGCCTCCAGCACGAAGCAGCGGTCAGGGGAAAAGGGGACCACTCGCTTCGCATCCCGCTCGATCACCTCCAGGAGTCCGCTCAGGCGCGCCCGGGCCGGCGTGGCGCCTGCGCCGAGACCGTTGGAGGAGACGCCGCTCGTCAACCCCGCCTCGTCCAGGTTGACGAACAGGAACGCCAGCTGGGCCGGGACCAGCACGGTCCGGGGTCCCTCCGCAGCGACTTCCTCCCCTTCCACCCAGCAGAGGGAATCGCCGCGGTAGGGCACCTCCAGGCGCATCCGGTCGAGGTCCAGCAGACGGAAGCCCCGGGCTTTCAGCTCCTCTGAGGTCCCCGTGTGAAGCCGCAGGCCGGCCCGGGCTTCGCACACCCGGTCCGGCTCGAACGACGCAAAGGCCGAGCACCGTTCCACGACCTCCATGAGGCAGGAGATACGGGACTGGTGGATGTCGAGGCCCCGCCCGTAGCCGGTCTGGGTCCCGGTGAGCCGCCACCGGTTCCGTCCGTGCCGGGCGCGGACGTCCAGCCGCCAGGGTCTCTCCACGGCGTAGGGGCTGAGCGTGGCCTCGGTTCGGGTCTCCCACCCCTCCAGGAGGTCCGGCGTCTCGAGAAGCTGCAGGAGATGCCGAACCTCCTTACGCGAGGCCCCGGAGCCTGCGGCAGCGGCGGGAAGTCCCGAACAGCCGGCAAGCCCCATCTCGTGAATGGACACCACGGTGCGCCGCCAGGTCTCGATCTCCTCGTCCGTCACCGGGATCTCGCGGCCCGCCTCTCGCGGGACGGGAAGCGGCTCGTGAAGCAGGGTGTTGTGCGAAAACGCCCGAACCCAGTAGAGGCCGGCCTCGGACGCTCGCTCCAGCCACCAGCGGATCCGGATGTCCGGGGTGTGACCGGCCAGGTGGGCCAGGTCCCCGGGGGAGAACCGGGCCGCCAGGCCCTGGAGCCGCTCCGCGCCCAGGCAGGCCTCGCAGGCCAGCGCCCGGACGTGCGGCTCCGGTCGATCCAGCAGGCGGCGGACCTCGTCCGGCTCGAGGGAGGAGACCAGGGAGAGGACGTGGTCGTGCATGAACCGGTCCATGGGGCGCTCCGCCAGATGCCCGAGCCCCTCGTCCAGGCCCGTCTCCCTCTCGGGTACGCAGGAAAACCAGCCCGCCCCCGCACCGGTGCCGAGCTTCTCCAGGCGGTATGCGGTCTCCCGCTGTTCGTTTTCCGAGCCCATGTCTGTCTCCCTCCAGCCCCTGCCGGATCGCTGGGTCGAAGTCTAGGCCGCCCCCCGGCCGGTGTCAAGGCGTCGAGACGAACGTGTCGAGGCGAACGGTTGTGGTTCGCCGGGGAAACGGGTAGACTGCCCGCGGAGGACACGAGCAGAACCGTCAAGGCAGGGAATCCGACCCGGTCGAACGGATGGCCGGCCGGGTCCGCCCGATGAAAGGGGACACCATGAGCCAGGCCGCTTACACCCACCTGTTCCGCCCGCTGATCCTCGACGGGCTCCGACTGAAGAACCGCATCACCATGGCGCCGCTCTATCTCGGGTATGCCGCCTGGGGAGGCAAGGTGTCCCCCCTGCTTCTCAGCCACTACCGGCTCATGGCCCGGAGCGGCGCCGCCCTCGTGGTGGTGGAGAACGCATCCGTCACCCCGGGCGGCACCGGCGGGGGACGGATCATCCGGGCGGATCACAACCGGTACCTCCAGCAGCTGGGCTGGCTCTCCGACGCCATCAAGGAGGAGGGCGCCCTGTCCGCCCTCCAGATCAACCATGCGGGACGGTTCGCCCGCGTGGATCAACCCGTGGCCCCGTCGGCGGTGACCGCCTTCGACCGGACGCCCCGCGCGCTCCTGAGACGGGAGATCAAGACCATCGGAAAGCAGTTCGCCTCGGCGGCCTGGCGGGTCCGGGAGGCCGGCTTCGACCTGGTGGAGCTTCACGGCGGCACCGGGTACCTGCTGTCCCAGTTCGTCTCACCCCGAACCAACCGGAGGGACGACGCCTACGGCGGGAGCCTGGAGAACCGCATGCGGTTCCCCCTCGAGGTGGTCGAGCGGGTGAAGGACACGGTGGGCGACATGCCCGTGGGGTACCGGTTCCTGGCGGACGAGTGGCTGCCGGACGGCCTCGGCCTGGGGGAGTCGCGGATCTTCGCCCGGGCCCTCGAGAAGGCGGGGGTGGCCTATCTGTCGGTCATGGGCGGCACCTACGAGTCCTTTTTCCTCCCCGAGGTGGTGGAACGGTCCGGAAAACCGGGCTACATGACGTACCTGGCCGAGGCGATTCGCGAGGAGGTGAGCGTCCCGGTGATCGCGGCCGGGCGCATCTCCACGCCGGGCCTGGCCGAGACGATCCTGGGAAAGGGCCAGGCCGACCTGATCGGCCTGGCGCGCATGCTCTGGGCGGACCCCGACTGGGTGAGCAAGGCGAGGGAGGGTCGGGACGCCTCCATCGTCAAGTGCAGCGCCCAGTGCAACGCGTGCATGGAGCTCGTCATGCAGGGAAAGCCCGCCTTCTGCCCCAAGTGGCGAAAGGAGAAAAGGGAGGAGTACAGAGGGATGTTCTACTGATCCTGCACACGGGTCCACACCAGGCTCGGCTGGTTCACGAACCGCAGGGTGCCCCCGCCGGGTCCGGGGCGGTGGTAGAGCGAAAGCGTGAACTCCCCGCCCTCGGCGCCCTCGTAGGTGATGTGGATCAGGGTTTCTCCCTCCCCGGGCTCGATCTTCACATCCTCGATCTCCACGCGCTCGATCTCGTTCACATGGATGAACTCCAGGCCCTTGGAGAAGATGACGGTCTCCTTGGTGATCCCGAGCTCCGCCTCCTCGTAGCGCGGGGCCGAGGTCACCCAGCGCCCCACGAGGGCGTCCGGTATCTCGTCGCTGTCGAACCACCCGCAGCCCGGGAGAAGGAGCGGTCCGAAGAGGAGCAGTTTGCACAGAAGGATCATCAGCGGGCTTTTCATGACATTCCGGACTGTAGGCCACCCCCGGAACGGTGTCAAGCGATGAGGGCGGTTTTCACGCAGTGCTTGTCGTTCTTTTCCCGAGGGTGTATGATCGTGCCCGACTGTGCACCGCTGCGGAGAGACGGCATCGTGCGCTCCGGCAGAGGCGAACTGTTCGTCCTGAACGCAGCGGAGCTGGAGCGCCAGTGCGGGGAAACACTGTGGATATGACCGCCGTCATAGACAGCGGAGGGTGAACCGGGTACATGTGACTCCTGTGGTCCGAGACAACAGCCGGATGGTGCCGTGCTCTCGCCTTGAACGGCAGGCGCCGAAGGACAACGCGGCGGACCGCCGCACCACGGGGTCCCCTGCCGGGCGACCCGGAAGTCGTTCCAAGGGAGGTGACGTCGCCAAAAGGCCGGAACCGAGAGATCTGTCCTTGTCATTCCAGGAGGTTGCAGCGTATCCAGTGGCGGCCGAGCGGATGTTCGCGAGGCCGTCAATCCTCAACCCGAAGCAAGGAGGTGAAGGTGATGAAACGACGGATTTCTTTCCCGGCCATCCTCTGTGCGGGGTTCTTCCTGCTCTCCATCCACCCGGCCCCGGCGGGCGCCGAAGATTTCAAGCTCACCTACAGCAACTTCTTCCCACCCACGCACGTACAGAGCCGGCTGGCCGAGGCCTGGTGCAAGGAGGTGGAGAGCCGCACCGACGGCCGCGTCAAGGTGGAGTATTACCCGGGACAGACGCTCACCAAGGCGGCCCAGGTGTATGACGGCGTGGTCACCGGCATGTCGGACATCGGGTTCTCCGTCCTGGCGTACACCCGCGGCCGCTTCCCCGTCATGTCGGCCGTGGACCTTCCCCTCGGCTACCAGAGCGGCCGGGCGGCCACCAAGGTGATCAACGCCGTGTACGAAAAGTTCCAGCCCAAGGAGCTGATGGACACCGAGGTCATGTACCTGCACGCCCACGGACCGGGCCTGGTTCACACCAAGGACAAAGCGGTTCGAAAGCTGGAGGAGATCAAGGGCATGAAGCTCCGGGGACACGGCACCAGCGCCCTGGTGCTGGAGGCCCTGGGGGCGGTGCCCGTGCCCAGCCCCATGCCCGAGACCTATCAGAACATCCAGAAAGGGGTGGTCCAGGGGGCGGTCTACCCGCTCGAGGCCAACAAGGGCTGGCGGCTGGGCGAGGTCACGGACTACGCCACCTGCGCCTTCTCCGCGGCCTACACCACGTCCTTCTTCGTGGTCATGAACAAGGACAAGTGGAACGCCCTGCCCAAGGATATCCAGAAGACCATCGGGGAGATCAACGACGAGTGGGTGGTCAAGCACGGTGAGGCCTGGGACACCAGCGACATGATCGGTCTCAAGTACTTCCTCAACCAGGGAAACGAGATGATCGGCCTGGACGAGAAGGAGGCCGCCCGCTGGAAGGAGGCCGTGGCGCCCATCCTGGACAACTATGCCAAAGACATGACCGAGAAGGGGTTCAACGGGCGGGAGATCGTCGACTTCACCGTGAAGACCCTGGAAAGCGTCCAGTAGACGTAAAGGCGAGAGCCTGAGGCCCGGAACGGATGGGGCAGGGACCACCGTGCCTGCCCTTTCCGTCAGCCGGTGCCGAAACCGCCCACCGGCCGTGCGCGCCCACGAGGCGGGCGCCACCCCGCGAGGAGCGACAACCGTCATGGCTGGTTTCTGGAAAGCCCTTCAGTGGGTGACGCAGCTGATGAAGACGGTGGGGGCCGCCTGCCTGGTCGGCATGACGTTCCTCACCTGCGCCGACGTGGTGGGCCGCTTCTTCGGCCACCCCATCTTCGGATCCGTCGAGATCGTCGCCTTCATGGCCGCCACCTCCGTGGCCATGGCGCTGCCCTACACCCACCAGGTCCGGGGACACATCGGGGTCGAGATCGTGTTCCGGCTGCTGCCGGAACGGGGACGGAGGATCGTCGAGGTCGTCACCAACGTCCTGGCCCTGGGCCTGTTCGCCCTGGTCACGTGGAGGATGTCCCTGTACGCGGGCACCATGAAATCCTCGGGCGAGGTCTCCATGAACCTCGAGCTCCCCGTCTATCTGCTCATCGCCCTGGTGGCCTTCTCCTTTCTCGTGTTCACCCTGGTGATCCTTCAGGACATCGTACAGACCCTGAAAAACACGGACGATGCATGAGCCCTACCTGGATCGGTATCATCGGCATTGTCATCATGCTGTTCGTCTTCCTCTCACGGATGCCCGTGGCCTACGTCATGGCCATGGTGGGCTTCGTGGGGTTCTCCGTCATGATCTCGTTTCCCGCCGGGCTCGCAGTGCTCTCCCGGGACATCTACGAGGTCTTCTCCTCGTACGGACTGACGACCATCCCCCTGTTCATCCTCATGGGGCAGCTGGCGTTCAACAGCGGCATCAGCAAACGGCTCTACGACACCGGCTACCGGTTCATGGGCAGCACGCGGGGCGGTCTGGCCATGGCCACCGTCACGGCCTGCACGGCCTTCGGTGCCGTTTGCGGCTCCAGCCCGGCCACGGCCGCAACCATGGCCACGGTGGGACTCCCGGAGATGAAACGCTACTCCTACTCGGACGAGCTGGCCGCCGGCGCGGTGGCCTCGGGCGGCGGGCTGGGCATGATCATGCCGCCCAGCGTGGTGCTCATCGTCTACGGCGTCCTGGCCGAGCAGTCCATCGGCGAGCTCTTCGTGGCCGGCATCGTGCCGGCGATCCTCGTCACCATCCTCTTCATCCTGGCCATCTACGTCCGCTGCCGGCTCTCGCCTCTCCAGGGCCCGCCCGGGGAACGGTTCGCCTGGGGGCGGAAGCTCCGCTCCCTCACCGGGATGGTGGACACCCTCATCGTCTTCGTCCTGGTCATGGGGGGGCTCTTCGCCGGGATCTTCACCCCCACCGAGGCCGCCGCGGTGGGGGCGTTCGGGGTGCTGGCGGTCTCCCTGGTTCGAAGGCAGCTGAACTGGCAGGGCTTTGTCAACGCCCTCCACGAGACCCTCCGCACCTCGTGCATGGTCATGTTGCTGATCGCCGGGGCCGTCATCTTCGGCAAGTTTCTGGCGGTGACCCGGATCCCGTTCAACATCGCCAGCTGGATCGGCGGGTTCGACCTCCCGCCGGCCGTGGTGATGGGCGTCATCATCCTGGTCTACTTCTTCGGCGGCTGCTTCATGGACGCCCTGGCGTTCGTCATGCTGACCATCCCGATCTTCTTTCCGGTGGTCACCGGCCTGGGCTTCGACCCGATCTGGTTCGGCGTCATCATCGTCATGGTGACGGAGATGGGCGTGATCACGCCGCCCGTGGGGATCAACGTCTACGTCGTCTACGGCGTGGCCCAGGGCGTGGTGGGCGGAATCCCGCTGGAGAGCATTTTCAAGGGCATCCTGCCCTTCCTCGCGGCGGTGGTCCTGGGGGTGATCATCATGGTGATCTTCCCCGACCTGATCCTGTTTCTGCCGCGCCTCATGTACTGACGCATTCGCAAAAACCCGCTCCCGCGCCGCTGGGGAGGATATAAACCGTTGAAATCTCAGGGGCAGATCTCGAGAATTCGGGCTTTTTTCGACTCCATCATCTAGTGAGGCTCGAGCCTTCGACGGACCGGAAGACATGACCGAGCAAGAGCACTGGAACCCGATCCTGGAAACCCTGCCTCCGGAGCGCCTTCGAGAGCTCCAGCTCCGGAAGTTCAAGCGCATCTTCCGGTGGACCTACGACCGGAGCCGGTTCCACCGCCGCCTGTACGATCGGGCGGGGATCGCGCCGGACGACATCCGCTCCTTCGAGGACATCCGGCGGGTCCCCAGGGTGGAGAAGGCCATGCTGCGGGACGTCCAGTACCGGGACCCCTTCCCCTACGGCGACGCCCTCTGCGTGGGCCTGGAGGACGTCACCGAGTACCACCAGACCAGCGGCACCACGGGACAGCCCGTGTACCAGGCCGACTCCTGGACCGACTGGGAGTGGTGGAACGAGTGCTGGGCCTTCGTGCTCTGGTCCCAGGGCTACCGGCCGAGCGACCGCGTCTTTCTGCCCTTCGGCTACAACGTGTTCGTGGCCTTCTGGGCCGGGCACTATGCCGCCGAGAAGATCGGATGCGAGGTGGTCCCGGGCGGGGTGCTGGACACCCAGGCCCGCATCCTGAAGATCCAGGAGCTGCGCGCCACGGCCATGATGGGAACGCCCACCTACCTGTTGAGCATGGCCGAGACGGCCAGGAGCCGGATGGGCGTGGACCCCCGGGAGCTCACCGTCCGCAAAATCACCTGCGCCGGCGAGCCCGGGGCGAGCATCCCGGCCACCAAGGAGCGGCTGGAGACCGCCTGGAACGCCGAGGTGTACGACCACGCCGGGGCCACGGAGATCGGGGCCTGGTCCTTCGAGTGCCGGCACCGGCCCGGGGGCCTGCACGTCAACGAGGCCTTTTTCCTGGTGGAGATCGAGGATCCGGACACGGGCGATATCATCGAGGAGCCGGGCCGGCCGGGCAAGATGATCATCACGGCGCTCGACCGCCGGGCCCAGCCCTGCGTCCGGTTCGATTCCAAGGACGTGGTGGCCTGGTCCGAGCGGTCGTGCGAATGCGGGCGGACCTTCCGCGTGCTCGCCGGCGGCGTGATCGGCCGCGCGGACGACATCACCAAGGTCAAGGGCGTGCTCCTGTCCCCGTCGGCCGTCGAAGAGGTGGTCCGGAGCATGGACGGGCTCGGGGACGAGTACGAGGTGGTGGTGGAGCGCACCGGGGACCGGGAGCGGATCACCCTGAAGGTGGAGCTCCTGCCGGAGGCCGTTGCGGGGCGGACCGGGATCGAGGTCCGCCTCAAGGACCGGCTCCGCATCAAGACGAACCTCGGGTACCGGCTCGAGTTCCACGAGCACGGCACCCTGCCGCGCTACGAGGTCAAGGCGAGGCGATTCAAGGACCGGCGCAAGGCCTGAGCCGCGGACCGGGCTCGAGGACAGGGAGATCCCATCCTCATGACGGTGGACGACAGCGAGCTGCGGGAGATCCACGACCGCATCCGGGACCTGCGGAGGGCCGCCGAGGAGGTCCGGGCCGCCGGTGCCGGACTTCCGGCCGTGGAGCGGAACGCCCGGAGGATCCTGGGCGGTATCGACATGCTGGAGAGGAACGTCTGCGATCTGTTCGACCCGGAGGGTTCCTGGGACGACTGAGGGCGGACAGGGAGGCTCGAGACATGGAGCAGGACATCCTGGAGGGAAAACGCATCCTCGTGGTGGATGACGAGCACGACGTCCTGGACACCGTGGAGGACCTTCTCTCCATGTGCGAGGTCACCACGGCCTCCGACTTCGGCCGGGCGAGGGGCCTCCTGGAGTCGCAGGCCTTCGACCTCGCCCTGCTGGACATCATGGGGGTGGACGGCTACGGCCTGCTGGAGCTCGCCGTGGAAAAGGGGATCCCGGCCGTGATGCTGACGGCCCACGCCCTGAGCCTCGAGAACATCACCAAGTCGCGCAAGATGGGCGCGAGCTACTTCATCCCCAAGGAGGAGATGGCCCACCTGCCCACCTTCCTGCGGGACATCTTCGAGGCCCGCGCCAAGGGCAGGAACCCCTGGGCGCGTTGGTACGAGCGCCTGGCCTCCTTCTGCGAAAGGCGGTTCGGCCCGGACTGGAAGGATGCGGACAAGGCGTTCTGGGACCGCCTGACCTTCTACTGACCCTTCGCGGTGCACGGCCCGTCCCCGGACGTTCGAAGGGTCTCAGCCATGCACGACCTCTCCCGGCCCGCCCGGCGCCGCCCGCCGAAGGCACGGCGAGCGGCGACCGCATCACCACGGCGAGCCGCACGGGCATCACCATGAACGTGTTGATGATCTATCCGGAGCTGCCGCCCTCTTTCTGGAGCTTCCCCAGGGCCCTCTCCTACGCCGGCGCCAGGGCGCACTTCCCCCCTCTGGGTCTGACCACCGTGGCCGCGCTGCTGCCCCAACCCTGGAGCCTCCGGCTCGCGGATCTGAACGTCCGGCCCCTGACGGAGGAGGACTGGGGCTGGTGCGGCCTGGTCATGGTCTCCGGCATGATCGTGCAGCAGGAGGGCATGCGGGAGATCCTCCGAGAGGCGCGAAGGCGGGGCAAGACCACCGTTTGCGGGGGGCCTTACGCATCCGCGGCATCCGAGGAGCTCCTGGCCGAGGGGTGTGATTTCGTCGTCCGTGGGGAGGCCGAGAACACCGTGGACCGGCTCCTCGAGGCGCTCGAGACGAAAGGTCACGACCCGATCATTCGGAGCGACGCGCAGTGCGACATGTCCCGCTCCCCGGTCCCGCGATTCGACCTGACCGATTTTCGAGCCTACTCCGGCTTCGTGGTGCAGACCTCCAGAGGCTGCCCGTTCCGCTGCGAGTTCTGCGACATCGCAAGCCTTTACGGAGACCGGCCCAGGTACAAGGACCCCGAACAGCTGACGGCGGAGCTGGAATGCCTCTACCAACTCGGTGCCGGCGAGTTCGTGTTCATCTGCGACGACAACTTCATCGGGAACCGGCGGCACGCCCTCGAGATCCTTCGCGGGCTGATCGACTGGAACGGCCGCCGCGGCCGGCCGTTCGGCTTCCAGACCCAGGCATCCCTGAACCTGGCCCGGGATCGGGAGATGATCGACCTGATGGTGGAGGCCAACTTCAAGGAGGTCTTCATCGGCGTCGAGACCCCTGACGTGGAGATCCTGGCCGCGAGCCGCAAGTTCGTGAACACCCGGCACCCCCTGCTGGAATCCCTGGATACGCTCACCCGGAGCGGCCTCTCCGTGCAGGCGAGCTTCATCCTGGGGTTCGATCACGAAACCCGGGGAGCGGGGAAGCGGATCAGCGACCTGGTGGAGGCCGCCGGCATTCCCATCGCGATGCTCAATGTGCTCAACGCGCCGCCCTCGACCGCGCTGTGGGACCGCCTGGAGGCGGAGGGCCGTCTCCTGAAGGACCGGGGGACCGGCGAATCGACCCTCACCCCCCTCAACTTCGTGCCCACCCGTCCGGAACGGGAGATCATGGGGGAGTACGTCGAGGCTTGGGAGGAGCTGTACGAGCCCACCCGCTACCTGGAGCGGGCCTACCGGCTCTGCCTGGCCATGCCGCCCCAACCCCGGAGACGATCACGCCGGGGCGCCCCCCCGCAACGCAGGGGGCGGGTTCGGCGATCGTCCGGCGCCCGTGCCCTCTGGCGGGATCTGGTCGTCTTCTTTCGAATGGCCTGGGAGCTGGGGATTCGCCCGGCTCACCGGGCGACCTTCTGGAGGTACTGGGGCGAAATCCTGCTGAGAAACCGCAGTCGCGGGCGAAAGTACGCCATCACGGCCGTCATGGGGCTGGACCTGTTCGACCTGAGGGATCAGCTGTGCCGGCGGCTCCGGCCCGTCCCCGGACGTCCCGGTGAGCCGGGCCCGCCCCGGACCTGAGCCGAGCTCAGGGCGCGATCCGGTCGAACGCCTCCAGCACGGCGGCGACAAAGGGGGCATCGTTGATGTGCGCGGCGACCTCCCGGACCGGGCAGGCCCCGTCGAGCTCCCGGCTCAGCCCCCTCAGAAAGGCCTCGGGTCCGCCCGGCGCGTAGAGCGGGCCCTGGGGGTGATCGAACGCGGAGAGCCCCACCTTCGGGACCAGGATCTCCACGGGCCCGGACGCCTCCCTGCAGAAACCGGCCACCACGCGTCCGACCGCCTCGATCTCCTCGTCCGCGGCCCGGATCACGCTGATGGCCGCGTTGTGGGCGTGGGTCCTTCGCCCGGGGAATCGGGCCTTGGTCTTCTCGAGCGGTCCGAAGACCAGGAAGTCCACATTGCCGGGCACCAGGATGGTGGGCACGCCCCTTCTCGGGGCGGTCCCCCCGCGCTCCGGACCGGCGTCGTAGTCCCCGCCGAACCGGTGATCCACCAGCTCGTGAAGGGAGAGATCCACCAGGACCGCCACGTCCTGCTCCCGGACGAGCTCCTCCAGGGCCTCCCCGCCGGCCCCCACCGTGTGAAACACCACCACCTCGTACCCCCGCTCCTCGAGGCCCCTCCGAACCTCCTGGGCACACGCCTCGGTGGTCCCGAGGGTGGAGAGCGCGGCGAGGGGGCGTTCGTCCTTCTCAATCCGCTTTTCGGCCCAGTGGACCATGCCGGCCATGGCGTGGGCGCCGTTTCGGAGCACGGCTCGGGTGATCCGGTTGAGGCCGGAAAGATCGCAGACCGAGTGGAGCATCATGATGTCCCGGGTCCCCACGAAGGCCCGGGTGTCCCTGGAGGCCATGGTCGTCACCATGACCTTGGGAACGCCCACGGGAAACGCACGCATGACCGCCGTCCCCAGGGTCGTGCCCATGGATCCCCCGATGCCGAAGACGCCCCTCACCTTCCCCTCGTCGTGGAGCCGCCGGGCGATGGGCACGGCCCCTCGAATCATGGCGGCGAGCGCCTCCCCCTCGTGGCCGATCCGCTGCACGGCCTCCAGGGAGGTGCCCGCCTCGCGGGCCACCTCCTCGCGGGTCACGAGCACGGGGTGCGTGCACGAACCGCGAATCCCGGCGTCCATGATCCGAACCTCGACCCCCGCGGCCTGGATGGCCGAGGCCACGAACGTCGCCTCGGAGCTCTTGGTGTCCATGGTCGCCACCAGCAGCACGCCTGCGTCCCGATCCATGTGTCCTCCCGTTTTGTCTTCTGATTCGAGCAGATTTCCGACGCAGGAAGCCCGCACCCGCGCGAGCGGGTTACCGGCTAGGACGACTCCAGGATCCCTTCGTGATCCAGGAGCCACTCCTTTCGCCACAGACCGCTGCCGTACCCCACGAGCCGGCCGTCGGTCCCCATGACGCGGTGGCAGGGCACCACGATGGCCACGGGGTTGTTGTTGTTCGCCTGACCCACCGCCCGGGCCGCATTGGGCCGCCCGATGGACTCGGCGATCTCCCCGTAGGTGGTCCAGGTGCCGAAGGGGATCTCCAGGAGGGCCATCCAGACGGCCTTCTGGAAAGGCGTCCCCTCGAGGGCGAGGGGGACGGCAAAGGTCGTTCCCGTCCCCTTGAAGTAGTCGTCGAGCTGCTTCCGGCACAGCAAGAGGCAGACCGGTGGGTCCTCGCTGTCCTTTGCAGGCTTTTTCACGAACCGAAGGGCCTGGATCCCTTCCTTGGTGCCGGCAATCTCGATCCACCCGATGGGCGACTCGTAATAAAGCGTGGAAGATCCATTATTTTCCATGGTCTTTCCCTCCAGGCCGAATGTTTTTCCGTCTCGGCGTCCACCCGGCAATCGAACCATATCGACCCGCTGGGAACCGCGGTCCCGCCGACATGGGACCCGATCGCTCGCGAGCAAAGCGTTTACGGAGAGAGTTGCATGGGTGAACTGCGATGCCGTTTGATTTGTCAGCGGATCTTACACTATATTGCCTGTGTATGGAAAGCACTTTTTCGGGGCATGTTGCTTGTACAGTGGACTTACATGTGACTCTAATAGATAATTATAGATCTTTAAACAGTTTTTATATAAGCTTGAGGCATTAAATTGCATTTATTATAATTTATATGTACACTTTCGGGAGGATTTCATGCATCATTTTGCCATCGCTGTCCTGGGGACGTTCGACTCCAAGGGCGAGGAGCACCGCTTTCTCGAGGAACGGATCGAGGCCCGGGGCGTTCGAACCGTCACCGTCCACGCAGGCACCCGGGGCCCCTCCCCCTTTCCTGCGGATCACGACCTGTACACGGATGTGGTCCTCAGCCTGCCCGAGGGCGAGCGGGACCGGGACCGGTCCATCCAGGCGGTGCTGGAGGCCGGCCGCCGGCTCCTCCTGGAGCTCTTTCACAAGGGACGAATCCACGGTGTGGTGTCCGCGGGCGGGGGGACCGGCACCCACCTGTCCACGGGCATCATGCGGGTGCTCCCCATCGGCGTGCCCAAGGTCATGGTCTCCACCGTGGCGAGCCGCGACATGTCCGACGTGGTGAGCACCCGGGACGTCACCATGATGCACAGCGTGGCCGACATCCTGGGCGTGAACAGCCTCCTCGGACCCATCCTGGACCAGGCGGCCGGTGCGGTCTGCGGCATGGCCCGTCCCACGTGGATCCCCGACGCCGGCCGGAAGCGGATCGGCCTCACCATGTTCGGCTTCATCACGGCTGCGGCCGAGGCGGTCAAGACCCGGCTCGAGGCCCTGGGCTACGAGGTGGTCCCGTTTCACGCCAACGGCACGGGGGGAATGGCCATGGAGGAGCTGGCCGCCGAGGGCTTCTTCGACGGGCTCCTGGACCTGGCCACCCACGAGCTGGCCGACGAGCTCAAGGGGGGGTACTGCCGGGGCATCGGGCCCCAGCGTCTCGCCCCCCTGCCGGGCCGGTCCGTTCCCCGGCTGGTGGTCCCCGGCGGTCTCGACTGTGCGGTCCTGGAGTTCACCCGGGAGACCGTCCCGGAGGCGTACCGGGACCGCCCGATCTTCTTCTACGACTTCCGCTCGGCCGTGCGTCTCAGCCGGGACGAGAGCCTGATCATCGCGGACCAGGTGTCGTCCAGGCTCAACCTTCGGCCCGAGGGCGTGCGCGTCCTCGTCCCCTGGGGAGGATGGTCCGAGGCGGACGGCCCGGACGGTCCCCTCTACGCGCCGGAGACCAGCCGGGCCCTGGTGGACCGCCTCCGCGAGGGCCTGGACCCGGCCATTCCCGTTCAGGAGTCGGACCTCCACATCAACGACCCGGCCTTCGCCGACACGGCGGCCCGGGTCATGCACGGGATGCTCCAAAGATGATCAGACCGGGGGGCCCGCAAAGGCGCCCCCGGTCGATGAAGGTTCCCGGGCACCGTTTCCCCGGATCACCCGCTCATGGCCACGAACTGCTTCACGTCCTTTCGCTGGACCAGGAGCAGGACCGACTCCCTGCCCTCCACGGCCCGTTTCGCCTCCTCGGCGGAGGCCACGGGCTCGCGGTCCACCTCCAGGATCACGTCGCCCCGGCGGAGCGAGGCCCGCTGGGCCGGGCTGCCCGGCTCCACGTCGGCCACCAGGGCGCCCCCGCCGGCGTCCACGCCCAGCTGCCGTGCGATCCGGGGGGTCAGGTCCTGGAGCCTGAGCCCCCACCGGGACTCGTCCTCGCGGTCCGACCCCTCGACGGCGGCGGTCTCCGCCTCCAGCTCGCCCACATCGACGGTGAGCTCGCGCGCTTCGCCGTCCCGGAGGATGCCGAGAGACGCCTTCCCGCCCACGGGCGCGGCCGCCACCAGGGCCGGCAGGTCGTGGCTCTTGTCCACGGCCTCGCCGTTGAAGGAGACGATCACGTCCCCCCGCTCCACGCCGGCCTCGTCCGCAGGCCCGCCGGAGAGCACGTCCGCCACCAGGGCGCCCTTGCGGTGATCCAGCTTCATGGCCTCGGCCAGCTCCTGCGTGACGGGCTGGATGTGGACCCCGATGTAGCCCCGGGTCACCTTCCCGTGCGCCACGAGCTGGGGGATCAGCGCCTTGGCCGTGTTGACGGGGATGGCGAACCCGATCCCCTGACCCCGGGCGATGATGGCCGTGTTGATCCCCACAACCTCCCCCTTCATGTTGAAGAGCGGTCCGCCCGAGTTGCCCGGGTTGATGGAGGCGTCCGTCTGGATGAAGTCGTCGTACGGCCCCGCGCCGATCACCCGTTCCTTGGCGCTCACGATCCCCGAGGTGACCGTGTGGCCCAGGCCGAAGGGGTTCCCCACAGCCACGACGTAGTCGCCGACCCGAAGGCCGTCCGAGTCGCCCATGGCCGCGCCGGGAAGGTCGCCCCCGTCCTCGATCTCGAGCACGGCCAGGTCGGTCTTGGGATCCAGGCCCACGATCTCCGCCTCGAGCTCGCGGCCGTCGTCCAGGGTCACCAGGACCTCCTTGGCCCCCTCCACCACGTGGTTGTTGGTCAGGATGTAGCCGTCACGACTGATGATGACGCCCGACCCCGCCCCCTGGACCCGGCGCTCCCGGGGCTGGGGGCCGTTCGGGCCGAAAAACCGGCCGAAGAACTCCTCGAACGGGCTGCCCTCGGGCAGGTGGGGCATGCCGTATCCCGCCTTCTGCACCTTGGTGACCCGGATGTTGACCACGGAAGGCTTGAGGGACTCCGCCAGGGGGGCCAGGGACTCCCCTGCCGCGGGCGCCTTCACGGCCGGGGCCGGGATCGCCGAAAAGGACGGCGTCCCGGTCGAGGTGAAGGCCGAGCCCGCGAACAGAGCGGTGCCGATCACCGCGGCTGCAACCGCGGCCAGAGCCGTCATCCTCCATCGTCTTTTCCTTGATTGTTTCGAGATCGAATCAAACATGGTTCTCCTCCCTGTCTCATTGGTTCGTGCGTCCGGCGGCCATGTCCGCCCGAACGGGCGTCCGCCGCTTGGAGGAAAAGATAACGCACGAAGATGAAACCGGGATGAACCCGGGATTAAAATTCTCTCATCCGGAAGAATGGAGAAAAGCGGCAAGAGGAATGGAGAAGAGGGGAGGGACAAGGCCGTTTTGCGGCGGCATATGCAATGCCGCCCTACATGGGCAGGAACACCCGGAAAATGCTGCCCCGTCCCGGCGCGCTCTCCACGGCGATCTCGCCGCCGTGGGCCCGGGCGATGGACCGGGCGATGCTGAGGCCCAGACCGGACCCCTTCTCCGGGAGGACCTCCTCGGACCGGTAGAAGGGCTGAAAGATCCGCTCCAGGGCCTCGCCGGGAACGCCCCGGCCGGTGTCCGCCACCTCGACGCGGGCGCGGTCCCCCTCCCGCGCAGCGGAGAGCGACACGCGGCCGCCTTCCCCGGTGTACTTGACCGCGTTGTCCACCAGGTTCACGAGGAGCGCCCGCAGCCGGTCCCGGTCCCCGGAGACCGTCACCGGCTCCTGCGGGTCCATGCGGAGGTCCACGGAGCGCTCGTCGGCCGGGACCTTGAGCCGCCAGTAGACCTCCTCCGCCAGCTCGGCCAGGTCCACGGGGCGGCGGTCCATCCGAAGCGCGCCCGACTCGGCCCGGGCCAGGATCAGGAGCCCCTCCACGAGCCTGGAGATCCGCTCGATCTCCTCCAGTGCGCTCCTCAGGGTCTCCTGGTACTCCCCGGGGGTCCGGGCGGAGCGGAGCGCCACCTCGAGCTCCCCCTGCAGGGCGGTGAGCGGGGTCTGGAGCTCGTGCGAGGCGTCGGCGCTGAACCGCCGCACCTGCCGGAAGGCCTCGTCCAGCCGGGAGAGCATCCGGTTGAGCGTCCGGGCCAGCCGGTCCAGCTCGTCGCCCGTACCGGTCTCCTCCACGCGCTCCGCCAACCGCTCCGCGCTGATCCGCCGGGCCGCATCCGCCATCCGGCCCACCGGCCGAAGGGCCCTGCGGGCCAGGACCCATCCCCCGAGCCCGGCCAGGAGCAGTCCCACCGGGAGGAGCCCCCCCATGACCAGGAGAAACCGGGCCCGGGTCTCGGCCACGTTCCTGAGGGACGAGCCCACCCGGATCACCCGGACCGGCCGCCCCCCCCGCATCACGGGTACGGTCAGGACCCGGACCGGATAGGGATCCACGTCCTCCACGGTCTCGAATGTGGCCTCGCCCCGCCGGGCGTTTCGGAGGGCCTCCCTGCTGAGCGGCAGCTCGCGGGCGCCGGGGGAGCGGGACGATCTGTCTTGCACCGCGCCCGGGTCCAGCATCTGGAAGTAGGGGTCCGGAGGGGAGAAGCCGAAGAACCGGCGGAAGATCTCGCCCACCTCGGGGGGAAAGGGGCCGCCGGGCCGAGCCTCCGCCCTCTCGGCCGTGACCCGGGCCACGCTCTCCAGGGCGCTGTCCACCCCCCGGATCAGGCTGTAGGAGAGAAGCCCGTAGGCCGCCGCCCCCAGGACCAGGAAGGTGGCCGCCAGCAGGCTCACGTACCAGAGGGTGAGCCGGGCCCGTACGGATCGAATTCTCGAGGCCATCGCCCCGTCTACCCTTCCGCCTTCATGACGTAGCCGCTTCCCCGCACCGTGTGGATCAGCTTGAGCTCCCGGTCCCTGTCGATCTTCCTGCGCAGGTAGTTCACGTAGACGTCGATGACGTTGGTCATGGAGTCGAAGTCGTAGTCCCAGACGTGCTCCGCGATCATGGTCCTCGTGAGCACCCGGCCCGGGTTGCGCATGAAGTAGTCCAGGAGCGCGTACTCCTTTCCGGTGAGCTCGACGGCCTCGCCGCCGCGGTGGGCCACGCGCCGGGCCGGGTCCAGGGTGAGGTCGGCCACCTGGAGCACGGCCGACCGCTCCTCTCCACGCCGCCTCAGGAGCGCGCGCACCCGGGCCAGGAGCTCCTGGAACGCGAACGGCTTGGTCAGGTAGTCGTCCGCGCCCGAGTCCAGGCCCAGCACCTTGTCCTCGATGGTGGCCCGCACCGTGAGGAGGAGGACCGGCACGGTCGACTTTCGATCCCGGAGCTCCCGCAGGACGTCGAAACCGTTCCGGCCGGGCAGGTGGACGTCCAGGAGGATCAGGTCGTGGACCCCGTCCAGGGCCATGGCCAGGCCGGTCTCGCCGTCCTCGGCCGCGTCCACGGCATAGCCCTCCTCCTCCAGCCCGCGCCGGATGAAGCTGGCCACCTTCTTCTCGTCCTCCACCACCAGGATGCGCACGGAATGCCACCTCCAGGGAGCCGCGTTCCCGGTATGGACACGTCGGGTCGAGGCGTTCGAGACGAGGAGAGAAGGACCTCGTCGACCGGAGCTACGGGATGGGGAGGTCTCGGATCACGTTCAGGAGATCTTCCGTGTGGCCGCTCTTGTTCATGAAGGCCACCGCTCCGGCCTCCAGCATGCCCTTCTCGGTCTCGGCGTCGTCGTACATGGAGAGCCCGATGATGCGGATGTGGGGCGCCTCCGCGTGGATCGCCCGCGTCGCGTCGATCCCGCTCATCCGGGGCATGCTGATGTCCATGAGGATCACGTCGGGCTGGAGCTCCCGGGCCATCCGGACGCCCTCCTCGCCGTCCGCCGCCTCGCCCACCACCTGGATCTCCGGTTGCCGGCCCAGCATGGAGGAGAGCCCCTCCCGCATGACCACGTGATCGTCCACCAGCAGGACGCGCACCCCATGGCCGACCGGCACGGGGACGGGGAAGAACTCCTCGAGGGGGGTCTCCCGGGCCTCCTCCACCGGCGCCACCGGCGGGGCGGCCTTTTCCATGGGCACGACGAGGCGGAAGGTCGCCCCGTCGCCCGGCGTGCTCTCGATCTCCAGGCGTCCCCCCATCAGCTCCAGCCGCTCCCGGACGCTGATCAGCCCGAAGCACTCCTCCCGGCCCAGCTCCGGCAGGACCTCGTCCACGTCGAACCCCCTGCCCTCGTCGGAGACCGTCACCCGCAGGAGGTCGGATCCGTCCTTCGAGAGCTCGATCCGGACCGAGGGGGCCTGGGCGTGCTTGACCGCGTTGAACAGGAGCTCGCGGGTGGACTCGAAGAGGAACACCTTCATCTCCTCCTGCTCCAGCAGGATGCCCGGGTCGATGCGGCTGTCGACCCGGATGGGATAGGTCTCCTCCATGGTCCGGGCCAGCCACTCCAGGGCCGGGGCCAGACCCCGCTCGTAGAGAATGTAGGGCGCCATCTGCGTGCTCAGGGTGCGCGCCGTCCTCAGGGACTCCACCAGCAGGTCGTAGACCTGGTCGAGCTCCTGTCGCTGTTCGTCCTCCAGCTCCTGCCCCAGGACCTCCAGGTTGATCTTGGCCCCCACCAGCAGCTGCTGGAGGTGATCGTGGATGATCACGCCCAGGCGCCGCCGCTCCCGCTGCTCGGCCAGGGTGAGCTGGGAGGAGAGCCGGGCGAGCTGCCGGGCCCGTTTCTCGAGCTCGGCGGTGCGCTCCTCCACGCGCGTTTCCAGCTCCTCGTGCATCCGGAGCAGCCGCTGCTCCATCTGCTTGCGTCGGGTGACGTCGCGGACGGTCAGCAGGGCCAGGATGGGCCTTCCCTCCTCGTCCCGCACCGGCGAGCCGCCGTACTGCCCGATCCAGGTCCGGCCGGTCGCCCGGTCGCGAACCTGGATCTCCCACTCGGAGAAGCGCTCCCCGTTCAGCGCCCGGACCAGGGGCCAGGCGTCTTCGGGGATCGCCTTCCCCTTGATGTCCCGCAGCTCGTAGGCTTCGGTGAAGGACTCCAGGTGCCCGCGGGCCTCCTCCGTGGACTCGAGCCCGTGGAACCGCAGCGCGGCCGGGTTCATCTCCAGGACGTTCCCGTCCATGTCCGCGATGACGATGCCCTCTCCCACGGCCTCCAGCACGGCTCGGGTGCGGGAGAGGTTCTCCTTCATCTCGGAGGCCATCCGCTCGATCCGGCGCCGGGAGATCACCTGGTCGGTGACCTCGTGGGTCAGGATGAGCACGGACTCGCCGAACCCGCTCTCATCGGTCAGCGGCACCAGGTCCACGTTCCAGTAGGTCTCCTCGCGGCCCCGTCCCACCGACGCGGGAAACTCCCGGACCCGGATCGGCTTCCCCGACTCGAGGGTCTTGGCCAGCATGGCGGGGACGCCCTTGGCCCCCAGGTCCGGGAACAGATCGGCAAAGGCCCGCCCCTTCATGGTGATGCCCGGGACGCCAGGAATGGTCCGATAGGTGGGGTTGACCATGAGGTAGCGCCAGTCCGGAGGTTCCACCACCGCTACGCCCAGGGAGGTGTTTTGAAACAGGCCGTCGAGGAAGTCGCGTTCCCGGCGGAGCGCGTTTTCGGTCCGCCGGAGGCCGGTGATGTCGTGGGTGATGCCCAGCACCTGGAGGGTCCGGCCCGTCTCGTCCCGAACCGGTACGTAGGTCACGGCGTGGACGTAAGGCTCCGCATCCGGGATCTCGGGAGAGATCTCCACTCGCTGCAGCTCGCCCGTCTCCAGGGCCTTTTCGAGGGCGGGAAGGTAGAGGCCGCAGACCTCCGGGGGCCAGGCCTCCTCGTCCCGCTTGCCCAGGAGATCCGAGACCGGACGTCCGGTGAACCTCTCGGCCGCCCGGTTGATGAACCGGATGCGCCGGTCCGGGTCGTAGACGACGAAGACATCCGGCACGGCGTCGAAGACCCTGCGCAGGAGCCTGTTATCGGAGGTCGGATCCTGGTCGGCCGCTTCGGGCGCCTCTGCGCTCCGCACGTCGGGGAAGGATGGATCGGGTTGGGGCTGCTTGGTGTCGGTGACTGACATGACCGGGTCGAACCCTCTGGGATTGGATCGGGGGCCTCCGGACCCGCCCGGATCCGGAGGCGCCGCCTGATTGGATTCCGTCGCAGTATAGCCGAACCGGGCGGTGCAGTTCAATCAGGATTTCGGAAGGCGGGAGTCGGGTGGAATCGACGCGTTACCAGCGGTTGATCAGGTCCCTCCCCCGCCGGCGGGCCGCCTCCTCCTGAAGGGCCAGGAACCGGGCGCTCACCACCTCCAGGAGACGGAGCATGACCCGGTAGCCGATCTCCGGGTCCTTTTCGAACAGATCCAGGAGCCCGTCCCGGTCCGCCCGAAGAACACGGCAGGCTCCTTCCCCGCACCCGGCCGCGAGGCTGTACCGCCGGGGCGGAACCAGGCTCGACCAGCCGAAGGTCGCACCCTCCCCCAGGCTGGCGACGCCCGACCCGTCCGGGGTTGGGCTTCCCGGCCCGCCTCCCCAGTGGAGGTCGACCCGCCCCTCGATCACCGCGTAGAGGCTTCCGGGCTCCCCGCCCTCGCTGAAGATGCGCTCGCCGGCCTGGAAGACCGCCTCCTCGCAGAGCTCGGCCACCGCCTTGAGCTGGGCGTACCCCAGATCCTGGAAAACCTCCACCCGGCCCAAAAAGTCCAGATCCACCATGCCTGCCTCTCCTGTGACGGGCGCACGGCCCGGTTCACCTCATCCCTCGTGGAGAACGTACCCGGCCGGCACCTCCCCGCCGAGCACGTGCTTCCGGAACACCTCCCGCATCCTCTCCGCCGTCATCTTCCGGTAGACCACGGGCTCGGAGCCGCTCATTTCCACGGTCACGTTGGGCTCGGTGGGGCACCGCCCGATGCACCGGCCTCGCTTCACCTCGATGTCCGGGCGGCCGGCCTTGCCCGCCTCCTCCATCAGCGCGGTCAGGACCTCCCGGGCACCGGCGGCGATGCCGCAGGTCGCCAGATGGACGGTCACCGTGGTCACGGCCGCGGGAAGCGCCCCGCCCGACCCCTGGAGCTGCTGGAGATGAAGGCTCGCCACGCCGGCGAGAAAACGAAGCACGTGGTATCCCATGGCCGGATCTCTCAAAAAGAGGTCCAGCAGGAACGCCTTGTCGATGCGGATCGCCCTGCAGGCATCGCCCGCGCAGTACGCGGAGAGCTTGTACTCGTGAGGCGGGACAAAGCTGGACCAGCCCAGGGCCTGGCCCGCCCCGACGGTGAGAATGGTGTTCTCCGGGCTCGTGGCCCGTCCCGGCAGGTCGAACCGCAGGTCCACCTCCCCTTCCGTGATGATCCAGAGGTGTGTCGCCTCCTCGCCCTCGGAAAAGAGCCGGTCCCCCCCGCGGAAACCCTTCTCCTCGCAACCCGGCTCGATCGCCCCGAGCTGCTCCGGGCTGAGGTCCCTGAAGATCTTCATGGCGTTCAGCCGTTCCAGGACGCTCATGCGCGCCTCCTGCTTTTGGTTCCCATCTCTTCTCGTTCCCGGTTCGCGCTCAACCGGCGGCCGCCTCGTCGAGCGCGGCGCCCGTGTCCGGATCGTAGCAGAGCCGGCAGCAGTGGAGGCAGCGGCTGCTCTCGGCGAGGGCCGCATCCTCGCTCAGGGTCCGGTCCACCTCCGCGAAGGAGCCGATCCGCTCGGACACCTCCAGCTCGGGCATCTCCGCCCTCGCGCACCGGACCACGCCCTTCACCTGGTCGAACACCGTTCCCGGGATCATCTCCCGGCCCAGCTCGCCGGGCTCCCCCTTCACCTCCCGGCCCAGGACGTAGCGGTGAATGGAGCGGGCCGCTCTCCTCCCCCCGCCGATGGCCTCCACCACCAGGGAGGGGCCCGTGACCGCGTCCCCGGCGGCGAAGACGTGGGGAATGCTCGACTGGAGGGTGTCCGGGTCCACCACCAACGTGCTCCAGCGCGTGGTCTCGAGCCTCGCGAGATCCCCCTCGGCCTCCTCCAGGAAGGAGACGTCCGGGGACTGGCCGATGGCCGTGATCACGGTGTCCGCCTCGATCAGGGTCTCGGACCCCTCGACGGGTACCGGGCGCCGCCGGCCGCTCGCGTCGGGCTCGCCCAGCTCCATCTTCAGGTACTCGAGGTGGGTGGCACGGCCCTGCTCGTCCCCCCTCACGCGCACCGGCGCGGCCAGGAACACGAACCGGACGCCCTCGGCCTCGGCCGCCTCGATCTCCACCTCGTTGGCCGGCATCTCGCTCCGGGTCCGCCGGTAGACCAGGTAGACCGTCTCCACGCCCAGGCGGATCAGGTTCCTGACACAGTCGATGGCGGTGTTGCCGCCGCCCACCACCGCGGCCACCCGCCCGACCGGGAGATCCTCCCCCCCGGCCAGCCTGGAGAGGAAGTCGATGCCCGTGAAGCAGCCCTCCAGCTCCTCGCCCTCCACGCGGAGCCGGGCGTCCTTCCACGCCCCGATTCCCAGGAACACCGCATCATACCCTTCCCGCTCCAGGGAGGAAAGGTCGAACTCCCGGCCGAGGGCCTCCCCGGTGCGGGCCTCGACGCCCAGGTCCAGGATGCCCTGGATCTCCCAGTCCAGCACCGCCTTGGGAAGCCGGTACTCGGGGATGCCGTAGCGGAGCATGCCCCCCAGCTCGGGCATGGCCTCGTACAGGGTGACCCCGTGTCCGAGCCGCCTGAGAAAGTAGGCACAGCTCAGCCCCGCGGGCCCGCCCCCCACCACCGCCACCCGCTTGCCCGTTTCCGGGGCGACCGAAACGGGATTGCGTCTTCCGCTTTCCCGCTCGTAGTCCGCAACGAACCGCTTCAGCTGGTTGATGGAGACGGGCTCGTCCTCGATCCCCCGCCGGCAGCTCTCCTCACAGGGGTGGGGGCAGACCCGGCCGCATGCGAGGAGCAGGGGGTTGCGCTCCCGGATGATGTTCACGGCCTTGTCGTACGCCCCCTGCCGGACACTGGAGATGTAGCCGGGGATGTCGATCTCCGCGGGGCAGACCTGGCGGCAGGGCGCCAGGGCGTCGTTCAGGGTGTTGAACTGGAGCAGCCGCTCCGACGGCGTCCTGACCCGGATGATCCCCCGGGGGCACACCGTCTCGCAGGCCCCGCAGCCGACGCACTGAGCTTCGTCCACCACAGCGTACCCGTCCGCACCGATGGAGACCGCGTCGAATGGACAGGCCCGGACGCAGTCCCCGAGGCCCAGACAGCCCACCTCGCACACCTTGCAGCCGCCGTGGAGAAGGGCCTGGGCGCGGCAGCGCTGCACCCCGTTGTAGAGGTACCGGTCCGCGGCCCGGGCCCCTCCGCTGCACAGGTTGGCGGAGAGGGGAAACTCCGCCGTTCCCACCTCCACGCCCAGGACCTCGGCGGCCTTCCGGGCGGACTCGGGACCCCCGGCCACGCAGACGCTCGGCGGGGCCTCCCCCCCCACCACGGCCGAGGCCGCGGCCAGGCACCCCGTGTACCCGCACCCGCCGCAGTTGGCCCCGGCAAAGCAGTCCTCCACCTGTTCGATTCTCGGATCCACGTACACGTAAAACAGCCTGGATGCGACGGCGAGAACGCCCGCGCAGATCACACCCAAGCCCAGAATGGACAGCGTTCCTTCGAGCATGGTACCTCTCCTGATCGATTTTCGGGCGCCGCGACGGTATCGACTCGAAGACACAGACCCGGCGGGACAGGCAAGGAAAGCCATGAAAACAGGCGGTTGATCACATCCCCACCCGCCGCGAGCCCCGCGGGTCCGGACCGGTGGACCGGTTCTACGACATCTCGATCCGACGCGGTTCGGGTTCACCCGCTCCGCCTGTTCCTATGGAAAGCCCGTTCGGGGGGTTGCCGTCTCGACCACCAGTCAGTAGGCGAGCCTAGTGCCCATCCATAAACGAACGTCGGGCATGGCTGCGTTTCCAATTCAGAACGGAGGACGAAGTATCGTAAAAAGCCCCAACCCTTGAGATCTGCCCTTGGAATATCAACCGGCTATAGCGATCCCAGCGGCGGGTGAGCGGGTTTCGCGAATCCGTCAAAGGAGGATTTTTTGTCAAGATCAAGGAGATCAAGAGGTGACGCGGAGGCGTACTGGAGTACGCCGCACAAGGAACCTCGCTGATCGACGATGAGATTGGCAAAAAAGACCCTTTCTGGATGGAAACGAGCCTAGCAGCTCGCAAAGGACATTGCAAGGCCACCGCCCCGCAGCAGACAACATGATCATTTCCGACCGGACTTCAAGGCCGGCTTCCTTTCCCGACTCGCCCCCGGGTACGACGGCGGTCGCCGAAGGGGCCCCGCCCGCCGCAGGAGCAGCGCCCGAACCCGGGTCCGGGGCCTCCGGCCACGCCGCCCGAGGTTCGGCGCCCGAGGTTCGGGTTCCCGAGCCGCGCTCGATCGTGTATACTCCCCGAAAACCAGCACCCACGAAAGGACCGCGCCATGACCGAGGACACCTACCAAAGGCTCCGCTCCGCCCTGGAGCAGCGACCGGGCCGCTACCGGGGCCTGGACATCCCCGAGTTCTACGAAATGGCCCGCGAGCTCTTCACGCCGGAGGAGGCGGCCGTCTGCGCGGACCAGCCCCGCGGCCTCCAGACCGCCGAACGCATCGCCGGGGCCGCGGGTATGGACGTGGCCGACGCGGGCCCGATCCTCGAGCGGATGGCGGAGAAGGGACTCTGCTTCACCATGGACAAGGACGGCCAAACCCTGTACGCCCCCCTCCCCCTGGTGCCGGGCATCTTCGAGTACCAGTTCATGCGCGGGACGGACACGGACCGGGACCGCCGCATCGCCCGGCTCATCCGCCAGTACAAGGAGGCCTTCGACGCGGCCCAAGGCGTGCCCGACGAGACCTTCCCCTCCACCCGGGTGGTCCCGGTGGACCGGAAGATCGAGGCGGGAAGCCGCATCCACACCTACAGCCAGGTCCTCTCCTACATCGAGCGGTTCGACCCCATCGCCGTGGCCACCTGCTACTGCCGACACCAGGCCCGGCTCATCGACGAGAGCGACCACTGCGGCGCCCCGGACGAGGTGTGCCTCCAGTTCGGCGCGGGCGCCCGCTTCGTGATCGATCGAGGAATGGGACGGGAGATCGACAAGGCAGAGGCCCGGGAGATCCTGGAGCGCAGCGAGGAGGCCGGCCTGGTCCACTCCACGGTGAACCGGCAGGACATCGACTGGCTCTGCAACTGCTGCTCCTGTCACTGCGTGCTGCTCGAGACCGCCCTGGCCACCCCCAGGCCCGGCCTCTTCATGAACTCCGGGTACCGGCCCGCGGTGGACGCGGACCTCTGCACGGCCTGCGGCGTCTGCGTGGAACGCTGCCCCGCGTCGGCCCTCATCCCGGGGGAGGCCGACACGCCCGATCTCGACCCGGACCGCTGCATCGGATGCGGGGTCTGCGCCACGGGCTGCCCCGAGGAGGCCGTCACCCTGGAGGAGCGGCCGGGCTTCCCGCCCCCGCCCGCGGACCGCAGGGCCTACAAGGAGGCCCTCCGAGCCAACCGGTAGGCACTTCCCATCCCGGCGTCTCTCCGGACGACCTCCGGTTCGAGTGGCCGATCATGGGCTGGGAACGGCTCCTGGACCGCCTGGGGCCATCCCGCCGGATGTACCGCAGGGTCCGGAAAGGGCGGCCTCGCCCCCTCCCCGTGGTTTGGATGCGCACACCGGAAGAACCCCGAAGACCGGATTGGAGGAAACGGAAGCATTGACGCATTCGCAAAACCCGCTCACGCGCCGCTGGGGACGATATAACCTGTTGAAATCCCAGGGGCAGATCTCGAGGATTCGGGCTTTTTACGACTCCATCAAACATGACCTTGATTGACGGACGGCACGAAAGGAAGTAGAAAGGCATCGGAGGAACAGCGCATGATGAACGGAAAGCAACGGATCCTCACCGCGCTCGAGCTCAGGGAACCGGACCGAGTTCCCCTCTACGTCCACGGGATCAACGAGGCCCCCATCATCGGGATCGGGCGGCATCTCACCACCGGGCTCCCGGAGCCCCGGGACTTCCGGCTCATGAGCGACGGGGACAAGCTCAAGCTGGTCGACACCCTCTTCATGATCCACGAGCAGTTCGACATCGACGGCATCACGAGCTTCGAGATCGGCCACGAGACCCGGGTGGACGACCTGCACGTGAAGGACGGGTTCGGCGTGGTCTACAAGCTGTCGGAGCACGGCATTCCCGTGCCCGTGGGGCACCCCGTTTCCTCCCCGGAGGAGCTGAGCGCCTTCGCCCCCCCCGAGCCGAAGCCCGAGGACCTCGGGCTCCTCCACCTCGCCAGGGACCGCTTCCAGGGGGAGAAGGCCCTCTTCTGGCTCATGCGGGGCGCCTTTGTCCGCTCCTGGCGCCTGATCGGGATGACGAATTTCATGATGAACCTCTACAACAACCCCGGTTTCGTCCACGAGGTCGCCCGAATCATGCTGGAGTTCAACCTCGCCCAGCTCGAGCTCCTGGCCGGGGCCGGCCTGGACGTGCTGGTCATCGAGGACGACATCGCCACCAACGCCGGACCGATGATCTCCCTGGAACACTTCCGGGAGTTCGTGAACCGCTACAACCGGCCGGTCGTGGAGAAGGCCCGCGAAAAGGGCCTGAAGGTGGTCCGGCACTCGGACGGCAACCTCTGGCCCCTCATGGACACCCTCCTGGAGACCGGTTACGACGGACTCAACCCGCTGGAGCCCCAGGCCGGCATGGAGATCAAAGAGGTGAAGGCCCGTTACGGCGACCGCATCTGTCTCCTGGGCAACATCGACTGCGTGGACCTCCTGCCCTCGGGCACCCCGGAGCAGGTCGAGCAGGCGGTCGTCCGGGCCGTCGAGGACGGGGCCGAAGGGGGCGGGCTGATCGTCTGCTCGTCCAACTCCCTCCACCCGGGCGTGAGCCCGGAGAACTGCATGGCCATGTTCGAGGCCGTCCACAAGCACGGCCGGTACGAAGGGACCGCGGCGCATGCCTAAACCGTCCTGGACCGTCTTCTGGCTCCTGTTCCTGCTCTACATGTTCGACTACATGGACCGCATGGTGATCGTGTCCCTGTTCCCCTTTCTGAAGGAGGAGATGGGCATGACCGACGCCCAGTGCGGCCTCCTGGTCTCCGCGGTCTACTGGTCCATCCTGGCGTTCTCCTTTCCGGTCTCCATCCTCGTGGACCGCTGGAGCCGCACCCGGAGCATCTCCATCATGGCCGCCCTCTGGAGCCTGGCGACCCTGGCCTGCGCCTTCACCCGCACCTTCCCCCAGCTCTTCGTCGCCAGGACGGCCATCGGCGTGGGCGAGGCGGGCTACGCCCCGGGCGGAACCGCCATGCTCTCGGCCCGGTTCCCCCGGGAGCAGCGCGCCCGGATCCTCGGGCTGTGGAACGCCTCCATTCCCCTGGGAAGCGCCCTGGGCATCGGCATCGGAGGGCTGGTCGCCCATCACTTCGGCTGGCGCCACGCCTTCGGGCTCGTGGCCCTTCCCGGCATGATCCTGGCCGTCTGGTTCTACTTCGTGGAGGACTACGAGACCATCCGGCTCACCCGGAAAGAACCGACCGGCCGGGAGGTCCGGATGCGGTTCCAGGAGATCGCCCGGCAGTTCACCCACAACCGGACCCTGCTCTGCAACAACCTGGCCTTCGCCCTGAACGTCTTCGTGACCACCGCCCTCCTCACCTGGCTGCCCACCTACTTCCACCGGTTCGGCCACCTGGACATGGACAAGGCCAGCATGAAGGCCGGCTCGGTCATGCTCCTCGCCATCGTCGGAGCCCCCCTGGGGGGCTACCTTGCCGACGCCTGGACGAAGAGGCGCAAAGAAGCCCGGCTCCTCTTCCCGGCCGCGTCGTCCGTAGTCACCGGGCTCCTCCTCTTTGTCGCCTTCTCCTTCCTCCAGGGAAAAGCCCAGTACCTGGTCCTGCTCCTCGTGGGCGTGACCGCCGTGGGCTTCGTCCCGTCGGGTGTGGCCGTGACCCAGGACGTGGTGCACCCGGGGCTCCGCGCCGTCTCCCTGAGCGTGAGCATCGTCATTCAGCACCTCCTGGGCTCGAGCCTGGCGCCCGTCGTCGTCGGCGAGCTCTCGGACCTCTACGGCCTGGAGGCCGCCATGACGGTCCTGCCCGGGTTCGCAGGCCTCGCCGGGCTGCTCCTCTTCATCGGATCGTTCTCCTACATCAGAGACCTGTTTCAGGAGGCCCCGGAACCCTTCGAGGGGCCTTGAACCGGGAGGACCGCCATTTGCTCCACGTCTTTGTCGATGCAGACGCCTGCCCGGTCAAGCAGGAGGTGTACCGGGTCGCCGAGAGGCACCGCCTCCAGGTCACCCTGGTGGCCAACGCACCCATGCGGATCCCCGCCGAGCCCTGGATCGCCCTCGAGGTGGTGAAGGACGGCCCGGACGCGGCTGACGACTGGATCGCAGAGCGCGTCCAGCCCCACGACATCGTGGTCACCGCCGACATCCCCCTCGCCCACCGATGCCTGCAACAGGGCGCCCGCGTGCTCGGTACCACGGGGAAGCCCTTCACCGAGGACAACATCGGCTCGGCCCTGGCCACCCGGAACCTCCTCTCGGACCTCCGGGACGAGGGCGTGATCGCGGGCGGCCCCCCGTCCATGCAGAAGCGCGATCGATCGCGCTTCCTCCACCAGCTGGACGAGATGATCCACGCGATCCGACGCGAGCACGCCTGAACGCCCCCCGTCACATGTCGGCCGGGCTCCTCACGCTCACCCCGGGCCGGTTCATCACGTGGGTGTAGACCATGGTGGTGGAGACGAGCAAAATCCCTGGTCTTGTCCTTCTTTCCATCTGGATTCCCGGAACTTTCGGGGGTGGACCCTCACTTGCGCCACCGTGTACTTCGGCGGGATGGAGATGTAGATGTGGACGTGGTCCGAACATAGGAGGCAATGATCATTCGGGGCTTGAAATGCCGGCTTGGTATGATATATTGCCATACCGGGGGTGATTGAAATGGCTGCTTCAAAAATTGCGATCACAATAGATGATAAATTATTGAAACAATTGGATTTAATGGTGAAGTCCAAGGTGTATCCGAACCGGAGCAAGGCGATTCAGGACGCTGTGGCGGACAAGCTGCAACGTCTCGAGAGGACTCGTCTGGCCCGGGAATGCGCCAAGCTCAACCCAGAGCATGAACGAAATATGGCGGAAGAAGGGCTTGCCATGGAGATGGATGAATGGCCGGAATATTGAGGGGCGATATCCATTGGGCTGACTTGAACCCCGTCATCGGGAGCGAACAAGGCGGTTTCCGCCCTGTTCTTATCTTGAGCCACAACATTTTCAATGACAGATCCGGCACTGTCATCGCGGTGGCGATCACAAGCCAATCCCAGCGCGCAGGATTTCCGCTTACCCTTGAGCTTGCAGACACGAAACTCCCGAAAAAGTCCCGGGCAAAAATCAGTCAGATTCGTGCGCTTTCAACAAAAAGAATCGGGAAAAGGATTGCATCCGCTTCTGTGGAGGAGCTTAGCAGTATTATTGATGGATTGAATGAAATCATTGGCGGCTGACATATCGCTGGACCGCCGGACGGCTAAGCCCGCCACGCAGCTCAGGCGTTATGAGCACAAGGAGAGGAGGAGGAAGTTGGACCAGAGAATCAGAATCATGCCTTGCCTGGACATGCAGAACGGACGCGTCGTCAAGGGCGTCCATTTCGTGGACATCCGAGACGCGGGGGATCCGGTCGAATGCGCACGGGCATACTGTGAGTCCGGCGCGGACGAGCTGGCGCTCCTGGACATCACGGCGACGGTGGAAGGCAGGGCCACCATGCTCGAGGTCGTGAAACGCGTGGCCGAGGTCACTACGGTGCCGTTTACGGTCGGCGGAGGCATATCCGACGTCAAATCAGCCGAGCTGGTGCTGAGCGCCGGCGCGGACAAGGTGTCCACCAGCAGTGCCGCCTTTCGGAAGCCCGAGCTGGTCGAAGAAATGGTCGAAGAGCTGGGGGCGGAGAGGGTGACGGTGGCCGTCGATGTGGATCAGAATGCGGCGATGCCGTCAGGCTATGAAGTCTACATTGACGGGGGACGGACGGCCACCGGAGCGGATGCGATCGAATGGGCCAAGCGCGTTGACGGCTGCGGCGTTCCGGTGATTCTACCGACAAGCAAGGCAGGCGACGGCGTGCAGACGGGGTACGATCTCCCGGTGATCAGGGCGATCAAGGAAGCCGTTTCGGCCGAGGTGGTCGCGTCCGGCGGGGCGGGAAGGTTGGTTCACTTCCATCAGGCCGTGGAAGCAGGGGCTACGATCCTGCTCGCCGCGTCCGTGTTCCACTACGGAATCATTGGGATCGGCGAGCTGAAGGACTACCTCCGTGACCGGGCTGCGGCGATCCTCTGAAGGGTCCAGGGGATGGATCTCCCGAGATCGGCACCGCCCTTCGTCGGGCTCAGCCCCAAGGAGGCCTTGCCGGGGCTCACGGAGAGTGCCGGGAAGAGCCTGGCGGA
The DNA here is from genome assembly GCA_964443135.1 of uncultured Desulfobacterales bacterium. GTDB lineage: Bacteria > Desulfobacterota > DSM-4660 > Desulfatiglandales > HGW-15 > JAIPEI01. Next base: position 12,792 of record CAYUBQ010000014.1, on the reverse strand, counting down.
ACGACCGTAGCCCCGAATCACGGTGGATGGGTGGAACCATGGAGGCGATTCGGGAGCACCCGGAGCTGGCGTCCTACCTCGACAACGCGGACCACGCGGACGTCAAGACGATTGAAGGAGACGTGAGCCTGAGGCATTTCGTCGCCGGGATGCTTTCCTACGCCCCCTGGTGGATCGTGCTGCTCTATCGGGTCAGGGAGCTGCTGGTGGCGATGCTGGGCCTGGTGAGGCACGAGAAGCCGGCCGCGCTCCCCTCGGTGACGCCGGAGAAGCTCCCCTTCGAGCCGGGTGAAACCGTATCCTTCTTCGTCGTGAGGGCTGCGAAAGAGAACGCCTACTGGATCTCCGAGACCCCCGAGGACAAGCATCTGACGGCCTTCTTCGGTGTGGTGGCCGCCCCGTCGACCTCCAGCCTCAACCGGTTTCACGTGTTCACCTCCGTCCGGTACCTGCACTGGACCGGGCCCTTCTACTTCAACATCATTCGCCCATTCCATCACCTGGTCGTCTCCCGTATGATGAGGGCCGGGATCAGGCAATGAGGAAGGGCATGAATTCACGGGGATGAGCATGACGGACATCAATCCGGACTTTGCCGCCCCCTGCGGTCTCTACTGCGGGGTCTGTGCCATCTACATCGCCCACCGGGACGACAACCGGAAGCTCAAGGAGCGGCTGGTGGGGCTCTACCAGGGAGGGGTGCCGGGCAAGGGGACGCTTCCCGGCGGCGAGCGCCTCACCGTGGACGACATCCAGTGCCGGGGATGTTTGTCGGACGAGCCGTTCGTGTACTGCCGCAGGTGCGGGATCCGGGACTGCACCCGGGAGAAGGGCTACAGCGGCTGCCACGAGTGCGACGACTTCCCCTGCCGTCACATCGATGACTTTCCCATGGCCGTGGGGAAGAAGGTCATCCTGCGGGCGATTCCCCACCGGCGGGAGGTCGGGACGGAGCAGTGGATGCGGGACGAAGAGGCGCGCTACGTCTGCCCGGAGTGCGGGAACCGGGTGTTCCGGGGGGTGGTGAGGTGCAACCGGTGCAAGGCGGAGCTGGACCTGGACTAGGAGCCGGGCCCGCCTGTTCCGGGTGCGGGGCGGTGGATGCAGCTGGCGGAGGAATGAAGGCGGCGTGCCGATGAAGAGGCGGGAGAGGAAGAAGAAGTACACTCGGCGGGGCTTCCTCATCCTCCTGGCGGCCGTGGGGGCCGCCTTCGGCCTGTTCCGGAGCCGGCACAGCCTGAAGGTCTTCTTCAAGGAGGCGGGGGACACCGCTCCGGCCGAGGGGCCGGGGAACCTGTACGCCCGCGGCGGCAAGAGCCTGGTCGCCGCGGTCGGCGGCCGGGACCTCACCGAGATGGTCGAGCGGGCGGTCTCCCTGATCGGCGGGTTCGACCGGATCCCGGTCCGGGGCAAGCGCATCCTGGTCAAGCCCAACGTGGTGGGGGCGAGGGGCAACCCCACCACCACCAGCCCGGAGCTGGTGGGGGCTGTGGTGGAGCGCCTGTTCCACCACGGGGCGGCCGAGGTCGTGGTGGGCGACATGTCCGCACTCATCCGGGGAGGCACGGCCAAGAACATGGAGGAGAACGGCATCGGCCCGGCCGCCCGCCGGGCCGGGGCCGAGACGGTCGCCTTCGAGGATCACGGCTGGGTGGCGGTGAAGGTCGACGGCGACTACCTCGAGCGGGTGGAGGTCACGGACCGCTTCTTCGAGGTGGACCGGGTGATCAACCTGCCGGTGATCAAGACCCACCGGTACGCAGGCTACTCCATCTGCCTCAAGAACCTGGTGGGGGCGACCCACTTCAGCCAGCGCCCTTACCTGGTGAACCGATCCCACTGGGAGGAGGTGGTGGCGGAGCTCAACCTGGCCTTCAGCTTCCCGCTCCACATCGTGGACGGCACCCGGATCATGGTGGAGGGAGGCCCCTGGGAGGGGACCGCCCGGGACACGCACCTGGTCCTGGCCGGCGGGGACCCCGTGGCGTGCGACGTGATCGGGCTGGCCATGATCAAGTCCTTCGGCCGCTGGGAGCGGCTCGCCTCCCGCTCGCCCTGGGAGATGCGCCAGGTGAAGCGGGCGATGGCCCTCGGCCTGGGAGCCGGAAGCCTCGCGCAGATGGAGATCCTGGAGGCCTCCCTGGACCGGGACCCGGCCTTTGCCCCGCTCATGGGGCGGGTCCGCACCCTGCTGGGCTGAGCCGGCCGGGGCTCTTCCGGGGTCGGCTTTCGATCCGAAACGGGGAGATTGTGAAAAGGGGAGGGAAGACAGGAAAGGAACGTCCGTGAACGGGCTCCACCGCTTGCCAAAGGCATGACGGTTCCCCGCGACCCGATGGGGGGACGATTCATGACGATTCTCCTCTTTGCGAAGGCCGTCGCCCTCTGGCTCGTGATCCTTGCGGCGGCCCTGGCCAACGCAGCCCTTCGCGAGAAGCTGCTCGCACCGAGGCTCGGGTACGGGCCCTCGCTGCCGCTGAGCGGCCTGCTCCTTTCGGGGTTGTTTTTGTTGATTTCCCGGGTCAGCATGCCCTTCATCGGATCTTCGTCCGAGGCCGTCTACCAGCAGGTCGGTCTCCTCTGGTTCCTACTGACCCTCTGCTTCGAGCTCCTGCTGGGGCGTTTCCTGATGAAAAAGCCGTGGCTTGAGATCCTCCAGGTGTTCAATCTCAGGAAGGGCGACCTCTTCTCTCTGGTCCTGATCGCAACGCTTGTCTCCCCGTGGTTGGCCGCCGAGCTGCAAGGCCTGACGTGAGGCAACGCTCCTGGATCTCGGGGAGAACCCGGTGGGACGCGGTAGGGGGAGAGGAGCGACCCATGGACGTGGTCGGCATCATCGGAGGCATCGGACCGGAGTCCACCATCGAGTACTACCGTCTCATCGTCTCCGCATACCTGGAACGGGCGGGGGACGGGAGCTACCCCCGGATCGCTGACGGCGCAGGGGAAGTCGGCACCCCGAAGGGCCCCGCGGCATGACCTCGGCGGTCTCCTGAGGGATGTGCCGCCTGGTGGGGAACAAAGGCAAATCCCTGGAATCACGGCTTATCTCCACACCTCACAGCAGCAGGGCGATCATCCGCACGTGAGGCCGACCGATGGAGCGGTCCCCCCCGGACCCGGGTGAATCGAGGCCGCGCGGGAGCGGTTCGCCCGGGGGCACACCCGCCTTGACGGGATGGGACGGGTCTTGCATAATCCGGGATGCAGCACGTCCCCGTCCGATTTCAGAAAAGCACGCGACGTCCCGATTTCACTGACCAAGGACCGGACGCACCTTCATGGCGGAATACAAACCCTCGAGATTCGGGAAGTACACCCTTCTGGACCGCATCGGGATCGGCGGGATGGCCGAGCTGTACCGTGCCCTGATCTCGGGGGACCGGGGGTTCGAAAAGCTCATCGCCGTCAAGCGGCTCCTGCCCCACCTGGCCGACGAGGAGAGCGTGGTGAGCTCCTTCATCGACGAGGCCAAGCTCGCCGCCCTGCTCCAGCACCGCAACATCGTGCAGATCTACGACTTCGGGAACATGGAGGGCTCCTACTTCATCGCCATGGAGTACCTGTTCGGCAAGGACCTCCACGCCATGATGAAGAAGGCCCGGGAAAAGCACCGGGGCCTGGGCCTCGCCAACGCCCTGTGCATCGCCGGGCAGGTGTGCGAGGGGCTGGACTACGCGCACAAGCTCAAGGACCTCCAGGGCAACCCCCTCCAGATCATTCACCGGGACGTGAGCCCCCAGAACGTCTTCATCAACTACGGGGGCGAGGTCAAGATCATCGACTTCGGCATTGCCAAAGCGTCCAGCAAGTCCGAGAAGACCCAGCTGGGCACGATCAAGGGCAAGGTGGCCTACATGTCCCCGGAGCAGGCCCGCGGCGAGCCCATCGACCACCGGTCGGACATCTTTTCCGCCGGCATCCTCCTCTACGAGATGCTGACCGGCGCCCGCCTGTTCAGCGGGGACGCCATGGAGGTGCTCTCGCAGGTTCGCGAGGCCCGGTTCGTCCCGCCCAGGGAGGCGGCACCGGAGCTCCCCGGGGAGATCCACCGGATCCTGGAGCGGGCCCTCTCCTCGGACCCGGCAAAGCGGTACCCGACCTGCGGCGACATGTATGCCGACCTTGAGGACTGCGTGCAGCAGCGGGGCCTCCGCCCCACCCCCCAGGCGCTGGCCCTGACCATGAAGGGCCTGTTCGAGGAGGAGATCGAGACCGAGGAGCTGACCATCCACGAGGTCACGAACCTCCGCGCCCACGCGCAGCTCCGGCGTGCCAGGGAGGCCGTGCAGAAGGCCAAGACCACGGTCATCACGAATACCCGGGCGCTGAGCAGCCGGAGGCTCCCCTGGAGACGGGCCGCCGTGGCCGGCGGGGCCCTGCTGCTGATCCTGGCCGTGGTCTCCCTCTACCCGGCCTGGGAGCCCTCGGCCACATCGAACCCAGCCGAGAGGCAGGCCCCGGCCGCCGCCACGGTCCCCCCGCCGGCCGCGCTCGCGCCCCGGCTCGGGGGCGGGCCCGAGGCCGTGCTCGAGGCGGGGCTCGCCGCCCTGGAGGCGGCGCGCCATGGGGATGCGGCCCTCCTGTTGGAGGAGGCGCTGGAAGCGGACCCGGACCTGCGGGAGCGCGTGGCCGGCCCCTACGACCGGGCCCTTCGGGAGACGGCGACCCGCCTTTCCGAGGATCGTCCCGGGGAGGCCGTGCGCCTGCTGCGGAAGGCCGCGGCGGTCCACCCCGAGGGGGTCCAGAGCCGCTTCCGGCTGGGTCTCCTCTACGTCCGGATGAAGGACTACCCCAAGGCGGAGGAGGCCTTTCGAGAGGCCGCCGCCCTCCAGCCCGACTTTGCGGACATCTACTTCAACCTCGGCTACGTCCACGCCATGACGCGGGACTACGCCAAGGCCGAGGAGATGTACCGGCTCGTGGTGGAGCTGGCCCCCATGTACCTGGACGAGGCCTACTACAACCTCGCCGTGGTCCAGGAAAAGGCGGGCAAGAAAAAGGAGAGCCTGGTCAACCTGGAGCAGGCGGTCACAGTCAATCCGGAGAACCGGCTGGCACAAAAAAACCTGGATCGCCTTAAAAAGGTCATTGGAAAACCCTGATGGAGACAAGGAAATTGATCCCTTGGGTCCGGGCTGCGGTCCTTGTGGTGGGCGCCCTGCTCCTCGCCGGCTGCACACCCTTCGCCCGGCAGACCCCAACCCCGCCCACCGGCGCCGGAACGCCCTCGCCGCCGAAGGCCGAACGCGTTCAGGAGGAGAGACCGGCCGCCGACCTGGTGCACACCGTTCGATGGAAGGGGGAGAGCCTCTCCATCATCGCCAAGTGGTACACCGGGGAGACGAAAAACTGGCGCCTCCTGGCCGAGCACAACCCCCTGAAGGACCCCGACCGCATCGGCATCGGGGATCGGATCGCCATCCCGGAGCCCCTCCTGAGGACCCGGGAGCCCCTGCCCCGGGACTTCGTGAGGCGCCACGCGCCGGCGCCCCGGAAGGGCGGTCCGCCGGAAGGCCCCGAACCGGACGGGCCCGAGCCGGAGGAGGCGTCTCCGGAACCTCTTCCGGATGAGGCCCCGGAGCTCTTCGGCCCCAAGGAGCTGAAGGGCGAGTGAGCCCGCGCCGGAACGGTGCAGTGAATGCGCTGCCGGGCGTGCGACGAACCTGTCACCGAAAGACTGGAACCAACCCACCATGAACGAGGACATCTTCAAGAGACTGGCAAAGCACCTGGACGATCTGCCCGCCGGGTACCCGGAGACCGAGAGCGGCGTGGAGCTCCGCATCCTGAGGCGGCTCTTCACGCCGGAGGAGGCCGAGCTGGCCCTCCACACCACCCTCATCCCGGAGGAGGCCCGCGTGATCGCCCGGCGGGCCGGACTGCCGGCGGAGGAGACCGCCCGCCGTCTGGAGGAGATGGCGGGAAAGGGGCTGGTCTACACCATCGACCCGCCGGGGAAGCCCACCCTGTACATGGCCGCCCAGTACGCCATCGGCATCTGGGAGTACCAGGTGAACCGGTTGGACGAGGGGCTCATCCGGGACATGAACGAGTACCTCCCCGCGTTCGTCGACCTGGAGATCTGGGAGAAGGCGCCCCAGCTCCGGACCATCCCGGTGGACCGGAGCCTGGACGCGGGCATGAAGGTGCTCTCTTACGAGAAAGCGAAGGAGCTGATCCGGGGCCGGAGCAAGATCCGGGTGGTTCCCTGCATCTGCCGGACCGAGCACGCCATGATCGGGCAAGGCTGCGACAAGCCCCGGGAGACCTGCCTCGTGTTCGGGGCCGGGGCCCACTACTACGAGCGACGGGGCATCGGCCGGGACATCTCCCCGGAGGAGTGCGCGGAGATCCTGGAGAAGGCCGACAAGTCGGGCCTGGTGCTCCAGCCCAACAACGCCAAGCGCCTCACCAACATCTGCTGCTGCTGCGGGTGCTGCTGCCAGGTCCTGATCCACATGAAGAAGCACCCCCGGCCCGCCGAGATCGTGTCCACCCCGTTCACCTTCTCCCACGATCCCGAGACGTGCACCGCCTGCGGCGTCTGCGTGAAACGGTGCCAGATGGACGCCGTCTCCATGGAGGAGGACCGGGTGACCGTCCGGACGGAGCGCTGCATCGGCTGCGGGCTCTGCGTCTCCACCTGCCCCACCGGGTCCCTGAGCCTGGTGAGGAAGCCGGAGCCCGAGCAGGCGCCGGTCCCGGAAAACGTCCTGGAGAGCTACAAGCGGATGGGCCGCGCCCGGGGCAGGATGGGGCCCCTGTCCATGGCCCGGATGTCCATCCGCTCCAAGTGGGACCGCCTGCTCGCGGGCAGACCGGAACGGCCCGGGAACGGGGTCTGAGCCATGAACCGGGAAGGAAGGACGAAGCGCGGGTGGTTGGGAAGGCTGCTCAAGACGGGGCTGGTGGCGCTGGTCGTTCTTCTCCTGGGGGCCGGCATCTTCAACCACCGGATTGCGAGGCTCTACAACGTGATCACCCTGTTCGAGCCCGACGTCTTGGTGGAGAACTTCCGCAGCATGGATCGCACGTTCGACTACCGGGTGGTCCACCGGGGCGGTACGCCCCACGTGTTCGAGCGGGCCCCCGAATCTCTTCCCCAGCTCTACGCATACGGGGGAGGGGAGAAGCAGGTCGGGGAGTTCCTCGATGCCACCTGGACCACCGGGTTCATCGTGATCCACGACGGCAAGATCGTCTACGAGGACTACCGGCTGGGCAACACCGAGGCCTCCAGGTGCATCTCCTGGTCCGTGGGCAAGTCCTTTGTCTCCGCGCTCATGGGCATCGCCCTGGAGGAGGGTGAGGTCCGGAGCGTCGAGGACCCGGTCACGCGCTATGTCCCCCTGTTGAAAGGGTCGGGGTACGACGGGGTACTCATCAAGCACGTCCTCCAGATGTCCTCGGGCATCCACTTCGACGAGGACTACGCCTCCTTCTTCTCGGACATCAACCGCGTGGGCCGGACCATCGCCCTGAACCGGCCCCTGGACGAATTCGTCGCTTCCCTGGAGAGCGAGTGCGAGCCCGGAACGCGACACCGCTACGTGAGCATGGACAGCCAGGTGCTGGTCATGGTGCTCCGGGAGGCGACGGGGCAGAACCTCACCACCTACCTGGAGGACAAGATCTGGAAGCGGGTCGGCATGGAGTCGGACGCAACCTGGATCGTGGACGGCGACGGCATGGAGCTCGCCTTCGGCGGGCTGAGCTTGGTGCTCAGGGACTACGCCCGCTTCGGCCTGCTCTACCTCCGCGAGGGACAATGGAACGGCGAGCAGGTCGTTCCCGCCGACTGGGTCGGTGCATCGGTGACGCCGGACGCGCCCCATCTCCAGCCGGGGGACAACCCGGCCTCGAGCTCCCCCCTCGGCTACGGGTACCAGTGGTGGATTCCGGAGAACCCGGAGGGAGATTTCGTGGCCATCGGCCTCTACAACCAGTTCGTCTACGTCCACCCCGGGCACAACGTGGTGATCGCCAAGACCTCGGCCTATGCCGACTACGACGTGGACGGAGACCGGAAGGAGCTCGAGTCCATCGCGCTGTTCCGGGCCATTGCCCGGCACGTGGACGCCGAGCAGGAGCCCGCACCCTCCCGCCTCCCCGCCGGCGGGGGACGCCGACCGCCCTGGGGGCTGCTGATGACCATGAAGCGGCCCTTCTGAGGCCTCCGGCAACGCCCGGCCCCAGGGTCCCCTCCGCCTTCGAGCCGTCCATGGCATTTTCCCCGCGCCCATGGTATCCTCCTTCTGTTTCACCCGTGTTTTCAGGAGAGCGCCCCCCGGCCCTGGAACGAGACCCGCGTCGGGTCGTCCAACCTCGCCGAACCGTGCACCGGAGGGACCACGAACCCCATGATCGTCTCCCCCGATTCCGAGGCCCGCAGGGCCGCCTCCAGGGACCCGGTCATCTCCCCGGCCCTGCTCCCCGCCCTGGGGTTCTTCGTGATCATCTCGCTGCTTCCCCTGGCGCCCCCTTCCTGGCCGGGCGAGTCCCACACCTGGGTCGCCGTGCTGAACACCCTCTTCTTGATGGTCACCCCCCTGGTCGCCTCCTGGTTTGCGGCCCGGGCCTACATGGCCACCGGATCCGTCACCGTCCTCACCATGGGCTCCGGGCTTCTCCTCCTCAGCCTCTCGGCGTACATCGCCGGACACGCGATCCGGACCCACGGCGGTCCCAACTGCGCCGTGACCATCTACAACACGGGATTCCTGTTCTGCGCCCTCCTGAACCTGGCGGCGGCCGCCAAGAGCTTCAGGGGCAGCGGACGATCGAAACGGGTTTCCGGGAAACGGGTCCTCCACGTGCTGGCCTTCTACGGCGGGTCGGCGCTGACAATCGGCCTGGTCACCCTGCTGGCCCTGCTGGACCTGCTGCCGGCCTTCTTCGTCCCGGGAACGGGTCCCACGCCGCTCCGCCAGCTGGTCCTCTCGTCGGCCGTCCTGCTCTTCGCGCTTTCGTTCGCCATGTTCATGAACCTCTACCTGAGGAACAGGATCCGGTTTCTCTACTGGTACGCCCTCTCCCTGCTGCTCATCGCCCAGGGCCTGGGGATCGTCCTGTTCGTTCGCGAGATGGGCAGCCTCATCAACTGGACCGGCCGCGCCTACCAGTACCTGGGGGGAGTCTACGTCCTCGCGGCCGTGGTCATGGCCTCCCGGGCGGCCCGGAGCCGGGGGACCTCCATCGAGCGGGCCCTGCCCGCCCTGGTGGACGCGGAGGCGCTCAGAAAGGCGGAGGAGGCCCTCGGTCTGAGCGAGGAAAAGTTCCGGACCATCTTCCAGATGAGCCCGGTCGGGCTGGTCGTCACCGCGCTCCCGGAGGGTGCCGTACTAGACGCCAACCGGGACTTCGAGGCGATCACAGGCTGGGACCGGGAGGCGATGCTCGGGCGAACGTTCTCCCAGATCGGGATCTGGTCCGATCCCGACCGGCAGGTCCTGGAGGAGGAGCTCCGGAGGGTGGGCTCCATCCAGGACGCCGAGACCTCGATCCGAATGAAGGACGGGGAAACCAGGGACACCGTCTGCGCGGCCGAGGTGATCGCCATCGAGGGCGACTCCTGCGCCATGTGGGCCTGGCTGGACATCACCAAGCACAAGCGCATGGAGCGGGAGCTCCGCAGATCCCGGGACGAGCTCGAGACGCGCGTGAAGGAGCGGACCGCCGAGCTCGAGCAGCGGGCCGAGCAGCTCACCCGGCTGTCCACGGAGCTGACCCTGGCGGAGAAGCACGAGCGCAGGCGGCTGGCCGAGATCATCCACGACAACCTCCAGCAGCAGATCGTGGGGGCCAAGATTCGCCTGGAGTTGCTGGGAAGGGACATCGCGGAGGAGCACCGCCAGCCGGTCGAGGAGATCCACGCCCTGCTCATGGACTCCGTCCGGACCTCCCGGTCGCTGAACACCCAGCTGGCGCCCCACGTTTTGTACGACCGCGGCCTTGCGCCGGCCCTGGAGTGGCTGGCCCAGACCATGCGGGAGAGCTACCCGCTGGAGGTCGACACCGATCTCGCTCCGGAGATCACGGTGTCGTCGGAGAACCTCAGGGTGCTCCTGTTCGAGTCGGTCCGCGAGCTTCTGTTCAACGTGGTGAAGCACGCCCGGGCGACGTCTGCACGGATCGAGCTGGCGCGGCAGGACGGCGACAGCCTGCGAATCAGCGTCAGCGACCGGGGGGTGGGCTTCGATTCGGAGCCGTTGAAGCGGGGCCTGGCCCAGAGCGACGGGTTCGGGCTCTTCAGCATCTCCGAGCGGCTGGAGCTGATCGGGGGGCGCCTGGAGATGGAGAGCCTGCCCGGCCAGGGGGCCGCGTTCCACCTGATCGCGCCCCTGGCGGAGGAAACCGCCCCGGAGGAGCCCACGGTTGAGGACTCGGTTCCATCTACGGGGCGTTCTCCCCATCACGTATCAGCGAAGCAGCACATCCGGGTCCTGATGGTGGACGACCACGTGGTCATGCGGCAGGGCCTCTCCTCCATGATCGCCAGGCAGCCCGACATCGAGGTGGTGGGCGAGGCAACGGATGGATCGGCGGCCGTTCAAATGGCCCGGGAGCTCCGACCGGACGTGATCCTCATGGACATCAACATGCCCGTGATGGACGGGGTGGAAGCGACACGCGTCATCCACTCCGAGTTCCCGGACATCCGCATTGTCGGGCTCTCCATGTACGACGACGCGGAAACCGGCAAAGGGATGCAGAAGGCGGGAGCGGCCGCCTTCGTGACCAAGAGCGGACACACGGATCTTCTGTTGAACGCCATCCGGCAGGGAAGATCGAGCCCTCCCGGGTAGGAGCTCGAGGCAGGAACCCGATCGTCCAGGGGGTATACCGTGATGAAGGAACCGACCGACCACGAAGAGCTGGAGTCCAGGCTTTCCCGGGCCGAGGAGCTCATCGACGTCCTTCGCGGCGGGCAGGTGGATGCCATTCTGGGGAAGGACCACGTTTTCCTGCTTCGAGCACGTGAGGCGGAGAGGGCCTCCCGCCGCCGGATGGCCGTCATCGAGGGCATCAACCGGGTCTTCCGGGAGGCGCTGACCTGCGAGACCGAGGAGGAGCTGGCCCGGATCTGCCTGGAGGTGGCCGAGGAGCTCACGCAAAGCGGGTTCGGGTTCATCGGGGAGGTCAACCATTTCACCGGGAAGATGGACGACATCGCCGTCAGCGATGCGGGCCGGGAGGCCTGTCGCATGCAGGTTCCATCCGGCCACAGGGCGCGGGCTCCGGTCGGCTTCACCGTCCACGGCCTCTACGGCCGCGTGCTGAGGGATGGGAAAGGTTTTTTCACCAACGATCCATCCTCCCACCCGGACAGCGTCGGCGTTCCCCCGGGTCATCCTCCGTTGAACGCCTTCCTGGGCGTCCCCCTGATCCATGCAGGCAGGCCCATGGGCATGGTGGGACTGGGCAACAGGGAAGGCGGTTACGGTCAGGAAGATCTGGAGGCGGTCGAATCGGTCGCCCCGGCCATGCTCCAGGCGTTGCTCAACATCCGGGCCGAGAGGAAGGCGATCGAAGAGAAGCAACGAATGCAGCTGGCCACCGATGCGGCCGGTGTGTTCGCCTGGGACGTCGATCTGGCGACCGGGACGATCACCTACTCGGACAACGCCTCGCAGGTCTTCGAGGCCGAAGCGCTGAGCGACGATCACGACCGCATGGATTCGTATCTGATGCGCATCCACGAGGAGGACCGTGCCCGCGTGAGCGGCAACGTCGAACGCGCGATCGAGACCACCGGCTCGTACGCGGATGAATACCGCTTCAGGGTGAACAAGGACCACGTGTGGATCGAGAGCCGCGGCAAGGTCATCTGCGGCGGAGACGGCACCCCGTTGCGCATGCTGGGCGTCGGCCAGAACATCACCGCACGAAAGCGGATGGAAGAGGAGTTCCGGAGCTACCGTGAGCTGCTGGAGCAGCGCGTGAAGGAGCGGACCGCCGAGCTCATGGAGTCGGAGATGGTTGCGCTGGCCGAAGCCGAGAGGAGGTGCAACCTCGCCAAACGGCTCGTGGGGATCCTGGAGGAAGACCGCCGACAGACCGCCATGATGCTTCACGACGACGTGGGGCAGACCATCGTCGGCGCAAAGATGCAGATTGAGAGCCTCAGAGGGGAGCTGGCCGATCTCGACCCCGGTCGGGCCGAGCAGTTCGAGGGCATCCAGAGCGCCTTGCAGGATGCCGTCGCCTCCCTTCGGGACATGAGCCGCCAGCTCCACCCCGGCACCCTGAAAAGCCTGGGACTGGTGAACGCCCTTCAGGCCTTCAGCGGGCGGGTGCAGCCCCACGACTGCCGGATCCATCTCGACTGCCGCGAAATGCCCGGCTCCCTGGGCTACGAGCTGGAGCTCACCGCGTTCCGCATCGCCCAGGAGGCCGTCACAAACGCGGTCAAGCACGCCGGCTGCCGGGAGATCCATTTGAGGCTGTCCTGCCCGGACAACGTCCTGCATCTCACCGTAGAGGACGACGGCTGCGGGTTCGTGTGGGAGAACGCTGTTTCCGACGCCTCCGGGGAGGGCCCCCTGGGGTTGGTCATCATGCGGGAGCGGGCCGTTTACGTGGGCGGAGAGCTGCGGGTCACGTCGGCCCCGGGATTGGGGACCACGGTGGCGGCCGAGCTCCCCCTGGGCGCCCGCTCGGGGACCGAGGAGCCCGGCCCGGGTGGAATCCTGTGAATCCCGATGGCGTCGCAAAAAGCCCGAATCCTCGAGATCTGCCCATGGCATTTCAACAGGTCATCGCATTGCCGGCGGCGTGTGGGCGGGTTTT
>CAYUBQ010000013.1:0-82202 GCA_964443135.1 uncultured Desulfobacterales bacterium | reverse complement strand
CGGTAGGCCACCTCGCCCCGGACGTATTCCATCTCCTTGAACTCCTTCCAGGTCAAGCCCATGGGCCTGAGGATGAAGTCCAGGGCCCCCTCGAACTCCTCCCACCAGAACTCCCCCTGCCCGACCCGGTGGGCCAGGTCGTTGAGCATCTCGTGGTCCGAGCGGCACTCCCCGATCTGGACGGCCTTCCGCCTGGGCAGGAGGTACCCGTGGCGCTTCCAGAAGTCGCCCACGTAGTCCATCTCCAGCCAGGTGGCCGCGGGCAGGACGATGTCCGCCAGCTCGGCCGTGGGGGTCAGGAAGAAGTCCGCCACCACGTGGAAGTCCACGGCCTCCAGGGCCCGGTACACCTCCCGGGCGTTGCCCCGGGTGATCACCGGGTTGGAGCTGATGAAGAAGAGCATCTTCACGGGGTAGGGTTTTTCGTCGAGCACGGCGTCCCAGACGCACTTGGGGTTGATGATGGCGAAGTTGCCGGCCAGCCTGAACCGGTCCCCGCCCAGCCGCTTCTCGGCCTGCTCGGGCGGGAGCATGTCGTGGGCGCCGAACCGGCCCACGTTGACGATCCTCGGCGGCTTGAACAGGACCTGCCCCCCCTTGGCGTCGATGTTGCCCGTGATGCCCATGAGGGCCAGGAGCGCCCGGTTGTTGTCCGCGCAGTTGACCTGCTGCTCGATCGCCACACCCCACTGGATCACGGCGGGCTTGGTGGTGGCGAAGAGCCGGGCCGCCTCCCGAATCTTCTCCGCCGGGACCCAGGTGATCTTCTCCACCCGCTCCGGCGGATAGTCGTCGACCCGCTCCACAAAAGGCTCCCACCCGTAGACGTGATCCTCCACGAACTCCTTGTCGTAGAGCTCCTCGTGGACGATCACGTGGAGCATGCCCAGGGCCAGGGCCGTGTCCGTGCCCGGCCTCAGGGGCAGCCACACGTCCGCCCGCGCCGCGATCCGGGTGAGCCGGGGATCCACGGCGATGAGCTTGGCCCCGGCGTCCAGGGCCTGGGAGAAGGACTCCCCCTTGTAGCAGTCCGGGTTGCTGATCACCACGTTGTTGCCCCAGACCATGATGCACCGGGGATGGTTCTCGTAGTCCGCGATCGGGTTGGTGCCGCAGGTGATGATGGTGGTGGCGATCCTCGGTCCGTAGCAGAAGTGGCCGGCCGTCAGGACGTTCGGGGAGCCGAGGAGGTTGGCGAATCGGTAGATCACCGCCTCGTTGTCCCGCCCCGTACCGTAGCCGAGGACGATGGACTCCGCGCCGTGCTCCTCCTTGTACCGGAGGATCCTCTCGGCGATCGCGTCCAGGGCCTCGTCCCAGGAGATGCGCTCCCACCGGCCGCCCCCCCTGGGTCCGACCCGGCGGACCGGGTGGGTCAGCCGGTCGGGGTGGTAGACCAGCTGGGTCGATCCGATGCCCTTGGAGCAGAGCGTGCCGTGGTTGATGGGACAGTCCGGGTCCCCGGAGATCTTCTCGATTCGGCCGTTCTTCAGGTAAACCAGCACCCCGCACCCGCCGTGGCACATCCGGCAGTGGCTCTTCACGACTTGGTCGTACCCGTAGACCTCGAGCTCCCTTTCCACGTCGGCGTACTTGAACTGAGCCATAACAGCTCCCTCCGTCAGCCTGCACCGAATGACACTCTCTCACCTGAACGGCTGCAGTATTCACCATCGTCCACGGAAAGTCCACCCGAAGCCGTAGGGTATGCAACCCCTCTACATCACCCGGGGCCGGGTGCGGGTTCTGTCAGCGGGTTCTGTCAAGCTTGACACAACACCAGGTCTTCCCTATGCTCGAAGGGACATCTGGAGAGCAGTAGGACCCGCCCGAGGTTTTCCCAGCACGAACCGGCCGGCGCGGCGGCCCGGCATCCCGTGTGTTGGCTCGACGAACTTGCCGCCCTGCAAAGGAACCCTCTATGAAGCGCAAGACCCGGACCTCACCGAACGCTATGCTGAACCAGGCCGTCCTCATGATCCTGGGACTCCTGCTGTCGGCCGCACTGTTGATCCCCCCGGCTCCATGGGCCGCGGAGGAACGCCGGACCATCGTCGATCAGCTCGGGCGAGAGGTCGCCATTCCCAAGGAGGTGGATCGGGTGGTGGTACTGATGCACCACGCCCTGATCATCTCCCTGGAGCTGGGCGCCCAGGACCAGATCGTGGGCGTCCTGGAACGCTGGCCCAAGTACATCTCCGAAGGCATCAAGAAGGCCTGGCCCGCCATCGACAACGTGGCCACGCCGGGGGACCTCCGCACCGTCAACGTGGAGTCGGTCCTGGCCCTGGACCCGGACCTGGTCATCGTAACCCACTACGCCATCGAGACCGTCGGCAAGCAGCTGGAGGCCGTGGGGATCCCGGTGGTGGGCATCTCTCTCTACTCGGCCGAGTACCTGGAGGCCTCGGTGCTGAACCCCAGGCTGAAGGACCCGGACAGGGCTTACACCGAAGGCCTCGAGGAGGGGGTCCTGCTGCTGGGAAAGATCCTGGGCAAGGAGAAGCGCGCCCGATCGCTGGTCGATCACATCATGCAAAACCGGGGCCTGGTGGAATCCCGCCTGTCCGACATGACGCGGGAGGAGCGCGTCACCACCTACATGGCCTACCCCAAGCTGTACTCCATGGGACACGGCAAGTACGCCATGGTGATCATGGAACGCTCCGGGGGGCTGAACGTGGCCGCCGAGCTCAACGGCTACCAGAAGGTCGGCATGGAGGATGTGCTCCGCTGGAACCCCGAGGTGATCTTCACCCAGGACCGGTATCGGTTCGTGGCGGAGGAGATCCGGAACGACCCGGCCTGGCAGCCTGTCCGAGCCGTCAAGACGGACCGTATCTACGTGTCGCCGGAGTACGTCAAGCCCTGGGGACACCCCTGTCCCGAGTCCATCGGCCTGGGTGAGCTCTGGATGGCGAAGAAGCTGCATCCGGACCGGTTCGCCGACATCGACATGCAGACTTACGTGGACCGGTTCTACCGGACCTTTTACGGCATTCCCTACACCGGCGGGCATTGAGCGCCGAGCGCCCCGGCGGGGAAAAGCGGCCCATGGGGCCGCGGGGCTCCATCGAGGGGGAGTGGAAAACGTCCTACTGGGTGCTGGTGGCGCTGGCGCCCCCGGCGTTCTTCCTCCTCTCCCTGGTGGTGGGGAAGTTCCCCGTCTCCCCTTGGACGGTGCTCGAGGTTCTGGGGTCCCGCATCTTCGATCTCGACTCCGCCGTACCGGACACGGTGGCGACGGTGCTGCTCCAGGTGCGCATCCCCCGGATCGCCGCCGCCATGCTCATCGGAGGGGCCCTGTCGGTGTCCGGGGCCTCCTTCCAAGGGCTCTTCCGCAACCCCCTGGTGTCGCCTTACATCCTGGGTGTCGCCTCCGGCGCCGGTTTCGGAGCCTCCCTGGCCATCCTCATGGTCGAGAACGCCTTTGTCATTCAACTGTCCGCGTTCGTGTTCGGCGCCCTCGCGGTACTCATCAGCTACGGGATGACCCGGTTGTACCGGACCGCCTCCACGCTGGTGCTGGTGCTCTCCGGGATCATCGTGGGCACCTTCTTCACGGCGCTCATCTCGCTGGTCAAGTTCTGGGCCGACCCGTTCGAGAAGCTGCCCCTCATCGTCTTCTGGCTGATGGGGTCCCTGGCCACGGTGACTGCGAAGGACACGCTCCTGATCCTCGCCCCCATGGCCCTGGGGCTGGCCGCCCTGTTCGCCGTGCGGTGGCGGATGAACGTTCTCTCTCTGGGAGAGGAGGAGGCCCGGGCGCTCGGGGTGGAAACCGGCCGCATCCGCGTGCTCATCGTCCTGGCGGCCACACTGATCACCGCTTCGGCCGTGGCCGTCAGCGGCATCATCGGTTGGGTCGGACTGGTCATTCCCCACCTGGCCCGCATGGTCTGCGGCCCGGACTACCGGAAGCTGGTCCCCGTATCCTTTGCCATGGGCGCCTGCTACCTGGTCCTGATCGATGACATCGCCCGGAACCTGACGGCCTCCGAGGTCCCCCTGGGCATCCTGACGGCCACCGTCGGGGCCCCGGTCTTTGCCTACGTCCTCAAGAAAAGCGCCCTGGGGTGGTCCTGATGCTGTCCGTGGAAAACGCCGGGTTTCTTTACGCCAAGCAGGAGGATCCGGTCTTCGACGGCCTCTCCTTCCGGCTCGACGCCGGGGAGAGTCTGTGCATATTGGGACCCAACGGCGTCGGCAAGACCACCCTGCTCCGGTGCCTGGCCGGGCTGGTCCCCCTGAGTCGGGGAACGGTCCGGATCGACGGCACCGACGTCTCCCGGATGGGGCGGCGGCGGGTCGCCCGAATGCTCGCCTACGTGCCCCAGTTCCACCAGCCCGTCTTCGCCTACTCGGTCTTCGACATGGTGCTGATGGGCCGGTCCCCCCACGTGGGGTTCCTGGCCTCGCCCACGGAATCCGATCGAGCCATCGCCGGCGAAAGCCTGCGGATCATCGGCATCGAGCATCTGTCCGCCAAGGCGTACACGGAGATCAGCGGAGGAGAGCGGCAGCTGGTCATGTTCGCACGGGTCCTGGCGCAGAAGCCCCGGATCCTGCTGCTGGACGAACCCACGGCCCACCTGGACTTCGGGAATCAGGTCCAGGTCCTGGCACTGGTCAAGCGGATGGCCGCGGAGGGGATCCTGGTGGTCATGACCAGCCACACCCCGGACCACGCCTTCATGGCCGCCGGGAAAGCGGCCCTCATGCGCTCCGGGGAGATGCGCTTCGGCCCTCCCTCGCGGGTCCTCAACGAGCAGGACCTCAGCGCGGTGTACGGGGTGGACATCCGGGTGGTGGACGCCGTTCCGGGGATCAGGACCTGCATTCCCCTCATGCCGGGCGAAACCCGGCACAAGGGGTCATCCGACGGGACGGAACCGGGAGGGAATGCGTGAGACGGCTGGAGGTCTTTGGCGCCGGAAGCCTCCGGGGCGCCCTGCCGCCCCCGCCCCTGGTCGTTCAAGCCGCTTACGCCATGATCGTGCTTCGGGGAGCCGCTCCGGCCGCCTACACCCTGGCCGACTGGATCCTCTCCCCGGAGGGCCGGCAACGGCTGGTCACCCACGGCTTTCTTTCTCCGTGACCCATGCCGTGCGGCGGGGCCTGGACATTTTCAGCCCACGGTCAACCGATTCCTTCCCTCCTCCTTGCTCCGATACATGAGCGCATCCGCCCGCCCCAGCACGTCGTCCATGGATTCCCGTTCGGGTTCCGCCCACCGATACGGTCGCCTGGATCGTCCCTGCGGCCGTGTGGGCCAAGGACCGGGCCACGAGGCTGCGGTACCGTTCTCCGATGCGCCCGAGGGCCTCGATGTCCACGTTGCGAACCAGGGCCACGAACTCCTCCGCTCCCCAGCGACCCACCACATCGAAGGACCGTGCGCACTCCTCCAGCGTGGATGCCACGGTTCAGAGTACGTCGTCCCCGGCATCGTGCCCATACCGATCGTCGATCTTCTTGAAGTGGTCGATGTCCATGAAGAGAACGCCGAACGGAACGCCGTACCGCCGGCTCTCGTCGACTCGACTCGAGAGCTCGTTCTCCATGTAGCGTCGGTTCGCCAGACCGGTCAGACCGTCCTTCATGGCCAGTCGCTCCAGCTCCTGGAGCCGCAGGAGCTTAGCTTCCCTCGCGCCGAGGTCCGTAAAGATCTCCACGGCCCCCTCGACCCGCCCCTGATCGTCTCGAAGCGGTGCCGTCCGAACGGAGACGGGAACCCGGTGCCCCTTCTCGTGATGGAGAAACACCTCCGTCTCCCGCAGGGAGCCGTCCTCCATGGTGGCGGCCAGCGGGCACCCTTCCAGGCAGAGCTGCTTTCCGTTCTCGTCCACGTGCATCAGGATGTTGTCCGAGCAGCGCGTGCCGATGACCTCCTCCGCGGGAAACCCGGTGATGCGCTCCGCAGCCCGGTTCCAGTAAAGGATTCGCCGCTCCCGGTCCACGTAGTAGACCCCGTCGTGCAGGTTGTCCAGGAGGGTCCGGTGAAATCCGTCTTTCATTCCGTCCACGACGTCGCTCCTTGATTCCCGAATGGCGCCGCTGTCCTAGCCGTCCGACACCAGCATGGCCGCCAGCTTCTCCCGGCTCCGCACCAGGTAGTCCCGGTCCGGAGAGAACACCTCGAGGGTCAGGGTGTCGTCGTAGCCGATCTCCCCGAGGGCGACCATGAGCAGCGGGAAGTCCGCGCTGCCGGCCCCCACCGGCAGGTGCTCGTCCTCCCGGCCGCGGTTGTCGCTGGCGTGCACGTGCCCGATCCGTGGACCGTGGCGTTGTATGAACGCCAGGCTTCGATCCTCTCCACCGGCCCGGATGTGGGCGTGCCCCAGGTCCAGGGTCAGCTCGAGGTCGGGGTGCCGCGAGAGCACCACGTCGAAATCCTCCGGCTCGGTGAGGGAGAGGGATCCCGGGGTCATGTTCTCGAGGGCCACCCGGAGACCCAGGGCGCCCGCGCGGTCCAGGACGGTCTCGAGGCTCTCCATCGCGTAGCCCCGAACGAGCTCGGGCACCCTCGTGCCCAGTCCCGCACCGTGGCCCGGGTGGAGCACGACCTTCTCCGCGCCCAGGTCCCGTGCGGTCTCCAGCGAGTCCAGGAGCTCGGACACGGAGGCCTTCCGCAGGGCCGGCGTGATGTCCGCCGCCGAGACAAAGGTGGGGAGGTGACACACGAGCCCCAAGCCGAGCCGCTCCAGCGCCGCCGACACGTCGTCCATTCGTTCCTTCAACACAAGGTGATGGGCCTGGGGCGCATCCATGGTCACCTCCGCGTAGTCGAAACCGAGCCGTGCGATGGCCTCGATCTCAGAGACGATGGGAAAAAGCGGCGAGTTCATGGCCCCGAATCGCATGGCAAAACGTCTCCTTTCAAATGGGATGCGGTCTCCTCACCGGTTTTCTCGACCCGGCCCCAATCCCCCCGGAGCAGGGGGAATCGCACAGACCCTCTTGCGCTCGGTGAGCCGAAGCACGTCCCTGAGGCGGTCCTCCCCCCTGGCGTTGCGCCAGTCGGTCTCGAAGTCCCGGTCTCCCACGACCTGCGCCAGGGCGGCCAGGGTACGCAGGTAGGAGTCCCGCTTGTCACGGCTCGTCAGGATCATGAAGAACGCCTCCGCAGGCGAGGTCTGCGGGGCGAGAGAAACGCCCGGCGTGCAACGAACCGCGACCAGCTCGAAGAAGCCCTCGCCCGGGACCACCACGTCGCTCAGGGACACCCCGGGCAGGAGCTCGCTGGTCCGCCCGAGCTCCCTTTCCTCCAGGATCCGCCGCAACACCTCCTCCTGAAGCCCCAGCGAGGCGCTCAACCGCTCGATCAGGGTCTCCCAGAAGGCCTCGCGTTCGAGCGGTCCCCGGAGGTCCAGAACCCGGGCTCTTTTGACCACCTCCTCGAAGGGATCGGCGCACAGCTCGTCCCGTTCCCGGATGATGTCGCTGAGCTCGGACTCCAGGACCCCCCCGGTGAGGTCCCTGTCCAGGACACGGTCCAGGAGATGCAGCAGGGCGAACTCGCGCGTGGACTTGATGCGGCCGTAGAACCAGTAAAACGCCAGCCCGCTCAGCACCAGCACCAGGCTGATCAGGAGGGCCTCCAGGCCCATCTCCAGGATGAGCAGGATGCAACCGCCGCCGCCGACCACCTGCGGCCACGGATACCCGGGGGAACGGAAGGTGGGACGGTAGTTGAGCAGCCGCGACTCCCGCAGCACGAGCACGCAGAGGTTGCTCAAAAGAAAGGTGAGGATGAGCACGGTGGAGGCGGACTTGATGAGGACCTCCAGGTTCAGAAAGAGCGACCCGGAGACGAACCCCCCGGTGATGAGCACCGCAGCATAGGGCGCACCGGTCCTCGGATGGACCCTGCCGAAAACCGCCGGGACGAGGTCGTCGCGGCTCAAGGCCAGGAGATAGCGGGAGGCGGCCATGATCCCCGCATTGGCGGTGGACACGAAGGCCAGCCCGGCGGCCACGCTCATGACGACGGCGCCCGATGGGCCGAAAAAGGCCCTGGCCCCGTCGGACATGGGCGTCAGGGAGTGGTCCAGATCGGCGGTTCCCAGAACGCCCGAGGTCACGAACACCATGGCCACGTAGAAGAAGCCCACCACCAGGAGGGCGCTGATCATCCCCAGGGGGATGACCCGTCCCGGGTCCTTGATCTCCTCGGCCACGGAGGCCACCTTGAGCAGCCCACCGTAGGAGACGAACACCAGCCCGGCCGTGGAAAAAACGGCCGACCAGCCCCGGGGGACAAAGGGATCGAAGAGCCCCCAGCGGATCTCCTGCGCACCGAAAAACACGTACAGGGCCATGAGAGCGAGCAGCGCCACCACCAGGAGGACCTGGAGGCGGCCCGCGTGGCGGGCGCCGGTCAGGTTGACCCCCACGAACACCAGGGCCGCGGGCAGGGACACCATCAGGGGATCCCACCCCAGCACGGGGGCGAGAAACGCGGCCATGCCCACCAGGGCGAAGGAGGCCTTGAGGGACAGGGAGAACCAGGAGAGCAGACCGGCCACCGCGCCCGCCGCAGGCCCCATGGTGCGGGTGATGAAGAAGTAGTCCCCGCCCGCCTTGGGCATGGCGGTCATGATCTCGGCCACGCTGAGCATGCCGGTGGCGGCCAGGAGGCCCGCAAAGAGGTAGCTGAATACGACCGCGGGACCGGCCTGGGCGTGGGCCAGTCCCGGAAGGACGAAAAGGCCCGAGCTGATCATGGCACCGCCGGCGATGCAGAAAACGCTGAACAGCCCGAGCGTCTTGTCCAGCGTCTGATTTCCTTCACGGTCCATCTGTCGGGTCTCCCCCGGGAAGGACACCCATCCGAATCGAGCGAATGAGTCCGGAACGGGAACGGAGCAGAGCGGCACGGATCCCGATGACGCGGCCGCGCCGCCCATCATACCGGTTGCGCCCCGCTTTCTCAATATGGAGGTGAGGTTTTTGCGAATCCGTCAAAACGTCTGAAACCGCCTGATCCGCCCGATGGCATCCATGAGTACAACCCTTGCGGGCGGCGTATCGATCTTGAGCATCGGGGGAGCGCCTGCTATGCTCGACGAAGCCAATGCACGGGGAACCATCCCATGAGCCGAAGACCACCCGGCGCGCCCCACAATGGAAACAGAGGCGGTTTTCCGTCGGAACGACGGGCCAGGACGAGCATCCGAAGGCCGGATCCCGGGGGCCGGCTGCCGGACTACCTGGCCGCCCGGTTCACCTACCACGACCGGAACGGATGGCTGGAGCTCATCCGTCAAGGACGCCTCTTGGTCAACGACGGGCCGGCTGACGAAGCGACCGTCCTGATCCCCGGCGACGTGCTGGAGTTCCGCATGCCGGAGGACGAGCCCGAACCCCCGGTCGACAGGGAGGTCTCCGTACTCTTCGAGGACGAAACGATCCTCGCGGCGGGCAAGCCCCCGAACCTTCCCTGCCACCCTGCGGGGAGATACTTCCGGAACACGCTCCTGGCGCTTCTCCTGGAGCGGCAGTCGGACGGACGGCCGCTGTTCCTGCTGAACCGCATCGACCGCGAGACCTCGGGAATCGTGCTCGCGGCCAAGTCGCGGTGGGCCGCAGGGTCGCTGGGCCGGCAGTTTCAGCGGAAGCAGGTGTTCAAGCGCTACCTGGCCCTGGTGGAAGGGCGCTTTCCGCGATCTCCGCTGGAGGCCCGGGGGTTTCTTTCGTCCGATCCCGGCAGCCCTGTACGCAAGCGCCGGAAGTATCACCCGGGACCGGTGCCGGAGCATGCAGGTGAAAGCGCGGAGCCCTGCCACACGACCCTCACGGGGCTCGAAACCTCCGGGGAGGTCAGCCTGGTGGAGGCCCTTCCCCGCACGGGGCGCCTCCACCAGATACGCGCCACCCTCCACGCCCTGGGTCACCCCGTGGTGGGCGACAAGCTCTACGGGCCGGACGAGAGGATCTTTCTCCGGTTCATCCGGGGCGGGATCACCCGGGAGGATCGCCACCGGCTCCGACTGCCCCGGCAGGCCCTTCACGCGGCCGAGCTGCGGGTCCGTCACCCGGCCACGGGCAGCCGGCTGCGCCTGGAGGCGGAGATGCCCCGCGACATGCGCGAGCTCCTGGGCCCTTCCGGCGGCCCGTGAACCGCTCCCACCGGATCGCTCGGACGCCCCCGCGGAAGAGCGCCGGATTTCCCCTTGACACGCCCCGCTCGTTGTGGCGCCCTTGGGACCCACGAAGCGACGCGCGAGACGCAAAGAAGGAAACGGGACCATGACGAAGCTCGAGCAACTGCGCCGGACCCTGTTCCGGATCGACGGCAAGGGGTACAAGGCCTACAAGGAGATCGAGGGGGCTTACGACTGCGGCTGGTTCACCCTGTACGTGGACCACGTCCAGGGGGACCCTTTCGCCGCCCCCTCCCTCCTGCGTGCCCGGGTCCCCATGAACCGGGCCTCCTTTCCGAAGGATCTCTTCCGAAACCGGGTGCGCCGCATCGCCCTGGAGGACTTCGCCGCCCGGCGAACGGACCTGGCCGTCTTCCGTGAGTCCCGCCGCATCCAGGGAAGCGGCAAGAGCGGCCTGATCACCGTCGATTCGGGCGGGCAGGAGGTGTTCGAGCGGACCGCCTGCAAGATCACCCCGGACTGGGCGGAGATCCGCTTCTTCGCCGGGCTCCCGGCGTCCGGGCGCAACATCCTCGGCCGCCAGGCCCAGGTTCTCCTCTGCGAGGTCCTGCCGGACATCGTGCAGAAGGGCCTCCTGTGGCGCAGCTACCCGGAGCGTCCGGCCTGGGCCTTCGTGGAGTGCGTGGAGAACCAGGAGTCCATCCGGGACCGGCTGGACGGGCTCGGGCTCGCGGCCTTCGTGGCCGACGGGTCGATCCTCCCCCGGGAGGCCGGCCACAGCCAGCACCCCATGCCGCGGGACAGAGCGGTGCCTTTCCGTTCGCCCGCTTCCATGCGGGTGAGCCTGGAGCTCCCCAACCCGGTGACCCGGGAGCCGGGTGCCCTCCGGGAGATCCAGGGCATGGGCGTGCCCAAAGGCGTGACCCTGATCGTGGGCGGGGGATACCACGGGAAGTCGACGCTCCTCGAGGCCCTGGAGCGGGGGGTCTACCCGCACATCCCGGGCGACGGACGCGAGTACGTGGTCACCTCCCGGGAGGCGGTGAAGATCCGGGCCGAGGACGGACGGCGGGTGGAGCGCGTGGACATCAGCCCCTTCATCGGCGGACTCCCGGGCGGCCTCGACACGCGCGCCTTCTCCACGGACAACGCCAGCGGCAGCACCAGCCAGGCCGCCAACATCGTCGAGGCCCTGGAGATGGGTGCCGACACCCTGCTTTTGGACGAGGACACCTCGGCCACCAACTTCATGGTGCGGGACGCGCGCATGCAGGCCCTGGTGCACAAGGAGGCCGAACCGATCACGCCCTTCATCGACCGGGTCCGGGAGCTCTACGGCACCTTCGGGGTCTCCACCGTGCTCGTCATGGGCGGGTGCGGGGACTACTTCGACGAAGCGGACCGGGTGGTCCTGATGAAGGCGTTCGTACCGAGCGAGGTGACGGCCGAGGCCGAGGCGGTGGCCGGGGCCCATCCTACGGGCCGGAGGGCGGAGACGGGTCCCTGCGAGGCGTGGCAACTCGAGCGCAGGCCGGTCCCGGCGAGCTTCGACGCATCCAGGGGCAAGAAGCGGGTCAAGATCGACGCCAAGGCCCTGGACACCATTCTCTACGGATCGGACCGGATCAACGTGCGGAACGTGGAGCAGATCGTGGACTTCAGCCAGACCCGGGCGGTGGGAACGGCCATCCACCTCGCCGCCTCGCGCTTCATGGACGGCAAGAAGACACTCCGGGAGGTGCTCGAGGGGCTGGATCGATACCTGGACGAAAACGGGCTCGACCTCCTGGACCCCTTCCACCGCGGGGAGAAGCACCCCGGCACCTTCGCCCGCCCCCGCAGGTACGAGATCGCCGCGGCGATCAACCGGCTTCGCTCCGTCAAGTTCCGCTGAAGAGCTTCGATGGACGCCGCGGTCCGGGCGCCCCCCCTACTCCATGTCGAACTCCTTGATCCCCATCCAGTAGCCGGTCCGGCTGTAGTAGTCCAGCTGGATCTGGACCGTTGCGATGTGCCGGTCCTCGATCTCCAGGAACCCCCGGAAGAGATCCTGCGCTTCGCCGGACATCTTCCCGGCCATCTTCCGGTAGAAGTCGCTGGTCTCGATCTCCACCCGGAGGGCCCGGCTGAGGACCTGCTTCTCGTCCCCCCGGGCGTTGTCGGGCAGTGTGTCCGCGTGCTTCCTGGCCTCCTCCTCGATCTCCTGCCGGGAAGGAACCACGCTCTCCAGGCGCTCCACATCGAGCCGGCCGGTCTTTCGCCAGCGATCCAGCCGGTCGCGAAGACAGTCCATGTGACGCTGCTCGTCGTCCCCCAGGGCCTGGAGCAGCCTTCGGCCGACCGGGTCGGACACGGCCTCCGCAGCCTCCCGGTACACGTCCCGAATCTTTTCCTCGTAGTCGATGGCCGCGACCAGGACCTCTTCCAGTTCCATGAACCTATCCTCCCTTTCCGCCGCTTTGCAGCACCTCCCGCGGCGGGTTGCGGGCCTCCCGGGGACGGCCTCCCAGATAGTCCCGTCCCAGGGACCCGTGAACCACCGGAAGGGCGTGGAGCTCGGGCGGGCGAAACCCGAACACGCACTGGAGAAACGCGGCCACGATGTAGTAGGTGGCGCCCCACAGGGTCTCCGTGCCTCGTACTCCGCGGTGCACGAAGCAGGGCAGTTCCCTCACCTCCGCCTCTTCCGGACCCGGCTTGTCCGGCTCGAAACGGAGACGGTAACGCGCATACAGCTCCGGTGTGAGCAGATGCCGCAACGGGACGAATACGATCCGCTCCACCTCCCAGTTGGGAAAGAACCGCTTCTGCCGGCGGATCCAGCCCACCATGGGGTAGATCACCCGGCTGAACAGAAGGAGCTCCCGGGCGGGGAGGGGGCCCAGCATCCGGACCCCCAGCGGGTTCAGCCGCATCTCCTCGAGCCCCTCCCGGAGCCCCGTGGCCAGGAGCAGGGAGAGCCTGCGGGCCTGTCTCGGCCGCGAGCGCCGCCACTGCCGCCAGTAGGGCCATCGGCCCAGCGGAAAGCCCGGAAGCGAAAGGATCCGCCCCAGGCACGGGTCCAGCCGGGGAGCCATGCGGCCCCCGGGAAAGCAGAGGTCGCCGGACTGTTTGACGAGACGGGAGCGTTTGTTGAACACCACGCAGGGCTCGCCCCGGCCTCGGCCCCGACCGCAGTGATTCCCCAGAAGAAACAGGACCGACGAGGTATCGGCGGACCTGGAGACGCCCGAGGGGAAGACCCTGCTTCTGAGGCTTTCCCTGTTCAGCACCCGCGAGACGTGATCGGCCAGGGCCTCGGGGTCGTCGAGCAGACGAACCGCGTCCCTGTCCAGGACGGGCTCGCCCATCACGCATCCCCCGCCCGGCTCTTTTTCCGAAGCGCCTGCTCGCGCTCCGGGGTGAGGGCACGGGGCGGCTCCCAGGGAGCGACGGCGTGATCGTCCCGTTTTTTGATGAGCATCCAGTAGTTGTCCGCCTCGCCCCGGAACCGGACCAGGGCGAAACCGCCCTTCAGGATCCGCCCCTCCAGCTCGAAATCGAGCTTTCCGGCCTCGAGCGCCGCTTCCGGATCCCGGTCCCCCGATGCGACGAAACGGCCCTCGTCCCAGACGGCCACCACGCCCGCGCCGAACTCCCCATCCGGAATGACCCCTTCGAAATCGCCGTATTCCACGGGGTGATCCACCACCTGCACGGCCAGCCGCTTTTTGGACGGGTCCATGGACGGTCCCTTGGGGAGGGCCCACGATTTGAGGACGCCGCCCATCTCCAGCCTCAGGTCCCAGTGGAGCCTGCTTGCGAGATGCTCCTGAACCACGAAACGCATCGTCCCTCTCTCACTTTCGAAAGATCCACAGGATCAGCGAGATCAACCCGCTCAGAACGACCATCGTGGTGATGGGAATGAAGAGCTTGAAGCCGGGCCGGTCGATGACGATGTCCCCGGGAAGACGTCCCAGGGGGATCTTTCCCAGCCAGGGCCACAGGAGGCCCACGGCGACGAAGGCGATCCCGAGAATGACGAGGGTCCTCTGCATGCTCTCCCTTCCGGCCTTCCCTTTGCGGGCGGACCGTCGATCCAGAACCACCTTAGCATGTGCCCGCGGACCGGCACAACTCCCATCCCTTGAAGTTTGCCCCCTGGAGCATTATGTTTTGTGCTTTGCCGGCGCGGGCCCGTTTCCGCGGGAGGGACTGCTCCGGCCTTCGGAACCGAGCCGGGGAGAACCCACCCTTGTCGACCGCCGACCGCACAGCCCGTATCCGCTCCCGTCTGGGAGAGGCCATGATCGCCGACCAGTGGGCGATCCGCAGGGGACTCCGGTCCCTCACGGGGAGGTCCGTCCGCGGAAAGCGATCGCGAGACCCGGAGAAGCGGTTGAAGGAGCTGGAACGGCGCCTGGAGGCCTCCATCGAGCGTCGCAAGGCACGCCTCGAAAACCTTCCGCCCATGCGCTACCCGGAGCACCTCCCCATCTTTTCCAGGCGGGAAGAGATCGTCCGTGCCGTCCGGCACAACCCCGTGGTGGTCATCGCCGGCGACACGGGCTCGGGCAAGAGCACCCAGATCCCCAAGATGTGCCTGGAGGCCGGGCGGGGGATCGGCGGGCGCATCGGGTGCACCCAGCCGAGGCGCATCGCCGCCACCACAGTGGCCGCGCGGATCGCCGAGGAGATGGGAGAGGAGATCGGCGGTTCCGTGGGGTACCGGATCCGGTTCAGCGACAAGACGGGACCGAACGGCTACGTCAAGATCCTCACCGACGGGATGCTCCTCGCCGAGACCCAGCAGGACCGCTTCCTGAACGAGTACGACACCGTCATCATCGACGAGGCGCACGAGCGCAGCCTCAACATCGACTTTCTCCTGGGCTGGCTCCGCATCCTCCTCGCCAGACGGAAGGACCTCCGCGTGGTGATCACCTCCGCCACCCTGGACACGGAGAAGTTCGCCGCGGCCTTCGGGGACGCACCGGTGATCGAGGTGAGCGGCCGGCTCTACCCCGTGGAGGTGGAGTACGCCGACACGGACGAGGGGGACCAGGGGGACGAGACCTACGTGGACGTCGCGGTCCAGGCGGTGGAGCGCGTCGCATCCGAGCGGCGGGGGGGGGACGTGCTGGTCTTCATGCCCACGGAGCAGGACATCCGCGAGACCTGCGAGCGGATCGACGCCCGGGGCTTTCCCGACACCAGGGTCCTCCCGCTCTTTGCGAAGCTCCCGGCCTCCCAGCAGCGCAGGGTGTTCGCAGCCGTCCAGGGACGGAAGATCGTGGTGGCCACGAACGTGGCCGAGACCTCCCTCACCATCCCCGGGATCCGCTGGGTCGTGGACACCGGGCTGGCCCGCATCCCCAAGTACCACCCGTCCACCCGCACCACCAGCCTGGCCGTGGCCCCGATCTCCCGGAGCAGCGCGGACCAGCGCAAGGGCCGGTGCGGGAGGGTGAGGGACGGCGTCTGCATCCGGCTCTACTCCGAGGCTTCCTATGAGTCCCGGCCGGAGCACACGCCCCCGGAGATCCTCCGTTCCAACCTGGCCGAGGTGATCCTGCGCATGCTCTCCCTGAAGCTGGGCGACATCGAGTCCTTCCCGTTCGTGGATCCGCCCAACCCCCGGAGCGTGAAAGACGGGTTCGACCTGCTGGTGGAGCTGGGCGCAGTCACGCGGGAGAAGGGCCGGACCCGACTCACCCCGCGGGGACGGAGCATGGCCCGGCTTCCCCTGGACCCCCGCATCAGTCGCATGATGCTGGAGGCCGGGGAGGAGGGGTGCTCCGGCGAGGTGGCCGTGATCGCCGCGGCCCTCGGCATCCAGGACCCACGGGAGCGGCCTGCGGAGAAGGCCGGAGAGGCCGACGCCGCACACCGCCCTTTCAACGACCGGGACAGCGACTTCCTGACCCTCCTCAACATCTGGAACCGCTACCGGAGGACCTGGGCCGAGCTGAAGACCCAGGGCCGCATGCGCAGGTTCTGCCGGGAGCATTTTCTCTCCTACGTGCGCATGCGGGAGTGGCGGGACATCCACGAGCAGATCACCACCATCCTGGACGAGGAGGGACTGGGTCGCGAGGCCGCCCCCCGGCCCGCCAAGGAAGACACCCGCTACGCGAGGATTCACCGCTCCGTACTGAGCGGCTTTCTCTCCAACATCGCCGTGCAGAAGGAGAAGAACATCTACCGCGCCACCCGGGGCCGGGACGTGATGGTGTTTCCCGGGTCCACGCTCTTCAATAAGGGCGCTCCCTGGATCGTGGCGGTGGAGATGGTCCGGACCTCCCGACTGTTTGCGAGGACCGTGGCGCG
This sequence comes from uncultured Desulfobacterales bacterium, assembly GCA_964443135.1. Classification (GTDB taxonomy): domain Bacteria; phylum Desulfobacterota; class DSM-4660; order Desulfatiglandales; family HGW-15; genus JAIPEI01. Next base: position 65,784 of record CAYUBQ010000013.1, on the reverse strand, counting down.
CATCGACCCCGGATGGCTGGAAGCGCTCGGCGGGAACCTCTGCCGGTCCAGCTTCCACAACCCGCACTGGGAGAAGTCCCGGGGGGAGGTCCGCGCCGTGGAGCAGGTCTCCCTGTTCGGGCTGCCCATCGTGCAGGGCCGGTCGGCCTCCTACGCTCGTGTGGACCGGGAGGAGGCCCACCGGATCTTCGTACGATCGGCCCTGGTGGAGGGGGAGGTGAAGCAGCCCTTTCCCTTCCTGGAGCACAACCTCGCCCTGGTGGAACGGTTCTCATCCATGGAGGACCGCATCCGGCGACGGGACATCCTGGTGAACGAGGAGGCCATGGCCGCCTTTTACTCCGAGCGTCTCCCCGGGGTGTGCGACACCCGCACCCTGAAGCGGCGGATCCGGGAGAACGGGGGGGACGGGTTTCTCCGCATGACCGAGAAGGATCTGCTGCTCCACCGGCCGGACGACTCCCTGCTCACGAGCTACCCGGAAGGGATTCGGGCCGGCGACCACGCCTTCCCCTTGACCTACCGCTTCTCCCCCGGCTCGGAGGAGGACGGGGTCACCGTGTCGGTTCCCTCCACCCTGACCTCCAGGCTCCCGCGCGAGCGGCTGGAGTGGCTCGTACCGGGGCTCTTCGAGGAGAAGCTCACGGCGCTCCTCAAGGGACTGCCCAAGCGGTTCCGCAAGCGGCTCGTGCCGGTCTCGAGCACCGTGGAGACGATCGCCGCGGAGATGGAGCGGACCGACGAGTCCCTGCTGACCGCCCTGGGACGCTTCATCTACAGGCGGTTCGGCGTGGACATCCCGGCCTCGGCCTGGCCCCAGGAGGACCTTCCGGAGCACCTCCGCATGAGGGTGGCCGTCACGGACCACCAGGGACGCCAGATCCGCGCAGGCCGCGATCCGGGGCTCCTGGCCGGCGAGGGGCTCTCCGCCGCCCCTCCCTCCTCCGGCTCCTGGAAGCGGGCCCGGGATCGATGGGAGCGGGACGGCGTCACCCGATGGGACTTCGACGCCCTTCCCGACGAGGTTCCCGTGGAGGACAACCTCGTGGCCTACCCGGCCCTGGAGCCTGCGGAGGAAGGGGCGCGCATCCGGCTGCACCCGAGCTCGGCCGAGGCCGACGCGATCCACCCGAAAGGGGTGGCGCGCCTCCTGACCCTCCGTCTCTCGCGCGACCTCAAGCACGCGGCCAGGGTGCTCAAGCTTCCGGCCGGACCGTCCGAGGCGGCGGTCTGTTTCGGCGGCGCGAGGACCGTGGAAAAGGCGCTGGGGGACACGCTCGTGCGGTTGACCTTCCGGAAGGACGTGCGCAGCGAGACGGCGTTCGAGGCCCTGGCCGAGCATCTCTCCTCCACGCTGATCTCCGCCGCGAACGAGCTCCTGGACCGGGTCATTCCCGTCCTCGAGGGATACGCCCGGCTCCGCTCCTCCCTCCACAGCCTGGAGGCCTCCGGGTCGGCCAACCCGGCCGTCCGCGCCGTCTGTGCGTCCGTTCGAGAGCGGCTTGCCCGCCTGGTCCCCGACGACTTCCTGGAGCGATGCTCCCTGGAACGGCTGGAGCAGCTGCCGAGGCACATCAGGGCGCTCGAGATCCGAGCGGAGCGGGGCTCCTTCGATCCGCACAAGGACCGGGACAAGGCGGACGAGGTGGCGGTGTTCGAGCGGGAGCTTCAGGGGATCCGAGACGGACTCTCCCCCAACGCAACAGAGGAAAAGCGGGATGCGGTGGAGGAGTTCGGCCGGTGGATCGACGAGTACCGCGTCTCGGTCTTCGCGCCGGAGCTTTCCACCTCGGTCAAGGTCTCCCCGAAGCGGCTCAGGAAAAAGGCCGAGGAGATCCGGCGCATGGTATAGACGGAGCGCAGAGGTCCGCTGGGGCTCGTGCCGGAATTCGGGGATGATTTGACACGAATCGATTCATTCCCTATAATTCCTTTCCACCACCTCAACGGGCCTGGACGTGCAGGCGATGCCGTCCCCGCACACCGCCTGCGCGAGACCCCCACTCGGGAGGCGCGTCATGATCATCACCGTCACCAACACCAAGGGCGGCGTGGGCAAGACCACCACGGCCGTGAACGTGGCGACCGGTCTGGCGAAGAAGGGACGCCGCACCCTCCTGGTGGATCTGGACCCCCAATCTCACGCCACACGCTGCTTCCTGAAAGAGTCCCCGAAGCGCGACGTCACCGACCTGATCATGGACAAGCCCGGGACGGCCTCCCGGGCCGTCACGCCCACCGACCTGGACCACCTGGACGTGGTGGCCGCATCGGGACGCCTCAACGAAACCGCCGAGCTCCTGGCCGCCCGCATCCGGCGGGAGGAGCGGCTGGCCCGCGCCCTGGGCCGGGTGCGGGGAGACTACCGGTACGTGGTGATCGACTGCCCGCCCTCCCTGGGGGTCCTGACCCACAACGGCATCGTGGCGGCCGACCTCCTCCTGGTGCCCGTACAGCCGGGCGCCGGGGCCGTCTCCGGCATCCGCGCGCTCCTCGAGGCGGCCCGGGAGCTCCGGGACGAGGAAGACGTCCCTTTCCGCATCCTGGTGACCATGCTGGACCTTCGAACCTCCCGCACCAACGCCCTCTTCGACGATCTCCTTCAGGACGTTCGCAAGCACCTCCTCCGAACCTTCATCGCCCGAAGCGAGTCCATCAACCAGGCCAACCTGGCCGCCAGACCGGTCCTGCTGAGCGCCCCTTCCAGCCGTGGAGCCTGGGACTACGAGTCCCTGTGCGACGAGATCGTCCGGCTTCGGGTGCCCACGCCGGTGTGACCGCGCCCCTCGGCTATGTACGGTCCTTTGCGAACGCCACCAGGAAGAACACGATCCCCAGCACCAGGAGCGCCCCGAGCAGGAGGGCGAAGGTGAGCGGATCCTGCTTGTCGAAGCTCGCCACGAAGATCTTTCGAATGAAGGCCACCAGGGCCAGCTCCACGAAGACCCGCACGTGAAACTTCCCGCCCTTCAGGTGGCGCACCTCGGTGTGGACCAGCTCGATGAGCATCCACAGGATCAGGAGGGAGCCCAGGGCCTTGATCACGCCGTTCTCCAGGTTCCCGGTGAAGGCGAAGATCACATCGTGGGTGAAGAGGCTGGCGAGCCCCACGGCCATGACCAGAAGCCCGAGGGTGAGCATCAGGTTCAGGCCCTGCATGAACCGCTCGGACCACTGGATCAATGTGGATTCCACGCGGTAGGAGATGAACACCTTCTTGAGCTCCGCCTCCCGGTAGGAGCCCGTCATGATGTCCAGGCTGATGTCGAGGACCTTGTTCAGGGTCTCCAGGAGGTCCTCCCGCACGTTCCGATCGGGAACGGCCGCGATCACGTGTCGCATGGCGTGGGTGCGGATGAAGTTCATGGCCGCGTTCACGTAGTGCCCGGACAGGCCGATCTTCACGTGCACCTGGCCGATCCGTTCCAGCCGCAGCAGGAGCCTGCGATCGTAGGGCTCGGTCAGGATCATTCGAAGCCAGGCCTTGATGGTCTCCTTGCGCCGCTCCACCGCCGCTTCCGTGGGAAAGTAAGCTGCGGTACGGGGGTCGTCCCTCAAAAAGTCGTAGAAGTCCCGGGCCAGCTCGTCGACAACGGGCAGGAGAATCTCAGACAGCTTGGGCAGGTTCTCTTCATCCGCTCGGGAGAATCGGTAGTGCTTGCGGATGTCGTCCATGGTTTCCATGGGTTCTTTTCCTCACTCCTTGGGGACCATCCGGTGAGAATCGCTACAAGCTTGCGCCAAAACTCCAAGGAGTGTCAAGGATTTCCGCCGGAAAGCCCTCATCTGCCTCCGGTGCGTCCAGGTCTGTCCCGATGAGGTGATGATCTTCCTGGACCTGAAGGTCCTCTTCAAGATGAAAATGGAGATGGACCGGGAAACGCCGGAGGGCCTCGAGGCCAAGAAGAGCCATTTTTACCATTCATGATAGAGGCTCAGGCCATGCATCGTCCCCGGCCTCATATTCTACGCAAAAGGGCCCTCGAGTCCCGGTGGACTCGAGGGCCCTTCATCTGCTGCTGGAGGCGGCAACCGGATTCGAACCGGTGAATAACGGTTTTGCAGACCGCTGCCTTAGCCACTTGGCTATGCCGCCCGCTCAAAGGAAAGGAGGTTCATCCCGGCTCCCGCCGGGATGAACCTCGCGAATGCGCTTGGAGCGGGAAACGGGACTCGAACCCGCGACAATCACGTTGGCAACGTGAGGCTCTACCAGCTGAGCTATTCCCGCCTTGGGAACTTCATATTCTATTGCCTGTCGCCGGTTTGTCAACAGAAAATCTCGCCTTCGAGAGCGCCTTCCATTGCTCTGCAACCCGGGATAGTCGCCCTGTACCGGGGTTGTGCCTGGGGGTCCGTGGTGTAGGTCCCCGTCATTTCGGCCGGTAGCATTTTCCTGTGGTCATTCGCTCTCCGTACGGCGGGAGTCCGTCTCCGAGGGGACGCAGGCGGATAGCGGCTTTTCGCAGGTGAGCGGTCAGTTCCGGTACAGATACCCGTTGTAGTACTTGATGACCCGCTGGACGAAGGTCCGGGTCTCCTGGTAGGGGGGGATGCCGTTGTGGCTCTTCACAGCCTCCGGTCCGGCATTGTAGGCGGCCACGGCCAGCTCCATGTGGCCGAACCGGTCGAGCATCTTGCGGAGGTACCTCGTGCCGCCGAAGATGTTCTCCGTGGGGTCGAAGGGGTCGTTGACCCGCAGGAGCTCCGCCGTGGCCGGCATGAGCTGCATCAGCCCCTGGGCCCCCTTGTGGGAGACGGCCTTGTGGTTGAAGCCGGACTCGGCCTTGATCACGGCCTTGATCAGGGAGGGCTCCACGTCGAACATGTCCGAGGCCTGGTCGATGATCTCGGTGTACTTCTCGATGTACTCGATCGCCCTTTCCTCGGGGGACTTGATGTAGAGCCGGTACCGCGCGTCGTTCTTGATGTTCGTGTAGTGCCAGACGCCCTGTTCGTCCTGGTACCGGTAGATGTCGGCCGATGCGGAACCCGCCCCGATCAGGACGGAGCCGAGCACCGGCAGGAGGAAAAGGCCGAACGATCGCATCGAACCGCGCATGGCTACCCCATCTTTTTCCAGTCCGCGAGGAACTTCTCCAGCCCGATGTCGGTCATCGGGTGCTTGATCAGCTGCTCCATCACCTTGTAGGGGATGGTTGCAATGTCCGCGCCCATCATGGCGGCATCGAGCACGTGGAGGGGGTTCCGGACGCTGGCCACGATGATCTCCGTTTCGTAGCCGTAGTTCTCGTAGATGGTGGTGATCTGCTCGACCAGCTCCATGCCCACCTGGCTCAGGTCGTCCAGGCGGCCGATGAACGGGCTGATGTAGGAGGCCCCGGCCTTTGCGGACATGAGGGCCTGGATGGGGGAGAAGCAGAGGGTGACGTTGGTCTGGATCCCCTCCTCCGACAGGACGTTGACCGCCTTGAGGCCGTCCGCGATCAGGGGGATCTTCACCACGATGTTGTCCGCGATGGCGCTCAGGTCGCGGGCCTCCTCGAGCATGCCCGCCGTCTCGGTGCTCACCACCTCCGCGTTCACCGGCCCGTCCACGATGTCGCAGATCTCCTCGATGAGCGCGCGGAACTCGCGACCCTCCTTGGCCACCAGGCTCGGGTTCGTGGTCACGCCGTCCAGGAGCCCCAGGTCGTTCGCCTTCTTGATCTCTTCGATGTTCGCCGTGTCGATGAAGAACTTCATGGTGTCGCTCTCTCCGTTTCCGTTGGATGATGGTTTTCGATATCGGCCGAATGCCCGGTCTCCGCGCCCGGAAAACGACTCACTCCCCGCGCCGGTTCTCTTGATAGGCCTCGGCGCAGGCTTCGCTGCAGAACCAGCGATCCTCACCCCCGACGCTCCGCCGCACGGCCTCGCTTCGGGGGATGTAGGTGCCGCAGTTGGGGTCCTGAACCATGTCGTCCACGACCTCGCCCGTTCCGTCTCCGGCGGAGCGACGTGGTCCCTGAAGGCCCTTCAGCCCCCGCACCAGCCGGTACAGGAGGTAGATGAGAAAGGCGAGGATCAGGATGCGCATGCGGAACCTGCTTTCAGGGGGAACAGCTCCTGGCCCTCGGCGTCCAGGCCGGCCAGGAGGGTCCCGACGGGGGCCCCCAGGAGCGGGTGGAACAAGTCCGGTTCCAGGTCCATCAGGGGCACCAGCACGAACCGTCGCTCGTGCATTCTCGGGTGGGGCACCGTCAAATCATTGTCGCAAATCCGGCGGCTCCCGTAAAGCAGGAGATCCAGATCGATGATCCTGGCCTCCCAGCGCTCTTTTCGCACGCGCCCCATCTCCGACTCGATGCGGAGGAGGTGCCCGAGCAGCTCCCGGGCCGGAAGCCCGGTCTCGAGGCGCGCGGCGCCGTTCACGAACCACCCCTGGTTCTCCACCCCCACGGGACGGCTCGAGTACCAGGACGAGACCGCCTCCAGCCGGGTGGCCGGGATCGATGTCAACCGGTCCGCGGCCTCCAGGCAGTGCTCGTGCGGACGGCCCAGGTTGGAGCCGATGCCGATGTACGCCCTCACGGCCACGCGCAGGCCCCCTTTCACGGCTGGAGAGAAACCGCCTTGATCCGCTCCACGGCCTCCTGGAGACGCTCTCGGGTCTGGGTGAGCGCAATGCGGAAGTAGCCCTCCCCGGGCTCACCGAACCCGTTTCCGGGCGTGACCACCACGCCGCTCTCCAGGAATCGGGCCGTGATTGCGGTCGAGCTCCACCCTTCGGGGACCCGGACCCAGAGGTAAAAGGTCGCCCGGCAGGGCTCCACGTCGAAGCCGGCCTGCCCCAGGCCCTCGACCACGAGGTCCCGCCTTGCGGCGTACCGTTCCGTCATGGACGCCACGCAGGACTGGTCCCCCCGGAGGGCTTCGATCCCCGCCATCTGGACCGCCTGAAAGACCCCCGAGTCCACGTTGCTCTTGATCGTGCCGAGCCCTTCCACCACGTCCCGGTTTCCCACGGCGAAGCCGATCCGCCAGCCGGTCATGTTGTAGGTCTTGGAGAGGGAGTGAAACTCGATGCCCACGTCCCTCGCCCCCTGGGCCTCCAGGAAGCTCGGCGGCCGGTAGCCGTCGAAGGCCATCTCCGTGTAGGCGGCGTCGTGACAGACGATGAGGCCGTGCTCCCGGGCAAAGGCCGCCACCCGGGCGAAAAAGGCCGTGTCGGCCACGGCCGAGGTGGGGTTGTTCGGGTAGTTGATGAAGAGGATCCGGGCCCGGTCGAGCGCCCCCGGGGGAACGGCGTCCAGGTCCGGGAGAAACCCGTTCTCCTTCAGCAGGGGCATGAAGACGGGCTCGCCGCCGGCGAACAGGGTCGCGGTGCTGTACACGGGGTAAGCGGGCGTGGGCACCAGCGCGACGTCGCCCGGGTTCACGAAGGCCAGGGGCAGATGGGCGAGGCCCTCCTTGCTCCCGATCAGGGAGACCACCTCGGTGGCCGGGTCCAGGGGCACGTTGAACCGCTTTTCGTACCACTCCGCCACGGCGTCCTTGAAGGCGTTCATCCCCGAGTAGGAGGGGTAGCGGTGGTTCGCCGGATCCTCGGCCCCGGCCTTCAGGGCCTCGATGATGTGGGGCGGGGTCGGAAGGTCCGGGTCCCCCACCCCCAGGTCGATGACGTCCACGCCGCTCGCCCGGACCTCCGCCTTCTTCCGGTCGATCTCCTTGAAGAGGTAAGGGGGGAGCTTCTTCAGCCGGTCTGCTTTCTCGAATGGCATGCTTTCTTTCCTTGGCTCCAGATGTCTCGGCCTGGTGAAAAGGCCGGGGCCTTCCGTCTCACCGTGGAAGCAGGCGAGGTTTACGCCTTTGCGCTCCTCGCGGGCCTCCTGGTGAAGGGCTCCCGGCGTCCGAACCGACGCTACTTCAACCCCAGCACGTCCTGCATGTCGTAGAACCCCGGGGGCCGGTCCACCACCCACAAGGCCGCCTTGACGGCGCCCCGGGCGAAGTTGTCCCGATTGTGGGCCCTGTGGGTGAGCTCGAGGCGCTCCCCCACCCCGCCGAACATCACCGTGTGCTCCCCGGTGATGTCGCCGGCCCGCCAGGTCTGGATCCCGATCTCGTCCCTCGACCGTTCACCGATCATGCCCCTGCGCTCGTAGACGGCCGTCTTGTCCAGGTCCCGGCCCACGGCCTCGGCCAGCACCCGGGCCAGCCGGAGGGCCGTTCCGCTCGGGGCGTCCTTCTTGAAGCGGTGGTGGGTCTCCAGAATCTCCATGTCGTAGTCTTCGCCCAGGATGCGCGCCATCTCCGAGGCGATTCGGAACATGAGGTTCACGCCCACGCTCATGTTGGGCGCCATGACGCAGCGGAGCCCGGTCGCCACCTCCCTGAGCGCCTCCAGCCGTTCGCCGGCGATCCCGGTGGTCCCGATCACCAGCGACCAGCCCTTTTCCGCGGCGATCCGCGCGTTCGCCAAGGTGGCCTCGGGGGAGGTGAAGTCGATCAGCACGTCCCCCGGGCCTCCAACCTCCTCCGGGGAGCCGGCCACGGGCACCCCCACCACACCCAGGCCCGCGGCCTCACCGGCATCCCGGCCCACCGCCGCGTGATCGCCCCGCTCGAACGCGCCCGCCAGGACCACGTCCGGGTTCTCCACGGCCATGTGAACGATGCGGCCGCCCATGCGGCCGCCCGCCCCTGCAACAATCACGCGTGCCATCCGATTCTCTCCCGTCGGGATATGGATTCGCCGACCCGCCCCGCTGAAAGCGGTCCTCAGAGGATCCCGTAGTCCTGGAGGTCCTTTCTCAGCTTCTCCACGTTCGCCGGGGACATGGCCGAGAGCGGAAGCCGCATCTCCCCGTCGATCTTCCCCATGAGCGCCAGGGCGGTCTTCACGGGAATCGGGTTGGTCTCGTAGAACATGGCCTTGCACAGGGGGAAGAGCCGGAAGAAGCGCTCGCGCGCCTCGTCCGGGCGGCCCTCCTCCCAGGCCCGGACCATCCGGGCGTTGTCCCCCGGGATGAGGTTCGCCACCACCGAGATTACGCCCTTCCCGCCGATGGAGAGCACCGGCAGGGTGACGTTGTCGTCGCCGGAGAGCAGGGTGATCTTGTCGCCCGCCAGGTTCAGCACGTCGGCCATCTGGGCCAGGCTGCCGGAGGCCTCCTTGACGGCTACGATCTCCGGGATCTCCGCCAGACGCGCCACGGTCTCGGGAAGCATGTTGACGCTCGTCCTCCCGGGCACGTTGTAGAGGACCTGGGGGAGAGGGACCGCCTTGGCAATGGCCTCGAAGTGCCGGTACAGTCCTTCCTGGGTGGGCTTGTTGTAGTACGGGGTGACCTGGAGCGTGGCGTCCGCACCGGCCTCCTTGGCGTGCCGGGTGAGCTCGACCGCCTCCTGCGTGCTGTTCCCGCCTGCACCCGCGATCACCGGCACCCGCTTGTTCACCGCGCTCACGGCGATGTCGATGACCCGGGCGTGCTCCTCCATGGAAAGCGTGGCGGACTCTCCCGTGGTCCCGCACGGCACGATCGCGCTCGTGCCGTTCTCGATCTGCTCCTCGATGAGCCCCCGGTAGCCCTCCTCGTCCACCTGCCCGTCCTTGAACGGCGTGACGATCGCAACGATGGATCCCCTGAACATGGTCCCCTCCCTGTTGTGCGCCGCCCCGGGACGACGTTTGTGCCCGGGGCGGACCTGGAGTGTGACGGTTTCGTCGGTATCCTCGCCCTCAGAGGGCCTCCGGGTCCATGCGGGCCCGGTAGACGACCGACGTGTTTCCTTCGAGCCAGACCTCCGTTACAGCGCCCTCCTCCCTCACGAAATGGATGACGAGCTCCTGCCCTCCCCATGTCCTCACCCGGGCCGGAGAAGCGACCCGCCCCCGTTCGGCCGCGACCAGGGCGGCTGCGATGGCCCCGGTGCCGCAGGCGAGGGTCTCGCCCTCCACCCCCCGCTCGTAGGTTCGAATCTCCAGGGAGTCCGGACCCGTCACCCGGATGAAGTCGGCGTTGGTCCCCCGGGGGGCGAACAGGGCGTGGTTGCGGACCATCCGGCCCAGCTCGTCCACCGGGCAGTGCTCCAGGTCGTCCACCTGAAGCACCGTGTGGGGTACGCCCGTGTTGACGAAGTCCGAGGTCCGCCAGCCCTCCCCCGGCGGCAGATCGACGTCGAGGTCGACCCTGGAGGGCCGGGGCATGCGGACCTTCACGATGCGCCCCCGCACCTCGGCGGAGACCGGACCGGCCAGGGTCTCGAAGGTCATCTCCGGACCCGCGATCCCCTTCAGGTGGGCGAACCGGGCCGCACAGCGACCGCCGTTTCCGCACATCTCGGCCTCGCTTCCGTCCGCGTTGAAGAACCGCCACTGAAAGTCCCAGCGATTCGAGCCCTGGACGAAGATCATGCCGTCCGCCCCCACCGACTCCCTTCGCCGGCAGGCCCGCTCCGCCAGGCGGGCCATGGAGTCGAAGGCCACCTTGTCGTCCCGGTTGTCCACCAGGATGAAGTCGTTCCCGCTCCCGCTCATCTTCCAGAACTCGAGCTCTTCCATCCCTGCACTCCCCGTTTCGATGCTGTTGTCTCCGCCCGGGCTAACCGGTCACGAGATCCGGAACCCGTTCCCCCCGGACCAGATCCTCGTAGGTCTCTCGTCTCCGGATCACCGCGAACCGGTCTCCCCGGGCCAGCACCTCCGCGGCCCGGGGGCGGGAGTTGTAGGTGGACGACATGGTGAAACCGTACGCGCCCGCGCTCATCACGGCCAGCAGGTCGCCGGGCTCGAAGGCCTCCAGCTCCCGGTCCTTGGCGAGGAAATCGCTAGACTCGCAGATCGGTCCCACCACGTCCGCCTCGACCCGCGCGCCCCCGCGCTCCCGGACCGGCTGGATTCCGTGATAGGAGCCGTACAGGCTCGGCCGGACCAGGTCGTTCATGGCCGCGTCCACGACGAAGAACGTCTTGCCTTCGACGGTCTTGGTGTAGAGCACCGTGGCCACGAGGATGCCCGCATTGCCCACGATGACCCGGCCCGGCTCCAGCAGGACGAGGACGCCTTCCATGTCCAGCTCCTGCCTGATGGCGGCCGCGTACTCCCCGGGGGCGGGGGGGGTCTCCCGGTCGTAGGTGATGCCCAGGCCGCCGCCCAGGTCCAGGTACCGGATCCGGATCCCCTCTCCGGCCAGGCGGCCGATGAACTGCTTGAGCCTCCTGAGCGCCTCCACGAACGGGCTGATCTGCGTGAGCTGGCTCCCGATGTGGCAGGAGACCCCGCAGACGTCCAGGTTGGGCAGGCCCGCCGCCCGGACGTACTCCTCGAAGGCCTGCTCCATGGGTATGCCGAACTTGTTCTCCCGCATGCCCGTGGAGATGTACGGGTGGGTCTTGGGGTCGATGTCCGGGTTCACGCGGATGGCCACCGGCGCCCGGGAACCCTCTGCGGCCGCCGTATCGTTCAGCCGGGTGATCTCCTGGGGGGACTCCGCGGCAAAGAGCAGGATGCCGGAGCGGAGGGCATAGGCCATCTCCTCGGCTGTCTTGCCCACCCCCGAGTAGACGATCTTCTTCGGGTCCACACCCGCGGCCACGGCCCGGTGGAGCTCGCCCCCGCTCACGATGTCCGCGCCGCCGCCCGCATCGGAGAAGAGCCGCAGCACGGCCATGCTGGAGTTGGACTTCATGGAGAAGCAGACCAGGTGCGGGAGGCCCTCGAAGGCCCCGTCAAAGGCCCGGAAGTGCTGCATCAGGGTCGCGTGGGAGTAAAGGTAAAACGGGGTCCCGACCTCCTCCGCGATGCGGGCGACCGGGACCTCCTCGGCGAAGAGCTCGCCGCTGCGGTGCTGAAAGTGGTGCATGGCTGCCTGATCTCCGTCCTGCCGGCGCCTGATAGGGCGGTCGGCTCGCGTTCACGATGGGGCCGGTTCCACCTCCACCCGTTCGGACGCGGGTCCCAGCTCTCCTTCCGGCCCGATCACGTGGACCTTGAAGAAGTAGAGGGCGTCCTTTCGCTTGCCGGGAACCTTGCAGAGGAACCCGCCGAAGGTGACGGCGTCCGGACCGAACTCGTGGTAGCCGTGGTAGCGCACCGGGCAGGTCTCGCAGGGAGGCTCGGCCGGATCGTAGGCCCCGTAGTAGACCCGGCAGCCCTGCAGGTGCCGAACTGCATCACCAGGGTCCGCGACCACGACGAAATCGCCCCGAAGCTCGATGAAGGGCCCTTTCCAGGCCCCGGAGAGGTTTTCCACCCCGGCCTCGAACCCCTTCCGGGGGACGGAAGGGTCTCCTTTCTTTCCGCACCCTGCGCCGGCCCCCAGGGCCGCAACGAGGAGCCACAGGAACAGCCACCGGAATCCCTTCACGACGCAACCTCCTCCTTGGCCTTCCGAAGTTGCCGCCGGACCATGTCCGGCCCCGTTCCGCCGGGCACGTTTCTCCTCGCCACGCACCGGAACGGGTCGAGCCAGTCGTAGACGTCCTGCTCGACCTGCTCAGAAAACGTCCGCATCTCCTCCAGGGACAGGTCGCTCAGCTCCCGGTCCCGGTCCAGGGCGAAGAGCACCATCTTTCCGGACACCTCGTGCGCCTTTCGAAAGGTGAGCCCCTTGGTCACCAGGTAGTCCGCCAGGTCCGTGGCCGTGAGGTACCCCCGCTCCGTTGCCCGCATCATGGCGGTCCCGTCGAAGGAGAGGTTCCGGAGGAGGCGGGTCAGCACGTCCAGGCAGGGCTCCACCGTGTCCACGGTGTCGAACAGGGGCTCCTTGTCCTCCTGCATGTCCTTGTTGTAAGTCAGGGGAAGGCCCTTCATGGTGGTGAGCAGGGAGATGAGGTTCCCGTACACCCGTCCGGTCTTCCCCCGCACGAGCTCCAGGAGGTCCGGGTTCTTCTTCTGCGGCATGATGGAGCTTCCCGTGCAGAAGGCGTCGGGGAGCCGCGCGAACCCGAACTCCTGCGTGGACCAGAGGATCAGCTCCTCGCTCAACCGGCTCAGATGCATCATGACCAGGGCGCAGGCGAAGAGAAACTCCGCCAGGAAGTCCCGGTCGCTCACCGCGTCCATGCTGTTCCGGCTGATCTCGGCGAAGTCGAGGGCCTCGGCCACCGCCTCCCGGTCCAGGTCGAAGGTGGACCCGGCCAGGGCCGCGCTTCCGAGGGGCATCACGTTCACCCGGGCCAGGCCGTCGCGCATCCGCTCCCGGTCCCGCTTGAGCATCTCGTAGTAGGCCATCAGGTGATGGGCCAGGAGAACGGGCTGGGCCCTCTGCATGTGGGTGTACCCGGGGCAGACCAGGTCCGCGTTGCGCTCGGCCAGGTCCACCAGCGCCGCCTGCATCCGCCGGAGCCCCTCGCCCACCCTCCCCGCGGCCTCTCGGACGTACATCCGGACGTCCAGCGCGACCTGGTCGTTGCGGCTCCGCGCGGTGTGGAGCTTCTCCCCCAGGGGTCCGATCTTCTCCACCAGGAGCGCCTCCACCAGCGAGTGGATGTCCTCGGCGCCTTTTCCCGAGAGGTGCTCTCCGCGGTCCATCTCCCGCCGGATCCCGGCCAAACCCTCCACGATCCGGCCGGCCTCCTCCTCGGGGAGGATGCCCTGCCCGGCGAGCATCCGCACGTGGGCGATGCTGCCCTCGATGTCCTGGGGATAGAGGCGGCGGTCGAACGCGAACGACGCGTTGAAGCGGTCCAGCACCTCGTCCAGCGGCTCCCGGAATCGTCCTCCCCACACCTTGTCACTCATGCCGTGGTCCCTTCTACGCTCGAGCGGGTCGCCGCCGCTCGTACAACCCTCCGCAGCCCGCCTTCCCGAACGGGTTTTTCGATCACGCCCGGCCCGTGAGCCTGGCGATCTTCAGGCGAAGCGCGTTCAACCGGATGAACCCTTCCGCGTCCTTCTGATCGTAGACGTCGTCCTCCTCGAAGGTCACATAGTCGGTGCGATAGAGCGTGCGGTCGGACTTTCGGCCCGTCACGGTACAGCCGCCCTTGTAGAGCTTGACCCTCGCCACGCCGCTCACATCCCTCTGGGACTCGTCCATCAGCGCCTGGAGCATGCGCATCTCGGGGCCGAACCAGTAGCCGTAGTAGACCGCCTCCGCGTACCGCGGAATCAGCCCGTCCCGGATGTGCATCACCTCCCGGTCCATGGTGATGGACTCCACGGCCTGGTGGGCGATGCGGACGACCGTCCCCCCCGGGGTCTCGTAGACCCCGCGGGACTTCATGCCCACGTACCGGTTCTCCACCAGGTCGATCCGTCCGACCCCGTGCCGGCCGGCCCGTTCGTTCAGGTGGGTCAAGAGCTCGGCGGGGCTCATCTCGCGACCGTCCACCGCCACCGGGTCCCCTTCCCGAAAGGTGATCTCCACGGACTCGGGTCGATCCGGGGCCTGCTCCGGCGAGGCGGTCATCACGAACATCTCCTCGGGCGGCTCGGCCCACGGGTCCTCCAGGATCCCCCCTTCGAAGCTGATGTGAAGCAGGTTGGCGTCGCTGGAGTAAGGCTTCTCCGAGGTCACGGGTACCGGGATTCCCTTGCTCGAGGCGAACCGGATCAGATCCTCCCGCCCCTTGAACTCCCAGATCCGCCAGGGGGCAATGATCTTCAGGGTGGGGTCCAGCCCCATGTAGCCCATCTCGAACCGCACCTGGTCGTTGCCCTTGCCGGTGGCGCCGTGGCTCACGGCGTTCGCACCGAACCGCCGGGCCGTCTCCACCTGCCGCTTGGCGATGAGCGGCCTGGCCAGCGAGGTCCCCAGGAGGTACCCCGACTCGTACACCACGTTGGCCCGAAGGGCCGGCCAGACGTAGTCCCTGACGAACTCCTCCCTCAAGTCCTCCACCACCGCGTCCTCGGCCCCGGTCTCCAGCGCCTTCCGCCGAACCGCCTCCAGGTCGTCCCCCTGTCCCAGGTCCGCCGCGTAGGCGACCACCGGGCACCGGTAGGTCTCCTTCAGCCAGGCCAGGATCACCGAGGTGTCGAGCCCACCGGAGTAGGCCAGCACGATCTTCCTGATGTCGTCCATGTTCCGGTTCACGTTCAAGCCCCTTTTCTGTACACGCTCTGCGCCGCTGTATCCGAACGCCGCCTCCGCTGCGCCCGGGTCGCGGTCAAAGCCAATGGAGTCCAGATATCCGGCTTCCCTCAACTCAGCCGGCCTTCGGCCGGTCTTCCCCGCCGCCCAGCAGCCACTCCAGCAGGGCCTGGTGGAGGTGAAGCTTGTTCTCCGCCTGATCGAACACCACGGACCGGGGGCCATCCAGCACGTCCTCGGTGATCTCCTCGCCCCGGTGGGCCGGGAGGCAGTGCATGACCAGTACGCCGGGGTCCGCCTCTTTGACGAGGGCCGCGTCCACCCGGAACCCTCGAAAGTCCCGGAGCCGCTTCTCCCGCTCCGTCTCCTGGCCCATGCTGGCCCAGACGTCGGTGTTGAGGACGTGGGCGCCTCGGGCGGCCTCGGCGGGCGTCGCCGCCAGCCGCACGTTCGGGCCGGCCCGGGAGAGCAGCGCCTCGTCCGGGCCGTAACCCGGCGGGCAGGCCAGGACCAGCTCGAACCCCAGGAGGGCCGAAGCGTTGATCCAGGAGTGGGCCACGTTGTTCCCGTCGCCGATCCATGCCACCCGAAGACCCTCGAGACCGCCCCGCTTTTCCGTCACCGTCAGGAGGTCGCTCAGAATCTGGCAGGGGTGGAACCGGTCCGTCAGCGCGTTGATGACCGGGATCTCCGCCCACCGGGCCATCTGCTCCACCAGCTCCTGGGAGTAGGTCCGGATGACCAGGCCGTCCAGGTAGCGGGAAAGCACCCGGGCCGTGTCCTCCACGGGCTCCTCCCGTGCGATCTGGGTGTCTGCGCTCTGGAGGAAGATGGTCTGCCCGCCGCAGCGGAACATGGCGGTCTCGAAGGAGACCCGGGTCCGGGTGGAGCTCTTGTCGAAGATCAGACCGATGGTCTTCCCGGCCAAGGGCCCGACGGTGCCGCCGACGCGCTTGATCTCCAGACCCCTCCCGATGAGGAAGAGAATCTCCCCGGCGGTGAGGTCCCGTAGGGTCAGCAGGTCGCGTTTCGTGAAATGCCTGTTGTTCGTCATCTCGGCCTTGCCGTTCTCCGGCCCTTTCTTCGCTTGAAACCCTATGCCCCCTCGACCCCGTCGAGGACCCGGTCCAGGCCCCGGACCACCGCGTCGATCTCCTGCTCGGTCACGATGAGCGGCGGCAGGAACCGCAGGACGTTTTCATGGGTGCAGTTCACGAGGAACCCTTCCTCCCGGCAGGCCTCCACCAGGGGGGCGCCGGGCCGGTCCAGCTCGACCCCCAGGATGAGCCCCAGCCCCCGCACCCCGGTCACGCAGGCGTGCTTTTGCCGGAGCTTCTCCAGCTCGCTCTTGAAGAAATCCCCCATCCTGCGGGCGTTCTCGATCCATCCGTCCTCCAGGAGGCTCTGGAGAACGCCCTTGGCCACGGCGGAGACCAAGGGTGTGCCGCCGAAGGTGGTGGCGTGGCTTCCCGGGGCGAAGGCGGTGCTCAACGCCTCCTTCGAGAGCATGGCGCCCACGGGCAGGCCGTTTCCCAGGGCCTTGGCCAGGCTCACGATGTCCGGGGTGACCCCGAACCACTCGTGGGCGAAGAGCCTTCCGGTCCTCCCCATGCCCACCTGGACCTCGTCCAGGATCAGGAGCACGTTTCGCTCCCTGCAGAGCTTCTCCACCCCCTGGAGGTACCCCTCAGCGGGGAGGACCACGCCGCCTTCCCCCTGAACGGGCTCCAGCATGACGGCGCAGGTCGTGTCGTCCACCGCGGCCGCCAGGAGCTCCAGGTCGTTGAAGGGGACGAAGCGGAACCCCGGGAGCAGCGGGTCGTAACCCTTCCGGACCTTGTCCTGGCCCGTGGCCGAGAGGGTCCCCATGGTGCGACCGTGGAAGGAGTTCTCCATGCAGACGATGGTGTGGTGGCCCGGCCCCTTGTTCTCGCAGGTGTAGCGGCGGGCCAGCTTGATGGCCGCCTCGTTCGCCTCGGCCCCGCTGTTGCAGAGGAACACGCGGTCCGCAAAGGAGTGCTCCACCAGGAGGCGGGCCAGCTCCACCTGCGGGACCGTGTAGAAGAGGTTGGAGACGTGGACCAGGGTCCTGGACTGTTCCTCCAGGATCTTCGTCACGAGGGGCGAGGCGTGCCCCAGCGCGCATACGGCGATCCCGCCCACGAAGTCGAGGTACTCCCGGCCGGCGTCGTCCCAGACCCGGCACCCCTCCCCCCGCACCAGGGTGAGGGCCCGCTTGCCGTAGGTCTCGAACAGGACCCGATCCGCCAGCTCGCCGATGGACGGCTTCGTTTGTTCGTTCATGTCCCATGTCCTCCGGGCCGCCGAGGCCCCGATGCGAATCCGTATCACCCCGCCGGATCGTTTGAGTTTCCAAAAGGGAAATACGAATTGAGTGAGGAGCTCTATTTCACTCGCAGTTTCCGAAGCGGAAATGAGCTATTTTTTCCAAGATCAAGGAGGATCAAGGGGTGGGGAGGAGGCGTACTGAGAAGTACGCCGCACGACCCATCCCGCAGACCGACGCAGAGATTGGGAAAAAGAGCCATTTCCGCCGGAAACTAGCGGATGATTTCCGTTCCCACGCCTGCCCTCGTGAAGATCTCCAGCAGAATGGCGTGCTCCTTCCGTCCATCCAGGATGTGGGCCTTTCCCACCCCGCCTTCCAAGGCGTCCACACAGCACCTTACCTTGGGGATCATGCCTCCCTGGATCGTTCCGTCCTGCACGAGGCGGCGGGCCTCCGCGGCGTCCAGGGTGGAAATCAGCCCTCCCCGGGAGTCGAGCACCCCTTCGGTGTCCGTGAGCAGCACGAGCTTCCGGGCCTCGAGGGACGCGGCGATCCGGCCGGCCACGATGTCCGCGTTGATGTTGTAAGTCTCCCCGTTCGCCCCCGCCCCGACCGGTGCGATCACCGGGATGAAATCCTTCATGAGGCCTTGAAGGACCCGGTGGTCCACGGCCGTGATCTCCCCCACCATGCCCATGTCGATGAGCTCCGGGGGCTGGTCCACGCCCTTCTCCCGGACGTAGCGCATCTTCTCGGCCATGATCAACCCCCCGTCCTTGCCGGAGAGGCCCACGCTCCGACCGCCGTGGGCGTTGATCAGCGCCACGATCTCCTTGTTCACCTTGCCCACCAGGACCATCTCCACCACGTCCATGGTCTGCTGGTCCGTGACGCGCATGCCGTCGATGAACTCGCTTTCGATGGAGAGCCTGCGCAGGAAATCGCCGATCTGCGGGCCGCCTCCGTGCACCACGATAGGGTTCATTCCCACGAACTTCATGAGGATGACGTTCAGGGCGAAGTCCCGCTTCAGCGTCTCGTCCACCATGGCGTGCCCGCCGTACTTCACCACCACGGTGGCGTTGTTGAAGCGGCGGATGTAGGGCAGGGCCTCGATCAGCACCTTGGCCCGGTCGACCTGCTCGAGCTGCTCCATGGACATGACGCGGCGCCTTTCTCCTTGTACCTTTCCCCTAGAACCCGAGCATTCCCTCTTACCTGGAACCTTTCACCTTTCCCCTCTCACCCCTCACCTCTCACCCCTCACAGGATGTACCGGCTCAAGTCCTCGTCCTCCAGGATGCCCTCCAGCTTCTCCTTCACGTAGGCCCGGTCGATGACCACCTCCTCTGCCTCCATGTCCGGCGCGTCGAAGGAGACGTCGTCCAGGAGCTTCTCCATCACGGTGTGGAGCCGCCGCGCGCCGATGTTCTCCATCTGCTCGTTGACCCGGCTCGACATGGCGGCGATCTCCTCGATGGCCTCCTGCTCGAACCGGAGGTCGATTCCTTCCGTCTCGAGGAGGGCCCTGTACTGCGTGATCAGGGCGTTTCGGGGCTCCCGGAGGATTCGGATGAACTCCTCCCTGCCCAGGGAGCCCAGCTCCACGCGGATGGGAAACCGACCCTGGAGCTCGGGGAGCAGGTCCGACGGCTTGCTCACGTTGAAGGCGCCCGCGGCGATGAACAGGATGTGGTCGGTCCGGATCATGCCGTACTTGGTGGTCACCGTGGATCCCTCCACGATGGGCAGCAGGTCCCGCTGGACCCCCTCCCGTGAGACGTCCGGCCCCTGGCCGGCGTCTGCGCCGCTCACCTTGTCCAGCTCGTCCAGGAAGATGATGCCGTTCTGCTCGGTCATGCGGACCGCGTCCTCCACCACCTTGTCCATGTCGATCAGCTTCTGGGTCTCCTCCTGGAACAGGATCTCCGCCGCCTCCTCGACCTTGACCCGCCGCCGCTTCTTTCGCTGGGGGAAGAGGTTTCCGAACACCTCCTTGACATTGAACTCCATCTCCTCCATCCCTGCGTTGGAGAAGACCTCCACCATGGGATTGTTCTGCTGGCTCACCTCGAGCTCCACGTAGCGGTTGTCCAGCTTCCCGCTCCGGAACAGCCTCCGGAGCTTGTCCCGGGTGGAGTCGCTCTCGCTCCGTTCGGATCGGACCACCTCCAGCGAGGTCTCCCGGTCTCCCTCCTCCCCATCGGCGGCGTCCTGCTTCCGTTTGGGCAGGAGGATGTCCAGGAGACGGTCCTCGGCCAGCTCCCGGGCCTTGGGCTCCACCCGCTCCTGCTCGCCCTTCTTGGCCATGTTCACGGCCAGCTCGCTCAGGTCCCGGATCATGGACTCCACGTCCCGGCCCACGTAACCCACCTCCGTGAACTTGGTGGCCTCCACCTTCAGAAAGGGGGAGTTGGCCAGCCGGGCCAGGCGGCGGGCGATCTCGGTCTTGCCCACGCCCGTGGGGCCGATCATGATGATGTTCTTCGGAGCGATCTCGTCGCGGAGCTCCTGGGGGA
This sequence comes from uncultured Desulfobacterales bacterium, assembly GCA_964443135.1. GTDB lineage: Bacteria > Desulfobacterota > DSM-4660 > Desulfatiglandales > HGW-15 > JAIPEI01. The sequence goes on along the minus strand of CAYUBQ010000013.1, from coordinate 45,994 downwards.
CCTGCTGGCGCCGCCAGCGGTTCCTCAGGGCGATGGCCACCGAACGCTTGGCCTCGTCCTGCCCGATGATGTAGGTATCCAGCTCCGAGACGATCTGTCGCGGGGTGAAGGTCTTCATCGGACCGGGAAGGGTTTCGTCGGTTTGTCTCATCAGGATTGCGGGCTCCCGATCTCCTTCACGGAGATCACGTCGTTCGTGTACAGGCAGATGGAGGCGGTGATTCCCATGGCCTCGCGGGCGACAGCCGGAGCATCGAGGGAAGAGTGCCCCACCAGGGCCCTGGCGGCCGCGTAGGCATAAGGACCTCCGGAACCGATGGCCGCCACGTCCTCGTCCGGCTCGACCACGTCGCCCGTTCCCGAGAGGATCAGCGTGTGATCCCGATCCAAGGCGAGGAGCATGGCCTCCAGCCGCCGGAGGACCTTGTCGAGGCGCCAGTCCTTGGCCAGCTCCACGGCCGCCCGCACCAGGTTCCCGTTGAACTCCTCCAGACGGCCCTCGAGCTTCTCGAACAGGGTGAAGGCGTCGGCCGAGGCCCCGGCGAACCCCACCAGGACATGGTCGTCGTACAGGAACCGGAGCTTGTTGGCCCGGTGCTTCATGATGGTCTCGCCGAGGGTCACCTGCCCGTCGCAGGCCATCACGGCGCGCCCGTCCTTCCGGACCGCGAGGATCGTGGTTCCTCGAAAAGCCGCGGATTCTCCGCCCATGAAGGGACCTCCGTGTGCCGCTCCCCGCCTCAACGCCTGGGGTGCGCCTTGTCGTACACCGCCATGAGCCGGTCCAGGGTGACGTGGGTGTACTTCTGGGTCGTCGACAGGCTGGCGTGCCCGAGGATCTCCTGCACCGAGCGCAGGTCCGCCCCGCCCTCCAGCATGTGGGTGGCGAAGGTGTGCCGCAGTGCGTGCGGGGAGACGTCCGAGCCGAGGCCGCAAGCCGCCGCGTAGTTCTTGATGATCCGGGCCATGCTCCGGGTGGTCAGTCTTCCTCCCCGGTTGTTCAGGAACACGGCCTCCCGGTCCGCGTCCTTCGACACCTTCTTCCTCAGGGGCCGGACGGCCTCCAGGTACCGTGCCACCGCTCGAAGGGCCGTCCTCCCCACCGGGACCACCCGCTCCTTGTCCCCCTTTCCGATGACCCGGACCAGACGCCGATCCGCGTCCACGTCCTCCCGGTCGAGACCGGCCAGCTCGCTCACCCGGAGTCCGCAGGAGTAGAGCAGCTCCATGATGGCGAGATTGCGAAGGCCGAGCACGCCCTCCCGGTCCGGGAGGTCGAGCATGCGGAACATGTCGTCCACCGGCAGGTAGACCGGAACGGGCTTGCCCTGCTTGGGCGAGGAGACGTATGCGCCCGGGTTGTCCCTTCGAAGCGCGCGCCTCTCCAGAAAGGTCAGGAAGGACCGGACCGCAGAAAGCTTCCGGGAGACCGTGGTCCGCTCGTACCGCCCGTACAGGCTGCCGATGTAGTCCCTCAGGGTTCGGTAGTCCATGGACGGGGCCTCCTCCCCGGCACCGCGCTTCTCCACGAAGGCCCGAAACTGTGCCAGGTCGATCCGGTAGCTGCGGACCGTGTTCTCGGAGCATCCCCTTTCCGCGGCCAGGTGGCCGATAAATCGTTCGATCCATTCGGAAAGAAGTCCCATCCGGCCCACCCCCCTGCTTCGCAAAAAAGAGTTAAAATACCATATCTCAACCCGTTCGCAATGAAAAAAGATGGAGCCGTAAAATGCGGGAAGTGCTGAGACCCCCCTCATGATGTCAATGGGTTACGCCGTATCCAGCGGCGGATGAGCGGATTCTTGCGAATCCGTCGAAAAATGGGGCAAACAACTTCCGGTCTTGACTTCCATTTCCCAGTTGCGCTAGGTATTTTGGCTTTGGCGACATCCCGTGCCCGGCGGGCGCGAACCCGCTTCGAGGGGGTCGGAAAATCACATGGAGAGGGATCCGGCATGGAAAGAAAAAGCGAGCAGTTGAGGAACATCGGTTTGGTGGGCCATGTGGGATGCGGCAAGACCTCCCTGGCCGAGGCCATGCTGTTGAACGGAAAGGCCACGACCCGCCTCGGCAAGGTGGACGACGGTTCTTCCAACTTGGACTTCGAACCGGAGGAGATCAAGCGAAAGATCACCCTGAGCACGGCCTTCCACCACTGCACGTGGAAAAAGCAGATCGTCAACATCATCGACACCCCGGGGGACGACAACTTCCTCACCGACACCAAGTTTTCCCTGAAGGCGGCGGACGGCGCCGTGGTCGTCATCGACGCCACGGCGGGCGTCAAGGTGGGCACGGAGAAGGTCTGGGGGTTCGCCGACGATGAGGACCTGCCGCGCATGATCTTCATCAACCGGATGGACCGGGAACGGGCGGACTTCGACGGGGTGGTGGAGCAGATCAACGCGAGCTTCGAGAAAAGCGCCACCCCGGTGTTCCTTCCCATCGGCGCCGAGGAGGATTTCCGCGGCGTGGTGGACCTGATCCGCATGAAGGCCTACGTTTACGACAAGGACGGCTCCGGTAAGGTCACGGAGGAGGATCCCCCCGGTGACATGACCGACGCCATCGAGGAGCTTCGAGAGAAGGTCGTCGAGAACATCGTCGAGGCCAACGACGAGCTCATGGAGAAGTACCTGGAAGGGGAGGAAATCTCGTCTCAGGAGATCGAGGAGACCTTCATCCAGGGCATCAAGAACGGCTCCGTCATCCCCATCCTGTGCGGATCGGCCGTGCTCAACATGGGGGTGGACCAGGTCCTGAACCTGATCACCCAGGCCATGCCGAGCCCCCTCGAGCGCGGTCCGTTCAAGGGGACGAAGCCGGGGACCGACGAGGAGATCGAGCGGGAGTCCTCCCCCGACGCCCCCTTCTCGGGGATCGTCTTCAAGACCGTGGCCGACCCCTTCGCCGGCAAGCTGACGGTCCTCCGCATCCTGTCGGGGACGCTGACCCAGGGTTCCACCCTGTACAACCCCAACAGGGAAGCCAAGGAAAAGTTCGGGAGCATCCTGCTCCTGGAGGGAAAAAAGCAGAAGCCCGCAGAAGAGGCCGTGACCGGAGACATCGTGGCGTTCGCCAAGCTCAAGGAAACGGCCACGGGCGACACCCTGTGCGACGAGAAGGCCCCCATCGTCTACCCGAGCCTGGAGCCCCTCCCGAGCGTGCTCTCCTATGCGGTGGAGGCCAAGGAGCAGGGAACCGAGGACAAGCTGTTCAGCTCGCTCACACGGGTGCGGGAGGAAGACCCCACCCTCCGCCTGGACCGGGGAACCGCCTCCGAGATCATCCTTTCCGGGACCGGGCAGATCCACCTGGAGGCCACCATCGAGAAGCTCCAGCGCAAGTTCGGTGTGGGCGTGGAGCTGAAGCCGGTCCGGGTGCCGTATCTCGAGACCATCAAGAAGGCCGTGCAGGGCGTCGTCTATCGCCACAAGAAGCAGACGGGCGGCCGGGGCCAGTTCGCCGAGGTGCACTTCGACGTGGCGCCGCGGGAACGGGGCTCCGGGTTCGAGTTCGAGGAGGCCCTGGTGGGCATGAACGTTCCCCGGAACTTCGTCCCGGCCGTGGAAAAGGGAATCCAGGAGACCCTGTCGAGCGGCGTCGTGGCCGGGTATCCCGTGGTGGACGTGAAGGTCCGTTTCTACGACGGGAAGAGCCACGACGTGGACTCCTCCGAAATGGCGTTCAAGATCGCCGCCAGCATGTGCTTCAAAAAGGGCGTCCAGGATGCCAACCCGGTCCTTCTGGAGCCGATCATGAAGCTGGACATCGTCGTCCCCGAGGAGTCCATGGGCGACGTCATGGGCGACCTGACCGGCCGGAGAGGACGGGTGCTCGGCATGGAGGGTCAGGGGAAATACCAGGTGATCAAGGCCCAGGCCCCCATGGCCGAGGTCACCCGGTACGCCCTGGACCTGAACCAGATGACGGGCGGCCGAGGCTCCTTCACCATGGAGCTCAGCCACTACGAGGAGCTCCCGTCTCAGCTCGCGGAAAAGGTGATTGCCGAGACCAGGGAAGAGGAGTAGCGGCCCGCCGGGCGGCCTCGAACCGCCCTTTCCAAGGCCTCGAGGCCCGGCTGCGCCGCTGCGCAGCCGGGCTTTTTTCGTGGATGCGGAAGGAGGTCCAGCGATGGAAACCGGAAGGCCCTACCGGGTCGGAATTCTCACCGTCAGCGACCGGGGGGCCCGGGGCGAGCGGTCCGACGAGAGCGGAGACGCGGCCCGTGAGATGCTCGAGGAGGCCGGCTGCGTGGTGGTGTGCCGTGAGGTGGTCCCGGACGAGCCGGAACGGATCCGGGAAATGCTCGTCCGCTGGGCCGACCGGGACGGGCTGACCCTGATCGTGACAACGGGCGGCACCGGACTCGCCCCCCGGGACGTCACGCCCCAGGCGACGAGCGAGGTCCTCGACTACGAGATCCCCGGCATGGCCGAGGCCATGCGCGCGGCCGGCCTCGCCAAGACCCCCCACGCCATGCTCTCCAGGGCCCTGGCCGGCGTCCGCGGCGGCTGCCTGATCCTCAACCTCCCCGGCAGCCCCAGGGCGGTCCGAGAGAACCTCGCCACGGTGGTCCCCGCCCTGAAACACGCCCTGGACAAGCTCTGCGGCGACCCCACCGACTGCGCGCGGTAGCCCGGGGGCACGACTCGACCACCGGCTCTCTCAACCGTTGCCGCGACCGTGTCACCCGGGCGGAAAGGGGCACCTCGATGTCGGCCCGCACGACGGCGCGGAGCTCCTCCCCATATTGTGCCCGAATCTTGTCCTGCCCTCCAATTTCGTCCCCCCGATCGCGTTGGGGATTGAAATCGGGCCCGTTCTGTGTTAAAAGGCCAGAACCGCCGGGAACCCCGGGGGAGCTCACCAGCGGTCTCCCGTCACGATGTCAGGCTACATTGACGCATTCGCAAAAACCCGCTCACGCGCCGCTGGAGACGATATAACCTGTTGAAATCCAAGGGGCAGATTTCGAGGATTCGGGCTTTTTGCGGCTCCATCAACATTCACGAACCAGAAAAGGAGGAGGGTGCGATGAAGAAGGCTCTGTGGTGTGTGGCAATCTGCGTTTCGATCGCGATGCTGGTTACGCCCGGTGCGTGGGCGGCGTCCAAGGCGATCAAGATCGGGATCAACGCCCCCATGACCGGGGACATCCCCAAGGTGGGGGAGGGCTCCAAGTACGCCGCCCGGATGTGGCTCGAGGACGTGAAGGCGGCCGGCGGCCTGGACGTCGGCGGCAAGAAGGTGCCGGTCGAGCTGGTCATCGAGGACAACGAGTCCAAGGCCGAGTCCGCGGTCAAGGCGAACACCAAGATGATCACCGAGGACGAGGTCCTGGTCATCGTGGGGCCGCAGTCCTCCAAGCAGGCCGTCCCCGCCGGCGGGGTGGCGGACAACTACGAGACCCCCATGATCAGCCCCTGGTCCACGAACCCGGACACCACCAAGGACCGTCCCTTCGTGTTCCGCGGCTGCTTCCTCGACCCGTTCCAGGGTCCCGTGGTCGCCAACTTCATCACGAACGAGTTCGGGTTCACCAAGGCGGCCGTGCTCTACGACGTGGCGAGCGACTATCCCAAGGGCCTCGCCGAGTTCTTCAAGGAGGCCTGGGAGGAGATTCACGGTGAGGGATCGGTGGTGGCCTACGAGAGCTTCACCACCAAGGACGCCGACTTCAGCTCCCAGCTGACCAAGATCCTCCAGTCGGGCGCCGAGGTCCTGTTCACCCCCCAGTACTACAACGAGGTGGCCCTGATCGTGCAGCAGGCCCACGAGCTGGGTTGGGACAAGCCCATCGTGGGCAGCGACTCCTGGGGCTCCGCCGAGACCGTGGAGCTCTGCGGTCCGGACTGCTACGGGCTCTTCTTCAGCACCCATTACGCCTCGGCCGGGGCCAAGGGCGACACCAAGGCCTTTATCGACCGCTACGAGGAAAAGTACGGGTACGTGCCCGACGACGTGGCCGCCCTCACCTGGGACGCCCTCCACATCGTGCAGCGGGCCATCGAGGACTGCGGCGACCTGACCGGCGACATCGAGAAGGACCGCCAGTGCGTTCGGGACGCCATGGCCCAGGTCCAGGAGTTCGACGGCATCACCGGAAAGATGACCTTCACCGAGGAGGGCGACCCGATCAAGTGTGCCGTGATCGTGCGCATCAGCGACAAGGGAGAGTTCGAGTTCTACAAGTCCGTGTGCCCCTAGGCGATCTCGGCTCGCCCGAACCCCTTGAAGCCGGGGCTTGCTGAATGAAAAGGCGGGCCGGGACATCATCCCCGGCCCGCCTTCGTGAACCTGAACGGGACGACGGTCGCTCGATTCAGGCGGAACGCACAAGGAGTCGCCCTGATGCAATTTTTCCTGCAAAACCTGGTCAACGCCTTGCAGTGGGGGAGCTTCTACGCCCTGATCGCCCTGGGCTACTCCATGGTCTACAGCATCCTGATGCTGTTCAACTTCGCCCACGGCGACATCTTCATGGCCGGGGCCTACATCGGGTTCGGCGTGGCCACGGGCCTGGTGGCACTGGCCTCCTGGGGGGCGATCTCGATGCCGGGCTGGCTGATCCTGGTGCTGACCATCATCATCTCCATGTTCCTCACCTCCTTCCTCGGCATGATCGTGGAGCGTGTCGGCTACCGGCCGCTCCGCGGGGCGCCGCGCGCCTCGGCGGCGATCACCGGCCTGATGATCGGCATCATTCTCGAGACCAGCAACCTGGCCCTCATGGGGGCGCAGCGGGTCCGCTTTCCCTACCTGATCGAGGGACACACCTACAACCTCGGGGGGGTCTTCGTCACCAACAAGAAGATCATGATCGTGGTGGTGTCCGTGGGGCTGATGCTCGCCCTCCACCAGTTCATCAAGCGCACCCGGTGGGGTATGGCCATGCGGGCCATGGCCTTCGACTACGTGGTGGTGCCCCTCATGGGGGTCTCCATCAACAAGATCGCAGGCATGACCTTCGCCATCGGCTCGGCCCTCGCAGCCGTGGCCGGGATCCTTTTCGGCGTGGCCTACCCGGTACTGGACCCCTACATGGGCATTGTCTTCGGGTGGAAGGCCTTTGTGGCCGCGATTCTCGGAGGAAGAGGATCCATCATGGGCGCCACCCTCGCCGGTTTCCTCATGGGGTTCATCGAGATCTTCGTGGCCATGGTGTTCCCCTCGACGCTTCGGGATCTGATCGCCTACTCGATCATTCTGCTCATTCTCGTCTTCCGGCCCCACGGGTTCTTCGGCGAGCCCTACAGCGCCAAGCTACGCCTGTAGCAGGCAGAGGTTTACGCAGCGAACCGCGGCGCCCGGCAGGGGCGCCGCAAGTCGACATCGACAAGGACGAGGAAAACTATGGCACCACCCACCGGCACCGGGCCCGATCAAGGCTTCGCGGGCGTGTTCGCCAGGCTCGGCAGGTTCTTTTTCGGGGCGCCCATACTGGCCTGGCTTCTGGGGGCCCTGCTCGCCGTGATCCTCGAGCGAGTCTGGGGGACGCCGCTGGCCACGCTCCTGGGCCTGCCCAAGGTCCCCATGCTGTTCGGCTGCGTGATCGCGCTCAGCAAGCCCCACCTGATCCCGTCCGCCGCAGCCTACGTCTTCCTGATCTTCGCCCTCCCCATCGCGGTGGTGACGAAGCTGGCGGGGGCGCCCGCCAACCGCGCAGCCGAAGCGCTCATGCGGATGCCCATCCTGGTCACCGTCATCGTCCACCTGGGGCTGCTCTTTCTGACGCTCCACATCTGGTCGGACATCAGCGCTTACCGGGTCCTGACGCTCAAGCTCACCCTGATCGCCGTGATCGTCACCATGAGCCTGAACCTGATCAACGGCTACCAGGGCGAGTTCTCCTGCTCCCACCCGGGGTTCATGGCCCTGGGAGCTTACGGTGCGTCGGTGTTCAGCCTGCTCTTCTTCGTGGACGACAAGATCTTCGGCGCCCCCCTCCTCCCCGCCTGGCTCGGGCCGTTCCTGTTTCCCGTGGGCCTGATCGCCGGGGGCCTGGTCGCATCGCTGGGGGCCCTGGTCATCGCCATTCCCTCGTTTCGCACCCGGGGGGACTACCTGGCCATCATCTCCCTGGCCTTCATGTTCATCGTGAAGAGCCTGATCGAGAACCTGGAGATCGTGGGGGGCCCGAGGGGCCTCGGCAGCCAGCCCGACTGGGCCGGCCTGCCGACCGTCTTCATCTGGGCGGTGGTGGCCCTCTGGATGATCAACAACTACGTGGAGTCCACCCTGGGCGGCAAGGCGGTCAACGCCGTCCGCGACGACGAGGAGGCGGCCGAGGCCATGACCGTGAACACCCGCCGGACCAAGATGGTCAACTTCATGTTCGCCGCCTTCTGGGCCGGCGTGGCGGGCGGGCTGTTCGCCCACGTACTCCGCTACGTCAACCCGGCCACCTTCGGCATCCAGAAGCTCGCCGAGGTCCTGGCCATGGTCTACTTCGGCGGCTTGAACTCCATCGTCGGATCCGTGGTGGGGGCGGTGACCCTCAGCGTGCTCAGCGAGGCCCTGCGGCCCCTGGAGATCTTCAAGTGGATCATCATCCCGCTCCTGCTCATCCTGGTGATGATCTTCCGGCCCACGGGGTTGATCGCTTTTCGGGAGTTCAACGTGCGCAAGATCCTGAGCCCCAGACAGAACCCGCAACGTGAGGTGTAGCATGCCGCTGCTCGAGGTCAACGAGATGACCCACTTCTTCGGTGGGCTGCGTGCCGTTCACAACTACAACCTGTCCATCGAGTCCGGCGAGGTCCGGGGGCTCATCGGCCCCAACGGCGCCGGGAAGACGACCATCTTCAATCTCATGACGGGGATCCACCGCCCCACCGAGGGAGACGTCCGGCTGGCCGGTGAGAGCCTTCTCGGGCTCTTCCCCCACGAGATCGCGGCCCGGGGTCTGGGCAGGACCTTTCAGAACCTCCAGCTCTGGAGGCACATGAGCGTGCTGGAGCACGTGAAGATGGCCCGCTACTCCAAGGTCCAGTACGGTTTCCTGGGAGCCTTCTTCGGAACCGGCCCCAGGCATCGAGAGGAGGAGGAGATCGAGCGGAAGGCCATGGACCTCCTCCGAATGATGCGGGTGGACCAGGTAGCGGACCAGAACGTCCTCAACCTGCCTTACGGGGCCCAGCGACGGGTGGAGATGGCCCGGGCCCTGGCCACCGAGCCCAAAGTCCTGTTCCTGGACGAGCCCACGGCCGGCATGAACCCCGAAGAGCTCAAGCAGATGATGGTCATCATCCGCCAGGTGCAGGACGAGATCGGTCTCGCCATCTTCCTTATCGAGCACCGGCTCAAGGTGGTCATGGAGCTCTGCCAGAGGATTCAGACCCTGGTGTTCGGAGAGGTCATCGCCGAGGGGACGCCGGAGGAGATCCAGAACAACCCCAAGGTCATCGAGGCCTACCTGGGAAAGGAGACCGTGGAATAATGCTGCTCTCGGTGGAAAACCTTCACGTGTCCTACGGCCGGATCAAGGCCCTGCACGGCATCGGCTTCGACATCGACGAAGGCGAGATCGTGACCATCATCGGCGCGAACGGCGCCGGCAAGAGCACCACGCTCCGGGCGATCTCACGACTCATCCCCGTGGAGAAGGGAACGCGGATGACCTTCCGGGGAGAGGATCTCCTGAAGTATCCGGCCGACAAGGTGGTGAGCCAGCTCGGGCTCAGCCACGTGCCCGAGGGGAGGCGGCTGTTCGGAAACCTGACGGTGCTGGAGAACCTGCAGCTCGCCACCTTCGCGCGCCGGGACAAGGAGCAGATCGAACGGGACATCGAGCAGGTTTTCTCCATCTTCGAGAGGCTGCTGGAGAGGTCAACCCAGAAGGCCGGCACCCTGAGCGGGGGGGAGCAGCAGATGCTCGCCATCGGCCGGGCCTTCATGAGCGGGCGGCAGTTCATGATCCTGGACGAGCCGTCCATGGGGCTGGCGCCCCTTCTCATGCTGAGCGTGTTCGATGCGCTCAAGGGGATCAACGACGAGGGCACCACCATTCTCCTGGTGGAGCAAAACGCCCGGCTGGCGCTCCAGTTCGCCGGCCGGGGCTACGTGCTGGAGAGCGGCGAGCTGGTGCTCCAGGGGGACTCCCAGAAGCTCCTCGAGGACCCCGAGGTGAAAAAGGCCTACCTGGGAGGGTGATCCCACACGGACGCCCTCCGAACCTCCGATCATGCCTCGTCCTTCTTCATCAGGGTCTTCAGCACGTCCTCCTTCCCGATGACCCCCACCAGGAGCCCGCCCTCCACCACGGGGAGGGTGTGGAACTTCCGGTCCACCATGAGGGTGGCCACCTCGTCGATGGTCATGTCGGGGGCGACCGTCACCGGATCGGGGGTCATGGCCTCCCTCACCGTGGTGGCCGTGATCTTCTTGACCTCCCGGTCCAGGCTCTTGGTGGATTGAAGCGGGATCAGCCCGTCCAGCAGGGTGAACAGGGTGGGTATGGGAAACTTCTTCTGCTGGGTCACCAGATCGCTCTGGCAGATGATGCCCGTGAGCTTCCCCTCGGAATCCACCACGGGAAGCCCGTTGATCCGCCGGTCCAGGAGCAGCTTGGCCGCCTCGGTGACGGGGGTGTCCGGGCCGACGGTGATCGGGTCCCGGGTCATGATCTCTTTGACCGTCCACATGGTGCGCTTCCTCCCGGTGGGTATTCCATTCTCAGGCAGGGCCCTTCCAGACGCCCTGACGAATCCATTCGCTCAACGCCGGCAGCTCCTCCCGCTCCCACTCCCGGGAAACCCGGAGCCGGATGAACCCGGCGAACAGCGCATTCACCACGGCGATCGGCTGCTCGATCAGGAACATGCGCTCGTAGAACAGGCCGTCGGGATCCTCCTTGGCGTCCTGCATCACCTTCGGGGTCTTGAGCCCGGAGACGTTGAGCCAGGGCGCGTCCAGGGAGAACGTCCACTCGTCGTCCCCCTTGATCAGCCTCACCGCCGCCTGGGTGACCTTCTTGTCCTTGGTGAGGGCAAAGCGCGCCTCCCGCAGGCGGGTCCCGCCCGTGCAGGTCACCTTGTCCCCCCGCTCCTCGCCGTCGGCCTCCAGGGTCATCTTTCCCTCGAACCAGAACTCCACCGTGCCGATCTCTCCCAGATCGAACACGCCTTCGCCGGATTCGCTTCGAAACCACAGCCAGGTCAGGAACTCCCGACCCAGGAACTCGGTCTGCTTCACCCGCTCGGCCAGGTTCACGTCGCCGCCTCCCCGGCCGTCGATGACGGCCGCAAATCCTCCAGAACGCCCGGGTCCTTTCCTTCCTCCTGAAGGAGCTCGTAGGCCAGGGCATAGGGGTACAGGGACGAGAGCCGCAGCTCGAACGTGTTGAAGAAGAGCTCGCTGAACTCGTCGCAGATCCGGTTGCCGGTGGAACCAAAGAGAACGATGCCGCTCTGGAGGTCCCAGTTCATGTCGTAGGTGGAGGATCGGGGGATGGCGCGCCGGAGAAGCCGAGACCGGACGCCTTCCCGAATCTCCTCCCGCCGCTTCTTGTTGAGGTTCTCCAAGCCTTCCCGGGCCTTCACCTCCTCCTCGGCCTCCAGGCAGTACTGCCGAAGCGCCCGGGCCGGAACGCTCCTCGAGTCCACCCGGAAGGAGAGCGCCAGGTAGGGTTCCTTGAAGAACTCGTCGCCGTAGAACCCGATCTGGAACTCATCGAGCACGTTCACCCATCCCACGGTCCGCTCCCGGTCCGAGTCCTCCCGCAGCCTTCGGAAGGCGTAGCGAGGAATCCGCTCCCGAACCGTCTCCCGGAAGTCGTCGGGCAGGTCCCCGGCGACCCGGTATCGTGTGCACGTGACGGAACCCCGAACAAACCCCATGATCCCTCCCCCCCCGCGTCCCGCCGGTACCGAACGACGATCCCCCTCCGCCTTGCGGCGAAAGGGGATCGTCCTCGTCCCGGCGATTACATGACGTCCTTGTCGCTCTCCTCCACGGCCCGGTCGATCTCCGCCTGCAGCTCCGGGGGCAGGCCCGGGATGTCCACGCTCAGGAACCCCCGCACGATGGTGGCCGTGGCCTCGTCCTCGGTCAGCCCCCGGGCCTGGAGGTAGGTGATCTCCTCCTGGGCGATCTTCCCCACGGCCGCCTCGTGGCTCATCTCCACCCCGTCCACGTGGCCCTCCAGCTCCGGGATGGCGTGGATGAGCCCCCCGTTCAGGAGGAGACCCCGGCACTCCAGGTGGGCCTTGATCTCCGGCTCCTTCCCCACGAGGTGCCCCCGGGCGACCACGTTTCCGCCGTTGCTGATCACCCGGGATACGATCTCCGCCCGGTTGCCCGGGTGGTTCAGGAAGATGCGGCCGCCCATGTCGTACTCGGAGCCCGGGCTCCCCATGACGATGCTGTAAAATCTCGCTACCGCGTCCGGGCCCGCCAGATGGGTGGTGGGGTACATCTGGAGGGACCGAACGGGCTTCATGCAGATGTAGTTGTTCACGAACTGCCCCCCCTCCTCCACCCGGGCCACGGAGCGCGGCCGGACCACCATGTTCTCGGCCCAGTTGTGGATCATGGTGAAGGAGAGCTTGGCGTTCTTCTTGACGAAGAACTCCGAGATGCCCACGTGGAGGCCGCGCTTCATGTGGGGAGAGGTGGCGCACCCCGTGATGATGTGGAGCTCCGAGCCCTCCTCCGCGATGATGATGTTGTGGACGTTCTGCTGGAGCCCCTCCTTGTCCAGGTACATGCAGGCCTGGATCGGGTAGACCGTACTGCTTCCCGGCTTGGATCGAATCACGTACCCGTCGTGCAGATCGAGCTCGGCCGCGGCGGTGTACTTGTCCGCGTCCACGGTGGCGAGCTTCCAGTAGTAGTCCTCGAGCCAGGCCTCCTCCTCCTCGAGCGCCTTCTTGATGGACAGCACCTCCACGTCCTCCTGGCCGGTCCGGCAGTGGACCACCGAGGTGTCTTTCTGGAAAAAGGTGCCACCCCGGCCCTTGCCGCTCACGTCCAGTCCCGCCATGAGCAGGTTCTTCTGGTCCGCCATGGGCAGGGCGCACAGCTCCTCCTCGGCCATGTAGGAGTGGGGTACCGGCGCGGGATCGAACTCCTCGAAATCCACGTCCGGCCCGATGGCCGCCTTCTTGTCCCGGGCCTTCTCCGCCCGCTCCTTCAGCTGGTCTCTGTAATGCATCGCACGCACTCCTTGTATCCCGACTCGCCCACGCAGCGCAGAATCTCCCTCGGGTTGCTGATGCAGCTCAACCGGCCGTCGTAGAGGACCTGCCCTTTGTCCGCGGTGAGGTAGTCCAGAATGTACCCGGTATGGGTGATGATGAGCCCCATCTTGGTGCGCTCGAGCTTCTTGGCCATCCTGGTCTTGTCGCCGTTGGCCTGGACGTCCTTCTGCAGCAGGGTGGCGATGGTGCCGCCCACGAGCTGGATGTTCTCCATGTCCACACCGGACTCCGGCTCGTCGAACAGCATCAGGTCCGGGTCCTGGGCCATGAGCTGGAGCAGCTCGCTCCGCTTGATCTCCCCCCCGGAGAACCCGGCGTTCACGTCCCGGTCCAGGAACTCCTCGAAGTTGACCTTTCTCGCCAGGTTCCCCTCGTCCACCTCCTCTTCCGCCGCGCAGAGCCGCACGAGCTGGCGGGTCTTGAGGCCGTGGATGGTGGGCGGCCGCTGGTAGCTCATGCCGATGCCCAGCCTGGCCCGCTCGTCGATGGGCATGTGGGTGATCTCCTCGCCCTTGAACTCGATCTTCCCCTCGACGACGCGGAACTGCGGATAACCCATGATCGTCATGAGCAGGGAGGTCTTGCCGGAGCCGTTGGGGCCGAAAAGCACGTGGGTTTCTCCCTGGTGTATCTCGAGATCGATGTGCTGGAGGATGATCTTCTCCCCGAGCGCCACCTTGAGATCTTCGATGCGCAGCATGGTTGTACCTCCTTCGTCGCGGGTGCCGGACCCCCCGCTTCACCGATTTCGCCGGTCGCTTTCCGGACGGCCTCGTGAACGGACCGCGCCGCCGCAGCCGCTTCGGTTCATTTCTCAGTCCCTTGCCGATCCCCCGGAAGGTCCGGCGGTGGACGGCGTTTTTACTCCAGGTACTGCGCCCATTGATCCGCGGTCCTTCGAATGTAGTCGGACGGCAGATCCGTGGCGATCCGGTTGTGTCCGGGCAGCAGGGTCGCCACATCCAGGTCGGCGAGCCGGTACAGGGACTCCCTCAGGGCACGCCCGTCGGCCCCGTGGAGATCGAAGCGGCCGATGGCGTAATCGGCGTAGACCACGTCCCCGGGAATCAGGATCCGCCTGACGGGGTCGTACAGTCCGATGCTCCCGGCCGAGTGCCCGGGAACGTGCAGGACCTCCCACTCCGCGCCCCCGAGCCCCACCGTCTCGCCTCCCTGGAGCTTTCGAGTCACGGAAAAGGTGAACGCCCCGGGCTCGAGCCGGTACTGGGCCTGACACATGCTCCGAAACATCTCCATGCCGTACACCGTTCGCTCGTCCCCGGCCTCCAGGGGCGCGGCCTCGGCCTCGTGCACCCAGAGCTCGGCGTTGGGGAGCTGCTCGAGGAGCGCTCCCAGGCAGCCGATGTGATCCAGGTGCGTGTGGGTCATGACGATGCGCCGGACATTGTCGAGGGAGACGCCCATTCGCTTGAGCGATTCGATCTTGTACGGGGCCTTTCCCACGAGACCGGCGTCCACCAGGGTCAGGTCCCCATCGGTGTCGTCCCCCAGAACGTAGACGTGTGCATCCGGGATCATGTCGTCCTGTCCCCGTATCCACCGAACCCCTTCGGTGACCTCGGTCATACTCATCCCTTCCTTCTCGATTGAAGCGGGACCGTGCAGCTGTCTGAGGTGCGCACGGGACGCCGCGCCGGGTCCGTTACCGACCATAAACGATCCTCGGTACGGGTTCAAGGAAAGAATCCGGCCCGCTCACGCGCCGCTGGGGACGATATAACCTGTTGCAATCTCAGGGGCAGATCTCGAGGATTCGGGGCTTTCTGCGACTCCATCAATTTTCGATCCGTCAGGGCCCGCTTTACATTTTTTCCAGCGCGATGATATTGTGAAGACAAACCGCAAAACAGATTCCGCCGTCCCGAAGGGACGGACGACATCACACCAGAGGGGAGGTCGATACGCCATGGCAGGTCCGGAACCGGGCGAAGGCATGCACTACGAGGGGAACTGCATCCGGCCTCCCAGCGAGGCCTACAGCATCCTGCTTCAGGTCACGCTGGGCTGCTCCCACAACAAGTGCACCTTTTGCGGCACCTACAAGGACAAGCGCTTCACCATCAAGGACGACGAAACCATCCTGAGCGACATCCTGTTCGCCTCGAAGACCATGCAGCGACAGGACCGCGTCTTCCTCATGGACGGCGACGCACTGATCATTCCCCAGAAGCGGCTCATGTGGATCCTGGACCGCATCCGGGAGCACCTCCCCTGGGTCAAGCGGGTCGGCGCCTATGCCAATGCCAAGGGGATTCGGATGAAGTCGTTGGAGGAGCTGATCGCGCTCCGGGAGGACGGACTGGGGATCCTCTACCTGGGCGTGGAGACCGGCGACGACCGCCTGCTCCGGGAGATCCACAAGGGCGCCGGCGCGGAGACCCTGATCGCCACGGGGAGAAAGGTCAAGGAGGCGGGGATCAAGCTGTCGGTCACCGTGCTGCTGGGGATCGGGGGGACCGAACGCTCCCTGGAGCACGCCAGGGCCACGGGGGAGCTCCTGTCCGCCATGGACCCCGACTACGTGGGCGCCCTGAGCCTGATGCTGGTCCCGGGCACGCCGCTCTACGAGGCCTATCGCCGCGGGGAGTTCCGGCTGCCGGACCAGGAGGGGCTCCTGAGGGAGCTCCGTGAGATGCTGTCTCACACGGACCTGAGCCGTGGGCTCTTCTTCTCGAACCACGCCTCCAACTACCTGCCCATCAAGGCCCGGCTCCCCCGCGGGAAGCAGGAGGCCCTGGACCTCATCGACTCGGCGCTTCGCGGGAAGGTGGGTCTCCGGCCCGAGTGGATGCGGGCGCTCTGATCCGAGGGGCCCGCCCGGGATCAGAAGGGCTCGGACCCGCCTCTCATGGCATCCCGGAGGACGCCGGCGACCTCCTCCGGGATGCGGACGGCGTGGAACCGCTCGCTGTCGGAGCAGTCCAGGCAGACGCGGTTCTCGTAGCCCTCCACCATGAGGTCGCCGTTGCCCGCCCTCCGGATCAAATGCTTGAGCAGCAGCGTCTTGCTCTTCACTCCCTCCAAGGTGGTGACGATCTCGATCTCGTCGTGGTAACGTCCCGGCCGCCGGTATCGACACGACGTCTCCACCAGGCCGAACAGGAGCCCCCGCTCCTTCCAGAGGTCGCCGAGCCGAAGCCCGATGGACTCGAAGAAGAGATGACCGCACGCGTCGATCCACTCGTAGTAGCGCGGGTAGAAGACGATCCCCAGGGAGTCCAGGTCGCCCCACATGATCTTTTTTCGAAGCACGTGCTCCTTCATCGACCGCCCCTTTGCTCCTCCGATAGCGAAAGGCAGAGCCCCGGTCCCGCCCGGTCGCCCGTCAGCCGAAGATGGCCTCCACAAAGGAGTCCGGATCGAAAGGCCGCAGATCGTCCACCCGCTCTCCGATGCCGATGAAGAGGATGGGGAGACCGAGCTGGTGGCAGATGCCGACCACGATGCCGCCCTTGGCCGTGCCGTCCAGCTTCGTGAGAACGATGCCCGTGATCCCCAGCGCCTCGTGGAAGATCTGCGCCTGGCTGATGGCGTTCTGTCCCGTGGTGGCGTCCAGGACGAGCCAGATCTCGTGGGGCGCGCCGGGCAGCTTGCGACCGACCACCCGCCGGGTCTTCTGGAGCTCCTCCATGAGGTTGCTCCGGGTGTGGAGCCGCCCGGCGGTGTCGATGAGCACCACCTGGGCCTTCCGGGCGAGGGCCGCTGAAACGGCATCGAAGGCCACGGCCGAGGGATCCGATCCCTCGCGCTGCTTCACCACCTCGCAGCCCGTGCGCTCGCCCCAGATGGAGAGCTGCTCGATGGCCGCGGCCCGAAAGGTGTCCGCGGCCGCGAGCATGACCTCCTTGCCCCGGTCCCTGAAGTGCTGCGCCGCCTTCCCGATGGTGGTGGTCTTTCCCACCCCGTTCACGCCGACCACCATGACCACCCTGGGTTCTCCCGGGCCGGGCTCCGCCCGGTCCCCCTCGGGTACCCGCAAGAAGGAGAGCATCTCCCGCTTCAGCGCGTCCTTCAGCTTGCCGGCGTCCTTGAGCTCCCTGCGCTTCACCTTTTCCCGGACGTGATCGATGATCTCCTGGGTCGCGGCCACGCCCAGATCGGAGGTGAACAGGATCTCCTCGAGCTCCTCCATGAGCTCGTCGTCGATCTCCTTCTTCCCGAACACCAGGCGGTCCAGGCGTCCCGTGAACCCGGTCCGCGTCTTGGTGAGCCCCTCCTTCAACCGCTGGAAGAACCCCTTCTTTCCGCCTTCTTCCGGCTCGGGTCCCGGCTCGAGCTCCGGCTCGGGCTCGGTTTCGGGCTCCATGCTCTCTTCGTCCGGCAGGACCTCCTCCGGAGGGGCTTCCCGCTCCTCCGCTTCCGGAACCTCCCCGGAAGTTCGCTGCGCCTCCCCGGATTCCTCGTCCTTGCCCTTTCTCTTGTCCTTCTTTTTGAACCAGTTGATCATGACGGCCTGCGGGCTCCCGACGCCTTCGACGCCCGGCGAGCCTCGGAGGTCGGGCCTCCGGCTCTCTGATCGGGCGGGACGCCGGGAAAAATTCGGGGTTTCGGGTGACGTTCATCCCGTGCGTTGTCCACGCAGGGAGACGGGCGACGAACAAAAACCGCCCCGGCTGGGCGGGGCGGCGGGTACGTTGAGGTTGTAAAACAACCGGTCCGGACATTCAAGCCCTTTTCAGGTCCCCTCCTCCGGGGCCGTGGAGAAGGGGGATCAGGCCGCGAGCCGCTGGGCCCGGCCCAGGTTCACGGAGACCATCTTGGAGACCCCGGCCTTCTCCATGGTGACGCCGAAGAGGCGCTCCACGATCTCCATGGACCGCCGATTGTGGGTCACCAGCACCACCTGGGAGTACTTGCGGATCTCCCCGAGCAGGTTGTTGAAGCGGTCGATGTTCGCCTCGTCCAACGGGGCGTCCACCTCGTCCAGCAGGCAGAAGGGGCTCGGCTTGATCAGGTAGATGGCGAACAGGAGGGCCATGGCCACGAGGGCCTTTTCACCTCCCGAAAGGAGCCCCATGTGGCTCAGCCTCTTCCCGGGAGGTCTCACCTCCACGAGGACGCCGCTCTCCAGGGGCCGGCTCTCGTCGGTCAGCCGGAGCCCGGCGGTCCCGCCCTTGAACAGGATGGGGAACACCTCCCGCAGCTTCCGATCCACGTCGGAAAAGGTGGTCGTGAACTTCTCGAGCGAGATCCGGTTGATCTTTCGGATGGCCTTGTTCAGGGACTCGATCGAGTTCAGCAGGTCGTCCCTCTGCCCCGTGATGAAGGTGTGCCGCTCCTGGAGATCCTCGTGCTCGTGGATGGCCGCCAGGTTCACCTCCCCGAGCTTCTCGCGCTTCCGCCTCCGCTCCTCGAGGGCTTCCCGGGTCTCCGCCGAGGAGAACCCTTCCTCCACGTAGTCGCGGTACACCGCCGGGAGCTCCAGATTGAACCGGTCCCGGACACGCTCGACGATCCCGTTCATCTGGTGGGCGATCTCGGACTGCTCCATGCGGGCGCGGTTGATCCGCTCCTTGAGGTCGTCCAGCTCGCCCCGCAGGAGCTCGGTCTTCTTTTCCTCCTCCCGGATTCGGCTCTTGAAGAGCCCCCTCTCCTGTTCGGCCCGGTTGACCTCCCCTTCGGCCTCGGCGAGCCGCTCCCGCAGCTCGGCCAGCTCCGCCCCCACGGTCTTCTCCCGCTCCTCGCAGGCCTCGTGGGTCTTTCCCGCCTCCTCGGTGTCGCGGCCGATCTTCTCGAGCTTCTCCCGGGCCTCCTCCGCGTAGTCGTCGATCCGCTCGAGCTGCCGCAGCAGGCCCCTCTCCTCTTCCTTGGCCAGGTTCACGTCCATGCGGAGCTGCGCCAGCTCGCCCCGGAACCGCTCCGCCTCCTCCTCGCTCTCCTTCAGCTCGCGTTCCTTCTCCTGGAGATAGCGCTCCTTCTCGCGAATGGTCTCCTTGCAGGCGGCCAGCTCCGTCTCGATGCGCGTGAGGGTCTCCCGGTGCTTTTCCTGCTCCCGGCCCTTCTGCTCCAGCTCCCCGTCGATGCGCTCGGAGAACCGCTCCAGCTGGTCCAGCTCGTGTCCGAACTGGAGAATGGCCCGGTCGTGCTCGTTGATCTGCTCGCGGCACTCCTCCCGCTCGGCGTCCAGGGACTCCAGCCGGGAGCGCTTCTCCCGGGCGTCCAGCTCGATCTGCTCCAGCCGCCCGGTCAGGGCCTCCACGTCGCTCCGGCACGCGGACACCTTCACTTCCAGCTCGGAGATCTCCCGCTTCCGGGCGAGGAGGCCGTGGGAGCTCCGTCCGGCCTTCCCGCCGCTGATCACCCCCCGCTCGTCGATCATGTCGCCCTCCGGGGTGACCAGGCACTGCCGGGTCCCGTTCCGGGACCAGACGGCCACGGCCTGGTTCAGGTCCTCGGCCAGAACCGCATCCCCCAGGAGGGTGTGGATCAGGGACCGGTAGGCGTCGGGCGCCGACACCCGGTCCCGGAGCAGGGGAAGGCCGTTCCCGCCGTTCCCGTGGCCGTTGGACCGCAGGTGGCGAAGCGGAACGAAGCTGCTCCGACCGCGGGCCCGCTCCTTCAGGTAGGAGACGGCCTCCACGCCGTCCTCGAGACCCTCCACCACGACGTACTGGAGACGGTCTGCCAGCACGGCCTCCACAGCCTGCTCCAGCTCCGGCGGCGCCTGGATCATGTCGGCCACCAGCCCCAGGATCCGACCCTGCCTGCGGGCGTCCAGGTCCTCCGCCTTCATGATGGTGCGAACCCCCACCTTGAACCCCTCGAAGTTCTCCGTGAGCGACCGCAGGCTGGCCAGGCGGGAGTCGTGATTCGCCAGATCGGCCTCCGCCTTCTTCAGGTCGGTCTCCACCCCCCGCCGAACCTGCTCCAGCTCCTCGCGCTGCTCCCGCTCCCGCTCCAGATCCTCCTCGATTCGGGCCAGCTTGGCGGCCAGGGCCTCGCGGGTCTCGGTCCTTCTCCGGGACGCCTCGGCCATGCGCTCGATCTTCTCCGCCACCTCGTCCTTCTCCTGCTCCAGGCGGCTCCGGCTGTCCGTGATCTCGCCGATCCGCCGGGTCAGGTAGCCGGACTCCTGGTTCAGGCCCATCTCCTTGGTCACGCCGCTGTTCACGTCCGTGCGGGCCCGCTCGTACTCCTGGCGGATCTCTTCGAGCACGGCGGTCCGCCGCTCGAGCCGCTGATCCAGGAGGGCCGTCTCGTCCGTGAGGAGGCCGGCCTTTTCCTGGAGCGCCGCCACCCGCTCCTCCATGCCCACGCGCTCCTCGCCGAGCCCGAGGAGCCGCTGCTCGAGCTCATCCCGCTCCTCGGCGAGCCGCTGCCGGAGGGCGACCTGCATCCGCTTCTCGCCGGCCAGGGACTCCAGGGTGGACTCCTTCCGGCCCACGGACTCCCTCCGCCGCAGGAACCGGTCCCTCAGCCGGGAGATCTCCTCGTCCTTCTCTCCGAGCTCGAGGTTCATGCGTTCCAGGTCGGTCTGTCTCGCGGAGAGCCGCGTGGAGAGGCCCGCCTCCTCCTGAACGAGGGTCTCGGTGGCCCGAACGCGCTTTCCGGACTCCTCCTGGAGCTCGTGGTAGGCGTTGGCGCGGAGGGCCAGCTCGAACTGCCGGATCTCCTCGCTCAGCGTCTTGTAGCGCCTCGCCTTGGCTGCCTGGCGTTTGAGGGAGCGCATCTGCCGTTCCACCTCGGTGAGGATGTCCTCCACCCGCTGGAGGTTGGTCCGGGTCAGCTCGACCTTGCGCCTGGATTCCTCGACCTTTCTCCGGTACTTGGTGATGCCGGCGGCCTCCTCGAGCATGGCCCGTGTCTCCTCGGGCTTCTGCTCGATGATGGTGCTGATCCGTCCCTGCCCGATGATCGAGTAGGCCTTGTTCCCCAGCCCGGTGTCCATGAAGATCTCCTGGATGTCCTTGAGCCGGCAGGGAACCCGGTTGATGAGGTACTCGCTCTCGCCCGAGCGGTAGAGCCTCCGGGTGACGGCCATCTCGGTCAGCTGCGCATACTCGCCCGGGAACGAGCCGTCCCCGTTTTCGAATACGATGGAAACCTCGGCCATTCCCAGGGGCTTGAACTCCCCCGCGCCGCTGAAGATGACGTCCTCCATCTGGCGCCCTCGGAGCTGCCGGGCGCTCTGCTCGCCCATGGCCCAGCGGATCGCGTCCACGATGTTGCTCTTGCCGCAGCCGTTGGGGCCCACGATGGCGCTGATTCCCTCGGGGAGGGAAATCTCCAGCCGGTCCATGAAGGATTTGAATCCGGCGATGGAAAGCTTCTTGATTCTCATGAACTCCTCCCGAACGGGGTCCGGTTCTCCTGGCTCGTCCTTCCCCACGAAATCCGGTGAAACCTTACCAGATTCCCGGGAGACATGCAAAGAAAAAATACCATATCATGTGTTTCTGTAGCGCTGCATTCCAATATGTAGTATAAAAGGGACCCTTCTGAAAAACCGTTGACATCGTTCCGGCTAACTATCTAGAATCAGTCCGATTCGGTCTTGACCTGGGCCTGGCGGAGAATGAAGGACATGTCGGACGGCCATGCGGGGGCCGGAAACGAGGGATCACCGGGGTTCGACGAAAGAGAGTTCGCGGCCATGCAGGGGACAATGTGAAGAGTCCTTCCCGGTTTGTCAACAGCTTCGTTCGCGCCTTGCTGCTGTTCGTCCTGTGCTGGCCCTGCCTGGCTCCCGCCCAGGAGGCGGGCGAAGAGACCTACGACATCGAGCTGGTCAAGACCGCCGAGACCGATGGGGAACCCGGGGTGGAAAAGGAGGTCGTGGAGGTCTCCGGACGCCGGGTGCTCACGGAGGTTCACGCCGTCGAAGAAGGGGAGTGGATCTGGCAGATCCTCCGGGAGCGGGAGCTCCTGGAAAAGCGCAACCTTTCCGAAATCCTGGACATCCTCGAGAAGCTCAACCCCCAGATCACCGACCTCGACCAGATCCACCCCGGCCAGAAGCTTCTGGTGCCCCTCACCCTGGCGCCCGCCGAGGGCGTGCTGGCCCTCCCGCCCCGGGGCGAGCCCGAACCCGTCACCGCGGAGTCCCTCGAGGACCTCGATCTGAAGGGCTACACGGTCCGGCCCGGCGACAGCCTGGTCAAGATCATCAACCGGGACTACGAGGAGCCGGACGCCGCATTCTACGAACGCTACCTGGACGCCGTCCGCCGGCTCAACCCCTCCCTTCGGGACCTGGACCGGATCTACCCCGGCCAGGTCGTCCGGCTTCCCGTCTTCACCCCCGAGCTGGTCCGCATGCCCATCGAGGCGAAGGAGACGGAAGGGCCGGAGGAGGACGAGATCATGCCGGAGCTGGCCCTGGCGCCTCCCCCCAGGAGCTCCGTTCAGATGGGGCCGGCCCCGACGGTCCCCGACCCCCTGAGGGACGACCTGGGGGACCTCTTCCGCTCCCTCGGCGAGGAGTGGATCCAACAGGGCCAGCACTACATCCCCCTCAAGGGCCAGGGCGAGGTGAACCTCCGCGCCGACACCTACCCCATGATCGACCTGTCCAACGGCCTGAAGGTGATCGTGGATCTCCATCACTCGCTTCCCGGCGACATGGCCTCGCTGATCGAGACGACCTGGGACCACTACCGCATCGTTCACCTCGAGGAGGGGAACGATCTCGCCGCGGCCCTGGACCGCATCCTGCCGGAGTGCGACCTCGGCACCCTGTACGACCGCGGGGAGGCCCTCTACCTGGGCGGAAGCATCCAGGTCAAGCTGACCGGCGACTGGATCCTCCAGAAAGGCGGCGGCGCAGAGAAGGGGGGGAGGACCTTTCTGATCACGCTCCTGGACGAGCACACGCCGCCGACGCCGCTTCCCGTTCGGGACTACCTGGCCCGCCGCGGGGTGACCACCGTCGACTTCCCGCCGGCCGCCGGGCCGGAGGCCATGCTGCCTCCCCCCGAGCCGGTGCTGCGCGCCGGCAACGGCCTTTCCGACCTGGTGGAAACCCTGCTGGACCTGAACCGGCTGGATTTCATGAGAAACGTCGAGATCCCGGTCTACGAGAAGCAGGAAGGGGCGGACTTCAACCTGTTCGTGAAGGCGGACTATCTCCTGGAGCGGGAAGGAGAGAAGCTCCTGCTGGACCTGAGGGGCGTCGGCTCCGACATCATCGCCCTCCTCCGGGAGCGGGACCTCTCCTACCTCTCCCTGGCCGGGGAGAGCGACCCCCTCGGCGTCGTCACCCGTCTTCTGGAGTTCCTGGGGGTCCCGTTCGACCCCGGTCCGGTGGACGTCCTGGCCACCACCCGGGAGGGATTCCACAACATCCGGTTCCGCATGGAGGGGGCGTCCTTCCGGGACAGCGCCGGCCGCAGCCTCCTGGCCACCACCCTGGATCTCCCCGAGGAGATCCTCGAGCTCCTCGCAGGGAAAGAAACCCGCGTCCTCCGTCTCTCCGGCATTTGAACCGGACCGCCGGAAGGCCTCTCCTCATCCCCGCCACAAGGAGGCATCCATGGCCCTGAAGACCCCCGAGCATTTCGAGAAGAGCCTCGAGAACGTCAAGCCCCGCGTCTTCATGAACGGCAAGCTCGTGGAGAACGTGCTCGAGAACCGAAACACCCGCACCGTGGTGGAGGCGAACAAGGCCAGCTATCGCTGGGCCCTGGACCCGGAGTCCCGGGACGTCATGTCCTGCTACTCCCCGCTCATCGACGACGTGGTGAACCGCTACACCCACGTGAGCGCCGGCACGGACGATCTGGTCAAAAAGGCGGAGGCCGGCACCTTCACGGCCGAGAGGCTGGGCACCTGCATCTACCGCTGCGTGGGGTACGACGCCTTCCACTCCCTGGCCGGCACCACCTGGGAGATGGACCGGGACCTGGGGACCCCCTACCATCCCCGCTTTCTCGACTACCTGAAGTGGGTCCAGCGGGAGGACCTTTCCGTGGCCGGGGCCCTGACCGAACCTCGGGGAAGCCGCGGCAAGAAGACCCTGGACTGGCCCGATCCCTACCTTTCCCTGAAGGTGGTGGATCGCAACGAGCGGGGCATCACCGTGCGCGGGGCCAAGATCAACATCAGCGGCGCGTTCGCCAGCCACGAGCTGGTGGTCCTTCCCCAGGCGGCCCACTTCGAGGGGGAGGAGGACTACGCCATCGCCTTTGCCACGCCCGTGGACGCCGAGGGCATCACCTACATCTGCCAGTACACCCCCTTCAGCGCCGAGCGGGACATGGCCGAGGATCTGGAGGAGCTGGGGAACCCCGTCTTCGGCCAGCGCGAGACCTCCATGGTGGTCTTCGACGACGTGTTCGTGCCCTGGGAGCGGGTGTTCCACTGCGGCGAGACGCCTTACTCCGTCAAGCTCGTCACCCGGTTTGCGCGGACCCATCGGATGACCTGCGGCGGGACCTGCAAGGTGGGCTTCATGAACCAGATCATCGGGGCGTGCAAGCTCATCCAGGAGTACAAGGGCCTGGAAAAGGTCCCCCACATCAACGAGCAGCTCATGGAGATGGTCGTCCTCCGGGAAACCGGCCGGGCCTGCGGCCTGGCCGCCGCCCACAAGGGGACCGAGGAACCGGCCGGATCCGGCGTCTTTCTCCCGGACGAGACCATGGGGAACGTGTCCAAGCTCAACGTCTGCAACGCCTTCTGGCGGGTCATGGCCCTGGCCGGGGACATCGGCGGCGGGCTCCTCGTCACCATGCCCAGCCTCAAGGAGCTCACGAACCCCGAGGTCGGGCGCTACGTGGAGGAGTTCTACAGCTTCGGCTCGGACGAGCCCACGGAGAACATCCTCAAGGTCCACAAGCACCTTCAGAACTGGACCGCCGGACTCCACGGCGTGGGGACCTGGCACGGGGCCGGGCCGGTCATGGCCCAGAAGATCATGCTCCAGCGCGTCACGGACTACTCCCGCGAAAAGGAGCTGGTCCGGGATACCCTGAACCTGAAGGAGAAGATCTGACACCGTCCCGACCCGACGCCTGCCCGGGACCCCGGAGGGCCGCTCCATGCCCGTATCATCTCCCGCCGTCGCCCTCCTCTCCACCCCCTGGCCCTTGTTCAACCGGCCATCCATCCAGATCGGGACCCTCAAGGCCTACCTGGGCGCCGTCCTGCCCGGGACCCCGGTCGACGCGCTGCACACCTACCTCCCCCTGGCGGCGGCGCTCGGGTACGACTGCTACCGCCCGGTCTCGGAGCGGACCTGGCTCTCGGAGGCCCCCTATGCCGCGCTGCTCTACCCGGAGAAGCGGGAGGAGATCGAGCGACTCTGGCAGCGGCTCGCGCGCGGGACTCCCGTGGCCGGAAGGGAAAGGCTGGGGGCGGTCTGCCGCCGTCTCGAGGAGGCCACGGACCGGTACCTGGAGGAAGTGGCCTGGCACCGTTACGGACTGATCGGGTTCACCATCTGCCTGGGGCAGCTCACGGGCTCCCTCTACTTCATGCACGCGATTCGGGATCGGGCGCCCTCGGCCGTCCTCGTGGCGGGCGGGTCGTCGTGCGCCGGGGCCATGGGGCGGAGTCTCCTTCGCACCTTTTCCGTGATCGACTTCGTGGTGAACGGGGAGGGGGAACGTCCCCTGGCCCACCTGGCGCGGAGCCTGGCCCGGACCGGCAAGGCGGACGTTCCACCCCACCCGGGGCTGCTCGCGCGAGGTGACGGGGAGACGACCGAGGAGCCGGCCCAGGTCGCCGACCTGGACGCCCTGCCCGTTCCCGACTACGACGACTACTTCGCCTCACTGGAGCGGCTTCCTCCCCCGGACCGGTTCGTCCCGGAGCTGCCCGTGGAGATCTCCCGGGGCTGCTGGTGGCGCAGGGACGTTGCCGGCGACACGCAGCGGGGTTGCAGGTTCTGCAACCTCAATCTCCAGTGGCGGGGGTACCGGTCCAAGTCGCCGGAACGGGCCGTTCGCGAGATCGAGGGGCTCACGCGCAGGCACCGGGTGCTCTCCGTGTCGTTCGCGGACAACCTCCTGCCGGCCCGGTACGCCCGGTCCCTGTTCACGGCCCTGGCGCGACTCCCGCAGGATCTCAGGCTCTTCGGCGAGATCCGCGCCTCCACCCCGGCGGACGACCTCCGCGCCATGGCCGCGGCGGGCATGGAAGAGGTCCAGGTGGGCATCGAGGCCCTGAGCACGGAACTGCTCCGCAAGATCGGCAAGGGGACCACCGTCCTTCAGAACCTGGAGATCATGAAGCAGTGCGAGACGCCGGGCATGCCGGCCCTGGCCGGGAACCTGATCCTGCACGTCCCGGGGAGCGACGAAGCCGACGCGGCCGAAACCCTTCGGGTCCTGGATTTCGCCGCCTGCTACCGACCTCTGAGGGCGGTCCCGTTCTGGCTCGGCCTCGAGAGCCCCTTCTGGCGCTCCCCCGGGGATTACGGCATTCGAAGGAGGTTCAACCACCCGAACTACGGTCGTCTCTTCCCGGCCACCGTCCTGAGGACCCTGGCCCTCATGATCCAGGCCCACCACGGTAACGTCCGCCGGCAGCGGCGCATCTGGCGCCCGGTGAGGGAGAAGGTCCGCGCCTGGCGTCGGACCTACGAGTCGCTTCACCGGGCCCCTCGAAGCGAGCCGGTTCTCTCCTTCCGGGACGGAGGCGACTTCCTGATCATCCGCCAGCGCCGCCTCGAGGACTCCATGACCCACCGGCTCGAGGGTCCCTCGCGAGGAATCTACCTGCTCTGCGGCGGGAACCGCAGCCTCCCGCACATCCTGGCGCGATTTCCGCGGCTGGGGGAGGACCGCGTGCGCGCGTTCCTCGGGATGATGGTGGAAAAGCGGTTGATGTACGAGGAAGGAGGCCGATACCTGAGCCTGGCCGTGCGCCTTCGGAGGAACCGGTGATGCGGGCACGCCTCTCTTGACGGCCGACATCCGAGAGAAACCCTCCGTCCGTCCGGAAGACGTCCTGGCGCTCAACTTCGTCCGCAGCTCACCCGCCTGCGCGTTCCGGACCCACTACCGGCAGGGCCTCCGCTCCCACATCCTGGAGGTCCTGGACCCGGAGGATTTGAAGGCCGAGCAGGCCGGCGTGGACGAGGACGGGCTGCTCCGGTTTCCCCGGGCCAGGCCCGTGAAGATGTTCCGGGTGTTCCGGACGCGGTTTCACACTCTGGAGGAAGGGCTCGAGGAAATCGCGAGGGTGAAGCTCGTGGAGCGCCACCTGGGGGCCGAGCACATGGCGCGCTCGGAGGAGTTCCTGGTGGACTACGTGCTGCAGGGACGCCGGGACCTCCTGCTGTGCGGGCTCCAGGAGTACGTGGAAGGGGAGCCTCTGGACCCCTGGAGCCCGGTCCGGGGAGACCTCCCCGTGGAGCTCGCACGTCGCCTGACACGGCGGGCCTCGTCGTCCGCCCGGCCGCCCGTCAAGGACCTCCCCGAGGCGATCCGGACCGGGGCGGCCTCCTTCGTCGACCGGATGAAGCGGATGGTCCTGGGGGCCGCCTGCATACCGGACCTGGCCGGCGTGAGCAACCTGATCGTCACCCCCTCGGGGGGGATCAAGCTCGTGGACATCAACAACGTCTCCCGGGTGCCCCTCTCCGGGGGGATCCCCCTGGACGACAAGGGGTACCCCATCTGCGACAAGTCCGTCCAGGCGCTCTTTCTCCTGGAGCAAAAGCTCCTGGGTCGCGATCCGGACCCCGGCGATCCCCTGTACGGCCGCTTTCTGGATCCCGTGCGGGTCCGGCGGGTGAAGAAGGCGGAAGCCGCCTTCCACCGGGGCACCCCCTTTCCGGCCTCGCCGGTACCCGATGGCGTCGTAAAAAGCCCTTGACCTCGAGATCCGCCCTCGGAATATCAACGGGTCATCGCGTTTCCGGCGGCGGGTGAGCGGGTTTTTGCGAATCCGTCAAGCCTCAATGATCCAGCAGGTCCCGGCACGCCGCCGCCAGATCCTCGGGGGCCAGCCGGGACAGGCACTTGAGATCGTCGCACTTCTTCCTGAAGCAGGGCTGGCAGTCGACCCCGGCGGTGACCACCCGGGCGCGCTCCGTGTAGGGACCGGTCCTCTTCGGGTCGGTCGGCCCGAAAACCGCCGCCGTCCGGGTTCCCGCGGCCGCGGCCATGTGCATCAGCCCGGAGTCGTTTCCCACGAACAGGTCCGACGCCCGGAGGAAGGCGGCCACCTCGGGCAGGGACAGCTCCCCCACCAGGTTCCGGCTCGGGTGCCTCATGAGGCCGGCGGCCCGCTCCCCCACCGGCCGTTCTCTCGGGGACCCCAGCCAGAAGACCCGCGCGCCGCAGGCATCCACCAGGAGATCGGCCGCCCGGGCGAAGCTCGACTCCGACCAGGCCTTGGTGACCCAGCCCGCGGTCGGGCAGACCGCGACCACGGGCCCGCCGCCGGGCGATGCGCCCAGCAGGCGCTCCACCCGGGTCCGCTCCGAGTCGCCCCCGGGCAGGACGAACCGGACCTCCTCCGTCCCCCGGCAGCCCAGCTTGCGGCACATGAGGAGGTACCCGTCCACCGCGTGCACGTTCCGGGAGATCTCGTAGGACTCGTTGTAGAACATCGTCGAGAACTCCCGGCCGTTGGCGTATCCCGCCCTACGCCCGCTGCCCGTGGCGTAGGTGATCAAGCCGGAACGCAGCAGGCACTGAAGGTCCACCACGAGGTCGAACCGGCCTTCCCGAAGCCTGCGCACCAGCCTGGCCGTCCCCCCCAGCCCGAGGCCCCTCCGCTTCACCACGATCAGGTCGTCGATCAACGGGTTGCCCCCGAGGGCTCCGGCATTCTGCTCGAAAACCAGCCAGGACACCCGGGCCCGGGGGAAGCTTTGCTTGATCACCGGCAGGACGGCCGTCGCCTGGATGACGTCGCCCAACGCCGACGGCTTGACGATCAACACATTCTGCATGGGGTCTCTTTGGTTTTCCATCGAAAGGTACGGAGTCGGATCCGCCGGGGTCCGATCGGGTCCCCGACAGCTCCCGGCGGGGAGAATAGCGCAACCCGGACGAAGTTGACAGCTCTTTTCTCGACCTCCCCCGGGGACGGGCGACGGACAGGCGGGCAGGCCGGCCCGTGCCCCGGGAAAGCGGAAAGGCAAAAGCGCACCCCCGGCCGGGGGAGGAAAGTCAGCCGCCGGAGACCGGGATGTGGATGTCCACGACGTCGCCGGGCTCGAGCCTGTGGTCGAACCCGCTCAGGCGGCCGTTCACGAACACGTGGATCATGATGTCGTCGTACGACTCGGAGGGGCCGAGGGCGGGAAACCGCTCGAGCAGCTCCTGGACCGTGGCTTCCGGCGCGAGCTCCACCAGGCTTCCCGCCGTGGGGGCATTCCCCTCATCGTCCCCGCCGGACGAACCGACGGCATAGGTGGAACGCAAATGGACCTTCACGTCTCTCCTCTCACGACGCCGCCCGGCGCCGCCGCATTCGATACGGCTCGAAACGAAACCCCCGCAGCCCCGCCGGAAGAAGCAGTGCCCTGATATCTTAGCATCTCGCGCCCCCCGAGAAAACCGCCTTCTGCGTTCCCGTCGTTGACGCCCCCCTTCCCAGCGGATAAAGTCGTCCCCATGCCGCAGGACGCCGACCAGATCGAACGGGTGCTCGGCCCCGAGGGCCTCCTGGCCCGCAGCCTGGAGGGGTTCGAGTTCCGGGAATCCCAGCTCGGCATGGCCCGGCTCATCGATCGGGGCCTGAACGAGGGACGTCACGTGCTGATCGAGGCGGGTACGGGTACGGGCAAGACCCTCGGCTATCTGACCCCGATCGTCCTGAGCGGGAAAAAGGCCGTGCTCTCGACGGGGACGAAGAACCTCCAGGAGCAGATCGCCCACAAGGACGTTCCCCTCCTGGCCCGGGCGACGGGCATGAAGATCGACGCCATGATCATGAAGGGGCGGGCCAACTACCTCTGCCTCCACCGCTACCGGCAGGCCGCGGCGGCGCCCGATCTCCTCGAAAAGCGCACGGCGGCCTCCGTGTGGGAACGCATGGATCAATGGCTCGAGGGGACCGAGTTCGCCGACCGCTCGGAGCTGGACTGGCTCGCCGACGAGGACCCTTTCTGGGACAAGGTCTCGGCCACCTCCGAGCAGTGCCTCGGAGCACGCTGCCTCCACCACGACGACTGCTTCTTGAACGCCCTCCGCCGCAAGGCCGCAGGATCCCGCATCATCATCGTGAACCACCACCTCTTCTTCGCCGACCTCATGGTCAAGCGGAGCGGTTTCGGAGAGATCCTGCCCCGGTTCCAGGTGGTGGTCATGGACGAGGCCCACAGAGTGGAGAACACGGCCACCGCCTACTTCGGCGAGCGGCTCGGCACCAACCAGCTCACCGACCTGGTGGCCGACGCGGAGAGGGCCGCGCGAGCGGCCGGCGGCGATCCCGACTTCGAACCCAAACCTCTCGAAAGGGCCCTGAAGGCGATCCGGTCCTCGGCCGAGGCGATTCGGGGGTTCTTCCGGGAGCGGCCCGATCGGGGGATGCTGGACGAAGCGGCCCGCGCGTTTCTGCGGGACGAGACCGCGGAGGTTCTTCGCAGGGAGCTGGACCGGGTCCAGGACCGGTGCGGCCTGGACCGATCCGACAACCCCGTTCTGCAGGGCTTCCCCGCCCGCGCGGGCAGCCTGGCCCGGGCCCTGGAGGTGATCCTGGAGTCGGACGACCCGGACTGGCTCGCCTGGTACGAGCGCCGGAGGACGGGGGTCCAGCTCCACGCCTCTCCCCTGGACGTGTCCGGCCCCCTACGGGAGCATTTGTACGACAACCTCGAGTCCCTGGTGCTCACCTCGGCCACGCTGGCCACGGACGGGGACTTCCACTACGTGAGGTCCCGGCTGGGCCTACGGGAAAACCTCCTGGAGGGAATCTACGAAAGCCACTTCGACTTCGAGTCCCAGACCCTCATGTACGTCCCCAGGGACCTGCCGCTCCCTTCCAGGCCGGACTTTGCGGACCGGGTCGCCGAGCGGGTCGAGGAGCTCCTCCGGATCAGCAGAGGCCGCGCCCTGGTGCTCTTCACCAGCTATCACAACTTGAACCGGGTGCACCAGCGACTCTCCCAATCCTTCCCCTACCCCCTGTACCGCCAGGGGGAGGCCCCCCGATCCGTTCTTCTGGATCGCTTCACCCGGAACGTCCACTCCGTGCTTCTCGCCACGGGCTCCTTCTGGCAGGGGGTGGACGTCCCGGGCGAGACGCTGAGCTGCCTCGTGGTGGACAAGCTCCCCTTCGACTCGCCCGGAGACCCGCTGGTGGCGGCGCGCATGAACGCGATCCGAGACCGCGGGGACAACCCGTTCATGGACTACCAGCTCCCGGCGGCGATCATCGCCCTCAAGCAGGGCCTGGGGCGCCTCATTCGCAGCAGCGCCGACCGAGGCGTCCTGGCCGTGCTGGACGCCCGGCTCGTCACCGCCCGCTACGGCGGGCAGTTCTTCCGCAGCCTTCCCGACATGCCGTTGAGGCACGAGCTCGTAGACGTGGCGGCGTTCTTTCAGGACGACGCCGGCTCGACCTCCGCCGAGCGCCCGGTTTCCCCTTGAACCCCCAAACCCATTTCCCCTATCATCGTCGTCAGAACGGGAAATCACCGAGAGAGGAGTCCCCATGCCGCCCAAACCCTGGGAGGTCCTGTCCAGCGAGTGGGACCGGACCTACCGCGTCTTCCACCTCCGAACCGACCGGGCCCGCTCCCCGCGGACCGGCGAGGACCACCGCTTCTATGTCCTGGAGTCCACCGACTGGGTGAACGTCATTCCCCTGACGCCGGAGGGCGAGGTGGTCCTGATCCGCCAGTACCGGCACGGGACCCGGGAGAACACCCTGGAGATCCCGGGCGGCCTCGTGGAGCCGGGAGACACGCCGGAGGACGCGGCCCGGAAGGAGCTGGCCGAGGAGACCGGCTACCGGGCCCGGGAAATGACCGGGCTCGGGTACGCTCACCCCAACCCCGCCATCCTCAACAACCGCTGCCACACCTTCCTGGCCCGGGACGTGTTCCCCGACGGCGGCCAGGATCAGGACGAGAAGGAGGACATCGAGGTGCTGCTCCGACCGCTCTCCGACGTGCCGCAGCTGATCCGGGAGAACCGCATCACTCACGCGCTGGTGCTGGCGGCCTTCTATCGATTTTTCATGGAGTCAGGAGAAAACGCATGACCGCGACCCACGGGTTCGAGCGTGTTCGCACGCAGGACATCCCCGAGCTGAACACCCGGGCCGAGCTCTTCCGTCACGCCCGCACCGGCGCCGAGCTGCTCAGCCTGATCAACGACGACGAGAACAAGGTCTTCGGCATCACCTTCCGCACGCCGCCTGCGGACTCCACCGGCGTCGCCCACATCCTGGAGCACTCGGTCCTCTGCGGCTCCCGCAAGTACCCGGTCAAAGAGCCCTTCGTGGAGCTCCTGAAGGGCTCGCTCAAGACCTTCCTGAACGCCATGACCTACCCGGACAAGACCTGCTACCCCGTGGCCAGCCAGAACGTGCAGGACTTCTACAACCTGATCGACGTCTACCTCGACGCCGTCTTTCACCCCCGCATCACACCCGCCATCTTTCAACAGGAAGGGTGGCACTTCGACGTGGACCGGGTGGACGGGCCCATGGTGTTCAAGGGCGTGGTCTACAACGAGATGAAGGGCGCCTACTCCTCACCCGACTCGCTTCTCGCCGAGTACAGCCAGCAGTCGCTGTTTCCGGACACTCCGTACGGTCTCGACTCGGGCGGCCACCCGCGCCGCATACCGGACCTGACCTACGAGCAGTTCCGGGAGTTTCACCGGCGCTACTATCACCCGTCCAACGCCCGCCTCTTCTTTTGCGGCGACGACGACCCGGACACCCGGTTGGAGATCGCCGAGGGGTACCTGGGCGCTTTCGACCGGCTCGAGATCGACTCCTCGGTCCCCCTCCAGGAGCCCTTTCCCGTGCCCCACCTGCAAACGGAGCCCTTCGACCCGGGTGAGGACGAGCAGGCCGCCTCCCGTGGAATGGTCACCGTGAACTGGGTGCTGGCCGGGGAGCCCGAGCCGGAGGACGCCCTGACCTGCTTCGTGCTGAACTACATCCTCCTGGGCATGCCCGGCTCCCCCCTCAGGAAGGCCCTGATCGAATCGGGGCTGGGGGAGGCCCCGGCCGGCGGGGGCTTGGAGAGCGAGCTTCGACAGATGTACTTTTCCACCGGGCTCAAGGGCGTGAAGACCGAGGACGCCGACCGGGTGGAGCCCCTGGTCCTCGACACCCTGGAGCGGCTCTCCCGGGACGGGATCGACCCCCGGACCGTGGAGGCGGCCATGAACACCATCGAGTTCGGGCTCCGGGAGAACAACGCCGGGCACTTTCCCCGGGGCCTCCTCCTCATGCTCCGGAGCCTCACCACGTGGCTCTACGACCGGGACCCCCTGGCGCTGGTGGCCTTCGAGGGACCCCTCTCCGCCCTCAAGGGGAGGGTTGCGGAAAACGGGTCTCTCTTCAGCGAGATGATCCGACACCGGTTCCTGGACAACCCCCACCGGTCCACGGTGGTGCTGGCGCCCGAGCCGGGCCTGTCGCAAAAGCAGGCGGCCGAGGAGCAGGAACGCCTCCGAAAGGCCCGGGAGGCCATGGGTCCGGAGGAGATCCAACAGGCCGTCGAGACGACGAAGAAGCTGCGGGAGCTCCAGGAGAAGCCCGACCCGCCCGAGGCCCTGGCCGCCATTCCCACGCTCCGGCTGGAGGACCTTCCCCCGAGGAACAAGGAGATCCCCGAGGAGGTGCTGGAGCGTCGGGGCACGGACCTGCTCCTCCACGACCTGTTCACCAACGGGATCACCTACCTGGACGTGGGCTTCGATCTCCACGCCCTCCGGCCCGGGCTCCTGCCCTACGTGCGGCTCTTCAGCCGGGCCCTCCTGGAGATGGGCACCGAGACCGAGGACTACGTCTCCCTCAGCCAGCGCATCAGCCGCAAGACAGGCGGAATCGACTCCTCCTACTTCTTCTCGGCCTCACGCGAGGACCCGCGCGGCGCCGCATGGCTGTTCCTCCGCGGCAAGGCCATGACCCCCAAGGCCGGGGACCTCCTGGACATCATCCGGGACGTCCTGCTCGGGGTCAGGCTGGACGACCGCGAGCGATTCCGCCAGATCGTGCTGGAGTCCAAGGCCCGCAAGGAGCAGGGCCTGGTCCCGTCCGGACACCAGGTGGTGAGCAAGCGACTCGCCGCGCATTTCGGGGAGGCGAACTGGGCGGCCGAGCAGATGGGGGGGCTGAACCATCTCTTCTTTCTCCGGGAGCTCCTGGAGATGGTGGACTCGGATTGGGACTCGGTCCTCTCCGCCCTGGAGGAGGTGCGAAGCACCCTGGTGCGCCGGGGGGCCCTCACCCTGAACGTCACCGTGGACCAGGAGGGATGGTCGCAGGTGGACCCCCTGGTCACGGGTCTTCTGGAGGCCCTCCCCGACGAGGCGGCCCCGGCGGAGACCTGGAGCCCCGTCCATCCCCCCCGCTTCGAGGGCCTGACCATCCCGGCCCACGTGAACTACGTGGGCAAGGGCGCGGTCCTCGCCCCCCTGGGCTACGGCTTCCACGGATCCGCGCTCGTCATCACCCGGCACTTGAGAAACGCCTGGCTGTGGGACCGGATCCGCGTCCAGGGAGGCGCCTACGGGGCCTTCTGCAACATCGACCGGCTCTCCAACGCCCTCACCCTCGTTTCCTACCGCGATCCCAACCTCCTCGACACCCTGAAGGCGTTCGACGAAGCCGGCGCGTTTCTCCGGTCTTCGCCGCCGGACCGGAACGAGCTGACCAAGGCCGTCGTGGGCACCATCGGCGAGATCGACCAGTACCGGCTTCCGGATGCCGCAGGCCACATCGCCCTGCTCCGCCGCCTGACCGGGCAGACCGAGGAGGAGCGCCAGAAGGTGCGGGAGGAGGTGCTGGGGACCCGGGCGGACCACTTTCGCGCCTTCGCGGACGTCCTCGACGGGGTCCGGGACACGGGCATCGTCAAGGTGCTCGGCTCGCGCGACGCCATCGAGAAGGCCACCGCCGATCAACCGGGCTGGCTGGAGATCCGGAGCGTCCTCTGACGTTCTCACCCCGCGAAACCCGGCTGGGAGGCCCTCTGCGCGGGTCGGATTGCGGGTATGAAGTCCCTCGGGGACGGCGGAGGCAGCCCCGAGGGTGATTTGTCACGGCGGATCCAATGGACGATCGAATGAAACAAAAGATCGATTCGGTTCTGGAAAAGGTGAGGGAACCCGAATCAGGCCTGTCGGTCGGTGAGTTGGGGCTTGTCCGGAAGTTCAGGTACAACGCCGAAAAAAGGACGCTGTATGTTTTCAGAAACCAGATCCTGCCTTCCAAGGGCTGCTGCACCATCATCTCCAACCTGCTTCTGGAAACGACCCAGAAGGACCTCCTCGGGGAGCTCCAAGCCGCTTTTCCCGAGCTGGACGTGGTGATGGTCGTCCCCGAGTTCGAAAAGGGCCCTTGAAGCTCCCTTTGCCGTTCATCCCCCTTATATCATGCCCAGCGGCGCGTGAGCGGGTTCTTGCGAATGCGTCAATCCTGTCCCCGCCGGTGAGCGGTCAGGGCAGCATGAGCGCCTCCGTGTAGGAGGCCACGAAGTGGGGCGCCGTGGTCAGCTCGATGTAGCGGACGCGGCGCGCCAGGTTCCCGGCCTCTTCCCGGCAGCCGCGGGAGAGGAGCGCCATTCGAGCCCCCGTACCGGCCGCGTTACCCAACTGCACGAACCGTTCGCGGGGCAGAGGCGGGAACATGCCGACGGCGAGGGCGCTTTCCACGTCCAGGTACGTTCCGAAGGCGCCTGCCACGACGACCCGATCGATTCGACCCGCCTCCATTCCAGCCGCGAGCAGCAGCTCCTCGATTCCCGCCCGAACGGCGGCCTTGGCCAGCTGGATCTCGTTGACGTCCCTCCTGGTGATCGAGATGTCCCGGGCCGCCCCTTGCTCTCCCTGGAGAACGAGGGCGAAAGCCGCATCCTTTCCCTCACCCCGAAGTCGGGGATGGCTCCCCGGAACGAACGCACCTGTTTTCCGCAGCACACCGGCCCGGCGCAGGGCGGCCACGGCGTCCAGGACCCCTGACCCGCAGATCCCTACGGGTGGCGCGGCCCCGACGGTCTGCACGTCCACGCGCCAAGCCTTCCCCGGCACAGCGTCCACCAGGCCGACCCGCTCGACCGCGCCCGGCGCGGCCCTCATGCCGTCCTGAATGTGCGCCCCCTCGAAGGCCGGTCCCGAGGCGCACGAGCAGCACCAGAGTTCCCCCCCGGCCGCCAGGCTGATCTCGGTGTTGGTTCCGATGTCGAGGCCCAGCGCACCGTCCGAAGCCTCGTGGAGACCGGTGGCCAGGAGCATGGCCACGTGATCGCCGCCCACGAACCCGGCGATGTTGGGCAGGAAACGGGCCGAAGCGCCGGGCGCCAAAGGCCACCCCAGGCTGCCCGTCTTCACGCTGCAACCATCCGACAAAGCCGCCACGTAGGGGGCCAGGCCGAGTTGATCCACGGGCAGGCCCAGGGCCAGGTGGTGCATGCAGGTGTTCCCGGCGAGGACCGCCTCCAGGATGTCGGTGGTCCGCCGGCCGCAGTCCCCGCAAAGCTCCCGGGCCAGCCCCGACAGCCCCTCCGCAAAAGCCTCCTGGAGCCGCTTCGCTTCGGCCGGGCCTTTCATGGCGTAGCTGATCCGGGCCATCACGTCCTCGCCGTAAGCGATCTGCGGGTTCATCCGGCCCGCCGCGCCCAGGGTCTCCCCCGTCTCGAGATCCACCAGGTAGGCGGCCAGCTTGGTCGTCCCCATGTCCACGGCGAGCCCCAGCGGCGAAACGCCGGCCGGAAGGAACGCAACGATCTCGTCCCCCAGAACGGCCGCACGGAAGAGGCCGTTTTTCCTGCGAAGCAGGGCCGGCAACGCTCCCAGCGCCGGCACGTCCGGGCGGACGCCGTCCAGACCGTGCTGCTCCCGAAGCGCGTCGCAGACCCGGGCGGCGTCCGCCCGCAGGTCGTCCATGGCCGGGAGGGCGACCTGGATGTCGTAGGCGTGCAGGGCGGGGTCGTGGACCACGGATCGCTCCTGCCCCTCGACCTGGGCCCGCTGCGGACCCGTCACGGACCCGGGGGGCACGTCCACCAGGAGGTCACCCTCCACCTTCGCCTGACAGGCGAGCCGGTACCCCTCGGCCACAGGGTCCCTCTCCGCCCCGGTCGGCCGGGAGGCCTTTCCGCTCGCCACCCGGACCCGGCAGGTCCCGCACCGGCCCGTTCCCCCACAGACCGCGTTCAGCCCCACACCGGCGGCCTGGGCCGCATGGAGCAAGGTCTCCCCCTCTTCCACCTGGACGCGCCTTCCCAGGGGCTCGAACTCCACCGTGCATCTTCGGCCCATGGATCGCCTCACGCTTCCTGCCGCTCCCGGATTCGCCAGGGGCAGCGGTTTCGCTTGGAGCAGCAGTCGCACGCCACGCCGTCCGGCCGCATGTCCGGTCCCATGCCGATCACGAGAGACACGGACTTCCGGGGGATCATGAGCGCGCTGTCGGTGAGCCTCACACCGATCCGCTCCGCGGGCACGAGCCCGAAGAGCACCTGCTGCTGCCGGATGGACCAGCCCTCCTGCCCCGGCTGGGCCCGCATGCCCGAGCCCCACCCCTTGGCCGCCGCCTCCTCGCGGATCTCCCGGACCACGGCCTCGGAGACCCGCCTGAGGGCGGCGATGCCCGCACCGTCGAGGGCCATGGCCCGCACCGGGTCCTCCGGAAAGAGCGCTTTGATGCGGGCTTCCAGGTCCGATCCGAGCGTGCAGACCGCCATGGCCACCTCTTTCGAGCCGGCCAGCGCCCGGGCCGCCAGGGGGCCCTCGAACGAGGCCCCGCCGTCGAGGACGATCGTCTGGTGGTGAAAATCCCTCACCGGCAGGACCACCCGGGTCGATGCGGGCTCCAGAAGAGCCTGCGCCTCCTCGATCACCTCCCCGGCGGCGGCGAAGAGCGCCGGGCCCGCCCGTTCGGGATCGATTCCCTGCCCTTCCAGCACGGCCCGGGCATCCAGGGCCGGATGCATGTCGTGGTCGCCTTCCATCGCGCTTCCCCCGTTCGTATCGAAGCGGGTCCGCCGAAAGGAACGACCCGACGGACCCGGGGGAATCCTACCCCAACCGGGCCCTGGAGAAAAGGGAAAGAAGGGAGGCGATCCGGCCGCCGGCGGCTCTGAAGCCCACGGCGCCTCGAGGATAGCTCCTCCACGGCGGATGCCGCGCGGCTCAACCTTCGTTCGTCCCCTTCACGGAGCGCCTCAGCCGCTTCAGGCGCCCTTTTCGGGTCTTGGCCTCGAGGCGGCGCCGGCGGGACGCGCGGGTGGGCCTGGTGGGCTTGCGGGAGCGGGGCCGCTCCGCGGACTTCCGGATCAGGGCCTTCAGCCGTTCGAGCGCATCCTTGCGGTTCTGCTCCTGGGTCCGGTGACGCCGGGCCTCGATCACCACCACACCCTCCCGGGTGAGCCGGCTCCCGGCCAGGCGCATGAGCCTCCCCCGGACGTCCTCCGGGAGGGACGGAGAGGAGCCCGCGTCGAACCGGAGCTGCACGGCCGTGGCCACCCGGTTCACGTTCTGGCCGCCCGGGCCCGAGGCGCGCACGAAATGCTCCTCGATCTCCCTCTCGGGAATCCGGATCCGGTCCGTCACGACGATGCCCGAAGCTCCCAACGCCTTCCTCCCGACGACCGGCATCTCCTGGTCATCTCACTCTGGTCCTCGGTCGAGGACCGGCAGAACTGGTAGGAAGCGAACGAATGGAAAAAGCCGAAAGAAGGGGCTTGCTCGCCACCCGGCGGATCCGGTGGCGGTTCGGGTGTTCATGCCGGCGGCCGACTACCTGAAGAAATCGGGACAGCCCTTTGCGTCCAGCACCCCACCCAGCCGGCAGGGGAGACGTCAGCGCGAAGTCGTTCCCGGGTCCCGCCATTCGGCGAAGCCGTGGATGCGGATCGACGGGAGCCCCGGGATCAGGGGCAGGGGCGGCCCGGGGTGGATGCGTTTGAACAAAAAAGGGGCGTCGCCTCATCGGGAGACGAGACGCCCCTTGGGAAATCGGCGGTATAAAGGCAGGCTATGCCTTTACAACGTTCGCCGCGGCAGGCCCCTTCTGGCCTTGCTCGATATCGAAGTTTACCCGCTCGCCTTCAATGAGCGTTTTGAACCCGTCTTCTTGAATGGCTGAAAAATGAACGAATACATCGCCTCCATCGTCACTCTCGATGAAGCCATACCCTTTCTTCTCGTTGAACCACTTCACTACGCCGCTTGCCAACTTCTTCACTCCTTTAAAAAAATGAATCGGGAGGGCCCTGAAACCAACCAGGGCGGTGGAAACATGCGCCAACCGCCCCCGTGGGCCGTGCCCGACCGCCTTTGGGCGGCGGGAGCGCTTGCGCAATCCGAACTATAGGACATTCTCAAAAAAATTCAAGAAGAAAATTGCATTTTGATTTCGGTTGACAAGCATCCGGCACGCTGGCTATAAATATAGTCTCAAACTGGGGACTTGGGCTTCTGCAGCGGACGCCTCCCCTTTCGGAAGAAACCGTTCCTCGCACCGGGGCACATCCAGAACCCGTTCGGGCGCTGGAGGGTTTCCAGCTCGAGAGGATTTTTTTCCTCACTGATCCTTCCCCAATGATAGAATGACAGGATGTACCGGATTCCGGCTTTGACGAAGAGGTGCCAATGGAAGGGCCTTCCCGGGTCGGGACCGTCTCCGCCAGGCATTGGGAGCGACCAACCGGTCCGGAAAGGCCGATCGATTCGGCGGACTCTGCCTCGGCTGGCAGGGCATGACTTCAACCCTTTGCACAGTCGTCACACAGGAAGGAACGGATGCGCGCCCCCGCAGGACGTTCCGTCAAGGACCTCGGCAGCGACGTGAGCCGCCTTTCCGGACGACGAGCAGGAGGAACCATGAAAAAGATCGTTGTACTGAGCATGGCGTTGGCATTGGTGTTGTCCTTCGGGGCCGTCGCCGGGGCCAAGACCCTGAAGCTCGCCCTCGACGCGGACCCGAAGACCCTGGACATCCAGGAGCAGCTGTCGGGCGGTATGCTCCAGTTCTCCCACTGGGTGTTCGACCCCCTGGTACGCTACCGCCAGGACATGAGCTTCGAGCCCCGCCTCGCCGAGAGCTGGGAGCGAATCGACGACCTGACCGTGCGCTTTCACCTGAGAAAGGGCGTCACCTTCCACAGGACGGGCAACCCGTTCACGGCCGCGGACGTGAAGTTCACCATGGAGCGTTTTCGCAAGAGCGCGGACTTCAAGGGCCTGTTCGAGCCGTTCTCCGAGACCGTGATTGTGGACGACCACACCGTGGACATCAAGACCAAGAAACCCTACCCGCTGATGCTGAACATGATGACCTACGTGTTCCCGCTGGACCACAAGTTCTACACGGGCACGGACGAGGAGGGTCAGCCCAAGGACGCCGTGGTCAAGGTGGGCCACTCCTTCGCCAAGAAGGCCCTGCCCAGCGGCACCGGCGCCTACCAGTGCACCTTTCGGGAGCACGGGGTGAAGATGATCCTGAAGCGCAACGAGAGCTACTGGGACAAAAACTCCCCGGGCAACGTGGACGAGATCGCCCTCACGCCCATCAAGGAAGAGGCCACCCGCGTGGCGGCCCTCCTCTCCGGGGACGTGGACTTCATCACGCCGGTCCCACCCCAGGACTTCGGACGGATCGAGAAAGACCCCAAAGTGGACCTCATCACCTATACCGGCGGCCGGATCATCACCGTCCAGATGAACCAGAAGCGCTTGGCGCCCCTCAAGGACGTGCGCGTCCGGCAGGCCATCGTGCACGCGGTCAACAACGTGGGCATCAGCGACAAGATCATGAAGGGGACCGCCACGCCGGCCGGCCAGATGAGCCCCGAGGGCTACTACGGCCACAAGGAGAGCCTGGTCCCCCGCTACGATCTCGAGAAGGCCAAGAAGCTCATGAAGGAGGCGGGTTACCCCGACGGCTTCAGCGCCACCATGATCGCTCCGAACAACCGCTACGTGAACGACGAGAAGATCGCCGAGGCGTTCGTGGCCATGATCTCCAGGATCGGGATCAAGGTCAACCTCAAGACCATGCCCAAGGCCCAGTACTGGGACGAGTTCGACCGGCAGCCCGCCGACTTCCAGCTGATCGGCTGGCACTCGGACACCGAGGACTCGGGCAACTTCTACGAGTTCCTGCTGATGTGCCCGAACCAGGAGACCGGCTACGGCCAGTACAACAGCGGGAACTACTGCAACCCGGCCGTGGACGAGCTGACCCTGGCCTGCCAGAGCGAGACCGACCTCGAGAAGCGGGCCAAGATGCTGCAGGAGATCGAGCAGATCATCTACGACGACGCGGCTTACGTGCCCTTCCACTGGCAGAACCACTCCTACGGCGTGGGGAAGGGCGTCAAGGCCCAGCCCATCGTCAACTCTCAGAACTTCCCGTACCTGGGAGACCTGGTGATCGAGTAGCCGAGATCACCCGCATTGACAGCTGACCGAGGCGATGGGGCAGGTCGGGGCCGCTGAAGCGGCCCCCCGATCTGCCCCATCCCTTTGCCCGGCCCTCAACCCCTCGACCGACCTCGCCCCCATGCGGAGGCGACGGCAGGACTCGAGCAGACACAAACGGCGGTCCATGTTCGCATTCATCGTCAGGCGCGTCATTCAGTCCATCGTCGTCATGCTGGTGATCAGCTTCATCGGCTTCTCCGTCCAGCACAACATCGGCGATCCGGTGCGGGACATGGTGGGCATCCGCGTCTCCGTGGCCGAACGGGAGGCCCTCCGGGACGAGCTGGGCCTGAACGACCCCTTCCTGACCCAGTACTTCCGATTCGTCCGGAACGCCCTCCACGGGGACCTGGGCATCTCCTACTTCCACAGCAAGCCCGCCCTGGACGTCATTCTGTCCAAGGCGCCGGCCACCCTGGAGCTGGTCTTCGGCTCGTCCGTGATCATTCTCGTGTTCACCTTTCCGGTGGGGATCTACTCGGCCCTCAGGCCCCGGAGCTGGTTCTCCCGTTTCGTCATGGGGGCGAGCACCGTGGGGGTGGCCGTGCCGGTCTTTCTCACGGCCATCGCCCTGATCTACGTCTTCGGGGTGGAGCTCAACTGGCTTCCGGCCTACGGCCGGGGGGAGACCGTGAACGTATACGGGTGGGAGAGCGGCCTGCTGACCATGGACGGCATCCGTCACCTGATCCTGCCCAGCATCTCCCTCTCCTCCATCATGCTGCCCCTCTACATCCGCCTGATCCGCTCCGAGATGATGGAGGTGCTCGAGACCGACTACATCAAGTTCGCCTGGGCCAAGGGCCTCCACCGCAAGCGCATCTGGCTCGTCCACGCCTTCAAGAACACCCTGCTCCCGGTGGTGACGGTGTTCGGCGTGGAGATCGGCATCCTCTTCGCCTTCACCCTGCTGACCGAGACGGTCTTCCAGTGGCAGGGCATGGGCTTCATGTTCCTCGAGGCGGTGGAGCGCTCGGACACGGCGCTCCTCGTGGCCTACCTGGTGGTGGTGGGCGCCATGTTCGTGGTCATCAACACCCTCGTGGACATCGTGTACGGCTTCATCAACCCCATGGTCAGGGTGACCGGAGCGAAATGAACACCTGGAAACGCTTCAAAGACTCCTACTTTTTCTACAGCTTCAAGCGGGACCCCGTGGCCATCGCAAGCTCCGCCGTGTTCTTCTTCCTGGTGGCCGTCGCCTTCCTGGCGCCCGTGGTGGCGCCCCACGACCCTTACGACACCGCCACCATCGACATCCTGGACGCGGAGATCCCCCCCTCCTGGATGGAGGGAGGCGAGGAGCGGTTCTGGCTGGGCACCGACATCCAGGGCCGGGACCTTTTCAGCACCATGCTCTACGGCCTGCGGACCTCGGTCATCATCGGGCTGGGGGCGGTCATCTTCCAGGCCGTGGTGGGCATCTTCATCGGTCTCATCTCCGGCTACCTCGGAGGCAAGATCGACTCGTTTCTGATGCGGGTGGCCGACATCCAGTTCTCCATCCCGTACCTGATCGTGGCCATCATCGCGAGCGCCGTCTTCCAGCTGGCCTTCGGCGTGGGCCGCTTCGAGGAGCTGGCCATGCCGCTCC
Organism: uncultured Desulfobacterales bacterium; assembly: GCA_964443135.1. Taxonomy (GTDB): domain Bacteria; phylum Desulfobacterota; class DSM-4660; order Desulfatiglandales; family HGW-15; genus JAIPEI01. The sequence continues at coordinate 2,669 of CAYUBQ010000013.1, read as the reverse complement.
TCATCCTCATCATCGGCATGTCCGAGTGGCCCAAGTACGCCAGGACGGTCCGGGCCTCGGTGCTGGGAGAGCGCAGGAAGGAGTACGTGGAGGCCGCCCGCGTGATCGGCCTCAACCGCCGTCTGATCATGTTCCGCCACATCCTCCCCAACACCATGACCCCGGTGCTGGTCATCTCCACCATCCAGGTGGCCCAGGCCGTGATGAGCGAAGCGGCCCTCTCCTTCCTGGGGCTGGGCATGCCCATCACCAAGCCCTCGCTGGGCTCGCTCATCAACGCCGGCTTCGAGTACGTCTTCAGCGGCTCCTGGTGGATCACCTTTTTCCCCGGCCTCCTCCTCGTCACCTTCACCCTGGTGATCATTCTCTTCGGGGACTGGATGCGGGACGTGCTCAACCCGAAGCTCTACAAAGGCTGACCATGGCGCACCTGCTGGAAGTCAACGATCTGGAGGTCAACTTCGCACTGCGATGGGGCGACCTCACCGCCATCGACGGCGTCAGCTTCACCCTGGACAGGGGGGAGAAGCTGGGGCTGGTGGGGGAGAGCGGGGCGGGAAAGTCCGTGACCGGCTTCTCCATCATCAACCTGATCAGCAAGCCCGGCTACATCTCCGGCGGGAGCATCATCTTCGAGGGAAGGGACCTGAGCCGGCTTCGCCGGGAGGAGATGCGCCGGATCCGGGGCGACCGGATCAGCATGATCTTCCAGGACCCCATGATGACCCTGAACCCCGTCTTCACCATCGGCACCCAGATGGCGGAGACCGTGCTCGCCCACCGGAACGTCTCGAAGCACGACGCCCTGGACCTCGCCCTGGACAAGCTCGAGAAGGTGTACATCCCCTCCCCCGGGAAACGGCTGACCCAGTACCCCCACGAGATGTCCGGCGGCATGCGCCAGCGGATCGTGGTGGCCATCGCGCTCCTCACCGATCCGGCCCTCATCATCGCCGACGAGCCCACCACCGCCCTGGACGTCACCATCCAGGCCGGGATCATGGACCTCCTCCAGGAGCTCTGCGACGCCGAGAACATGGGGCTCATCCTGATCACCCACGATCTGGCCGTGGTGAGCCAGGTCACCGAGAAGATCGCCGTCATGTACGCCGGCCGCATCATCGAGATGGGCCCGACCGAGGAGATCGTGAACCGCCCCAGGCACCCTTACACCAAGGGGTTGATCAGCTCCCTCCCCTGGGGGCGCAAGGCCGCGGATCGGCTGACACAGATCCCGGGTATGATGCCCACGCTCACGGACATTCCCCCGGGCTGCGCGTTTCACCCCCGCTGCACCGTCAGGGAAGCGCACTGCCTGGAGAAGCGCCCCGATCTCCAGCCCGACCAGGCCAGGGATCACGTCGTGGCCTGCCACAACCTGGGCATGTTGAAATAGGACCGGCATGGAAGAGAACACACCCCTGCTCACCATCGAGCATCTGGTCAAGCACTTCGACATCTCCGGAGGCCTGCTCGACCAGATCTCCTTCGAAGATCGCCGCTTCGTGAGGAAGCGCACGCTGGTGAAGGCCGTCAACGACGTCAGCTTCGAGATCCAGGCCGGAGAGACCCTGAGCGTGGTGGGCGAGAGCGGCTGCGGCAAGTCCACCCTGGCCCGGACCGTCCTGGGCCTCTATCCCCCCAACGAAGGCAAGGTGCTCTACCAGGGGACCCGGATCGACAACCTCTCCGCCCAGGAGATGCTGCCCTTCCGGGCCAAGATGCAGATGATCTTCCAGGATCCCTACGCCTCCCTCAACCCCCGCATGACCGTGGCCCGGATCCTCGAGGAGCCCGTGGTGTTCCACCGGAAGGTGAGAACGGCCGCAGAGGTGCGGGACAAGGTGGCCCAGGTGATGGAGCAGGTGGGCGTGGACCCCAAGTGGTCCGACCGCTACCCCCACGAGTTCTCCGGGGGCCAGCGCCAGCGGATCAGCATCGCCCGCGCCCTCATGGTGGACCCCGACTTCATCGTGGCGGACGAGCCGGTCTCCGCCCTGGACGTCTCCATCCAGGCCCAGATCCTCAACCTCATGATGGACGCCCAGGAGGAGTTCGGCCTCACCTACATGTTCATCACCCACGACCTGTCCGTGGTGGAGCACATCAGCACCCGCGTTGCCGTGATGTACCTCGGCACGGTCTGCGAACTGGCCCCGGTGGACGAGCTCTTCGACAGCCCCCGCCACCCCTACACCAAGGCCCTCCTGAGCGCCATCCCCCGCCTCGGCGAGACCAGGCCCAAGCACATCAAACTCAAGGGCGAGGTGGTCACCCCCATCAACCTCCCCTCGGGCTGCGTCTTCCACCGCCGCTGCCACTACGCGAACGACCGCTGCAGCCGGGAAATCCCCCTCCTCCGAAAGCTCGACTCCGGCGCCTACGTGGCCTGCCACGGCGTGGAGGAAGGCCGCATCTCCTGACCCGGAACCCATCCCGTCCCTCTGCACACCCCTTCCTCTCAGTGCCTTACTCATGAAATCCGGTCACAAAATCAGAAGGGTGTTCACACCGAGGCCGCAGGCGGTGGGGGCGGGGTTTTCCGGAGCGGACATCAGCGGGAGGCCTTCGTCATGGCGGGCGTCACCCGATTAAGCGGTTTCGCTCCGCCACCTGCTCGTTCAACGTCCAGTAGTCGTAGATCACGCCGATCAGGAACAGCCCGCCCG
>CAYUBQ010000012.1:0-82976 GCA_964443135.1 uncultured Desulfobacterales bacterium | reverse complement strand
CGCCGACCCCAACGTGGGCCTGCGCATGATCGAGACCGCGGAGAACGTGGCCAAGATGGGCGGGTTCACCAAGGAGGAGGCGGACGAGCTCTCGCTCCACCGCTACAACCAGTACGTCATGGCCCTGGAGAACGACCGCGAGTTCCAGAAGCGGTACATGTTCCCCGTCGAGATCCGGATGAGCAAGAAGAAGACGGTCACTGTGGAGGCCGACGAGGGCATCATGCCCAGCACGGCCGAGGGCCTGGCCAAGCTCAAGCCCGTGATCCCCGGCGGCATCCTGAGCTTCGGCGCCCAGACCCACCCGGCGGACGGCAACTGCCTGGTGACGATCTGCACCGAGGAGAAGGCCAGGGAGCTGAGCGAGGATCCTTCCATCCCCGTCCAGATCGTCTCCTACGGCTTCTCCAGGGAAAAAGCCGGCTACATGGCCGCGGCGCCGGTACCCGCCGCCAACATGGCGCTCGAGCGGGCCGGCCTGAAGATCACGGACATCAAGGCCATCAAGACCCACAACCCGTTCATCGCGAACGACCTGTACATGTCCAAGGAGCTCGGCATCGACCCCAAGGGCACCGACGACCTGAGCTTCAACAACTACGGCTCGAGCCTGGTCTACGGTCACCCCCAGGGCCCCACGGCCGGCCGGAACATCATCGAGGGCATCGAAGAGGTCGCCATGAAGGGCGGCGGCTACCTGCTCTGGGCCGGCTGCGCCGCCGGCGACACGGGCGGCGCCCTGGTCATCAAGGTCGGTTAAAAGGTCGGCCAAAAACAGGGGACGTTCTTGCATAATTCGATAACTCCAGAAAGTTATCGAATGATGCAAGAACGTCCCCTCTTTCTTCGAGAGCACGCCCATGGACCCATCCCCCCGAGACCACTGCATCCGGTGCGGCGTCTGCTGCCGGAGCGGCAGCCCCACACTCCACGTGGAGGACGCCGCCCTGGTGATCGACGGCGTGATCCCGATCGCCTCCCTCTACACCATCCGCAGGGGCGAGGTGGTCCGGGACAACGTCCACGGCGGCGGCCTGGCCCTGGTGGGCACCGAGCGGGTCAAGGTGAAGGAGCGGGACGTGCCTCCCCACCCCACGGCCTGCACCTTCTACGACCATCCCGGAAAGGCCTGTACCATCTACGAGCGGCGGCCCTCCCAGTGCGCCGCGCTCGAGTGCTGGAACCCCAAGGCCTTCATGGAGGTGTACGAGCGGCCCCGGGCCGAGCGATCCCATCTGATCGACGACCCGAACCTCTTGGGCTTCATGGAGGAGCACGAGTCCGTCTGCGGCTACCTCGCGGTGGACCGGGCCGTGAAGGAGATGGCACGGGAAGGCCAGGCGGCCGTGGAGAAGCTCATCCGGCTCATCCAGGAGGACCACCGTTTCCGGGTGCAGGCCGTCCAGGGCCTGGGCGTGCCCGAGGAGGCGCTGGGCTTCGTCCTCGGCCGCCCCCTGACCCGGACCCTCCACATGTTCGGGCTCCAGCTCGAGGAGCGCCCGGACGGCTCCTTCCTCCTCACCCGCATCGAATAGTCGAATAGGGGACGTTCTTGCATAATTCGATAACTTAGAGGGATGCAGGGGACGTAGCTGCATCATTCGATAACTTGGAGGTCACAGCGTTTTTCATCCTCCGGTGATGGCATGTCCACTGGACAGGGAGCGATGGGGCAAGCGAAAGTTATCGAATGATGCAACTACGTCCCCTACTCGCGGCAGGTCAAGTTATCGAATGATGCAAGAACGTCCCCTGTTTGCAAGAAAGGCCCCGCAGCCTCTCGGCCGCGGGGCCTTTCTCGTTTGCTGGTTGGGCCGGCCGGGTTGGGCCGGCAACGTCACGGTCTTAGAACAGCCCTTCCACCTTGCCGGTCGTGGTGTCCACGTCGATGCGGCGGAACGCCGGGTTGGAGCTGGTCCCGGGCATCAGGCTGATGGTCCCGGCGCAGGGGCAGAGGAACTTGGCGCCCGAGTAGATGAGGACGTCCCGGATGGGGAGCGTCCAGCCCTTGGGCACGCCCTTGAGCGTGGGATCGTGGGTCAGGCTGAGGTGCGTCTTCACCATCATGGTGGAGAAGTCGTCGAAGCTGGAGTCCTCCTCGAGCATCTTGGCCTTCTGCTCGGCCTCGGGGGTCCAGGAGACGCCGTCCGCGCCGTACACCTCTCTGGCGATCTTGTCCACGCGGTCGCGCAGCTTCATCTCCAGCGGGTAGAGGAACTGGAACTCGTTGGGCTGCTCGCAGGCCTCCTTCACGGTCTCGGCGAACTCGATGGCGCCGTCGCCGCCGTCGGCCCAGTGCGTGGAGGTGGCGCAGCGGGCGCCCGCCTCCTCGGCCGCCTTGCGGACCGCGGCGATCTCGTCCTTGGTGTCCGTGTGGAAGGCGTTGATGCAGACCACCGGGTTGATCCCGGCCTTCCGGATGTTCTCGATGTGCTTGACCATGTTCGGGATGCCCTTCTCCACCAGTTCCACGTTCTCCTTGGTGTAGGCCTCGTCCAGGGCCAGGCCGGCCACGACCTTGGGGCCGCCGCCGTGCATCTTGAGGGCGCGGATGGTGGAGGTGAGCACGGAGACGTGCGGCTTGAGACCGCTGTTGCGGCACTTCACGTTCCAGAACTTCTCGAAGCCGATGTCCGCCCCGAACCCGCTCTCCGTGATGTGGTAGTCGAAGAGCTTGAGGCCGACGCGGTCCGCGATGATGGAGGACTGGCCCACCGCGATGTTGGCGAAGGGGCCGGCGTGCACCATGCAGGGCTGGTACTCGGCCGTGCACATCAGCGTGGGGTTGATGGTGTTCCGCATCCAGGCCGTCATGGCGCCGCCCACCTCGAGGTCCTTCGTCTTGACCGGCTTGCCGGTCTTGTCGAAGGCCAGGGTGATCTCGTCCATCTTGGCGCGCAGGTCGGGGAGGTCCCGGACGATGGAGAGGATGGCCATCAGCTCGGAGGAGACGGCGATGCCGAACTTGCTCTGCATGGTGTAGCCGTCGAAGCGGCCGCCGAGGCCGATGATGATGTTCCGGAGGGCCTGGGCGCAGAAGTCGATGATCCAGCCGAACTCCACGCGGGTGGGGTCGATGTCCAGCCGGCGCATCTTGGTGAGCCGGTCCAGCTGCTCGTCGGTGTAGTTCCGCTCGTGCTGCATGCGGGCGCTCAGGGCCACCATGGCGAGGTTGTGGGCGTTCATGATGTCGTTGATGTCGCCCGTCAGGCCCATGGAGAACTCGGTCATGGGGATCAGGAGGGCGTTTCCGCCGCCGGCCGCCGTGCCCTTGATGTTCATGGTGGGGCCGCCGGAGGGCTGACGAAGGGCGCCGCCCACGTTCAGGCCGAGCTTGCCCATGCCTTCCATCAGGCCCACCGAGGTGGTGCTCTTGCCCTCGCCGAGCGGGGTCGGGGTGATGGCGGTCACCTCGATGTACTTGCCGTCCGGCTTGTCCCCGAGACGGTCCATGATCTTCAGGAAGTCGAGCTTCGAGAGCCGGCCGTACTCCTGGTACTCCTCCTTGCTGAGTCCCAGCTTTTCCCGCCACTCCGCATGGCTCGGCATGTTCGCCTCGGCAGCCTCGGAAATCTGCCAGTCTTTCATCTCCACCGCATTGTATGCCATACCCTGTTCCCTCCTTCGTCTATGATGTGGTCTTCTAATGAGACGAGCCCGCACAATCCTCCGGTATTTCCGTATCTTCGAGCCTGAATCCCTAGCAGAAAATCCTTGTGCCGTCAAGCACAAGTGGTTTGATTCCGGAGGGGTTCGCCGATTTTCGCGTTTGCACCTTCCGGCCCGATTCGGTATGAAGGAATCAGGGTGGGACCGGGTGAATTCCCGGCGCCCCCGTTCGAAAGCCTCGGGGCCCGAAGGGCTCGTGTTTTCGAGATTTTTGCAGGTGACCCTGAATCCGCCGCCCTGGAGCGGACGCCGCCGGGGCGGTGGACGTCCTTCACGCCCCGCTGGTTCGAGCGGTCTTTGCAGGGTGTGGGGGGGACCCCGCCGGAATCAAACCGCAGGAGGAACGATGTCAAGCAAAACGAAACGATTGGGCTTCATCGGCGCGGGCAACATGGCCGGCGCCCTGATCCGGGGGCTCCTTCGGGACGGGCTCTACGCGCCCCAGGAGCTGGCCGCGTCGGACGCCGACCCGGACCGGCTGGCCGCCCTGGCCCGGGAAACGGGCATCCGCACCCACCCGGACAACCCCTCCCTGGTCGAGGACTGCACGGCCGTGGTCCTGGCCGTGAAGCCCCAGATCCTCCGAGACGTGATCGTAGAGGTCCGGGAGCACGTGACCCCGGATCTCCTGGTCGTCTCCATCGCGGCCGGCATCCCCCTGTCCCGGATCCAGGAAGGCCTCGGTGAGGACCTTCCCCTGGTCCGGGTGATGCCCAACACGCCCGCCCTCATCGGCCGGGGCATGAGCGCCCTGGCCCCCGGGAGGCGCGCCACCGGGGAGCATCTGGCCGTGGCCCGGGCCCTGTTCGAGGCGGTGGGCGAGACCCTGGTGGTCGAGGAAGCCATGATGAACGCGGTCACCGCGGTCTCGGGCAGCGGCCCGGGCTACGTGTTCCGGATCATGGAGTCCCTGGTGGAGGCCGGGGAGGGCGTGGGCTTCGAGCGGGACGCGGCGGTGCGCCTGGTCACCCAGACGGTGCTGGGCGCGGCGCACCTGGCCTCGGAGTCCGACCGCAGCCTGGCCGAGCTGCGCGAGATGGTCACCTCCCCCGGCGGCACCACCGCGGCCGGGCTGGCGGTCATGGACGATCGGCACCTGGGCGAAATCCTCCTGGCCGCGGTGCGCGCGGCCCGGGACCGGGCCGTGGAGCTGGGCCGGGCCCGGTAGCCGGGTCGCCAGACCGCTTCATGACCGACCCGCTTTCCCTTCCCGGACGGAAGCGATCAGGGCGCGAACTCGGCCGCCTTCCTCACCGTCCCGCCCGGCTCCAGCACCACCCCCCGCACCCACACCTCGGGCTTGCCTTCGGCCTCCATGTCCTGGAACAGGACGTCGTAGGTGCCGGAGGCCAGCTCGAACCGGCGGGCGCCGTTGCGGAGGCGGGTGTGGACCACGTTGTGGTCGCTCCCGGCCGGGTAGACCCGGACCTTGGCCCGGAAGGGCTCTCCCCCCTTGGTGGCGGCGAGCTCCAGCACGGCGTTCTCCGGAAAGGCCGCCTCCTTGCGGGTGGTCCGGCCGCCCTCGACCCGAACGTCCCGAAGCCGGACCTCGGGCTCGCTGGGCACGCTTTCGTCCACGAACAGGACATCGTAGGTCCCGGCGGACAGCTCCCAGCTCCGGGCGCCGCCGCGGAGGCGGGTGTGGACCACGTTGTGGTCGCTCCCGGCCGGGTAGACCCGGACCTTGGCCCGGAAGGGCTCTCCCCCCTTGGTGGCGGCGAGCTCCAGCACGCCGGAGGTCTCGAAGGCCACCTCCTTGCGGGTCGTTTCGCCTCCCGTCACTCGGACGTCCTGCATCCGGATCTCGGGCTTGCTCGGCACGGATTCGTCCACGAGCACGACGTCGTAGGCGCCCGGGTCCAGCTCGTATCGGCCTTCCCCGTCGTCCAGCGAGGTGTGGACCACGTTGTGGTCGCTCCCGGCCGGGTAGACCCGGACCTTGGCCCGGAAGGGCTCTCCCTCCTTGGTGACGGCCAGCTCCAGCACGCCGACCGGGTCGAACACCGCCTCCTTCTCCGTGGTCCGGCCCGCCTCCACGGTCACGCCCCGGAGCCACACCTCGGGCCGGCTCGGAAGGTTCTCGTCCCACACCCGCACGTCGTAGGTGCCGGGCTTCACGGGGGCGCCGGGGCGGTCCGGGTCGACACCGGTGTGGCCGCGCTTGAGCGGGTCCCGCTCCCCGGCCGGGAACAGCTCCACCATGGCCCGAAACGGCTCCCCTCCCCGGAGCGCCGTCACCAGCAGGCTCCCCTGCTTCGGCCGCTCCCGCACCACCTCCCTGGCCGCGGCCCGGAAGGCGTGGGCGGTCTGGGCCGTGTAGTAGGTCCCGCCACCCGCGTCCGCCATGCACTCGAGCTGCCGTCGCTCCTCCTCGGTGACGTCGAACCCGATCACGTGCAGCACGAAGCGCAGCCCCGCCTCCTTGAGCTCCCGAACCAGGGCGCAGGGATCGCCCTCGCAGGTCTCCTTGCCGTCCGAGACCAGGACGATGGTGGTCTCGTCCTCCAGGGCCTCGAGCTTCTCCGCCGCCGTGCGCACCGAGCGGGTGATGGGGGTCTTGCCCTTGGGGCTGATGGCCTGGACGGTCCGGGTGAGACGGTCCCGGTCCAGCGGGGAGACCGGCACCAGCTCTTCGACGTCCGAGCAGTCCCCCTTGCGCCGGTGGCCGTAGGCCACGAGCCCCACCCGGGACCGGTCGGGCAGCTCCCGGATGAGCTCGGTCATCACCTCCTTGGCGATGGCGATCTTGTCCCGGCCCTCCACCTCGCCCCACATGGAGCCCGAGGCGTCCAGGATGAACAGGATGTTCGGCGCCCCGGAAGGCGTTTCCGGCCCGGTCTCGGCCGGGGCCGCCGCCCCGGTCCCGGCCTGCGCCTCCGGGGCCGGCGCCGGCTCCGCGGCCGCGGCAGGCTTCTCTCCGCCGGCCTCCGCCTCCGGGGCCGGCTTCCAGTCCTCGGGCATGCCTTCGTCCCGGGGCTGCTCCATCCGGAAGGCCACGCCGCCCTGCCACACGTCCACATTGAGGGTGCCCACCTGCCGATCCGCGGGAAAGACCCAGACCCGCTCGGCCCCGTTCTCCAGGGTCACGTCCACCTCCTCCAGCTTCTCCTTGTGCTGGGCCCGGCCCTTGTAGACGGAGAGCGACCCGCGGGTGGGGTTCCCGTCCGAGGGGTCGTCCCGGAGCACCAGCCGCACGGCCCGGCCCTCGACCGGGTGGAGCTCCTTGCCGCTCCTCTCCGGCACGTCCCCCTTCTCCAGGGAGAATCCCTGGGGGGCCTCCACGTACTCCGCCGTGACCCGGACGGTCCCGTGGGCGGCCCGGGCCACCACCGCGTCGGCCTGCCCCGGGGTCTCCTTGTGGAGGGTCTCGAGGCCCTGTCCCTTCCGGCCCATCCCGTAGGTGCGCTTGCCCGGGTCGTGGACGGGGCGGCCGTCCCGGAAGGCCACCGCCGTGAAGGAGGCCCGACCCTCGGAGAGGTTCCTGGCCCGGAGCCGGATGTGAAACCCAGGCTTGACCGGGACCCGCACCACGGCGCCCTCCTCGAGCTCCCGCTCGAAGGGCGGGGTGAGCTCGGGGGCGGAGGCGGCCCGAGCGGTCCAGTCGGGGGAGGGCGGCGCGGTTCCGCCGGCCGCCCCGCCCAGGGGGGTGTAGCCGGCCGGCACCTTGAACAGCGCGTCGTCCACGGGGCCCGTGTCGATGTTCTCGAGCGTCACGAGCATGTCGTTGGCCAGGTGGTTGACGACTTTCAAGGGGAACCCCAGCTTCTCGGACACCCAGGCGGTCATCACCTTCTCCCCCTGCCCGACGATCCGCACCTTGCGGCAGGCGAACCCCTGGACCGTCTCCCGTCCGAGCTCCCGCGTGCCGTATCGCTCCGCGCTCAGGCGGTAGCTCAGGAAGGGGTTGTTCCGGGCGCTCCGCAGGCTGTCGTTCTCCATGGACAGGTAGGCCTGCTCCTCGGGCAGGAGCACGAAGGTCTTTCCGGCCGGCCGGTCCACGATCACCGCCAGCGGCCGTCCTTCCTCCTCCATCTCCATGCGGTAGAGGTCGCCCTGGACGTACAGGCGGGAGCGGGTGGTCTGGCCGGGGTAGCCCTGGACCATGTCGGCCCTGAACTCGGCCGCCACGGCGCCGGACGCCCAGGCCAGAAGGCATGCGACCACGACGACACCGGTTTCGACGCGTTTCTTCATGGTTCGACCCCCATTGATCGTTTGCGGCTTCGCGTTCGACGACGCGTCCACGTCCGGCCGCGTCGCACCTTCACGGTCTGATCGACGGCGAGCAAGAGGCCCTCGGCCGCCTTCTCGCGGATGTCGGGCCCGGGCTGTTGCTTCGTGGATCGGCTTGGGAGCCGAGCATGGGAGTTCCAATGGATTTTCTAAAAAGGTTGAGAAGGATGTCTCGAAAGATATGATCCATTCATTGAACGACAGAAAAAATAGAACAAATGGGTGTGAGTGTCAAGTGTAAAGGACAACAGAACGAAGCGATGAGATTCCAGCCGGTCCGGATGGGATTCGGCCATGTCGAAAGGCCGCGTCCCGCTCGTGGAAGCGGACGGCCGGCAGGACCGCGTCGAAGCCTTGGGCGGGTGTCGGGCTCTCGAGGGGTCAGCGATCCAGCACGGACTCCAGAACGGGGTCTGCGGGGCGGTACCGGACCGGACCCGTGTCCCGCTCGTAGACATGCATCCGGCAGAGGCTTTCGAGCTCGGCGATCTTGAAGGGCTTCCGGAGGACCCGATCGAACAGCGAGGCCTCGATCTCCGATTCCAGGCCCCCGGTGATGGCGATGATCAGGACGTCCTCCCGGCCGGATCTCCGAATGCGCATGGCCAGCTGGTTGCCGTCCATCTCCGGCATGTTGATGTCGGTGACGACCAGGCGGAGGTCCGGGTTCGCCAGGAAGAGGTCCAGCCCCTCCAGGCCGTTTTGCGCAAGGAGCACGTTCCAGCCGGAACGGGACAGGGCCGTCTCGGTGAGAAGCAGCATCTCGGGGTTGTCGTCGACGCAGAGGACCTTGACCATGGTTAGAGTCCCATCGGTTGCCCGGGTGAGAGCGTCCGGGGTTTGCCGTGCAAAGAGCACGGGCGCGCAGGGCCGACGGCGGGCACCTCGGGGGATGGCCGAGCCGCCGTCGGAAGGGACGGTACCGCCGCAGGCGATCTGTTCGAACGCGGCGTCCACTGGTTTCATTCTACTCACGGGCGGTGCGGGTGACCATGAGGGGACCGGTTCGATTGCTCGAGGCGGGAGGCTCATTTTGGAATGGGGGTTTCCCCGTGGGAGCGGGAGGAATGGCCCCAGGGAAAGGGACGGGGGGTGTCCGGGCTAGGCCTTCCAGCTTTCGATGTCGATGAGACCGTGCCGGGCCGCGTGGCGAACCAGCTCCATGGTGCCGTGGATCCCGAGCTTCGCGTAGATGTTGGCCCGATGGTTTTCCACGGTCTTGGGGCTGATGAACAGCCTCTCGGCGATTATTTTGACGGAGTTCCCCTCGACGATCAAACGGGCGATCTCCTGCTCCCTCGAGGTCAGAGCGCTGTAGGCGGACTGCTCGAACGCCGAAGGGTGGTTTCCCTGGAAGAGGATCTTCTGTACGATGTCCTGGGAGAGGTTGGGGTCCAGGTAGTAGCTTCCCCCGAGCACCGTTTCGATGCACTCCTTCAGGTGAGTCCCGGTGGATGTCTTGGTGACGTAGCCGCACGCTCCGGCCTGGAAGGCCTCTACGATGTACGCCGCTTCCGTGTGCATGCTCAGAATGACCACGCGGACTTCGGGCAGAATCTCCATGATGCGGCGGGTGGCGTCGATCCCGCTCATGTCGGGGAGGGAGATGTCCATGATCACCAGCTCGGGTCGAAGCTCCGAGGCCATGGTGCAGGCCCCTTTGCCCCGGTTGGCCTCGCCGAGGACGGAGACGCTCCCGAGCCCGGAGAGGATGGAGCGTACCCCTTCCCTGAACATGGCGTGATCATCCACCAGGATCAGCGTTGCCTTGTCCTTCATGGCTCGGTCCCTTTCCAGGGAAAACGGAATCGCAGCCGGGTTCCCCGACCCGCGGACGTTCGGACCTTCATCTCCCCGCTCAGCAGTGCGGCCCGCTCCCGCATGATGGACATTCCCAAATGCTTTCCCTGCTTCGCCTCGGCGGACTGCCGATCCGGGTCGAAGCCCGGCCCGTCGTCCTGGATCACCAGCTCGAGCCGGGAAGCCGACCCGGTCAGTCGAACGGTCACCCGATCCGCCCGTGTGTGCTTGCGAATGTTTCGAAAGGCCTCGTCGATCAGGCGGTACAGGGTGATGGCCAGCTCCGGTGAGACCTCCTCCGTCCCTACGCTTTCTGTGGTGAAATCCACCCGGCAGTCCACCTTTCTCTCGAGATCCTCGCACAGGTTCCGGACGGCTGCAACCAGCCCGAATCGCTCCAGGAGCGTGGGATGGAGCCGGTGGCTCATGTCCCGGGTGGTCTTGATGGCGTGGCTCACCGTCCTGGACAGGCTCTTCACCCGCTCGAGCACCTCGTCCAGGCTCTTGTCCCGCTCCTCGGACAGGACGTCCATGCTCATCTTGAGCCCGGCCAGCTCCTGGAGCAGCTCGTCGTGGAGGAGCCAGGCGATCTTCCTGCGCTCGTTCTCCTCGCTTCGAACGACCTGCTCGCTGAGCCTGCGGTTCTCCCGCTCGGCCTTCCGGATCCGGGTAACGTCTTGGACGGTGATGATCGCACCGTCCGGAAATGGCGCCATGGTCACCGAGAGGTAACGGCCGCGGCAGGGTACGGCTTCGAACTCTCGGATGGCCTGGCACTCGATGCAGTCGAGCAGCTCGGCGTGCAGATCCGTGGACGCCGCGCCCGCACAGCTCCGGAACAGGGGTTGGCCCACGGACGGCATCCGGTCCCCGGTCTTCCACCGTTCCAGGTTGTGCTGTCGAACCCGCCCCTTCCCGTCCACCACGACGGTGATCACAGGGTCGTGCTGGACCGGGAGGCGGCAGCTCGCCTCGACGCTCCCGGTCTCCTCGGTCCGTCCGGAGCCGGAACGGGCGTGTTCGCGTCCCGGCCCTTCCGGGCCCGGGGAAGACGTCGGGGGCTGGGTGGGATCCTCGGCATTCATGGCTTGCCTCCGTCTGTTCGAGACCGGGTCTACGCAGGAGCACGTGCCGTCGTGTATGCCCGGCGTTCGGTCTCGTGCCTGATGCGAAAACAGTGCCATGAGATCCGGAGGCGAAGAACCGGTTCAGGGGGGAGGAGGAAAACGGGGCGGAGGAATCGCCCGGGGCTCGGGGTGGGCAGGCAAGCCGTGGCATCTCCGATCATGGTGGCTTTGCGTGCCCGGACCGACCAGCGATCTCATGCCTTCTTTTTGAAGCCATCAAGGCCTATTCCCATTTATACAAAAATTATATATCAGCAACGAAAGGTTGTCAATCAATCTACTCAATGATCACGGGATGGGTATGAGGGTTCCGGACTCACCAGAAAGTCCACTGTTGTGTCGAGAGGACATATACGCCGAGGAGCAGGTTGGTGACCGCGTGGGACAAGATAGGGGCGAACAAATTCCGGCTGCGGAAGAGGAGGCCGGCGTAGACCAGCCCGGCGACGATCCCGGCCAGCCATCGGTGGTGCTCCAGGCCGAAGAGCAGGGAGACCAGGATGAACCCGTACCAGGAAAACCGGCCCAGCGGAACGGATCGAAAATCGGACCGCAGCACGAAACGCAGGGCGAAGGAGCGCCAGAAGATCTCCTCCATGACGGGCACCACCAGGACGGCGCCGAGCATGCGGAAGCTGATGAAGAGGATCGCCGCGCCCCCGGCGGCCTCGGCATAAGGGTTGAAGGCGGACCGCCCGATGTGGGGGTAGAGGCCGTCCAGGAGGATCCAGGCCCCGAACACGGCGACGCCTGCGAGCACCGCCTCGAGGCTGAAGGTGGGTTGGATCTCCCCCTCGAAGGAGCGCCGGAGCATCACCAGGCTGACGCCCACGAGGAGGGTCTTGGCCACGTAGGCCGCACCGGCCGGAAGGTCCAGGAGCGGTCCCGCGTAGGTGCAGGCCGCGAACAGGGCGAAGGGCAGGAGGTGGGGCCCGTAGTAGGCGACGAGGCGGCCGGGCCTCGACTGCCTCGCCTCCCCCTCCAAAGAGTCCTCTTGCCGGTGCGTTTCCATGGGCCTCGTGACCGTTCCCGGGTTCCTGTTTGCCCCCATCCATAGCATTACCCGATCCCGATTTCAATCGGTCCTCTATTCTCCCCTCCCTGAGCCGATCGCGCCGTGCCCTCCCGGGCGGTTGGGTAGAGACCGGCCTGGGGGTCCAGGTCCAGGGAACAGGTGGTTTTCCCGGGACCGGATCCCGGATCCGGGGCTGCAAAATGAGGAGATCGCTCTATGGACAAACCACGCAGCCGCTCCTCACAATAACGGCTATGGATTCCCGAAGGGTCGGGAAAAGGAGTAGAGGGGAGATGCATGGTGGCGAAGGAACCTCTACAGAATTCGCCCCCATGTACCTCCGTCCCCGGCCCGGCTACGCTGCAGGACAGAGATGAGGGAAACCCCGAACTTCTCCCCCGGCGACGCCCCCCCGCCAGGGCAGGGAGATCGGCCGGTTCGGCGTGAAGCCGGCGGTTCGAGCCGCCGTCCTTGGAACCCACACATCAACTGCAAGACGTCAATGGTAAGCCGCCGCACGTGGTGCTTCGTCCCGATGCGGGCCTCCGTCTGAAGCCGCTCTCGGTGGGCGCCCGCACAACCCGAAGATGGCCTCGAAGCTCGGGGGCGCAGACAGGATGGTGTGACGAGATGGGAAAGTACAACGGGAGCCACGGCAAGATGGTACACGACCTGGTGGGAACGCACGAGTCCATGGAGAAAATTCGAAGTCTCATCGACCTGGTGTCGGACACGGCCTTCAACGTCCTGATCACGGGGGAGACCGGCACGGGCAAGGACGTGGTGGCGAGGTTGCTCCACGCGCGCTCCTCGAGGGCGCAGGAGCGGTTCGTCAAGGTGAACTGCGGGGCCCTGCCGGGAACCCTTCTGGAAAGCGAGCTCTTCGGTTACGAGAAGGGCGCTTTCACCGGGGCCGAGCGACGCAAGCCCGGACGGTTCGAGCTGGCATCCAAAGGCGTGATCATGCTGGACGAGATCGGGGACATGCCCTACGCGCTTCAGTCGAAGATGCTGGAGGTCCTCCAGAGCTCGAGCTTCTATCGCCTCGGCGGCAACCGCCCGGTGTCGGTGGATGCCTGGGTGATCTCCTGCACGAACCGCGACCTGAAAAGCGAGATCGCAACCGGGCGGTTCCGGGAGGATCTGTTCTACCGGCTGAACGTCATCAAGATCGAGATCCCGCCCCTGCGACACCGCACCCAGGACGTCCCGGCTCTCGTGGAGCACCTGGCGGGCCTCTACCACGAGGTGTACGGGCTCCCCGCCGAGTTCAAGGTGACCGCAGACCTGTGGGCCCTTTTCGAAAAGTATCCCTGGTACGGGAACGTCCGGGAACTGGCCAACGTGGTGCTCCGTCTCATGGCCGGAGAGACGCCCTGGAAGATCGGTGAGGAGCTCACCAAGACCTGGGCCGCGGCGGAAGGGACCGAGGCAAAGCAGGATGGTGCGGAGCCTTTCCTGCCCTTGACCCGGGAGACCTCTGAGGGAAGAGACCCTCGGATTCCCCTCATGACCCTGAGAAAGAACGCCGAGCGGGCCATCGAGCACCGGGCGATTCATTACGCCCTGGAAGCGAGCGGCGGGAACAAGCGAAAAGCGGCACGGATTTTGAAAGTCAGCTACAAGACACTGTACAACAAGATGGCCACCCTCGGCATCTACCCTGTATCCAATACCCCTTGAAAGGTGAGCGAGGAAACCATGGAACACTTTCCGCTGGACATCCACAAGTACCTCGGCGTGGCCAGGCGCCGGATCTACTGGATCGTCATTCCGTTCCTGCTGGCGGTCCTGGGCGGCCTGGTGATCGCTCTTCAGACCGTGCACATCTACGAAGCCCGGACCCTGATTCTCGTGCAGCCTCAGGAGGTGCCCCAGAGCTATGTCCGTCCGATCGTGCAGCGGGGGCTGGGGGAGCGGCTGAGGACCATCAGTCAGCAGGTCACCAGCCGCACCAACCTGGAGGCCACGATCGAACGCTACGGGCTTTACAGAGGCACCGATACGTTAATGGAGGAGAAGGTGGAACGCTGCCGATCCGCCATCGCG
Organism: uncultured Desulfobacterales bacterium; assembly: GCA_964443135.1. Taxonomy (GTDB): domain Bacteria; phylum Desulfobacterota; class DSM-4660; order Desulfatiglandales; family HGW-15; genus JAIPEI01. The sequence goes on along the minus strand of CAYUBQ010000012.1, from coordinate 69,083 downwards.
GTGAACGTCGGGCGCGGAGGAGCGGGGGGAAACACCTTCGAGATCATCTTCAGGCACACGGAACCGGAAAAGGCCCAAGCTGTGACCAACGCACTGGCCTCCAACTTCATATCGGAGAACCTGAGGATCCGAGAGTCCCAGGCACTGGGTACCTCGAGCTTCCTGGCCGACGAGCTGGCCTCGGTCCGGCGGAAGCTGGAGAAGAAGGAGGAAGCCCTCAAGCAGTATCGTATGGCCCACATGGGAGCCATGCCGGATCAGCTCGACACCAACCTGAGCATGCTCGCGCGCATGCAGAGACAGCAGGAGCAGCTCAACGACAGCCTGCAGGATGCCCAGAACCGAAGGCTCATGGTCCAGGAGCAGATCGCGCAGCAGAAGCGGATGGCCGATCGGATGGCCGAGTTCACGCTCACGGAGTCGACCCTGAACCTCGATGAATCGGGGTTGAGTGGATCCGACGACCCGGCATCGGAGAGCTTGTTCGCCCTGAAGGACCAGCTGGAGCAGCTCAGAATGCGTTACACCGACATGCACCCTGACGTGCGCAGGGTCCAGAGCATGATCGAGAAGCTGGAGGCACGATCCGCTGAGGAGGCCGTTCCGGAGGAGGCGCCGGCCCTGGAGACGGCCGCCCTGATGCCGGCATCGAGCGTGGAACCGATGATGCCCTCGATGCAAGGCATGCTCGAGCCGCAGCTGGGTCAGATCAACCAGGAGATCCGGGAGATCCGGGCGGAGATCGCCAAGACGAAGCAGAAGATCGAGCTTTACCAGAATCGCGTGGAAGAGACCCCGAAGCTGGAGCAGGAGCTGATCACCCTGAAACGCGACTACGGTAACCTCAAAGGCATCCACAGCTCCCTCCTGAACCGCAAGCTGGAGGCTGAGATCTCTGTGAGCATGGAGAAGAAGCAGAAAGGCGAGCAATTTCGCATCCTGGATCCGGCCAAGCGTCCGGAGATTCCCGTGGAGCCGGACATTCGAAAGGTCATCCTGCTCACCATCGTGCTCGGCCTGGGCCTGGGAGGAGGCCTCGCTTACAGTGTGGAGGCGCTCGACACGTCCTTCAAAGATCCCGAAGAAACCACGGCGGCCCTGGGTCTTCCTGTTCTGATCACGATCCCCATGTGCTTCACCGCGCAGGAGAAGAGAACCCTCACTCGGAAGAGGCGGCTCAAGGCGGCCGGCGTCACGGTTGGTTTTGTCCTGGCGGTGGTAGGCGTCGTCGTGGGCCTCAAGGGTGTCAACGGCACGCTCCAGTACCTGAAAGCAGTGCTGCCCTTCGTGTAGACGGTCCCGGGGTTTCCGCTCTCTCCAAGCGGATCGGGCGGAGATTCTATTCGCGTTCACAGAAGCCCAGGCGAGGACGACTATGGGAAAGCTATCGGATGCGTTTGACAGGCAGGAGCAGGAAAAGTCGATGAGAACGAGCACCCTTCGAACCGAAAAACCGGAAGGGGCCGGAACTCGGAAGGGTTCGGTCCGGTCGGAACAGGCCGAAGGACGCGGCGAACGGGAACCCGCGACCGGCGGAAGACACTCCGGTTCTTCGGAGTTCGAAAAGGATCCGGCGCCGCTCACGATCGAGGATCCCGAGCGGACGCGCATTCGGAGGGCATCGCTGGGCCGGAAGTACAACCCCAAGTTGGTGGTGATTTCCTCTCCCGATTCCGTGGAAGCGGAGAGCTTCAAGGTCCTGCGCGCAAAGATCCAGTTGGCGCGCAACGGATCTTCGCCGCGTGCTGTCATGGTCACCAGTACCTACCCGGGCGAGGGCAAGAGCTTCGTGGCGAGCAATCTGGCCGCCAGCATCGCATTCGGCGTCGACGAGCATGTTCTGCTGGTGGACTGCGATTTGCGAAAACCGCAGGTTCATCAGTACTTCGGCTATGCGTGCTCGCAGGGGCTGTCCGACTATCTTGCCGGACGCGCGGAGATTCCGGACCTCCTGGTCAAGACGCCCATACCCAAGCTCACGCTCCTCATGGCCGGCGTCCCGCCGGACAACCCGTCCGAGCTGGTCTCTTCCAATCGGATGGAGGCCCTCGTGGATGAGCTTCGCGATCGCTACAAGGACCGCTACGTGATCCTGGACGCGTCGCCCACCCAGTTTACCTCCGATTCCAACGTTCTCTCCCGGCATGTGGACGGAATCCTGATGGTGGTGATGGCCCATGCCTCGCCCAGGAAGGATGTGCGAAACGGGATCCAGAACCTGGCTGGAGAGAAGATCCTGGGAGTCGTGTTCAACGGCTACGACGAGCCCATGAAGACCTATCGGAAGTACTACTCGGGTTACTACGGGAGATGACCGGACTCGGACGGCAGCCCTCTCAATGATCCACAGGGCATTCCCCGGACGCTTCCCCGGAGGCCGCAGGCGTGCGTATCTTACGGCAATATCTCTCCAGCAGAGAGGCGGTGTTCATCGCCGGCGAAGGGCTTCTGATTTTTTGCGCGGTCTTTATCGCCTCCTCCCTTTTTTCCCTTCCCGGTATGAGCCTGTACGAGCTCTTCCTCGTCACCTGGCCCAAGACTCTCCTGGTCGCCTTGGTCGTTCAGTTCAGCCTCTACTTCAACGATCTCTACGAGGTCCACGTCTCCGAGAGTATGCTCCAGCTGACTACCCACCTGCTTCAGGCCATCGGCATGACCTCCATCGCGCTGGCGGCCATCTATTTCGTCTGGCCTGGAGCGATCATCGGCCGGTGGGTGTTCTTCCTCAGCCTGGTGTTCCTGATCGGGTTCCTGGTGTCCTGGCGGTTTCTCTACCTCGTGGTCATCCGGCGGCGCATGTTCACGACCAAGGCCCTGATCGTGGGTGCCGGAGAGCTGGCGAGCGATCTGCTGACTGCGGTGAACCAGCGGAAAGACCTGAGCTACGACATCCTCGGCGTGCTGTCCTCGCCCGGGGAAAAGACGAAGATCGGCAGGGAGGAGGGCATACCGGTCCGTTCCGGTTTCGAGGACCTCTGCGAACGCGCCCGGGCCCAGGAGGCTTCCAGCATCATCGTGGCCCTGGACGACAAGCGGGGTTTCATGCCCTACAAGGAGCTCCTCAAATGCAAGGTCCGGGGGATTTCGGTCCTCGATGGAGAGAGCTTCTACGAGCGCATCACCGGGAAGCTGCTCGTGGACAAGATCAACCCCAGCTGGTTGATCTTCTCGGACGGCTTTCGCAAGTCCCCTCTCTCCCGCCTCCTGAAACGCACGGTTGGGCTGGTCATCGCCACTGTCATGCTGGTCCTGCTCTTTCCCCTCATGGTCCTGGTGGCCGCGATCATCAAGCTGGAGTCCCCGGGGCCCGCCATCTTCAGCCAGGAGCGGGTGGGCGAGAACGGCAAGACCTTCATGCTCCACAAGTTCCGTTCCATGAGGGAGGATGCCGAGGAAGGCACCGGTCCGGTCTGGGCCTCCGAGGACGACCCGCGTATCACCCGGGTGGGAAGGACCATCCGCAAGCTTCGAATCGACGAGTTACCCCAGTTGTGGAACGTCCTGAAAGGAGAGATGAGCTTCGTGGGTCCTCGGCCAGAACGGCCGTTTTTTGTGGAGCGGCTCCGGAAGATCGTCCCCTACTATGACGAGCGCTTCTCGGTCAAGCCCGGGCTGACCGGGTGGGCCCAGGTGATGTACGCCTACGGTGCGACCGAGGAAGACGCGATCGAGAAGCTCAGGTACGACCTCTACTACATCAAGAACATGTCGCTCGTGCTCGACCTCGCGGTGATTTTCCACACGGTGAAGATCGTACTGCTGGGGCGGGGATCCCGCTGATCGCCGCGGTCACGGGGAGTGAAAAGCAAACAGAGGAGTGCGCTGACTATGGGGCTCAGACAAACCTTCGTCGCTTCGGCCTTGATGCTCATGTCGGCGCTTCTCGTCGGGTACGTCTCCCGCTCCGAGAGCGTACCCCCCATCAGGCCCCTCTCCGAGCTTCCGCTTCACATCGAGACCTGGGAGGGCCGGTCCGATCGCTTCGACGAGAGTGTCTATCGTATCCTGGGGGTGGACGACTCCATCCTGGCGACCTACCGGTCGCCGGAAGGTCGCTCGGTCCAGCTGTACGTGGGGTTTTACGAGAGCCAGCGCGAAGGGGACCTGATCCACTCGCCCAGAAACTGTCTGCCCGGCGGGGGATGGCGCATCGTCCAGACGAGCCGGGAGCCCCTCCGGGTGTCGTCCAGGACCGATCCCGTCGACGTGGTGAAGCTCCTCATTGAAAAGGGGAACCGGAGCCAGGTCGTGCTCTACTGGTTTCAATCGCGGGGGAGGTTCATTGCTTCCGAGTACCTTCAGAAGGTCTACCTGGTCTTGGACTCCATCACCCGCCGCCGCACGGACGGATCGTTCGTACGCCTGATGGCGCCTGTCGGGCCGGAAGGTGTGGACTCCGCCCTGGCCACCGTGAAGTCGTTCGCCGGACGGCTCGTGCCGATCCTGGAAACCCACCTCCCTTCCTGAGAGCGAGAGAGTCCTCCTATGAACGGGCTGTCGTTGATCCTGCGACCCAGAGCACTCCTCCAGTTCGGACTTCTGGCGGTCTCCTTCGCCGCGGTCTACACGCACACGATTGCCCGCCTGGTGGAGGACTGGTCCGTGGACCCGAACTTCTCCCACGGCTTCTTCATTCCCCCGATCGCCGCCTACATGCTCTGGCAGAGACGAGAGGAGCTGGCCGGGGCCCGCCGCGGCTCCAGTTTCTGGGGTCTGATCGTCCTCGCTGCAGGTATGGGTATGTACCTCGTCGGCCACGTGGGGGCGGAGCTCTTCACCATGCGGTTCTCGATGCTGGTCACCTTCCTGGGGCTCACCCTTTATCTCTTCGGGCGGGAGATCACCGGAAAGGTCCTGGTCCCCGTTCTCTACCTCGTTCTCATGATCCCCATTCCAGCCATACTCTGGAACAAGATCGCCTTCCCCATGCAGCTCATGGCCTCCGACCTGGCGGCGGAAGCCATCCGTCTCGTCTCCATCCCCGTGTTCCGCGAAGGCAACATCCTGCATCTGTCCGAGACCACCCTCCAGGTGGTCGATGCGTGCTCGGGCCTTCGGTCACTGACCTCCCTGCTTGCTTTGAGCGGCGCGCTCGCCTACATCGTACCGCTCGCCAGGTGGTCCAAGCTCGTCCTGTTCCTGCTCGCCCTCCCCATCGCCATTGCGGTGAACATCTTCCGTTTGACCTTCACAGCTGCGGCCGCGCACTGGATCAGTCCCGCTCTGGCCGAGGGTTTTCTCCACGAAGCCTCCGGCCTGCTGGTGTTCACCGTCGCACTGGCCATGCTCTACCTCTCTTACCTCGGCCTGGAAAAGCTCCAGCGCTGAGATCGCCGGGACGGCCCTTATCCTTGACAGCAGGTCGTTCGATCGGGGCGACGGTTCGGCCGGTGGTCCACGGGCTGTTTCCGCCGAGCTCGCGCGAGGGGAAAACGGTCGAAGAGGCCGTGTAATTCGGTGCCACCTGTGAGCAAGCAATTGCCCCCAAGGATGAAAACCGTTTCCCACCCGGGGAGAGGAGCCGAGCTCCGATCTTTATCCAGCGCCGAAACCGTTGTCCCCCGTCGATGATCGCCGGAAGGGGAGGCTGGGGAGGGCTGGTACTCTTCTTGCTGACTTCGGGGTGAAGTTGGAGTTTGCACAGCCTTCGAAGACGTAAAGGTGAGACGGCTGTACCGCAAAGTGAAGACAAGCAGGATCGAGCCACTCAGCGGGTTTCGGCCATGGAACTCAAGGGGGCGGAGCCTGTCCGAAACACGCATGAAAACCTGAACTTGAAGTTCGTGAAGACGAGGACCTACACCATTCGAGAGGCGAGCCGGCAGGTCAACGTGTCCACGCACACCCTTCGGTACTGGGAGAAGGTGCTGGAGGGTATCGTGGTGCCCCTTCGGACGGGGGGCGGCCAGCGACGGTACACCCGGGAGGATCTCCGGCTCCTGGACACGGTCAAGCATCTCAAGCGAAGAGGGCTCACGCTGGCGGCGATTCGGGACGCGCTTTCGCAGGACACGACCTCGGTGCAGGACGTTTCCGACGCCCACCTTCTCGACCGCCTCGCGGACCACATTGCCGAGGGCGTTCGAACCAGCATCTACCGTTTCTTCCGCAGGGAGGACGGGTCCGGGTCATGAGCTCCCGCCCCTCCATCCTTCTCACCATCGACGTGGAGGACTGGTTCCAGGTGGAGAATCTCAAACCGTGCATCCCCTTCGACGCCTGGTCCTCCTGCGAGCTCCGGGTTGAGGGAAACACCCACCGCCTGCTCGATCTCCTGGATTCGGTGAAGCTCGCCCCGAACGAATCGGAGAGCCCGTCGGACCCGAGGGCGCCCAAGGCCACCTTTTTCGTCCTCGGGTGGGTGGCCGACCGGCTTCCTGAGCTGGTTCGGGAGATCGGATCCCGCGGCCACGAGGTCGCCTCCCACGGCTGTACCCACCGGCTCTGCAGCGAACAGACCCCGGAGGAGCTCTGGGAGGACCTCACCCGGAGCAAACAGACTCTGGAGGACATCTCGGGTGGCGGTGTGTCTGGCTTCCGCGCCCCAAGCTTCTCCGTGAGCGAACAAATCCTCGAGCGCATCAGGGACGCAGGCTACCGGTACGACTCGAGCTACAACTCCTTTGCCATGCACGGCCGGTACGGGCGTCTCGACCTCGGTCCCGGGGACAACAGGCATTCGAATCTCGCCCAGCCCGTCGAAGGCCTCTACGAGCTGCCCGTCAGCAACATGCGCCTGGCGGGCGGTACGGTGCCCTGGGGCGGCGGGGCCTACTTCCGGCTCATCCCGGAGAGGATCTTCCGCTCGGGCGTCCGCTTCATCCTGAAGAGCCGAAGTCCCTACGTCATGTATCTTCACCCGTGGGAGATCGATCCGGGGCAGCCGCGGGTGAAACGGGTCTCCCCGGGCCGGAGGTTCCGCCACTACGCCAACCTCGGCAAGACCTGGTCCAGGATCACGGCCCTGTTCGCCGAGTTCTCCCACTGTGATTTTGTCTCGTGCAGGGACTACATCAGTGCGCACAACGGAGGGTCTCGGTGACGGCGGCAACCGAGGCCACAACGACCCGTCCCATTTCTACGCAGGCGGATAGCTCAGTGGAAGAGCGACCCCACGACACGGGGAAGGCCGGGCGGTTCGACTCCCCCTCCGCCTACCAGGACGACACGCCGCCCCGCCCGGCCGGAAGAGCGGGGCGGCCGAGAGGGACCATGAACATCCGCGAGTACCGGGACAGCGACGCCGGGGCCTGGGACGGCTATGCAACCGGCCATCCCCGGGGTACCTTCGCCCACCTCACCGGTTGGAAGCGGGTCTTCGAGAAGGCCTTCGGACACCGCTCCTTCTACCTCTTGGCAGAGTCCACGGAATCACCCGGAAGGATCGTCGGCCTCTTTCCTCTCTTCTCCGTCCGGAGCGTCCTGTTCGGACGGTCCATGGTCTCGATGCCGTTTCTGACCTACGGAGGCATCCTGGCTGACGACGACGCGGTTCGGGAATCCCTGTATCAGACGGCCAGGAAGATCACGGATGGAGAAAAGCTCGACTACCTCGAGATCCGCAACGAGGCGGAGCCCTTGGAAGGGCTTCCGGTGAAGGACCTGTACTACGGGTTCAAGCGGGAGATCTCGTTCGACAACGACGAGAACCTGAAGGCCATCCCCCGCAAGAGCCGGCGCATGGTGCGGCAGGGAATGAAGAAGGGGCTGCAGGCGAGGTTCGGAGGCGTCGATCTCCTGGACCCCTTCTACGACCTGTTCGCGTTCAACTACCGGAGGCTGGGCACGCCGGTGTTTTCGAAGCGCTATCTCCGCATTGTCCTGGAGGAGTTCGACGGCGCCAGCTCCATCCTGCTCGTCGAGAAGGACGGCCGGTTTCTGTCGGGTGTACTCAGCTTCTACTTCGGGAACCAGGTGATTCCCTACTACTCGGGGGCCTTCCCGGAAGCCCGGGAGTGGGCGGCCAACGACTTCCTCTACTGGGCGCTGATGAGCGATGCGGCTTCCCGGGGATGCCGGGTCTTCGACTTCGGCCGCAGCAAGAAGGACACCGGCCCCTACAGGTTCAAGCGGCACTGGGGTTTCGAGCCCAGGCCCCTGTGCTACCAGTACGATCTGTGCCGCATCGAAGAGATCCCCGACCTGAGCCCGGCCAACCCCCGGTACCACAAAAAAATCGAGCTCTGGAAGAGGCTTCCCCTGTGGGCCACCAGGATTCTGGGACCCCCCCTCGTGAAGTACATTCCTTGAGGACCGCTGGGTGACTCCCTGCAGACCCGGCTGGAAAAAGATTCCGATCGTCTGCCTGTACATGACCCTTCTCGCCTTCCTCTCGATGGCCCCCTTGGAGACGGGCAACCGATCCTTTCGTTTCCTGGAGGCCGTGGCGCCCACGGTACAGAACCTCGCACACCTCCCCGCCTACGGGCTCCTCACTGTCCTCTGGATGCAGGTCCTGAGCGGGCGGGGTCGCCGGGGCCTCGGAAGAGCATTGCCGGCCTTGGTCCTGGGTGCCGGGTTCGGAACGGTCAATGAGCTGGCTCAGGTCTGGATCCCGGGCCGGTACCCCTCCCTGACCGACTCGATCGCCAATGTCCTGGGTGCGGCCATCGGCCTTCTCGTCTACCTCGGCGTCGAGAGGCGCTCCCCGGGCGCGATTCGGCGCCTTGTCCGCAACTGAATGAAGATCCTGTACCTCGCCCACCGCATTCCTTATCCGCCCAACAAGGGGGACAAGATTCGTTCCTTCCACGAGATCCGGTGCCTGGCGAAGAACCATGAGGTTCATCTGGCCTGCCTGGTCGACGATCCGGGCGACCTGAAGCACACCCGGGACCTCGAGGCGTTTTGCCGTCGGGTGCTGGCCGTGTCCCTGGGCAGGGTCCGTTCCAGGATCGCCGGCGGGACCTCCCTACTCCGCGGACGGGCGGTCTCCACGGGGTACTTCTACTCCCCGGTGCTTCAAAGAACCCTGGACCGGTGGATTGGGTCGGAGGGCTACGACGCTGCGGTCTGTTTCTCCGCACCCATGGCCGAGTACATCCTCCGTGCACCTGCACAGCCGCCCCTCAAGGTGATGGACTTCTGCGACGTGGACTCCGACAAGTGGCGGCAGTACGCCTCGGAAAGCCGTTTCCCGAAACGGTGGCTCTACGCCATCGAAAGCAGGCGTCTGCAGCGGTACGAAGGCCGGGTCAACCGGTCCTTCGACCACTCCCTGTTCGTCTCGACACCGGAGGCCGACCTGTTTACGGGTCTGTTTCCCGGAGCAAGGAACATTCGGACCGTACCCAACGGAGTGGATCACGGCTTCTTCTCGCCCTCTCTCCACGGAAGCGCCCGAACCCGGGATCCCGAGGGACCGGTGCTCCTCTTCACCGGGGCCATGGACTATCACCCCAACGTGGACGGGGTGGCGTGGTTTGCAGAGGAGATGTTTCCGGCCATTCGATCCCGCCGGCCCGGCGCCGTCTTCACCATCGTGGGGAGCCGTCCCGCACCCAAGGTCCGGGCTCTGGGCGAGCAGCCCGGCATTCGGGTCACCGGGTTCGTGGAGGACGTGAGGCCCTATTACGCGCAGGCCGACGTCTGCGTGATTCCGCTCCGCCTGGCCCGGGGGGTGCAGAACAAGGTCCTCGAGGCCATGTCCATGGCGCTGCCCGTGGTGGCCACGAGCCGGGCCAACCAGGGAATCCGGGCGACGTCCGGGGAGGAGCTGATCATCCGGGACGACGCAGCCGGGTTTCGAGAGGCCGTCCTGTCGCTTTTGGAGAGTCCGGCGGAAGGCTTCTCCATGGGGCGGCGGGCCCGGGCCTTTGTCCGCGCACACTTTGACTGGGACCGCAACATGTCCGGCCTGGAGGCCTGCCTGGCATGAGGGCCCCCCTGAACATTCTCCACCTCCTGGACCACAGCCTGCCCCTGCACAGCGGCTACGCCTTCCGGAGCCAGGGGCTGCTTCAGGCCCAGCAGGCCATGGGGTTTCACCCTGTGATCCTGACCGGCCCCAAGCACGAGCAGAGCTGGAAAGGGACGTGGGCCGAGGTCGAGGAGATCAACGGCCTCGCCCACTACCGGACCGGTGCCGTCCCCTCGAACGGTCACCTGCCGGTGCTCCCGGAGGTCCGCCTCGTGCGGGCCATGCGCAGGAGGCTCGAGCAGGTGGTCGAGCTGGAACGCCCTCACGTCCTCCACGCCCACTCCCCCTTTCTCAACGCGCTGCCGGCACTCCGGACGGCCCGCCGGCGGGGCATACCGCTCGTCTACGAGATCCGGGCCTTCTGGGAGGACGCAGCCGTGGACCACGGCACCTACACAGAGGGCTCCTGGCGGTACCGGCTCGTTCGCGCCATGGAGACCCGGGTGTGCCGCCGGGCCGATCAGGTCACCGTGCTCTGCCGGAGCCTGAAGCAGGACCTGGTCCGGCGCGGCGTGCCCGGAAGCAAGATCACGGTGATCTCCAACGGCATTCGTCCCGACGCGTTCGGACCGGGTGCCCCGGATGAGGCCTTCAGGAGAGATTGGAATCTCGAGGGGAGGATCGTGATCGGGTTCGTCGGTTCCTTTTACCGGTACGAGGGCCTGGACCTGCTGGTCCGGGCCTTTGCGCGAATCGCACCTCGGCACCCCGGCCTGACCCTGCTCCTGGTCGGGGGCGGGGAGACGGAGGAGGAGCTGAAGGCGCTGGCCCGCACCCTGGGAACGGCCGTGACGGAGGCTCCGCCCGAGCTGAGTGGCGGATCCCGGCCTCGAATCCTGTTCCCCGGCCGCCTGCCGCACGAGCGCATCCCGGGGATCTACGCACTGATGGACACCCTGGTGTACCCCCGCCGCGCCATGCGCCTGACCGAGCTGGTGACCCCGCTGAAGCCCCTGGAGGCCATGGCCATGGGAAAGGTCGTGGCGGCCAGCGATGTGGGCGGACACCGGGAGCTGATCGAGCCCGGGGTGAACGGGATCCTGTTTCCTCCCGGCGACGCGGTGGCCCTTGCCGCTACGCTGGAGTCGCTCCTTCGCAAGCCGGAGGGGTTGCACCGGATCGGGTCTCGCGCCGCCCAGGTCGCGTCGGAGCGCTTTTCCTGGGAGCACGCCACCGTGCCCTACGAGGCGGTCTACCGGACGGCCGTGCGCCGCCGAAAGGGGAGGCGCTGAGCCGTGCACTGGCCGTGGATCCAAAGCAGGGGGCGGGAGGCGCCTCGGGATCCCAGGAGCCGCCGGGTGGTGGCGGTGATCCACTGCGTGTTGAATCAGAACGCCCGCGACATGGGGGCCGCCTTGTACCCTGGGGTGACTGGACCGGTGATGAACCTCCTGCTGGATCACGGAGTGGGCATCTTCCAGATGCCGTGTCCTGAGGCGGCCTGCCTGGGGCTGCCGCGGAGCCGGCCCCACGGGACCGCCATTCGGGAGATGCTGGACGCCCCCTGGGGCAGGCGTTGCTGCCGGTCGCTGGCCGCGGCGGTGGCCGACCAGCTCGAGGAGCACGCCAGGAGCCGGCACGCAGTGCTGGCCGTGGTGGGCGGGGACGAAGAAAGCCCGGGCTGCGCGGTGCACGTGTCGGAGAGGGACCCGGCCCTCCGGCGGCTGGGTGCGGGCTCCGGGGTGTTCATGAAGGCGCTGGAGGTCGAGCTCGACCTGCGCGGCCTCCGAGTGCCCTTTCTGCGCATGCGCGAGTCGAGCCCGCCTGCCTACGAGGAGGACCTGGCTGCGCTGGACCGGCTGCTGTCGAACCGCGGGACCGTATGCCCTGCAACCGAAGCGGCCGGGAAGGAGATCATGGCGTGACCGATGCGAGGACCCCACGGGGCGGCTTCTTCGCCGCCCGATACGAGGACCGGGAGCTGGAGCCTCTGCGAAACGCCTTGGAGGCTGCCGGGGCCCAGGCCCTGGTCTTTCCCGGCCCCGGCGTCGTGCTGGCCGCCTGGCGGGAGTTCCCCGGCCAGGGGGTGTGGGGAGGGGAGGCCGGCGCAGTGGCGTGCGACCTGGACCTCACCAACCGGGAGTCCCTGGAGGGGGAGGCGGGCCTGAGCCGGACCGAAACGATGGACTCGGGAGAGATGCTCTGGTCGCTCTACCGAAGACACGGCCTGGGGTTTCTGGACCGCATGCGGGGCGCATTCGCCTTCGCCCTGTGGGATGGCCGCAAAGGGGAGCTCGTGGTGGCCACCGACCCCTTCGGCATCCGTCCCGTGGTGTACTGCCCCCGGCCGGGATCCCTGGCGGCGGCCTCGAGGATCCGCGGTCTCCTCGTCGACGAGTCCATTCCGCGGGACGTGGATCCGGAGGCCGTGTACCACTACCTGTTCTTTCACGCCGTCTGCAGCCCGCTCAGCATCCATCGGGGCGTTCGCAAGCTGGAACCCGGCAGGGGCCTGCGGTTCAGGAACCGAAAGATCGAGTCCTTTACCCACTACGACATCCGATACCGACCCCGGTGCCTCCCTCTTTCACACTGGATGGAGGCCATCCCTCGGGAGATTCGAAGGGCGGTGGGGGTCTGCACCGCGGACTCGGATCCCGGGACCACGGGGTGCTTCCTCTCCGGAGGTACGGACTCCAGCTCGATTGCCGGTTTCTGCACGGAGCTCTCGGACGGCCCGGTCCGCACCTTCTCCATCGGGTTCGACGAGCCCGGCTACGACGAGCTCCGCTATGCGCGCATCGCCGCCGGTCGATTCGGAACCGAGCAGCACGAGCGGGTGGTGACCCCGGAGGACGTGCTCCGCCTCGTGGACGCCCTGCCGGAGATCTACGACGAGCCCTTTGGAAACGCCTCGGTCGTGCCGGCATTCTACTGTGCCCGCCTGGCCCGCAGCGCCGGGTGCGACCTGCTGCTCGGCGGGGACGGGGGGGACGAGATCTTCGGCGGCAACGAGCGGTACGTGTCCAATCTCGTGTTCGAGAACTGGCTGCGCCTGCCCGAGGGAGTCCGGACCGCCTGGCTGGAACCCGTGATCGACCGCTTTCCGGCGGCCGGGCCGTTCGCAAAAGCGAAGAAGTACGTTCGCCGCGCCAACCTGGGCAACCCCGACCGGTTCTTCTCCTACAACCTGCTGGCGGAGAACGCCCCGTCCGCCGTGTTCCGTCCAGGGTTCCTCGACTCCCTGGATCCGGACTGCTTCCTCGAGATCGCCCGGGCGCACTACGATCGCGCCGCACCGGCCCACGACACCAACCGCCTGCTCTACCTGGACATGAAGCTGACCATCACGGACAACGACCTCAGAAAGGTGAACCAGACGGCCGAGGCCGCCGGCCTGCGCGTGCGGTATCCCTTCCTGGACCGGGACCTGGTGGGCTTCGCCTCCACCATTCCCGCCGGCGACAAGGTGAGACGGGGAAGGAACCGCTACGTCTTCAAGCGGGCCATGAGGGGGATCCTTCCCGAGGAGATCATTCGAAAGAAGAAGCACGGCATGGGTCTTCCCATCGCCGTCTGGTTCAGGAGGGATCCCCGCCTGAAGGAGCTCCTTCAGGACACCCTGTTCGCCGGCACGCCCTTGATGGCGGACTACCTGAACCCGGCGTTTCTGCGCGCCATGAGGACCTCGTTCGAGGAGGACCGGACGGCCTACTACGGGGACAACCTCTGGGTGGTCCTGATGGCGGAGCAGTGGTTCCGGAGGAGACGGGGTCTCGAAGGTCGTGCCGGGGGGGAAGGGACCGGACACCCCTGGGAATCGCAGGCACAGCCACCCGAAGAGGAGAGAAGCCATGCATAGGATCCTGTGGATTTGTTTCGTTCTCGTCCTGCTGCCCTCCTGGGCCGGAGCGGACATGGAACGGTATCTCAAGCTGAACGGGGGTCCCGACCACCCCTACGATTACGAGTTCCAGTATCTGCCGGACTACTGCCCCTGCTGGTCGGCCAAGAACCGGGAGCGGTTCGAGCGGGATCGGGAGAAGTGGAACCGGATTTTCAAGAGCAAGGGCGAGCGGGGCAGGGATTTTGTCCACTTACACCACTACTGCTTCGGTCTGGTGGCGCTGAGCCGCATGGAGCGGGGGATGGGGGACCGGAAGCATTTGCTCGGGCGTGCGGCGAGCGAGTTCGGGTACGTGATCAAGCACTCCAGCCCGAAGTTCATCCTGCTGCCGGAGATCCACACCAAGATGGGCCTGGTGAAGATCCTTCAGGGGAAGGGCGCCGAGGCCGCCGTGCACTTTGGCCGGGCGATCAAGCTGAACAAGACCTACGTGCCGGCCTACCGATACCTGATCGGCTACTACATGACCCACGGCAAGACCGGAAAAGCGCTGCAGGTCGGGTCGCTGGGGCTGAAGCACAACCCGGACTCGGCCTACCTCAAAGAGATGGTCGCGAAGCTGGGCGGGTAGGGGAACACGGGCGTGGGATCCACGGAGCTGGGCCGGCGCATCAGGCACGGGACCAAGTGGCTGTTCACCGGGACCGTCGGCGGGAGGATGATTCAGTTTCTGTTCAACATCGCCCTGGCGCGAATCCTCGTGCCGTCGGATTTCGGCATGCTCGTCACCATCCAGATCTTCACGGGACTGGCGGGGTACTTCTCCGGCGCGGGCATGGGGCAGGCCCTGGTCCAGATCAAGGACCTCGAGGAGCACTACTACAGCATCGTGTTCACGTTTCAGCTCATCATCGGCCTGGCCCTGTTCGGCCTGTTCTGGGTCATCGCCCCGGAGTTCTCGCGCTTTTTCGAAAACGACCTGTACGCCCCGCTGCTCCGGGTGTCCGCGCTGAGCTTCTTGTGGAGGCCTCTGGCCACGGTCCAGAACGCGAAGCTCCAGAGGGAGATGCGGTTTCGAGAGATCTCGACGGCGCGCATCGCCACCCAGGTGATGGCCGGCCTGTTCACGGTGTTTCTGGCGATCCAGGGGTTCGGGGTGTGGAGCCTGATCTTCGGCGGGCTGTTCCACAGCATTCTGCTGATCCTGGTCCTCTTCGAGCTGACGGACTGGCGGCCGGCCATCGCATTCGAAGCGCGCACGGGCAAGCGTCTGGGGACCTATGGGTTCAAGGTCACGGCAAACAGCCTGCTGGATCACTTCGGGCAGCAGATCGACAACCTGTTCGTCAGCAAGATCCTCGGGGCTTCACCGCTGGGCTTGTACAACAAGGGCTACAGCCTGAGTGACATGCCGAAGCAGATCGTGAGCCGATCCACGTACAGTGTGCTGTTCAGGGCCTTTTCCAAAGAGCAGGAAAACCACGATCTGTCCAGGTACATGTTCTATTCCTCAATCAAGCTGATTGTTCTCTACGCTGCACCTGTATTCGTCGGTCTGTGGTGGATTGCCGACCCGTTCATCTACGTCGTTTATGGCGAGAAATGGATGGGAAGCGTCCCGATCATCAAGATCCTGATGCTGATGGGTATTGCCCGGTGTGTCGGAAACGTGGCCGGATCCGTGATCGAGGCACAAAACCGTCTTGGGAAAGAGTTTTTCATTTTTGTTCAGTCCCTGATCTTGCTCACGGTCGGATGTCTCTTGTTCACCGAAAACGGAATCGAGTATGTGGCCGTTGTGGTGTTGATCAGGACCGCTTACGCCACCTGTCGAATCGTTTTCTTCGCGTGCAGGCTGATCGGCGCCAGCCTCTGGCAGGTGGTCCGGTCCGCGGCGCCCGGGCTCGGCTTCTCTCTCGTCATGGCGGTCGGGCTGTACCTGGAGGATCTGCTCTTTCTGGGCTCGATTCGGGACAGCAATGCCCCTCTGTACCTGGTCCTGGCCGTGGCAAGCGGGATCCTCCTGTATGCAGGGCAGTTCATGCTGCTGCCCATATCCTCCATCTCGTCGGAGGTGGAAAAGTGGAAGAAGAAGCTCCGCAACCTGTGGATTGTGAGAGCCGTGAACGCCTGACATCGAGGACCCCCCTGTTGGAGCCCACGCGGTACGACACAGAAATCATGCACGGCCTCTTCGGCATCATAGCTTCTGAAAGCAGCCGCCGGGAACTGAAAAACCGGATCGGTCAGATGTCCGGGGTGATCGGCGCTCACCCCGACGATGACACGGGCCTGTTCGTGGGCGACGGCGCAGCCATGCGCGCCGTCGATGGGACGACAGGTCGCGGGGTGTCCAGTCTCTATGAAGACAACGACGTGGCGGTCGCGTTTTGGGGGTATCTCTGGAATCGGGACGAGCTGAGCGGCCTGACCCGGCGTGGCGGGCAGGCGGATGGGACCCCTCCATCGGAAATCCTCGCACGGCTGTGGCGACGCCTCGGCGCGGACACCCTCGATCGGTTCAACGGCCGCTTCGTGGCGGCGATGTGGCACAAGAAGAAAAAAGAGATGACCCTGGTGAACGACCGCTTCGGTTTCTGTCCCCTGTACTACCGGACGGCCCCGGGTTGGTGCGGGTTCGGTTCCCAGTACAAGGCCTTCCTCGCCGACCGGGGGTTTCGAAGGGATGTGGATGTTTCGGCCCTGGGCGATTTCCTGTCGCTGGGGTACAGCACGGGCGAGCGGACGCTTTTCAAACAGGTCCGACTGCTGCCCCCGGCCTCGGTGGCGACCCTGCGTCCCGGGGGCGGGCCGAGCATCCGGCGCTACTGGGACTACTCCTTTCACAGCGACGCGGATCCCGTGCAGACGGAACCGCAGTACGAGGAGGGGTTCTTCTCCCACTTGGAAACGGCCCTGAAGCGCCAGACGGCCGGTTCCGGCCGGGTGCTGGTCCCGGTCAGCGGCGGGTATGACAGCAGGATCCTGTCCGGGATGTTGTCCCGGGCGAAAGGGCGGGACGGGGTGGTCGCGCTATCGTACGGTCACGACCACGCTCTGGACGTGGTGTACGGAAGAAAGATCGCCCGGAAGTGCGGGCTGAAACATTACAATGTTCCCATTGCGCCGGACTACTTGAGCCGATTTGCCGAAAGGTTCGTCTGGATGTTGGAAGGCACGGTGAACTGCCTGAACGCCCACATGTTGACGACCTTCGATGTCATCGAAAGCGAGGACATCGACAGCGTCATGACCGGCTTTTTCGGCGATATCGTAGCGGGTTCGGGGACCTGGATATACTCCCTCGGCGTGTTGGAGGGCCGGCCGGATGAGGAGGTCTTCGAGCGGCAGTACGGCGTCCACTGTGACATCATGAATGCTGAAGACATCGTGAGATATGTGAGGCCCGAGTACCAGGAAGAAACAAAGTCCAGCGCTAGAAAGGCCTTGTGGTCGAGATATAGAAACTGCAAAACGAAAAACCAGTATTTCAGGTCAAGATATTATAGTATGCACGAACGACAAAGGCGGTACACAAATTTCAATTTGTATGTCTTTGATCATAAGAACGTGATTGCACCTTTTGTTGATAACGAGTTTGTTGATTATATTTTGCATATACCTGCAAATCTTCTCATAAACCAGAAATTGTATTCCAATGTTATGGTCAAATATATGCCTGAATTGGCCAGGATTCCTTACAATGAAACCAGGCTCCCTATCAATGCTTCGTGGTGTCGCAAAGGACTACAATGGAGATGGGAAAAGTGGAATCGAAACCCGTTGATCCAGGCAACGGTGGGCAGGAAGTGGAAAAAGATGAATGACAACTATATTCGATCAGCTGAAGCAATAAGGTCCGGATCAAGAGAGTACGTTGTGGATCACATCAAAGGATGTCCATTGATCGAAGAGTTTTTTGTCAGGTGTGAAGTGGACCGGATGATTGACAGCCATTTGTCGGGAACATCCCATAACCAGATGAAAATTCTCTCATTGCTCACCTTGTCACTGTGGAATCGCCTTTTCAGGCAGCCATCCTGACGCATCCGGAGAGTCCGGGCGGGGAGATCGAATGAACATCTTGATTGTCGGCCATGACACATTCGAAAACAGAGGCTGCCAGGCCCTGATCGTGACCACGACGGAGATGCTGAAGCAGCAGATGCCGGACGCACGGTTCAAGGTGTTCTCCTGGGACCCCGACTACGATCGTGAGCGATTCGTGCAGAACGGCATCCCGTGCGACTTCGTGCTGCACCCGTTCAACACGGGGGAGTTTTCGCGGCGGAACCGGTTCTGGCTCTTCCTGAACGGGACCCTGAAGTTTCGGACCGACAAGGGCCTCCGTGCGCCGCAGCGGTTTTTCGATGCGGTGAGCCGGGCGGATCTCGTCGTGGTGAGCGGCGGGGACGTCCTGGCCGATTACGGTGAGGCCGCGGTGAAGCACTACTTCTTCCCCGTGGCCGTGGCCTCGGCCCTCGGGAAGCCGGTCTACGTGTTTGCCCAGTCCATCTCGAGATACCCCGATCGGGGGCTCGAGTCCTTCTGCCGGAGACTCCTCGACCGGACCGGGCTGATCACGGTCCGGGAGAAGATCAGCTACGACTACCTGAGGGAGCTGGACATCCGGGCCCCCTTCCACCGGACTGCGGACCCGGCGTTTCTGCTTCGCCCCTGCGGGCCGGGTCGTACGAAGGAGATCCTCGGCGAGGAGGGGATCGATGGAGGGGGGGAGCCGAGGATCGGCTTTTCCGTGAGCCGCACCGTGACGCGCTGGGGGGGCTCCGATCACGGGGGGTTCGTGGACGGGATGGCCGGCGTCCTGGATCGCCTGGCTGAGCGGTACCGGGACGTCCGGTTCCTGTTCGTCCCCCACGTGAGCAATCGCAGGGATGAGGAGAACGACGATCGGGCGATCGGCCGACAGATCGCCCGGAAGGTCTCCTGCCGGGACCGCGTGGACCTCGTGGAGGGGGACTATCGCTGTGACGAGCTGAAGGCGTTGATCGGGACCTGCGGCCTGTTTGTGGGGGCCAGAACGCACGCCACCATTGCGGCTGTTTCCCAAGGTATCCCCACCCTCGCGCTCGCTTACAGCATCAAGGCATCCGGCATCATGGGCGAGCTCCTGGACGAGGAGGTCTGTGTCCTGGAGGCCGGTGATTTCTCGGCGGACCGGTTGTTTCGAATGATCGAAAACCTTCAAGAGCACCAGGATCGGTATCGGGATCGAATCCGTTCCAGGCTGCCGCACGTGCGCGAGCTGGCCTCCAGGAACGGAGAGCTGGTGGGGACCCTGGTGTAGAGGTGGGTTCAGGAGCCGGTACGGCGTGGCGGAGCTGAGAGACCGCATCGCACGGGCGGAGAAGAGGATCGAGGCCGATCCGCGTCTGCAAGGACTGGACGGTCGATACGAATGGCGCATCGTCCACGAGCAGCTCCCCTCCCGGCATTCCATCACCCCCTACTCGAGGATCCCGGCGCCGGTTCGTACCGCACTCGCCGAGATCAGGGATCGCTACAGCGCGGACACATACCATGCCTTCAACAAGCAGCTGCTGGTGAAGACCATGTCCCGGACCGCCGACAGCGATGAGCTTCGAACCTTGCCCGGACGCATCTCTGCGGAGTGGGAGCGGTGGTGTCAGCGACTGCTTTCCGATCTCGAGGTGAAGAGCGCGGACTCGTTCTCCTTTGAGAACGATTTCTTTCTGAAGGATCTGGCGGTCTGCCGACTGAAGATGGTGCCGGCGGTCTGCCACCTGCTGGAGAGGCTGGGCCTGGAAAAAAAGCTGATCTTCCGCGGCGACCTGAAGCAGGCCGTGCGCGTGGGTTTCATGGCGCTGGCCGGCCGTCACAAGCCCTACTTCCAGACCCACGTGGATTTGCGCTACCTGAGCGACTTCAATCCCTCCGGGAGAAGGCAGTGCTTCCTGGCCGCCTCCGAGCTCATCTCGCGCACGCCGCGTATCAAGGGCCTGTTCAGCAGCAGCTGGTACAACGACCCGGCCCTGGAAGGCATCAGCCCCCACCTGGCCTACCTGCGGCGGTACCCGCTCGATCACGGGGCTCGGCTGTTCCGGGTCGGAAGCTCGGAGGAGGACGTCGCCGACGCGACCCTGAAGTCGAAGTCCCGAAGACGACTCTACGAGTCCGGCCGGTACCGGCCGACCTGCTACCTGTGGGTCTGGCCGAGATCCAGCCTGAGCAGGTGGGCGAAAACCCAGGTCCCGGACCGAGCGGGGACGGGGCGGTCGTGACCATGTACGGTGTCGACCGCCTCAGCGTAAAGCGCGCCCTCTACCGGGCGGCGACCCGGCTGAAGCTGGATCGGGCGCTCGCCGAGTCGACCCAATCGGGTTTGAAGATCCTGTGCTACCACAACTTTTCGACGGGAGACGAGCCGGGATTCCGGCCGGAGCTCTTCATGCATCCCGAAACGCTCGAGGAGAGGATCCACTACCTGATCGAAGAGGGATACCACATCCTGACACTGCGGCAGGCCGTCCGGCAGCTGTCTGCAGGACACGTGATTCCCAAGTCGGTGGTGTTCACATTTGATGACGGCTGGTACGGCACCTACAGATACGCCCTTCCCATCCTGAATCGACACGGAATCCCCTACACCATCTATGTCTACTCCGATTTCAGTGAAACCCAGGAGCCGGTTTACCCGGTTCTTCTGAGCTACATGTATTTTGCCGGAACCGGAAGGGAAGAGGCCGTGGCTTACCTGTCCGCCTGCTGCGGGGAGACGCCCCCGGTGCCGGCGGGGTCCCGGGGCCGGTTCGAACAGCTGGCGGATCGCCTGTTGCGTACGCGCACGCCTTCCGAGCAGCGGATCGTGGCCCGAGACCTCGCGGGGATCCTGGGCGTGTCGTGGGAGGAGATCGTGGCGAGCCGTCGATTTCACCTCATGGGGGGGTCCGAGATCGAGGAGACCGCGGCCCGGGGAGGGGACATTCAGCTCCACACCCACCGCCACCGATGGCCTTCGGACCGGGGTTCCGCATTGCGCGAGATCCGGGAGAACCGGGCCTATCTGGAGCCCCTGGTCGGCCGCAGGCTGACCCACTTCTGCTACCCCGGCGGAAGCTGGAGCGAGGAGCAGCTCCCCTTTCTCCGGGAGGCCGGGATCGACAGCGCCGTGACGTGCGAGGCGGGCGGCAACGGCCCGGGCTCGAACCCGCTGGTCCTGAAGCGCTTCCTGGACGGTCAACACATCTCCAAGGCGGAGTTCGAGGCGGAGGTCACCGGACTGTCCGATGCCCTTCGACGGTGCAGATCCCTGCTTCACCCGGCCGCGCCCCCTTCCGGTGCCGCCCTCGGCAAGGCCGTTTGAATCCCGCCGGACAGCAAGCCCGTTGATGGTCGCAACCCAACCCGGACCTTTTTCCAGAGGAGGTGGTTCCATGGATTCCCTGTCAGAGACCGTGCACAACCTGATGATGTTCTACAAAGACAAATCCTGTCTGGTCACCGGCGCCTTCGGCTTCGTCGGAGGGCATGTCGTCGAGTTTCTGGTCAAGAGCGGGGCGACGGTCTACGCCCTGGACATCGACACGAGCGAGGAGCGGCCTTGCCTGATCAACATGAAAGGCCTGCGGGACCGGGTCCACATCGTCGAGGCGGACATCACGGAAAAAGACGTGCTCGAGAGCGTGATCACGGACACCCGATGCAGCGTGATCTTCCACTTTGCCGCAGCGGCCACGGTGGTCGAAAAGGCGATGAACATCCCCTACGGAACCATCCTCGCCAACACCATGGGTTTTGTCCACGTCCTCGAGGCCGTGAGGAAGTCCAGCAACAAGGTCTATTCCGTCCTGTTTTCTTCGACGGACAAGGTGTACGGGGAGGCGCACGAGCTCCCCTACAAGGAAGACGAAACACCGCTGAGGGCCATCGGGCTTTACGATGCCGCGAAAATGGCCGCGGACGTGCTGGGAAGGTCCTACGCCGAGGTGTTCGGCGTCAATGTGATCATCGTGAGGCTGTGTAACCTGATCGGTCCCTACGATTTCAACATCGATTTCCGGCTGGTCCCCAAGTCGATGCAGAACATCTACAAGCACGGAACGCCCCCCGAGCTTTACTTTCACTCGCTGGAGCACTGGAGGGACTACCTCTACATCGACGATGCGGTCCGGGCCATGCTTCTCCTGGCCAGGGAGAAGCGATGCCACGGGGAGATCTACAACATGCCGGGCTGCAGGTTCGCGTCCACGCCCGCCATGATCCAGGACATCGTCCGAAAGATCTGCGAGATCGAGGACCGATACGACTGCGACCTCGCCGACAGCATCATGGGGCAGGGCGCCCGGATCGTCATGGGCGACGCCAAGCACGTGGTCATCGAGAAGCAGAACCTGAGCGGTGAGAAGATCCAGGATGCGGTCGGGTTCGTCCCCGAGATCAGCTTCGATGAGGGATTGGAGCGGACGGCTTTGTTCTACCGGGACTACTTTCGGAATCACGGGACCGTGCCGGATGTGGTCATAGAACCGCTCCAGGTCCAGCAGGGTGCGGCATGACGCAGGAGAGGAGCATGAGCGATTTCTGGAAGAAGCGGCGATGTCTCGTCACCGGCGGAGCCGGTTTCGGCGGATCCCACCTGTGTGAAGCCCTGCTGAAGGAGGGGGCGCGCGTGTTCGTCTACGACCGTTGCCTCCCCCGGATGTCCTATCTCGTCTTCAAGGACCTCGTCGACAAGGTCCAGTTCTTTCAGGGCGACGTCAACGACCTGGAGTTCCTGAAGACCGTCATCTCCCGGTACGACATCGAAATCCTGTTTCACCTGGCGGCCCAGCCGATCAAGCCGAAGAGCAACGACATTCCCTACGAGACCATGGTGGCCAACGGCATGGGGACGTTTCACGTCCTCGAGGCGGTCAGGACGACAAAGGAGCGGCCCTCCCTGATCTTCGCCTCCACGGGGGGGTACTACGGGACCTGTTTCTCCGAAGACCTCATCCCGGAGGACACCCCGCCGAACGTCGGCGACAACGTCTACTCCGCCACCAAGGCGGCCGGGGACATCGCCGTTCGATACTACGCGAACATCTACGGCATCCAGGCGGCCGCGTGTCGCTTCATGCAGACCTACGGTCCCGGCGACACCCAGTTCAGCCGCCTGATCCCCATCACCGTGAAGTACCTGATGAACGGCGAGCGGGCTCGGATCTCCCGGTGCGACGGAACCCCCACATGGGACTTCATGCATGTGCGCGACATGGCCTGGGCGTACATGTCCCTGGCCCAGCGGATCGACCGGGTCTCCGGGGAGGCCTTCAACTTCGGAGGAGGCGAACCCATCTCGGTGAAGGAGATGGTGAAGCTGATCACGGCCATTTTCACCGGGAAGGAGATGGAGCCGGAGATCCTGATGGAGCCCACCGGGGTGCTGCAGAAGACCTGTCTCGACATCTCCAAGGCCAGGACCCTCCTGGGGTGGGAACCCCGGATCTCCCTGGAGGAGGGGTTGAAGGAGACCATCGCCTGGTACCGGGAGATCTGGGACCGGGTCTGGTGATTCGAACATGCTGAGCTGCTTGGGCAAAATGCTTTCGAGGCGCTACTTCGACCACCCGATCTTCGTCACCGGGCCGAGCCGGTCCGGGACCAGCGTGCTGCTTCAGGCGCTCGGCCGGCATCCCCTCATTCACGCGATGGACGGGGAGGCCCCCTTCCTGACCAGCATCGGGGGGGCGGCGTGGCTCTTCCACTTCGGCGAGAGCAGCGACTACTACCTGCGCTCGCTCCGGTACCCGGAGACCTACCTCCACGACACCCTGCGCCGGGTGGCTTTCGAGTATGCGGCGGGGAGGGGCTACGGCGTGCGACCCGTTCTCCGCCGGCTGGCGCGTCTGGACTTCACCGTGCTCGAGAAGCGCTACTGGTGCGCCAAGACCTTTCCCGACGAGAAGGTCTGCCGGGGGCTGGAGCGTCTATACCCGTCCGTTCGATTCGTCTGCATCCTGCGGAACGGCTGCGATGTGGTCCACTCCATGACGCGCTACGGCGGGTTCCGGAGAGGCCGTTTCGAAGAGCTGTGCAGTCAGTGGGTGAGGTCGGTCCTCCGCTCTTCCCTCTTCCTGCGGCTGCCGAACGCCGTCCAGGTGAGACACGAGACCATGGTGACCGATCCGGACGCCTTCTTTTCCGAGCTGTTTCAACAACTGGACATGGATCCTCACGAGGATCCGGTTCGTTTCGTCGAGCGCAACCTGGTTCACCCTCTGGACGAGCCCGGCAAGACCGGGGTGGACGCCCGGCGGGAGCTCCGAAACCGGCCTCCCGCTCACGAAGCCTGGTCCCCGACGCAGCGGGAGACCTTCAAGAGGATCTGCGGCGAGAAAATGCTGGAGCTCGGCTACGAGGTTCCTTTCTAGACACACGGCTCCACCGTCCACAACCTGAGGAGATTCCCATGAGACCTCTCGTGAGCATCGTCATTCCCACCTACAATACGGCCGACTACATTCCGTTCACCCTGGAGAGCATCGACAGACAGACCTTCCGGGATTTTGAAACCCTGGTGGTGGACGACGGCTCCACCGACGGGACCAGGGAGGTCCTCGATCCCTACCGGGAGAGGATCGTCTACATACACCAGAGGAACAGCGGTCGATCCGAGGCCAGGAACACCGGCATCCGGGCCGCGCGGGGAAAGTACGTCGCCTTTCTGGACAGCGACGACCTCTGGACCGAGCGGAAGCTGGAGCGGCAGGTCGAGCTGATGGAGAGCCGCCCCGACGTGGATTTCCTGTTCGGGGACAAGCAGCGGTTTTCGAACGACGGGAGCTTGATCATTCGATCCATGTTTCGGGAAAAGGGGTACGACGCAGACTTCTTCGGAGATCCCTTCTTGGTGATCGAGCCCTACCGGAAGCTCCTGGACGCCCCCTACGTCCCCACCGGAACCGTGATGATGAAAAAGGCCTGCTTCGAGGCCACCGGGCTCTTCGATCCGGACATCTACGCGGAGGACTGGGAGTTCTGGCTGAGGGTCGCCCTGCACCACCGGTTCGCCTACGCCGGCGAGGTCTGGGAGCTGGAGAGGGATCGTCCGGGAAGCGGGTCCAAGAACCTCGAGGCCGTATATGAGTCCAACATTCAGGCCTTGGAAAAGCACAAAAGACATTACGGAGATTGCTTGTCCAGGCTGAACATAGATCTGGATCAAAGGTTGGCCGTTTTTTACAAAAATTACGGATATTATTTGCTTCGGAAGCAAAAAATATCAGCAAGAAAATATTTGGCCAGTAGCCTTTCAATGGGGTGGGACCTGAGGGCTCTTTCCTACTGGGGTTTGTCCTACTTTCCAACCGAGATGATTCGATGGGTTCAGGGTGCCAGGCATGATCAACCCGATCAGGCAGTCTGATTTATCCGTGGGGCCGAGGCTCGATCCGTTGAGCCGGAGGCTGTTGAGGGGAGCCGGCGTCGTCCCGGTCGGCTCAGGAAGAGGTCCGGTGGTGATGATGTACCACTCCATCGCTCCCAAACGGAACGCCGCCCAGGATGAGTGGACGATTTCCCGGGCTGCATTCGAACGCCATCTCAGACTGCTTCGCTCCGAGGGATGGCACACCGCCTGCGTGAGCGATCTTCTCCGCCCGAATGAACTGCCCCCGAAAACGGTCGCCATCACCTTTGACGACGGATATGCAGACAACTATGAAAACGGGTTCGCCCTGCTTCGACAAGCGCGTATGAGGGCGACTTGGTTTGTTGTCACACGCGAGATCGGGGGGAGGTCGGAGTGGGTAGGGCACGGAGCCGGCATCAAGCCGCTCTTGAGTGCGGCCCAACTGAAGGAGATGGCGGCTGCGGGCATGGAGATCGGTGGACACACGAAGACCCACCCCAGGCTGAGCCGCCTGGATCTCCTTGCGATGGAGCATGAAATCCTCGGCAGCAAGAGGGAATTGGAAGACCTGCTGGGCAAGCGGGTGAGCAGTTTCGCCTACCCGTTCGGGGATTTCAACAAGGCAGTCGTAAATGCGGTGAGAAAGGCCGGGTACGAAATCGCCTGCACGGCCAGGCCCGGATGGCTGGGCAGCGACTCGAATCCGTTTCTTGTCAGACGGGTCACCGTGTTTCCGGAAGACGGCCCAGGAGTGCTCGCAAGAAAGCTGGCCTTCGCGGACAATGGGGTGGGGTGGGCGCGAATGTTCGGGTATGCACGCAGCCGCTTGGAGTGCCGACTTCGGCGCGTTGCCGGAAGAAAAAGGGAAATCCACCCGACCTGATGGGGCTGTCCTTTTTGCATTCCCATCGATAGGTCCGGTCGATTCGGATCGATGTCCTGGAAAAAGATCGCCCATGGCTCACCGTTTTTCTGGCGACTTGCTCAAGGCTCTCCCAGCCCGGTGAGCTGGGTCGGGCTCGGTCGGGTCACCGATTTCCTCGCCCGCCTCTTCCCTCCTCAAGGGCCTCCTGTCCTCATCCTGTCACTCCCGCGCAGCGGTTCAAGCTGGGTCGGCGAAATTCTCGGTCATGCCGTGAACGCCCTTTATCTTCGAGAACCCATTACGCAGAGCAACATGCAGCAGCGTCACGCCGATGGGGCTGTGATCAGCATGGAAACAGCTGATGAATATCTGCAAGCATTCTCAGACAATGCATTTGCAGGGATTCCAGACTTTTTTCCGGATGTCATCACCGACACCAAGCAGTGGAGTTTGCTAGGAAGAAAGAAAAGGAGGGTTGTAATAAAGGAAGTCAATCCTTTGGCTTCAAAATGGCTAATGTCGACTTACAAACCAAAAATCATATTTGTTATTCGACATCCAGCTGCTATTGCATCAAGTTTCAACAGGTTAGGTTGGACAGATATCAACTTGTCACATATAAATAAAAGTTTGCATAATATAAACAAGAAAATGGTGGATTTTGAAAATCGGGATTTTAACAAAAATGATTTTTGGGAGATGTTCGGAGTTATGTGTGGGGTTTGTTATTGCTATATGTTAAATATAATAGATGAATATCCAAATTCAATGGTTTTTAGCTATGAAGAGTTGTGCAGTGACTCCGTAAGCATTTTTCAAGAAATATTCAAATTCTCTGAACTAATATGGGACGACAATATTGAGTTGCTAATCAAAAGTAAATCAAGTGTTAATGATGATACAAACCCATATTCTACAGATCGGTACACGAGTCAAATGCCAGATCGATGGCGGAAAACCTTGAGTAGAGAGAATTTAGATCGTTTGCATAAATCGTATCTCCGATTTGAATTGCCATGGTATGTTTCGGATTCCGAATGGTGAAACTTTATACTTAATTCGGTGCTGAAAACATAACGGAACAATTTTGGAATATACAAATATATAGTGGAATGGATATGATCTATATTTTTTGGTTTGAATGTAGTTCATTCAAATTTATTAGGCTATCAAATAAATAATGCCAAGAATATCAGTAGTAATGCCATGCTATAATGCCCAAAACCATATTGAATTAAGTTTAAATAGTGCATTGAACCAAACATTTGAGGATAAAGAGATCATTATTGTAGATGATGGATCCACAGATGAAAGCAGAAACATCATCACCAAGTTTGACGATATGTGCATCAAAGTCATCCACCAGACCAACAGCGGAGTGAGCGCCGCTCGGAATCATGGTCTTGCTGAGGCGAAGGGAGAGCTGGTTGCTTTCCTGGATGCCGATGACACGTGGAGCTCGACCTGCCTGGAAAAGCTGTGCGAAGCCCTTGATGCCGGGGGGGGCGAGCTGGCTTACTGCGGCTGGCAGAACGTCGGCGCCGCTGGCGCTCGCGGCAGGCCCTACGTGCCGCCCGACTACGAACAAGGACGGAAAAGCGAGTTTCTGCTTCGGGACTGTCCATGGCCCATTCACGCCGCCTTGACCACTAGGGCGGCGGTTGAAGCCGCGGGCGGGTTCGATGAGCGATTGACGAACGGCGAAGACTACAGGCTGTGGCTGGAGATCGCCTCTGCGCATCGAATCGTAAGGGTGCCGGAGGTCCTCGCATACTACCATTTTCACACCGGCGTGCGGGCCAGTCATCATGTTGTCCGAGGAGCCAGACAGAATCTTTGGGTCAAGCTGGCGTTCTTGCGAGAGCATCCTCATGTGAAAACCAGGCTCGGGCGGCGCCTGGTCAGGAAGCTTACCCTTGGGGTACTGCTCACATGCGGATACGAATGCTATTGGAAGAGGGACCTGACAAATGCTCGTGAGATTTTCAGGATCGTAATGAGGTACGGGTATGGCTCTATGCATGATTGGAAATACATGCTGCCCTCCCTTTTGCCTCCTAGGATTCATGAGAAGCTTGTTCATATATCGGATAGTGAGGCTAATATGTCATGGAACTAAGTGTAATTATTTGTACATATAATCGAGCTGACAGCCTTATAAGAATTCTGGAAAGCTTTGAAAATCAGAAGAATGAAAGTGGTATAAGTTGGGAAATTGTTGTTGTTGACAACAAGTCGGTAGATGATACTCGTGCCAGAGTCATGGAGTTTGGGAACAAAACGAATATGATTATAAAGTATTTTCTGGAAACCAATCAGGGTCTTTCTTTCGCTCGGAATCGAGGGGTTCTGGAAGCCAGGGGAGACTACCTCTTCTTTATCGATGATGATGAGATCGCTCATGAGCGTCTCATTGAAGCGCTTTGCAGGACATTCGAGGACCATGGATGTGACTGCGTGGGGGGAAGGATCCACATCCGTCCGCAAAGCCTGCTGCCCGGCTGGCTGAAGCCGGAGCTTTGGGGGTTCTTGGGCCACTTGGACTACGGCGATGAGGCCTTCCAAATGGACGAACAAAGGTACCCTTTTGGAGGCAATATGGCCTTTTCCAGAAAAACGTTCGAGACAATCGGACTGTTTCACGTCGACATGGGAAGGAAGGCCCAGCAGCTGTTCGGTGGAGAGGAGTACGATTTCTTCAAGAGGTTTTTGGCATCAGGAGGGAGGGCCGTGTATCAACCGGATGCCATTGCCTATCACGTCGTTGAGAAGCAAAAAATGAGGAAAAACTATTTTCGGAGGCTGCACTATAGCTCGGGTCTCCAAGAGGCGCATCTCGACGATCGGTTTTCCGGGTTTCGGAGCCTCCGCGGAGTCCCTTTGTTCCTTTTCCTTCAGTTGACCAGATCAGCGATTCGATTTGGTCGGGACATCGTCGTCTCCGGCTGGAATCGATCCTTCAGAAAGGAGATGACCCTTTGGCATTTCCTGGGAATGATAAAGGGTTATTACCAGCGCCAAGTCTGGTGATGCAGTTTCCACCCCTCCGGGTTCCAACCACTCGATCGGGGGGCTGCATCTGAGCCGGAATCTCATGCAACTGTCAATCGTCATATCGACCCGCAATCGAGCGGAACGGATCCAGGCCGTCATTCGGTCGTTTGAGAGGTGCAGGGTCCCTGAGCATCTGGACTGGGAAATCGTCCTGATCGACAATGGGAGTTCGGATGACACCGCACGCATTCTAAAGGGAGAAAAGGAAAAGCGTGTCCTGCCGCTGGTTGTCCTTCAACAGCCCGTTCCCGGGAAGTGTCGTTCCATCAACCATGCACGGCGGTACCTGAGGGGAGACCTGCTCATCTTCTCGGACGATGATATGGAGCCCTCTCCAGGATGGCTCGAGGTCTACGCAGAGGCATGCAGAAGGCATCCTGAGGTGTCCGGGTTCACAGGGCGGATTTTTCCGGCCTGGGAAGGAGGCGCTCCGGGTTGGCTCCTGAAGCAAGGGGCCTATGGCGTTCCGGAGGGGGTCACGAACTGCAGGGACTATGGGGAGGACGAGCGCCTTCTCCCGAAAGAGGTGATTCCAGGCGGAGGGAACACGGCACTGAGGAGGGAGACCTTCGATCGGCTGGGCGGGTTCCGGGAGGATCTGGGTCCCGGCACGCGCGTTCCTTTTGCCGAGGACACGGAACTCTTCACCCGGTACCTTCAAAAAGGCGGCCGCTTCTGTTACCTCCCTGATGCCGTCATGCACCACCACAATCCCGCCGAGCGGTTGAGGAGGTCCTACGTGGTGCGCTGGGTTCGCCAGACCGGCTACTGCCAGATCGTTGCCTTCAAGGCGTTGAGCTCCGGCGCCATGATCCGCGGGGTTCCGAGGTATCTCATTCTGCAGAGCCTGCCACGGCTGCTGTGGTGGTGGCTGGAACCCCGGCCCGGCCGAAGGTTTTTCAGGAAGCTGCGCTTCGTGCACACCCTGGGGGAGATCCAGGGGTACCTGGAGATGAATCACCGCCGGGGAACCCGGAGTGACCTGTCGGTCGGGACGTAAAGGAAGGGGAAAGGAAATGGCACTGCCGCATCGAGTGTTGTATGTGGAAAACGCGATCGGGTATGGGGGGGCCATGATCTGTCTTCGCCATCTGGTGAGGAACGTGGACCGCTCCCGCTTCTCGCCCTTCGTGGTGACCGGAAGGAACGGCCCCGAGTATGAGGGGATGGAGGAAGAGTCCCCGCATCGACACATCCCGGACCGATTACTCGACACGGTGTCCATGAAACGGAAGCTCGGCCGCGGATCGAACAGCGGGTCCCGCGCCATCCTGAACCAGTCGATCGCCAGGATGGACGACCTGGTGAACTTCCTCCCCTTCTTCGTGCGGCTGCTCCTCCTCTGCTCCAGGTACCGGCCCGATCTCATCCACGTGAACAACGAGCCCGTCACGAACCGGGCGGCGATCCTGGCGGGAAAGCTCATGCAGGTTCCCGTGATTTGTCACGTGCGGGGTCCGACGAACAAGGCCCCCTTGACGAGAAGGCTCTACCGTCTGCCGGACCACTACATCCCCGTGTCCCACTGGGTCTCCAGAAGCATCGGTCTGCTGGGGGTTCCGGCGTCCCGGAGAACCGTGGTCTACGATGGGATCGAGCTGGAGAACCTGGACGTAAACGCCGACGGCGGCCCCTTTCGGGAGGCCCACGGTATCCCCCCGGAGGCCTTTGCCGTGGGCCTGGTGGGCCTGCTGATTCCGTGGAAAGGGCAGCGCCTGTTCCTCGATGCGGCCCACCGGCTCGTGGAGGAGATCCCGAACCTTCGCCTGATGCTGGTGGGCGGCACACCCGAGGAGTGCATTCCCTACGAGATGGAGCTCCGGGAGAGGGTGGAGAGGGAAGGCCTCGCCGAAACCGTGGTGTTCACGGGGCACATCCGCGACATGCCGGCGGCCTACAACGGGCTGGACGTCGTGGTCTCCGCCTCCACCAGCCCGGAGCCCCTCGGGACCGTTGTGATCGAGTGCATGGCCATGGGCCGGCCCCTGGTCGGGCCGGACCACGGGGGTGCGGCCGAGATGGCGGATCACGATCGGGACGCGCTCCTCTTCGAGAACGGAAATGCGGAGAGCCTTGCAGCCGCCATCCTTCGCCTCCACCGCTCCCCGGCGCTGAGGTCGCGCCTGGGGGCAGCGGCCAGGGAAAAGGCCCTCGACATGTTTGCGGTGGACCGGCACGTCCGGGAGGTGCAGATGGTGTATGAGCACGTCCTGGCATCCCGGAAAAAGACGGGCGCCCCAGCGCGCCTGATGTCCGCCGATCCCGTCCGTGAAACTGCGGCTTAGGAGCAGGCCATGCGCGATCTTCTCGTCATTCTCTTTACCTTCGGCGGTTCTTTCCAGGCGCTGTTCAGGCCCTGGGTCGGCGTGCTGGCGCTGGCCGTCCTGGCGTACCTGAACCCGCATCGGTACGCATGGGGTTTCTCGCGGGCGTTCCCCGTCTACTTCATCGTTTTCGTCGCCACCATGGCGGGGTTTTTCCTCAACCGGGACGAACGCCAGCCCTTCCCCTGGACCCGGGAGACCATCACCTTCGTCCTGCTGCTGGGGTGGTTCACCCTGACCACCTTCATCGCGCCGGACGTTCCCAACGCGGCCTCGGACCAGTGGGTCAAGGTGATGAAGATCTACGTCGGCATCTTTCCCACCCTGTGGCTGATCAACACGGAGGACCGCTTCAAGTGGCTCCTGATCACCATCGCCTTTTCCTTCGGCCTGATCGGGATCAAGGGCGGGATCTTCGCCCTGGGAACCGGCCTGAGCTACAGGGTCTGGGGTCCGGACAACACCTTCTACGGTGGAAACAACGAGATCGCCCTGGCCCTCAACATGATGCTGCCGATCTTCCTGTTGCTCGCCAAGTGGGCGAAGAACGTCAACCTGCGGGTGCTCTACTACAGCACGTTTGTCCTGTGCGTCTGCTCCGTGATCGCCTCCCGGTCTCGAGGCGCCTTTCTCACCCTCTGCGTGGTCCTGCTCTCGATCATCCTGTCGAGCCGGAGGAAGTGGGTCGCCGTGCCGGTCCTGGCGATCGGGCTGTTGATTGCGATCCCGAGGCTTCCGGACGTCTGGATGGACCGTATGGACACCATCTCGGAGTACGAGCAGGACGGATCCGCCATGGGGCGGATCGAGGCGTGGGGCTACGCCTATCAAAGGGCCCTGGAGGACCCGATCCTGGGAGGCGGTTTCGAGACGTTTCTTCTGCACGTACGGGACGTGCACAGCGCGTACTTCGAGATCCTGGGGGAGCACGGGTTCGTCGCGCTGGCGCTCTGGCTCAGCCTGCTTCTGGGGGCGTTGATCTCGCTGCAGCGGCTGAGAAAGCGGGTCCGGAGTCTGGATAACGGGGACTGGTGGCGGGACTGCGCCCGGGCGATCCAGATCTCGATCGTCGGGTACGCTGTGGGAGGGGCCTTCCTGGGTGCGGCCTACTGGGACATCTTCTACCACCTGGTGGCGCTCGGCGTGTTGATGAAGGTCCTCATCCGCCGGAGAGAGGAGGCCCTGTCCCCGGCGCCGGCGGAGGCCTCCGCGGAGCCAACGGGATACGGCATTGGAGTCCCTGTGGGGGGATACGGTGCGACTGCGGCCCCGGCTGCAGGGCGGAGGCCCTGACGACGGTCCGATGAAGGAGGGAAAGATGACAGACAACCCCGATCCTGTTGTGGTGAAAGACCTCCGCCTGGAGAGGGCAGGAGAGACCCAGTGCCTGTCCGCATCGGTGGACGGAACAGAGATCTGGTTCCGGACCTCGGCGGACCTTCCCCTGGCCCGTCGGGCCGAGGCCTTCCTGGCCCCGGCCCTGTTCGAGGCCATGGTGCGGAACGCACCGGTCCGGGTCGAGGGCGCTCCGGTCTCTCCGATGCTGCTTCGGGGCCTTTCGAGCGTTCAGACCATCTTCCGATCCTGGAACCGGGACCTGCACGTGGTGGAGATCGAAGCGGACGAGTCCGAGCCCGAGATCGGGACCGGAAGTGCGATTTGCTGCTTTTCCGGAGGCGTGGACAGCTCTTACACCCTGGCATGCCATGAACAGGACGTATCGCACCTTCTTCTCGTCGAAGGGTTCGACACGTACAACCTCCCCGCTGACTGGGAGGAGAACAAGAAGGCGCGGTCCCGATTCGCCCGGATTGCCGGGAAGAAGCTCATTGCCGTGGACTCCAACATCCGGGATTTCGTGGAAACGCGGAAGGTCTACTGGGGCCTGGTGATCGGAAGCGTCCTGGCCGGGCTCGGCGTGTCGCTCGCGCCTCGTATGTTCTTGATGCCTTCCAGTTGGACCTACCAGAACCTCCACCCATACGGTTCGCATCCGCTCATCGATCCCCTGTGGAGCACCGAGAGCACTTGCGTCGTCCATCACGGCGCCGACACCCGGAGGAGCCAAAAGGTGGAGCGGATCGCGGAGTCCCGGGAGCTCCTGGACCAGCTCCAGGTCTGCTGGCGCTCCTGTTCGAGCAACTGCGGGACCTGCCCCAAGTGCGTGCGCACTTCCCTCGTACTCCACCTCATCGGCAAGCGTTCAGCGAACCTCCCGCCGTACTCCTCCCAGCGCCTTCTCGGCGCCCTGAAGCCGGACGGTGAAGGGACCCTGCCCTATGTGGAGGACCTCATCCTCGCTTGCCGTCGGCACGGAGCGTCGGACATCCAAAGACAACTGCAGAAGATGCGGCGGCGATATCTCCTGCGGGAGGCGGTCGTCGGCTTCGGGAAGGCATTGACGGGTGCCTGGGGGAGAAGCCTGCACCGAAGGCTGAGGCCCCGGCAGTGGCACGCCATGCGGGCCACGCTGAGATCCGCCGCCTCCCCTTTCTGAGCGCCGACGGGTTTCGAGCCTTGGAGGCCCATCATGAGTGAAGATGCTGTTCGAATCACGGATGTGGCACTGAAACGGCTTCCCGATCGCCAGGTCCTTTCAGCGACGGTCGACGGGGAGTCGATCTGGTACGAGCTGCCCGCGGATCTCGAGCTGGTGGCGCGGCCGGAGCCGTTCCTGGCCCCCGCCCTGTTCGAGGCCATGGTCCGTCGGGTTCCCGTGAAGGTCGCGGAAGAAGCCCCTGTTTCCCGGAGGCTCTTGCACGCACTGTACGAGATCCAAATCATACTGCACTGCTGGAACAGGGACCTCGAGGTCGTTCCCGTCGAGGCCCAGGGCTGCGACAACTATCCGGTGATCCCGGTGACGGCCTGCTGCTTCTCGGGGGGCATCGACAGCTGTTACACGTACGCACACCACCGCGAGGCGGTCACGCACCTGGTGCTCGTTCAGGATTTCGCTGCAGGCCGGGGAGGCCCCGAGGACTGGGAGGAGAACATCGAAGCGCGACGGCGGTTCGCCGAGTCGGAGAACAAGTCCCTCATCACCGTCCACACCAACGTGATCCGTTTCCTGCACGAGCGCAAGTTCTCGATTCTCCTCACCCACGGCGGCGTCCTGTGCGGGCTGGGCGCGGGGCTCGGGATCGAGCGGCTGCTGATCCCTGCGAGCTACACCTTTCGAGACCTCATGCCCTGGGGCTCCCATCCCCTGCTGGACCCGCTCTGGAGCACCGAGACGACCCGGATCGTCCACCACGGGGTCGATGCGTCGCGGGTCGAGAAAACCGCGTTTGTCGCCCGCCATCAAGAGCTGCTCGATCAGCTCCAGGTCTGCTGGTACGCGGGCGGGAGAAACTGCGGAGCCTGCGGAAAGTGCATGCGGACGGCCATCGCCCTCCACCTGCTGGGCGTGGGGTCAAAGGCCCTTCCTCCTTACCGCAGGACATCTCAGGCCGGGCTGCTGAAGGAGGTCGACGAGCAGGGGCTTCCCTTCCTGAACGAGCTCATCGCCCTGGCGGACGAGGCCCGCGAGAAGGCGATCGCGCGCCGACTTCGCCGCTATCTCAGGCGCTACCGGTTCCGGAAGGCGGCCGCGGAGATGGCGCGGGAAATCGTCGGGGCGGGGGGAAGGGAGCTCATGAGACGGCTGCGTCCGCGCCCCTGGCACAGCGCCCGAGGTACCCTTCAGTCCATCAGGACCCGTTGAAATGAAAGCTTCCTGCACATTTTCCGAGTTCCTTCGCCTGGCCCGGCTCCGCCGCGGCCGGGGCGAGCTTTCTGTTGCCCGCCAGCTCCTCGAGCTGATGGTCCTCTTCCCGTTCTACGGCGTGGGCCCGGGTTTCTACCAGATGGCGGGTTTCTGGAAGCGGGACGTGCCCTGGGCGGACAAGAAG
The DNA here is from genome assembly GCA_964443135.1 of uncultured Desulfobacterales bacterium. Classification (GTDB taxonomy): domain Bacteria; phylum Desulfobacterota; class DSM-4660; order Desulfatiglandales; family HGW-15; genus JAIPEI01. The sequence continues at coordinate 33,867 of CAYUBQ010000012.1, read as the reverse complement.
GGGCACCTGGGAGCGGCGGGTTACAGGAAGGAGGTCGGACGCCTGAACCCCCTGCCCTATCGAAAGCTCTCCCAGAACAAGCTGTCGGAAAAGGCCATGCTGCGGCTCTTTCACATCCCCACGCCCGACTACCTGGGATACTTCCACAAGGTGGCCGGGCAGGACTCGGACGGCCGCAGGCTCTGCAGCGTCGCCGATCTCGAGGGGTTCCTGAACCGCTTCCGGGACGGGACCCGGATCTGTTTCAAGCCCCTGGAGGGCTGGGCCGGGCAAGGCTTCGAGGTGGCCGAGGTGACCAGGGGACGGAACGGTACCACACTCCTCCTCCGCGCCGGGACCTCTACCCGGTTGACCCCGGAGCGGTTCAAGGAAGAGGTGATCGACCGCCGGCACGGCGGGACCTCCGTCATCGAGGCCTACCTGGAGCAGCACCCGAAGCTCGCCTCGTTCAACCCCTCCAGCGTCAACACCATGCGCCTCTGGATCGTGCGCCCGGAACAGCGGGACCCAAGGGCGGTCCTGGGCTACCTGCGGATCGGGCGGGCCGGCTCCCTGGTGGACAACCAGTCGAGCGGGGGCATCGTCGCACCCATCGACCTCGCTTCCGGCACGCTGCAGGCGGCCATCGACGGGCTCCACCGCCACGAGGTTTTCACGGTGCACCCCGATCACCACGCAGCCGTCGAGGGGGAGAAGATCCCCTTTTTCGAAGAGAGCCTGGCCCTGGCCGGGCGGGTGCTGACCGTCTTCCCGGGAGTCGGTTTTGCCGGCGCGGACGTGGCCGTCTCCCCGACGGGTCCTCATATCATTGAGATCAATCTTTCTCCGGACAGGGAAGGCGCGGCGTTTGTGGGAAAACCGTCCAAGCCCCTTCTCGTGGAAACCGGTCCCGGGGTCGTCGCATGAGTCTTTTGTCCTCCTCCTCCCGGTCCAAGCGGTTCCTTCCCATCCTCTCCGCAGCCCTCCTGGCGCTGCTGTGCAGCCTCGACGCCGGGTCCGGGGAGCCCGGCGTTCTGCTCGCCGACTTCGAGCAGCGCATCCCGTGCAGCGAGTGCGGTGATCCCATCGGGTTCAGGCGGGGGGACGTCGCCCGCTCCGAACGCGTTCCTGGAGGACCGGGCGACAGCCGCTCCAGCATGAAGGTCGTCCTCTCGCCCTGGGAAAAGGACCTCTTCTTCCAGGGCAGGGTGAGGAGGATGTATCTCGCCACGCAGTCCGTGGACTACAAGCCGGACGGTCCCAACGCCCTTTCCTTCTGGATCCGGCTGCCCGAGGGGAGCAGCCTGACGTCCGCGGAACCCGGCAAGGCCTTCGGGGTCTGGACCTACCACTGGCGCCCCGGGGACCGGGTGGTGGGCGGGAAGGACAATCGGAGCCTCGCCACCGACTCCATGATGCACGGTTACGCCTTTTTCACCTTCGATCCCTCGGCAGCGGGCCGGTGGATCCGGATGGTCCTCTCGGCCAACGCCTTCCAGGTCTCCCGGTACTACTACCACTTCTACGCCGGAGCGGCCGTGACGGACGGCCTCGCATTCTTTCCGTCCCTGCGGCAGCTTCAGTTCCACTTCGGGTCCAAGGTCGGGGAGCCCGAGCACCTGTTGATCGACGAGCTGAGGCTGATCCGCCGCCGGCCGACCGCGCGCCTGGTCCCGCCCTACTGGGAGGCCGCGCTTCCCGCCGACGCCGGGACCGTCCGCAGGCCCGTCACCATCGAGAACCCGACGGACAGGGACCGGAAGTACCGGGTCTTCATCAGCAGCTTCATCGGGGTGCATCGGGAGGTGCTGCACCGGGCGTTCGCCGAGGTGGACGGCTTCGCGCACACTCGCCGCATGCAGGCGCGGGCCCTCGGAGACGGAGGCCTGGGCGCGGTGGAGCTGCTGGACCAAAAGGGCCGTGCGATCATCTCCAGTGCGCGGGAGATCGCCATACCCGCAGGCGGTGCCTGGGAAGGCGTCCTCGTCCACCGCCTGAGCCCCGAGATGCTGGGGCCCGAGGAGACCATCGATCTCCACGGACGCTCGTTTCCCTTTCGAAGGGACACCCTCACCACCTCGGTGATCGTCTGGGACCCGGACCGGGAAGAGGACCGCGGGCCGGACCGCGTGCACGTCCTGCCCTCCAACGCGGACGACGGCGCCCACCAGGCCCCTTCCGGCTTCCCCGAGCAGGTCAGGCCGCCCCGCGGATGGCGGAGCGAGGACATCCCCGTGAGCCAGGTGGGCGGCTCCTTCGTGTCGGTTCTCCGGCTGTGGGAGCCGGGGGGTTCCGGGCGCACCGAGGAGCAGCGCCGGGGGGAGCCTTGAGCCGGAACCGAAGCATCGCCTTGATCGGCCCGGTCGCCCCGCCCTACGGCGGAATGGCCAACCAGACAGCCCTCCTTTGCCGCCGGCTGCGAGGAGCGGGCGTTGCCGTGACCGTGGTCCCTACGAACCGCTCGGTCCCCGAACTGGAGCCTGTTCTGGGGAGGATCCCCGTCCTCCGCACCGCCGTTCGCGAGCTCTTCTTCCTGTCCCGGCTGCTTCGGGCGGCAAGCCGCAGCCATGTCCTCCACGCGATCGCCTGCTCCCACGCCTACTTCGTTCTGCACGTGGTCCCTGCAATCCTCCTGGCCCGCCTGCTGGGACGGCGGGTCCTGGTCAACTATCGGGGAGGGGAAGCAAAACGCTACTTCGACTCCACCGGAAAGCCTTTCCTGCCGGTCCTGCGCAGGGCGGACGCCGTGACGGTCCCCAGCAACTATCTTCGGGAGCTGTTCGGCGGGCTGGGCGTCGAGGCCGGGGTCGTGCCCAACGTCGTGGATCTCGGCTCCAATTCGGGGAAGGCCCGAAGGCCGGGTCAATCCAAACGGTTTCTCTGCACCCGGAACCTGGAGCCCTACTACGGGGTGGATACCCTGGTCCAGGCCTTTCGCCTGGTGCGGGACCGCCTCCCGGACGCGGATCTCACCCTGGTGGGGGAGGGCAGCGAGAGGCCTCGGATCACGAGGCAGCTGAAGGCGCTGGGACTGGAGGGGGCCGTGACCATGGCCGGGCGGGTGGACCCCTCGCAGGTCCCCGGGTATCTCTCCGATGCGGACGTCTTCGTGAACGCTTCCGTGGTGGACAACTACCCCAACGCCATCCTGGAGGCCTTTGCCTGCGGCCTCCCGGTGGTCACCACCTCGGCCGGGGGGATCCCCTACCTGGTGCAGGACGGCGTGAACGGTCTGCTGGTGGAGCCCGGGGACGCCGAGGCGCTCGGCAGGGGGATGATCCGGCTGGCCACGGATCCCGGGCTCTACGCCCGGCTGGCCGGCGGGGGCGGGGACACGGCGAGGCAGCACTCCTGGGCGGCGGTCTGGCCGCTGCTGAAAACGGCCTACGGATGGAACGGATCCGCCGGTTGACATCGGGCGGGCGGTAAGGAGAGCAGACGACATGTGCGGTATATGCGGCGTGTTTCATCGGGACGGCAAACCGGTCGATCCCGAGGTGCTGATTCGAATGAACGACACCCTGTATCACCGTGGCCCGGACGAGGAAGGGTATTTCCTCAACGGCGACGGGCACGCGCAGGGCCGGGAGGGGCTCCAGGGGGCGGGAAGAACGGAAAAGAGGGGAAACCTGGGGCTCGGCCATCGGAGGCTCAGCATCATCGATCTCACCTCCGGCCAGCAGCCGCTGTCGAACGAGGACGGCACGGTCTGGGTGGTCCTGAACGGGGAGATCTACAACTTTCAGGAGCTGCGGAAAGACCTGGCGCACCGGGGGCACCGTTTTCGGACCCGGTCCGACACCGAGGTGATCGTTCACGCCTACGAGGAGTGGGGCGAGCGGGCGGTGGAGCGGTTTCGGGGCATGTTCGCCCTGGCCCTGTGGGACGGGAACCGGCGGCGCCTGGTGCTGGCCCGGGACCGGGTGGGGAAAAAGCCGCTCTACTACTGGGAGAGCGGGGACACCCTGGTCTTCGGCTCGGAGATCAAGGCGATCCTGGCGTACCCGGGCGTCCCCAGGGAGGCGGACCTCACCGCGATCTCCGACTACCTTTCCCTCATCTACGTGCCGTCCCCCAAGACCGCCTTCAAGGGGATCCGCAAGCTGCCCCCTGCCTGCCGTGCGGTGGCCGGTGCACAGGGCACGGCCGTCCGCCCATACTGGGACCTCTCCTTCCATCCCTGCCACGACAAGAGCGAGGAGCGCATGAGGGAGGAGCTCGTGGAGATCCTCGAGGAGGCCATTCGGATCCGCATGATCAGCGAGGTGCCCCTGGGCTCCTTCCTCTCGGGAGGGGTGGACTCCTCGGCCGTCGTGGCGCTCATGTCCCGGGCCTCGGGGGCGCCGGTCAAGACCAGCTCCATCTCCTTCAGCGTGGACGCCTACAACGAGATCGCCTACGCCCGGCAGGTGGCCGGCCTGTTCCACACGGATCACCACGAGTTCCACGTGACCCCCGAGGCCGTGCCCGTCATCGAGAAGCTGGCCTGGCACTACGACGAGCCGTTTGCCGACTCCTCGGCCGTGCCCACCTACTACGTCTCCAGGACGGCGCGGGACCACGTGACCGTGGCGCTCTCCGGGGACGGCGGGGACGAGAGCTTCGCCGGTTACCGGCGGTACGCCTTCGACCTGCGGGAGAACGCCGTGCGGGACCTGGTGCCGGCCCTGTTCCGCCGGCCCGTGTTCGGAGGCCTGGGCCGTCTGTATCCGAAGGCGGACTACCTGCCCCAGCTGTTTCGAGGCAAGGCGTTCATCTCCAACGTGGCCCGGGACCCGGTGGCGGCCTACTTTCACTCCGTGAGCGCCGTGGACGACGACGGGAAGAACCGGCTCCTGAACGGGGACGCACGGAAGGCCTTGGGGGGCTACCGGACCTCGGATCTCTTCCGGGAGATTTACGAGCGCGCCCCGGCCCGGGATCACCTGTCCAGGATCCAGTACCTCGACATCAAGACCTACCTCTGCGAGGACATCCTGACCAAGGTGGACCGGGCCAGCATGGCCGTCTCCCTGGAGGTGCGCTGCCCGCTCCTGGACCACGTCTTCATGGAGTATGCGGCGCGGGTCCCCGCCGGGCTGAAGCTGAACGGGGGGGAGGGAAAGCACATCTTCAAGAAGGCCCTCGAGCCCCACCTGCCCGGGGAGATCCTCTACCGCCGGAAGCGGGGGTTTGCCGTTCCCATCCTGGAGTGGCTTCGCGGGGAGCTGAAGGAGTTCGGGCGGGAGCTGGTCCTGGACGGGCCGGCGAGCCGTCTCTACCTGGAGAGGGACAGGCTGGGAACCCTGTGGAAGGAGCATCAGAAGGGCCTCCGGAACTGGTCCACCGAGCTCTGGAGCGTCATGATGCTGAACCTTTGGCACCAACGTTTTCTATCGTGAGGTCCTCACCATGCTGTACGCCGGAAACCGCGTCACACCGTTTGTTCTTCTGTTCGAAGGCCGTGCGGGAAGCACCTTCCTGATCGAGCACCTGGACTCCCATCCCCGGATCCGGGCCCGCAAGGAGATCCTCGGGCCCCTCCGAAAGGATCCTCCCGAGGCCCAGCTGAGCTGCACCCGGAGAGCGCTCACCAGGCCGCTGCTCGGTCGGTACAAGGCGGTGGGTTTCAAGACCAAGCTCCGGATCCTCACCGATCCGGTCGGTTTCTCCAGGCTGCTGCACGAGCTGGACGCGAGGGTCATCCACCTCCGGAGAAGAAACCGGGTGAAGGAGGCCCTCTCCGAGCTGCTGTCGAACATCCTGAAGGAGAGAGTCAACGACTACAACATCTATGACCCCCATCAGAGATTGGATCCGATCCATGTCAACGGCAGGGAGTTCAACTGGACCCTCCGGCTTCGTGAGGACCTGGATTCGAGGCTGAACGACTACATCTCGGGCTTCAAGCTCCCCGTTCTTCCTCTGTTCTATGAGGATCTTCTCCTGGGGCTGGACAGCGAGCTGCAAAAGATTTTCGATTTTTTTGGCGTCAAACCCGGGAAGACGACGTCCAACATGGTGAAACACACCCATGAGGACTTGAAAAAAGTTATTTTGAATTTTGATGAGATCAAAAATAACTATTTGAATACACAATATGAAATGATGTTCGATGAGGTACTTGTAAGCAATTGAATGCGCTGAGTGCGTCAATGGCAAAGGTCAGCGCTTTTTCACATCACATCATTCGTGGCCGGAAAGCAAGCCCGTTCGCTGTGCAAAGAACGGATATGAAGAGCAGCAGAGAGATTGCGTTATGAGATCAAACCCTTTGAAACAGATGATTGAAGGATTCGCAAAAAACCCGCTCACCCGCCGCTGGAGACCCCGTAACTCATTGAAATGCCTGGGGCAGAGCTCAGGGTTCCAGGCCTTTTGCGACTCCATCGTGATTGGGTCCGCCCTTTTCGCTTTGATCGTCTGGGCCGCTTTGCCGGCCTCCGGTTTCGCAGGCCCGAGGGACGGGCCGGCCGAAACCATCCGGGTGACGGACTCGGAAGGCAACGCCTGGGAGCTGAGTGACTGGAAAGAGGGGAGCCGGCCCTACACCAAGAACCTGTCGGAGCGGGAGGCCGACTACAGGCGCGAGTGGGGCGAGCACTGGGCCGGACCCTCCTACCAGCTGCGCAAGCGGGCCCGTTACGGAACGTTTACCATGTCTCCCGGCCGGTGGGGCTGGGAGGAGGTCGCGGTGATCCCCGAAGGCAAAAAGGCCTGCCCGTTCTACAAGGCGACGCACTACCACCCCTGGATCAAGTCGCAGCCTCTGGTGTACGCGCCCATGGGCGAGAAGGTTTCGGACATCTATGCCGCGGCCAAGTTCGGCCTGTACCACGTGGACCCCGAGACCCGCGAGATCTCGTACGTGGGCTGGATGCCCCCGAGCAGGAGGGTACCCATCGGGAAACACGGCGACGCCTTCGTCTACAACGGCGATCCGCCGGTGGATCTGGGGCGGGACGGCCTGGACGGCCGCGCCGGCTTGCAGCCGGCCAGGACCAGCGGCAGCCGGTGGCTGACGGTCGATCCGGTGACCGGCCGCGTGTTCTTCATCCAGGGAACGGGCCGGAGGCGCCACGGCAGGTTGTCCGGTCCCTACGTGCTCCGCTTCGTGGAGAAGCTCCTGCCCTACCGTGTGGAGGGGCGGAGGATGCTGCTTCCGGCCTTTTTGGACCACGGGAGGCTGTACGAGCAGGTGGGCGCGGAGCCGATACGCGAAGGGGGAAGGCGTGCACCCTGTCGTTTTGCCGTCCGAACCACGCCGGTCGCGGCGGCGGATCTGGCGACCATCGCGGCGTCCCCGCGGGTCGGCACGAAGATCCTCCTGTCCCCGGACGGGAAAACGACCTATCTGAGGACCCGCCGCGGGACCGGCGACTTCGCCGGGGTCCACGCCGTGGACATTGCCACCGGAGAGGACCTCGGCCCTGTCGAGCGGCCCGAGACGTTTCCCCGGGACGTCGAGCGGGACCGGCACTCCGCCGTCTGCGGTCGTTTCGACGGGTGGATCTACGCCTGCAAGCACACGGGAAGCTTGGGCGGTCCGGGAAAGCTCTTCCGCTTCCACCCCCGGCGCGGGACCCTCCAGATGCTCTATGACAGCACGGCCGCGTGGGAGCACGAGGCCAAGCGACCGGACGGGTACCGGGAGCTCCAGAAGGCGCTTCAGACAGGAACCGACGGCCCGGCGGACGCAACGACCCTGAAGTTCGAGACCACCTGCTTCCAGGTCCAGTGTCCTCGGACGGGTGCCGTCTACAACGGGGGGTGGGACGCCGCCGGCATCCGGCGCTACCACGACGGCTTTGTCACCAGTCTGGCCCGGACCCGGCAGATGGGCGGAGAGGGGGGGCGCCCCGAGTGGGGGGACGACCCGGTGGCCTTCTTCGGCTCGCTCCAGTCCTGCCCCGACGTGGCCCCCAACGGGGACGTGTATCTGACCAGCTGTCAAGAACGGATCATGTTCCCGGACGATCCCTTGAGGGTCGACGGCATTCGGATCGTGCGGCTCCATCGAACCGACTGGCCCGAGGCGCAGCCCGTGAACGGCTATGCAGACCGGTTCCTCCCCCCGGAGGAGCGGCAGAGGCTCATGGTGGAGTATGCCGCACGGTTCATCGAGAACTACGACGCCATTGCCGAGGAGCTCGAGATCGAACATGACTCCTAGACCGAGACCGAGACGGGCCCGATGGGCTGCGGCCCTCGCTGCGCTCCTGCTCCTCGTCCCGGCTGCCGAGGCGGGCGGGCTGCAGGTCCCCATCGGGGTGGAAAACCCCCGGGCCGCGAAGTTCCCGGGGGCGGCGCGGGAGAACGCGGTGGCCAGGGGAGGCGTTCCCCTCCCCCCGGGAAGCGTGGCGAAGCTCGGCGAGCTCGTGTTGCGGGACGAGGACGGGAGCCCGATCCCCCTGCAGGCCTCGCGGCTCTCCTCCCACGCCGACGGCACGGTCCACTGGGCCCTGCTGGACTTCCCGGTGGACATCCCCGCCGGGAAGACCCTGCGGCTGCATTTGGAAAAGGGAGGGGACACGCCGCCCGTCGATCACCCGGTCGTCGTTCGCGAGCGGGAGGACGCAGTGGTGCTGACCAACGATGTCCTGGAGATCACGGTCCGCAAGAAGGGCTTTGACGGGATCCACCGCGTCAGCCGCCTCGGAAAGCGCGTCCTGGGCTCCGGCGGCCACCCCGGCGTGACCCTGGCGGACGGCGCCCGGTTCCGAGCGGGGGACCCGGAGAGCGTCTCGTACGACGTGCGCGGACCCGTCCGCACCACCCTGTGCATGAAGGGGCCGTACGTGGAGGAGGAATCGGGGCGTCCCCTGGCCGGCTTCGGCTACACCCTTCGCGTGACCCTGGACGCGGGTTCCAGTGCGGTGCAGTTCGAGCACCTGCTCAAGAACTCACGGGACGAGCAGGGACAGAACCTGCACGTCCGGGAGGCCTGGATGGATCTCGAGGCCCCGGCCGCCGCCGGGCACGAGGTCCGGGACCGCAGCCTGGCCTTTCGGTCCGGCGACGGAAACGGGTTCCTGCACGTGCGCCACCAGGGTGCGTTCAAGAACGCCGGTCCCTGCCTGGAGGCGGAGGAAAAGGTCCTGCGGATCGCCTTCGTCCCCCGAAAGGACGAGCACGTGGACCAGAGCAAGTCGGGCACCTACTACACCAACCTGGAGCAGGGCGGAACGGCCTACTGGCTCTCGGACATGAGCTTCAAGGGGACCCGGGTGTTTCTGGCCTTGGGAGAGAAGCCCTTCGACGACATGGCGGCGTGGACCTTTCTCGCGGAGACACCCCTCCACGCACGGTGTCCCTCGGACTGGTACGCCGAGCACGACGGCCTGGGCATCGGTCCTTTCGGGAGCCTGGAGGACGAGAAGGAGACCTACCGGGCGTGGGGGTGGAAGCGGTGGGACGAGGAAAAGAGGCAGCCGCGGGCACACCAGGCCCAGCCGGACTTTCACCGGCAGTTCCTGAACGTGCACGAGGTGTCCGAGGCCGACCAGCTGCGCGGCCTGACCGTGCAGTACGCGCGCACGGGGCAGCGGGGCTGGCTGGACCGGGCGGCGGCCTGGGCGGACTACATGAAGTACCACTACGCCCCCCGCACCGAGGGGTTCGTGGTCCACGACACGGTGATGGGCTGGAAGGGGTGGCACTGGGGAAAAGGGAGGCCCATGCGGGAGAAGGTGCACGGCATGGTGCGGTGGCTGTGCCGGGGAAGGGCGGACGGGTGCCACGACTACGGCGTGGGTCTGGGCAACTGGTACCTCCTGACCGGGGACCCGGAGGCCCTGGAGGCGCTCCTGGACCTCTGCGAGCGCTATCGCGAGCAGTACGGCCAGGCGACACCCGGGGAGTACGAGACCAACCCCTGGGGCATGCGGGGGATCGGACGCCACTTCTGCGCGCTGACCCGGGCCCATGCCATCACGCGGTCGGAGGAGACCGGCGCCCCGATGACCCGCGTGGCCCGGCTGATCCTGGAGGACCCCACGCGGGACGAGCGGGGGTTCGTCCGCAAGACCAGGTGGCTGGCCAAGTTCAAGGGCATCCTGGAGGCCGGGAAGTGCCCGGAGGCCATCAAGCGGCTGGTTGAGGAAAAGGGCATCGCTGTGGATGAGAACGGCCACCCCTTCTCCCAGGAGTACGGCTCGTGGGAGCTGACCACCATCGGCGGGTGGCAGCAGGCCATCGTCGCCATGGGCATGCACCAGTACTACCTGCTCACCGGCGACGAGGACGCCCGAGACTACGTGGTCGCCTTTGCGGAGGCCGCCCTGAGCTACTGTGTGAGCCGATCGTGCGGCCAGGCCCACGCCTACACGACCATCGGGTTCCCCACGCCCGACGGCGCGTGCAACCCCCCGCGGTACTGGGACTGGAACGAGCACTGCCGCCCCGGGAGGCCCGGCAAGCACGACGGCTGGTACAGCCGGCGCCTGGTGAACGCCGTGGCGGCGGGGTGGCTCCTGAGCGGACGGCCCCACCTGCTGGAAGGGGCCGGATCCCTCTGGGACAAGGGGAGCAAGGTGAACTGGTGGACCCTGCCCAAGGCCGCGGAGGACGAGGTCTACCGGTTCGCCCATGTGAGCAGCAGCAAGAAGAACGACGACGTCTCCAGCGTGAGCCTCCTGTTCCGCGCCTTTGCCGAGCCCCGGCAGGACGCCTCCCCCCCGTCGCCCGTGACCGACCTCGAGGCCGCACCCGCAGGGCCCGGAACGGTGACCCTTTCCTGGTCGGCACCGTCGGACGACTCGGGCCGGGCGGTGTGGTACCAGGTCAAGCAGGCGGCCCTTCCCATCGTCTCCCGCGAGCAATTCGACTTCGACCACGAGCGCGGCAGAAAGCGGAGCTGGAACTTCGCCGACAACCTGGCCGGCGAGCCGCCGCCTTCCAGGCCCGGGATGTCGGAGACCATGACCATTCAGGGCCTCGGGCCCGGAACATACTGGTTCGCCGTCCGGAGCTACGACGCCTCCTCCAACCAGAGCGGCCTGTCCAATCCGGCCTCGGTGACGGTGCGGCAGTGAAAAGGCTGCGCGTCGTGCACGTGCTCCACTCCTTCGGGACCGGCGGCCTGGAAAAGGGAATCGCCGCCCTGATCCGGCACGCGTCGGCGGACATCGAGCCCGTGGTGCTCTGCCTCTCCCGCAACGGCGCATCGGCACGGCTGGTTCCGCCGGGTACCCGGATCCTGGAGCTCTTCAAGCCGCCGGGAAACTCGCTCCGGTTCGTGGGACGGCTCGCAAGGGAGATCCGGTCGCTCCGGCCGGACGTGGTGCACACCCGCAACTGGGGCGGGCTGGAAGGGGTCCTGGCCGGACGGATGATCGGGTTTCGCGCCGTGGTGCACGGGGAGCACGGATGGGAGATGCAGGATCCGGACGGGAGCGATCCCAGGCGGGTCCGGACCCGGAGGTTCCTGTCCCGCTGGGTGCGGGAGTACACCTGCGTCTCGAGACGCATGGAGAAGTGGCTGGAAAGAGAGGTCCGCGTCCGAAAGCCGGTGACCCAGGTCTACAACGGCATCGACACGAAGGTTTACGCGCCGGGACCGGCCGCGGCGCTCCGGAAGGCGCTGAACCTCCCGGCCGGCGCACCGGTGGTGGGCACCGTCGGCCGCCTGGACCCGATCAAGGACCACCGCACCCTGCTCGAGGCCTTTGCCGCGGTCCGCCGCCGCCGCCCCGAGGCCTGCCTGCTCGTGGTGGGGGACGGGGCCGAGCGACGGAACCTGGAGCCCGCAGCCGGCGAGGGGGTTTGGTTCCTGGGCAGCCGGCAGGACGTCCCGGAGCTGCTGCGCGCGATGGACCTCTTTGTCCTGCCCTCCATCAACGAGGGCATCTCCAACACCCTCCTGGAGGCCATGGCCTCGGGCCTGCCGGCGATCGCCACCCGCACGGGGGGGAACCCGGAGCTCGTGGATCACCAGAGGACCGGCCTGCTCTTCCCCGTGGGGGACGTGCGGGCCCTGGCCGAAGGGATCGAACGGTACCTGTCGCACGGGGAGCTGCGCGCCGCTCACGGCAGGGCGGCCAGGGAGGAGGCGGTGCAGAGGTTCGGCGTGGAAGGGATGGTGAGGGCGTATGAGCGGGTCTACCGCCGCGCCGCGCTTCAGGGGTAAGGGGCGATTCCTGCCCCTCTCCGGCCTGCTGGGCCTGGCGGCGTGGTCGTTCGCAGCCCTGTTTCCGGCGAGCTGCGCCGCGGAGACGGCCCCCGGTCCCCTGACGCCTTTTCAGGCCGGACCCGACCGGGTCCTGGTGCTCTACAACGCGGACTGGACCCGGGACGTGGAAGGGTCCGATCCCGGGCAGGACTCCAGGGAGGTGGCCGAGCACTACGTCCGGATGCACACGGATCCGCAAACGGGAAAGAGGCCCCATGTTCTGGGCCTGCGGTGTGTGCACGGAAAGGACCACCTGAACCACTGGGTGATCGAGGAGAAGAGTCAGGACAACAAGGACGGGGTCGTGTTTGCGGGTAAAGGTGCGGGTCCCGGGCCGGGGGAGTGGGCGCGGGACTCCAGAAAGGTGGAGGTGGCGATCGAGCCGGGGGAGACGGGAGTCGACTGGAGCTCGGTGTCCGTGGCGTGCCGCGCCCTGGGCTCGGACGACTGGGTGACGGTCTCACCGAGGGTCACCGGCGCACCCGTGAAGAAGGGACGCCGCATCGTCCACCCCGAGGTGGAGCCCGGCCGGGGCCGCTGCTACCGCTTCGACGCCCACGCCCACGCCCGAGGCACGGTGGAGGTGCGGGTCCAGGCCCGGGACGGGGCCGGCCGGCAGAAACGGGACCTGACCTTCCTCTGCCACGATCGGGACGACTTTCTCTTTTCCGAGACCGGGCCCGACGAGATCCGGGACGATCTTCACTTAAGAGAGGACGTGCTCCTGCCGGTGAAGCGCTTCCTGGAGGACCCCGGGAACGCAGGGCCCGACGGCACCAGCCTGAAGGAGCACCTGCTCTACATCGTGGTTTGTCACGGGCTGCCCTATGCCTGCGAGGGGGTGTTCGGCCTGGAGCGCGGCGTGACGCCCTCGCCGCGGGACCACGGGGACCTGGCCTCCCTGGAGAACCGGCTGCAGACACTCTACTACGGATGGGGGTTCCCCATCCGGCCGCCGGTGGGGTCCATGTACATGGCCGGGGGGCCGGACGCCGACCGGGGGGTCCGCAATCACCGCATCACCACCGCCATGCGGGCCCCCTTGACCGGGAGGCGGTGGAACCCCTACATGCACCCGGATGCGTACGGGTACCTGGCGGGCAACAAATCCCCTCGACCCCACAATCCGGACCCGCTTCCGGAGCAGCGCCGGCAGGTGCCCTCCCATTTCTTCGCGTACGGGGTGAGCCGGATCGACGGGGAAGGGCCCGTGGAGGCCCGGCGCCAGGTGGACTATGCGGTGTACGCCTCCCGGTACCTGCGCCCCGGGATGGACCGCCGGGTTCGGCGGAGCCGTCCTCCCGGGGAGGAGCTCGACCTCGGCGCCCGCCTCGAGGAGGCCGCGGAGAAGAACCTGTGGGGCGTGGAGGAGTTGGAGACCCTGGGGTTCGTGGCCCCTCCGCGGCGCAGCCTCCCGTTCATGGCCCGCCCGCCGGAGGACGTGCCCGGCTCGGAGTCGACCGGGGAAGAGGGCGTCCACGGCTACTACCCGGGCGGCATGGACTACACGGTCGCGAGCAGCAACGGCTGGAACATGGGGAGGCACGCGGGCATCTGGCGCCAGGTGGATCGGGGAGTGAGCGTGAGTGCGTGCGGGGGGCCCGCGTACGGCGGGGGACCCCACATCACCAACACCACCTTCTGGGACAACCGGATCCTCATGCACTACCTGTTTCGGGGCCGGGACCTGGGCGAGTGCTTCCTGCGCTCCACCTTTCACGTGAACTGGTCCACCTCGCTCCTGGGCGATCCGCTCTACCACCCGGACCTGCGCCGCACCGTGCCGGACACCTCCCCGCCCGGGGTGGCCTCCCGGGACCACGTGGATGTCCGCATCGTGCCGGTCATGGACGGGTTCGCCGGGACCCTGCGTGCGGGCGTGGTCAGCACCGCCCGGCACCCGGAGGTGGCCGAGCTCACGGTCCACTACTCGGCGGAAGGGGATCCGGAGGAGAGGGTGAGCCGCTCCCACCTCTACAGCACCCGCCCCGAGGTACTGCTCCGCGAACTGGCCCCGGAGCGGCGCTACACCCTCCGCCTGGTGCTGCGGGACCCTTACGGGAACGAGACGGACCTGGGCGGGCGGCTGGGTCCCCGGCACCTCGACACCCCCCGGGTCCCCGACCGGGACCGGGACACCGAGCGGGCGGTGCAGAGGTCCGGGGAGTGGCGGGTCGCGGTGCCCGGGAGGGATCGCTTCTGCGAGAGCGGCCGGGTGTTGATCGAGTTCCGGGCGGGCAAGCGGGGGATGATCCCGGCCCTCCGCTCGGAGGGTCTCTCCTTCTGGACCCGGCCCTGGAGCGGGGGGCGGGTTCGCGGAAGCCTCCGCATGGGGGACTACGAGAGGGAGTTCTACTTCGTCTCCCCTCTGGAGGAGGGGGAGGCCGCCCGCATGGAGCTTCGGTGGCGGCGGTTTCCCCTGACGCGGGAGGTCCTTCTGGTGACGGATGACGGAAAATCCTTTTCGGTGGCCTCCGATCTTCGAACCCCGTGGCGGCCGTTCACCGTGAACTCCTCCCTCCGGGTCACCGGACGCCACGGGACCCGCGTCGCCGGCGCTCTGGCCGAGGACGACGCACCCCCGGCCTCGGAGGCGGCCCGATGACCTTCGGTCCCGCTCTCCTTCGAAAGGAAACGGAGCCTTGCACACCGGTCTGGTCAGGCACCTGATCTTCCCCCTGCACGAGAGGCTGTGCGGCCGGTACACCTTCCGGGCGCTGAAAACGCTCGAGCGGCTCCAGTGGGCGGACCCCCGTGAGATCCGGACGCTTCAGCTGAGGAAGCTTCGCGAGCTCCTCCTGCACGCGCAGAAACGCATCCCCTTCTACCGGGACCGGTTCGCCGAGACGGGGTTCGACCCGAAGGACCTGAGCCGCGTGGAGGACCTGGCGGCCCTTCCCCTGCTGAGCAAGGCGGACATCCGGGAGAACTCGGACCGCATGGTCTGGAAGGGCTGTCCCGGGGGACCGCGCCGCTACAACACGGGCGGTTCGTCCGGGGAGCCCCTCGTCTTCTACTTCGACCGCCGCCGGCAGTCCTGGGACGCAGCGGCCCGAGCCCTGACCCACCGCTGGTGGGGCGTGGGCATCGGAGACCCGGAGCTCTACCTGTGGGGATCCCCGGTGGAGATCGAGCGCCAGGATCGCATCAAGGCGCTGCGCGACGCCATGACCAACGAGCTGCTCCTGAGCGCCTTCGAGCTCTCGGAGGAGCGGGTCCCGGACATGGTAAAGAGGCTTCGAGGGTTCGGTCCCCGGGCCCTGTTCGGGTACCCGAGCACCATCGCCCTCTTCTGCGGGATGGCCCGCGACCGCGGGTTGGACCTGACGGGCACCGGCGTGCGGGTCGTGTTCACCACGGCCGAGCTCCTCTACGACCACTGGAAGGAGACCATCTCCCGGGCCTTCGGGGGAATCCCCGTGGTGGACGGCTACGGAAGCCGGGAGGGGGGGTTCGTGAGCCATCAGTGCGAGGAAGGCACCTACCACGCGATGGACCCGAACTACATCCTGGAGTACGTGACCGAGAAGGGACGACCGGCGGGACCCGGCGAGGACGGGGAGATCGTGCTCACCCACCTGGACGCCTGGGCCATGCCCTTCATCCGCTACCGCACCGGGGACGTGGCCGTGCCCGGCGGCAACGGATGCGCCTGCGGCCGGTCCTGGAGCACCATGGAGGCGGTCCGGGGCAGGACCACGGATTTCATCGTCACGCCGGACGGACGCTGGCAGCACGCGCTGTCGCTGATTTACATCGTTCGGGACATCGAAGGGGTGGAGGCCTTCAAGATCGTGCAGGAGAGACCGGACCTCGTGAACGTGCTGCTGAAGACCCGGGACGGCCGATACCCCGCCGACGGAAACCTGCGGATCGTGCGGGGGTTTCAGAAACGGATGGGCCGGGGGGTGACGGTGCGCATCCACCCGGTGGAGGAGGTTCCCCGGGAAGGGTCCGGCAAGTACCGCTACGTGGTCTCCCGGGTGGCCGGGCAGGGGACGGGGCCCGTTTCGATGCAGGGAGAGGCCCCATAAAGGACCTCATTCAGATCCTTCGAGCCTGCTTGGGAACCGCGCGGCGTTTTGTCCCGAAGCGGCCCTGGGACGGCGGGATCGACATCGGGGCCTTCGAGCTGCCCAAAAAGGCCGAAGGGGACGGACCCCGAGGAAGGTCATGGAAGGCTCAGAAAACGTAAGGCTCTCCCTCGTAAGGGATGGTGAACATCAGGATCACGCGGTTGAGCTTGTACTCGTTTTCCTCGATGTCGGCGTGCCGTTCCTGGTGCGTGTAGCTGAGGCTGGCACGCAACCACTCCCGGATCCGGTAGGAGAGGGTGGCGTCCCCGTACCAGGTGCTGTCATCGGTCCGATCCTCCCGCTGCAGGTACTCGTTCTCGAAGTAGCCCAGGCCCAGGGCGACGTTCAGATCCTCCGTGGCCTGGAACCCGTAGGAGGCGCGCACCAGCCTGTACTCGCTCGCCCCGAGGTTTTCCACCTCGTAGTACTGCTCCCGGATGCCCATGCTCGCACTGATCCCCAGGGTTCCGACCTCGAAATCCTTGGTCAGGCTCAGGCCCGCCGAGGGCCCTTCGTTGCTGGTTCCGTCGTCGATGTCCTGACGGAAGTAACCGACGTTGGCCGAGCCGGACAGCGTTTCGGTGATCTGACGGGAGAGTCTGAGGCTGACATTGTGAATCTCGTAATCGGGGTCGTCGGGGGCTTCGAAGTCCCGGGTGTCCAGGGAGTAGCTGAGGCTCCAGGTGGTCTCCGGGTCCATGCGGTAGAAGTAGGACGCCGTTCCTCCCGCTCCGTCGAAATCCGACACGCGGGTGGGATCGTCCCCGGGAGGCTGGTCGAACTCGGCGCGGGTGTAGCGGACACCGAGATCGAAGCCGTGACGAACGTTGAACCAGTACCGAACGCCCGCGAACGGCTGGTGCCGCATGGAGTCCTGGAACGTGTCCGAGCTGTTTTCCAGGAGCGTGTTCGCGTAGCCCCAGTAGATCCGGTCCTCCTCCCCGAACTGGTAGGCCAGCTCTCCCCGGAAGCGGTTGCGATAGTAGCGGGTCCGCTCCTCGCGGTTGCTGTAGAAGGGGTCCTGGCGGTCCAGCTCGGTGGCAGGGCCGAACTCGATGGGGTCTTCGGTGACGGAGAAGTTTTCGTCCAGGCTCAGGACCAGGTTGTCCGAGAGGGGAACGTCCCGGAACCCGTTGAGGTCGATGCTTCCTCGGATGTCCCCCGAGTCCTCCCGTTCCTGGTACATGGCGTACCCGATGGAGAAGTTCACGGAGGAGTCGATCTCCTCCGTGCGGATACCCAGCGTGAGGGACTGGGACAGCACCGTGATGAAGTCGTCCTCGGGGTCCTCGTTGTCGTTCTCCAGGAAGATGTTGTCGTTGTACTCCTGGGAGGCGTGGAACCCCGTGCTCCAGTAAAACTCCGCGCCCTGCGCGCTGCCCGCCGCATAGGGGGAGCCCAGGAGGAAGAGAGACAAGACCGACAGCAGCAACCGTTTCCCGGCCTGGGTTCCCGTCGCGTTCCTTTTCATGGTTCCCCTTCCTCGACCCGGTCCGGGCGGTGCCCGGGCGGCCGGCCTGCAGGGCCGGCGGCCCATGCCGTAGCGACCGGTCCGCCGGTCCCCGCGTTGGGGGACAAAGGCCTGCTTCGCTCAAGGCACGTAGATGGTGTCCTCGGGCCTGAGCAGGATGTTCTGGGACAGATCCTTTCCGGAGATGATGGCGTCGTAGTCGATGCGGAAGGTCTGCTCCTTCCCGTCGATCTTGCGGATCAGGCGGATGTTGCCCGTGTCCGCCCACCTGCCCAGGCCTCCGGCCACGGAGACCGCTTGGAGGAAGGTCATGGACTTCTTGAGAGGGTACTCGCCCGGCGCGTTCACCTTGCCCATCATGTAGACCCGCTGGCTGTTGCTCTGGGCGAGGATCACGGTGACCTCGGGCTCGGTCACGAATCGGGTGTACTCTTCTTCGATCTTCTCCTGGAGATCGACGAGGGTCAGGTTCTCGGCCTGGACATCGCCGATCATGGGCAGGGTGATCTTGCCGTCCATGCGGACCTGGACCTGGCGGGTCAGGTCGGGCTCCCGCCAGACGCTGACCTCGAGGATGTCGCTGGGCCCGATGATGTAGGACTCCTTTTCGGGGTAGGCCACCGCCGTCTGCGGAAGGGTGGAGACGGAAGGAACGTTGGCCGTGTTGCACGAGACCAGCAGGAGGACCGCTCCCGAAATCAGCAGAATTCTCGCGATCGTTTTCATGGGCACCTCCCGTGTCTTTGAGGGGTATTTTTGTCATGAATGTAGTCGAAAAGGCTTGAATCGTCAAGAGAGGAATACCGCTGCGGGGATCCACCCCGGAGCCCAGGTTCGAGGAGGATGAAGATGGACAAGACTGGAACAAGGAACCACAGGAAGAACGATCGGTCCAATGGGTGCCGTGTTCGACTGACCTGCGTGCTTTTCGTCCTGCTCGCCCTTCAGCCGGTCGCAGGGTGCGCCAGCAAGGAAGAGCGGTCGAAAGATCACATGGACAAGGCCGCCGCCTACCTGGAGGAGCGCGAATGGAGCAAGGCGGAGATCGAGCTGAAGAACGCATTGCAGCTCGCGCCGGGGAGCGACGAGGCCTACTTCGCCCTGGGCAAGGCCTACTTCGGTCAGAAGAAGGGGGTGGACGCGTACAACTCCTTTCGAACCGCCGTGGATATCAACCCGAACCACCTCGGGGCCCAGCTGCAGCTGGGGACGATCTTTCTCTTGGGAAACCGGATTGAGCCTGCACGGGAAAAGGCGGAGCTCGTGCTGGAGAAGGAGCCGGAGAACGTGAGGGCCCTCCAGCTCCTTTCCAGCGTTCAGGTTCGGGAGAAGGATGTTTTGGGGGCCGTGGCCACACTGAAGAAGGCGGCGTCCATCGCCCCGGAAGAGGTGGGCGTCCACCTCTCCCTGGCCAGGCTCCACCTCCTGACGAGGAAGCAGGAGCAGGCGGAGCAGGCCTACGGCCGGGTCATCGAGCTGGACCCCCAGGCCCGGGTGGCCTACGTGGAGCTGTCCCGCGTCTGGGTGGAAGAAGGTCGAGCGCAGGAGGCAGAGCAGCTGCTCGAGAAGATGGTGGATCACTCGGACGCCCCTCCCCAGGACCTGGCTGTCATGGCCGGGTTCTACGAGAGCCAGGAAAAGCTGGACCTGGCCGAGAAGACCCTCCTGGCGGCGGTGGACAAGGCCCCCGACTCCCCCGCTTCTCACGTGCGCCTGGGGGGGTTCTATCGCCGCAAAGGGGAGTACGAAAAGGCCGTGTCCGCCATGGAGGCCGCCGTGCGCCTCAAGGAGGACGACGCGAACCTCCGTCTCGGTCTGGCCGAGCTTCACCTGGACTTCGGCCGGCCGGAGCGTGCCCGCCCCCTGGCGGACGCGGTGCTTTCCGAGGACAGGATGCACGTGGCTGCAAACGACCTCCGGGGAAGAATCCATCTGCGCGAGAACGAGCCGGAGAAGGCGATCCGGAAGCTGGATCACGTCCTCCGCAACAATCCCGACAGTGTGAGGGCCAACTTTCACAAGGCGCTGGCCCTGACCGCCCTCGGTCGCCGGGACCAGGCGGTGTCTCATCTGCGGCAGGCCTTGAAGGGAGATCCCCGTCATGTCCGGGCCCGGCTTCTCCTTGCGGAGACCCTTCTGGCCCAAAGGGAGCTCGACCTCGCCCGGGAGCAGCTGGACCGGGTCCTCCGGTCGTCCCCCGGGATCGTGCACGCCCAGATGCTATACGGCGCACTGCACTTCGCGAAAAAGGAGTGGGAGAACGCCGAAAGGGTGTACCGATCCATCATCGAGCAAAACCCGGACCAGACCCGCGCCCGGGTGCAGCTCGGCCGGCTGTACATGCTCTCCGAGCGGCCGGAGCAGGGGTTGGAGGCGTTTCGAGAGGCCCTCGAGCTGGATCCTTCGGCGACCGAGGCCCTGTCCTGGATCGTGGTCTGGTTCGTAAAGCGGGAAGAGCATGATCGAGCCCTGGAAGCCGTCGCGGCTCACCGGGACCGGGTGGGGGACGCCCCCGCCGTGCAGGGGGGATTGGACTACCTCGAGGCGCGCGTGCACCTCGCCCGGAACGAGCTGCGACGAGCGGAGTCCCGGTTGAAGTCCGCCATTGAGCGCAACCCGGACTTGGTGAACGCCTATCCCCTGCTCGCAGCCCTGCAGGCGCGGGAGGGGAGACGGGATGAGGCCCGGAGGCAGTACGAGGCCATGCTGGAGCGTCGGCCGGATTCTCTTGCCGCCCGCATGGCCCTGGGTGTGCTGGCCGAGGTCGAGGGCGACGGCGAGCAGGCCGAGGCCCACTACAGGGAAGCCCTCGAGACCAAGGACGACTTCGCGCCCGCCGCCAACAACCTGGCCTGGCACATCCTGGAGTCCGGCGGAAACGTCGACGAGGCCCTCGAGTTCGCCCAGATCGCCAAGAAGCACGCCCCCCGGAGCCCCGAGGTGATGGACACCCTCGGCTGGGTGTACTATCATAAGGGTCTCTACAGAAGCGCGATCTCCGAGCTCGAGGACGCCCTGCAGCACAACCCGGATCACCCGGTGATCCGGTACCACGCGGGCATGGCCTATCTCGGCAACGAGCAGCCCGCCTTGGCGAGGACCCACCTGGAGAAGGCCCTGGAGGTCGCACCCCGGTTTGCCGGTGCGGAGGAGGCCCGGGCCGCGCTGGAGGAGATCCCGCAGCAATGAAGCGGTTCCCCTTCCTGATTCTCTTCGCCTGTCTTCTGATCCCGCCGCTGGGGTACATCCTCAGCCTGGACCTGATCGAGGGGGCCCTCGAGCGCCGGGAGAAGGCGGTCATCGAGGACCTCCTGATCCAGGACCAGGAGGCGCTGATGGAGGGACGCTACCCGGTCCGGGAGGAGATTCGCAGAAACCTGTCCCGGTACTTCGAGGGGGACGTGAAACGCAGGCTGGGGGTGCGAACCGAGGTCCTCGTGAAGACCCGGGGGCAGAGAATCCTCTACCCGGTGCCCCTGGAAGAAGAGATGGCGGCCGGCGGGGAGTTCGGGGGGCTTCTCGGGAAGGAGGGGGGGGAGCGGCTCCGGTACGTGGAGCTGGCCGCGGAGAACTACAGGCTGCTGAACCGGGGGTTCGAGGTGCAGGCGGACCTGAAGGTCCTTCACAACAGCTGGCTCTCGAACGGGGTGCTCCTGGTCTGGGTGCTCCTCTCGGGTGGTCTGCTCCACGCGGCCATCCGGCGCCGCACCCAGGCGGCGGAAGAGAGACGGCTCGACCAGGAGAACCGGATCGCCTCTCTCTCCGGGCAGCTCGATCGGGCGCGCTCCCTGGTGCGGGAGGTGGAGGAAAAGGAGGAGGACTACCGGCGGCGCATCGGTGATCTTCGCCGGCAGCGGGACAACCTCTCTCAGGACGCGGAGGCGCTCTTCGAGGAGCTGGATCGGCTGGAGCAGGGGGCGGCACGCCAGAGGAACCTGCGCGAGGAGACGGAGCTCGAGATCCTCGAGCTCCGCGAAGAGGTCCGGAGGCTCGAGGGCAGGCTCCGGAAGGACCGGAAGAAGGAAAGCGAGGCGGAGCGGCTCAGAAAGCGGCTGAGCGTGCTCTACAAGAACCTCGAGTTCACCGACCGGGCCGTGGAAGGTATGGCCGCCCTGCAGCCCGACGTCCGGCTCAGGGCCGAGGAGGCCGTGCAGCTGCTCAACATGGATGCGTCCAAGGTGGCAGTGAAGCGGAAGGTGTTCGGCAAGGGGGGAAAAGGGTTCGTGCTCGAGGCCGGGTTCGCTTACGCCGGTCGCCTCTACTTTCACCGGAACGGGGGCCGGGTGCGCGTCGTCACCGTCGGCACCAAGAACACACAGACCAAAGACCTGGCGTACCTGGAGTCCTACAGGAGCGCCGCGGGGGACAAACCGTGAAAGCATCGCGAACGATCCTGCTGGTGGAGGACGACCCGGATGTTCGGAAGATGATGGTGGAGCATCTCAAAGTCCTCGGATATCGTGTGATCGAGGCATCCGACGGCATGGAGGGCCTGCGGAGGCTGGAGAGCGAGCAGTACGATCTCGTCATCACCGACATCGTCATGCCTTTCGTGAGCGGGGTGGGGGTGGTACTCACGGTGAAGACGAGGTATCCGAAGATCCCCGTCATCGCCATCACGGGCCAGGGAAAGGTGTGCGAGTCCATGGCCGCGGAGTGCAGGTCGGACCTCGTTCTGGAGAAGCCGATGGAGATGGCTGATCTCGCGGCGCACATTCGCCGTCTGTTGGGAGAAAACCCATGAACCGGACACAGTTTGCTGTAAGTACCCTGCCCAGGGTGCTGGTGATCGATGCAAACCGGCGAGGGTCGAACCCCTGGGTCTCGCTCGTTCAAAAAGCCGGTTACGAGGTGGCAGGCACCGTGACGAGGGAGGAGGTCGTGCCTTCCACCGACGAGGGACCTCCCAACCTGGCGCTGCTGGCGCCGTCGAGCTCCACCTACCAGCTCGAGTGCATGCAGGAGCTCAAGGCCGCGCTCCCGGGGCTGCCCATCCTGGTCCTGAGCGAGGAGCCCGAGCTCTTCGCCACGGACCGGTGCGGACCGTTCGACAGCGTGGTCTGCGTCTCCCCCGAGGACTCCCTCCCCGATCTGGCCCGAGGCATTGCCCGGGCGCTCGAGCCGTCCCCGTTCAGGAACGGTGGTCCGCCTTACCCCGCCATCCTCGGCCGCAGTCGGGAGATCCAGCAGATCCGGCAGAAGATCCAGGCCGTGGCGGACAAGGACATCGCCGTGCTGGTCACCGGGGAAAGCGGCACCGGAAAGGAGCTCATCGCGCGGGCCATTCACTGCCACAGCAAGAGGCGGAAGGGGCCCCTCGTGAAGATCAGCTGCGGGGCCCTTCCCGACGATCTCCTGGAGAGCGAGGTGTTCGGCTACCAGCGCGGCGCCTTCACCGGGGCCTATGCCAACAAGGCGGGCAGGCTCGAGCTGGCCCAGGGCGGAACCCTGTTTCTCGACGAGGTGGGCGACCTCTCCCTCTCTCTTCAGGTCAAGTTCCTCCAGGTGCTGGAGGAGAAGACCGTCTCCAGGCTGGGGGGGACGGAAGAGCGGTTCGTGGATACGCGCATCGTCGCGGCCACCAATGCGAACCTCGCGGAGCAGGTCCAGCAGGGCGCTTTCCGCAACGACCTGTTCTATCGCCTGAGCGTGATCCACATTCAGGCGCCCCCTCTGCGCCACCGTCCGGAGGACCTGCCCCTCCTGATTCACTACTTCCTCAAAAAGTACTGCCTGGAGACCGGGCGGGAGGTCCTGGCCCTGCCGGAATCCGTGGGCCGGAGGCTCCTGTCCTATCCCTGGCCGGGGAACGTCCGGGAGCTGGAGAACCTGATCCGGCGTGCCATGGCCCTGCAGGGTTGGGAGTTCCTCGACGAGGCCCTGGAGGAAGGGCTCTGCATGAACGGGGAGGACAAGGAGAGCAATCCTCCGCAAGGGGACTCCTTCCTCATCCCTTCCCTGGCGGACGAGCGTATCCGCTCGTTTCTCAACCAGGAAGGGGGGTCCCTCAAGAGCCTGGTCCAGTCCTTCACCTCCGAGCTGGAGCGGGACGCCATCGAGAAGGCCCTCCTCCGCGTGCGCTGGAACCGAAAGAAGGCCGCGGAGCTCTTGGGCGTGAGCTACAAGACGCTGCTCAACCGCATCACGGACCTCGACCTGAAAGGAGCCTGACACGTCCTCCGGGGTCTCCGGGTCCACCTGCACCGTCGCTTCGTTTCCGCCTCCATCCGTCCCCATTTTTGGCAAGCAATTACACTCCTGGTGGTAACCGCCTGGCGTGGTTCTTCCCGGCAGCGGCCGCATTCCGTCTCCCTCCCTGGGTATCTCGCGTTCAACGGTCTGAATTTGCAAGATAAAATCAGGGAGAGCCCCGACATCGTCGAGCGCCTTTCGTGGCATGCTGCTTGCTCGAGCAGCGGTTCATGCGATGCGGACGTTCGGGGTGTGCATTGAATAGGGAGCATCCACCACGATCGGGTTTTGGAAGCTCCCGCTTGCTCGGGCAAGGGGGAAGGCCGTCGGTGGCCGAGCTCGGGATCGTACGACAGGGCAGAGGTGATCCGATGCATGACCAGGCCGTCATGGAGGACCGAGGCGGAAGGCGATCGGGTGAGGAGCGGCGACAGTTCGTCTATGCGGACCACATACCGGAGAGACGTTCGGGGTTCGATCGAAGAAGCGGGCTGGATCGACGAAGCGGTCTGGATCGAAGGAACGGAAAACGGATGGTGGTGGAGGTCGAGATCCGGGTGGAGAAGCGCTCCCACAGGGACCGACGCCGGCTCCCGCCCCCCTACATCACGAACGGAAGCTCCTGAGATGCGGTACCGTGTAAGGGCCTGCCGTTTTGTGGAACGCCCCCTCCCCGGTACAGAGTGGGCGCTTACACGCAGCGGCCCAGCCCTTTCGGGAAGGATGCAGAATCCGATCATCGCCTCTGTAACCTATTGGAATATTGAAGCCAAACAGCTTGAAAATCCTTCAACGAAGACCCCGGCCATGGCACAGGCCTTGCTCTCCAGAGCCTTCAAGGAAACGCGATGGTGGAGAAAGCGAATGGCGCCCGCCCCCCATGGAGGTCATCACATGAAGCCCAGTCCCCACGACGCCCCAGTCGGACGCCGGATTCTTTTCCTGCTCTTCGTGCTCCTGTGGCCGGGATGGGTGGGAACCGCCGGGGCGGTTTCCTTCACGGACACCACGCTCGTCCTGAAGGGCAACAGCTGGAACGACCGGACCCATGGTTGGGTGGACGTCATTCCGGCGGGCAGCGTGTACGAGGTCTTCGGGATGGATGTGCGGTTCCTGAACGGGTTCCTGGCTCTGGACCTCCACACGAGCTACCCCGGAGGACCGGAGGTGGTATCCGGCTCCCTGGTGACCCACGCCGCGGATCTGTTCATCGACGTGGGCCTGGACGGCGCCTTCGACTACGCGGTCGCCCTGTCCGGCCACGACTTCAACGAAGCCCCCGTCTCCGCGGGGACCCTCTACGACGTAGGCGCCGGCACCCTGATGGCCTCGTCCGACTACTTCGAAGGGAACCCCGTGCGCAACCACTACGGGGAGGCGTGGGACAACCCCTGGGACGGTAACGAGGAGGCCGTCCCGGTCCCGGTGGCCTTCGACAACGGTACGGCCCTGGCCGACACCGGCCTGTCGTGGCTCGCCACGGGGGGTGCTGGCGGCCCGGCCTACCGCCTCTCGTTGAGCATCGCGCTGAGCGACCTGGGAGCCGGCGGGTTCGCACCCCTGGGACTCCTCTGGAGCCCGGCCCACTGCGCCAACGACGTCATGGCGGTCCGCGCCGTGCCCAGCCCCGAGCCCGCCACCATGTTCCTGGTGGGGACGGGCCTGATCGGGGTGGCGGCCTTGGGAAGGAGAAAAATGAGCCGAAGGAAAGGAGGTGAAATGAACGTTATCAGCAATTAGGAGCCAAGTCTGGAGGATCAACTCAACACAAAGCTCTAGGAGGATTCAACAATGAGAAAGTTGTTTTTCATTTCATTATTGATGTTAATGGTCGGTGTAAGCCAAACGGCTTTTTCTCTGCCATATGTACCCGAAATTCCGGATGATCAGCCACTGTACTTCAAGTTCAACAATTATGAGCAAATCAGTCCCAGTGGGAGCATCGTGGCACCGAGTGGAACGCTTGAGCAGAACTGGGGAATCTTGGACACAACGAGTGTCGCAGTAGGAGACCTTTCTGTTTTGCCAAGCGGCGATGAGCCGATAGATCATCAGCTTTTTGCAAGAGGTGGGGGTGTCTGGGCCGATGTCGGGTTTGGTGGTGAAGAGCTTACCGCCATTTTCTGGGGTATTCAAAATGATACAACCAACACATCGAATCAACTAGCCGGAACGAACGGCTGGGTGGATCTGTACTTTGATGATGATCCTGCTACTGAGTTCAGTTCGGCTTATGACCCCGCTGATCGTACGGCGGACGACATGTATGCCGGTGCCACTGAAGGCGTCTTCTTGGCTAGACTCGAATTATTGAACGGCGCCATCGAAGAGGGCGAGCCGGACACGAGCATCATCGGAAGCATTACTCCCACGCCGGATGGATTCACGGAAGGCTCGGCGGATACTTTCGGAGGCATCGTCGCTGATGTGGATGGCGATGGGATCCTTTATGAACCATTGGATGACGGTGCCTGGGCTTTCCATTTGGACAGCAACTGGTTTGATACATGGCTTGGTCCCAACACCGCCGACCTTCGATTCAAAAACAGCTACAATCCGCTTTCTACTTGGAATGGCCCTGCTGGGACGGACATTGTGGGGGCCATCAGTGATGACCCTGCACGAGCGTTTTCCCAGCCCATTCCGGAACCGACCACAGTGCTTCTTGTGGGGGTCGGTCTTCTGGGTCTAGCAGGTGTCGGTCGAAGGATGCGAAAAAACCAGTGCTGACCGTTGGCTTGAAACCCGATGATCCAGGAAGGGGGTGAGTGAGTAGAGATACTCACTCACCTCTTCTTGCTCGAGTGGGTCATCGCATCTCAGCTTCCATCCCGCCCGACCGTGTCGTCGTCAAATGCGGGCAGGATCGGCCGGTCAGGAAACCCTCCGGTCGAGCCACACGGAAAACGGAAAAAGGAACCGGCGACCCAGGATGCCCATGCTGATCCACATCGTGGAAAACCAGTAGGGCATCCCCAGGAAATCCGGTTCCGGGTAAGACCAGACACCGGTGGAGACCACGAAGAGCTCGACGAAAAAACCGAGTGTAAGGGCATAGGCGGCATACCGGAGATCGCAGGGCTCGTGAAACAGAAGGAGCAGGACGCCGGTCGAAACGAGGGTGGCGGTCAGTAGAGAGACATTGCACTGATCGTAGGCCGCGAAGGCGATAACCGTCAGAACGAGAGCCACGAAGACCCTGGGCTGGAGCCCCGGCCGTTGACCTCCCTCCGAGAAAAAACGCTTGATGTTCAGGTAGTGGAATTACCACATGAAGGGTTCGTAGTAGGGCATCAGCAGGATGTCCTGCTCTGCGAACTCGAACCTCCCGCTCGGGAGCACCGAGTGGTTTTGCCCGACAATGAAGACCGTGGCAATCACGAACGGGATGACATCCGCCCTGTCAAAGGGCCTGAAGAGGATGAACCAGAGCGGGATCAAAACGACCAGAATGATGAGAGAGTGACCGATCCAGTGAATGACGCCCAGGGTGATGAAGAGACTGAGTGGGCTGATCCATTTGTGCCGGGCGTGAATTTCACGAGTGATCTCCAGTCCATAAGAAATTTCTTTTGTGTGAACGGAGGCCGATCCGCGGCCGCAGGAAAGGACCCCCGTTTTTCCTACGCCTTGCTGCACGTCGATTCCTTTCTGCAAGGGCCGCTTCCACATCGCTTCTCGGCGTTATGCCTCAGGCCCTTGTGGAAAGGTTCGGCCGATTCTCTCACGTGTTTCCGGCACCTCAGGCCCGGCACGAGCCATCGAACGACTTCACGGGCAGTACCGCCCCGGGGAGATGATGCCCTCGGGGTCCAGGGCCCGCTTGATCGTCCCCACCAGATCCCAGAAGCGGTCGTCTCGTCCCGCCAGCGCCTCCATGGACTGGATCCCGAAGCGATAGGGGATGTAGCCCGCCTCCATGCAGGCCTCGAGGACCTCCTCGTAGCACGCGGCGGCGCGCTCCGTCTCCTCGGGGTCCTCCTTGTTGTAAAGGATGGGCAGGGTGCAGTCGAAGGCGCGGTGGGTCACCGTGGTGAGGGTGATGCAGGGCTCGAACCCGTGCCGCTCGAACAGGGGCTCCACGATCCCGATGAACCGCTCCACGTCACGCCGGGTCATGGGGATGACCGGAGCCAACCAGTAGAGCCCGCAGTTGTCCCGGGCCGGGTCGATCAGGGCGTCCGGGATCGGCTTTTGCATCCTCCAGTAGGGGGTGGGGAGGGACACCTCGCCCGGCTTTCCTTTCATGAGCTCATAGGAGGGCTTGAGCGCCTTGAGCAGCTCGGGGATGTTCATCCTCATGACGAGGCCCACGGGCCGCTGGAGCCGCTCGAGCAGGCGGAGCAGGGGATTGGAGATGAACTGGAGCTTGGCCACGTGCGGGCGGAGCTTCCGCTTGACGACCCGCTTGGCCGCGCGGATCTCCTCCCGCGTCCCGTAGAGCGCCACCACGCCGTTCCAGATGCCCACCCCCTTTTCCTCTGCCAGCCGCCGCCAGTTCTTCTCGTCCAGCGGGGTCCGGCCGCCCGTCCGGTCCCAGGGGTACTGGGTGAGCACGGTCAGGCCGCGGTTTCGGTGAAGCAGGTTGATGGATCCCTTGACCACCCGGTTGAGAAGAAGCCAGCGGGTGGCGTCGATGATCGGGCCGAGGTCCGCCTCGCTGCGGCAGAAGAAGTACCCGGCCTGGAAGGACTCGGGTACGGGCATGAGCCACACCCCGATCTGGGTGACGATGCCGAGGTTGCTCTGGGTGAACATCCCGTCCAGGTAAGGGCCGACGCCGTACTTGAACACGCGGGTGGACGTGGCCTGCTCGTAGTGTCCGAAGCCGGTGTGCAGGAGGCTCCCGTCCGCCAGCACCACCTCCATGCCGCAGAGGGCCTCGAAGTGGTCTCCGTAGGCGGTGATGCCGTAGCCTCGTTCCAGCGTGTTTCCCAGGACGCTGCAGCTGGGGCCGGATCCGGTCGGGTCCATCATGAGGCCGGTGCGGTGGCGTCTCAGGTGTTCGTAGAGCTGCTGTTGCGAGACCCCCGGCTCGATCACCGCGTAGGCGAGCTCCGTGTTCACCTCGACGACCCGGTTCATGTCGCCCAGGTCGAGGACCAGGGTGTCGTCGCGCACCGGGTTGGACGAGCCGTAGCCCCAGTTCCGGCCGGTGCTGACGGGGTAGAGGGGGACCCGGTGGGCTCCCGCGATCCGCACCACCTCCTGGACCTCTGCCGT
The DNA here is from genome assembly GCA_964443135.1 of uncultured Desulfobacterales bacterium. GTDB lineage: Bacteria > Desulfobacterota > DSM-4660 > Desulfatiglandales > HGW-15 > JAIPEI01. The sequence goes on along the minus strand of CAYUBQ010000012.1, from coordinate 4,778 downwards.
CGACCGGGGCTTCACCGCGCAGGGAATGCGCCGGTCCACCGGAATCAATGCGAGGTGGTAGGGGGCGAGCTGCTCGGGGTTCAACAGGACGCGGTCGGCTCCGACGGCGCCCTTCAGGGCTTCGATCGCCTCGGGTTTCATGGTGCGGCCTCCTTTTCCTTGAATCCGTCTCGAGGGGTCCCCTTTCCGGAACCCGGCCCCGCTCCCGGCCCTTGTCCTGCGAGCCGCCCGTTGCGGGTTCGGGGAGCTTCGGTACAAGTTGCATGCCAACCCCATCGCCTTTCTGCGGGGAAAGCGCGTGGGTACCCGGCAGCGCCCGACTGCAAAGGGCCCGGACCCGAGGGAGTCAGCCCATGAAACAGGTACTGTACTCGGTCTTGAGGACAGCCCGGTGCAAGGTTTGGATCCTTGCCGGGGTTCTGTCGCTGGTCGCCGCGGGCTGCTCGGGCGAGGCGGAACGGGCGGCCGAGCACCGGGAGGCGGCCGAGGCCTTTCTCGAGGCCGGAGAGACCGCGAAGGCCGTGATCGAGCTCGAAAACCTCGTGCAGCTCGATCCCTCGGACGCGGACGCGTTCCACATCCTCGGGGAGGCCCGCCTGGTCATGGGCCGGTTCGGGCCGGCCTATGAAGCGTTCCGGCGGGCCGCCCTGCTCGATCCGGGCAACCTGGAGGCCCAGCTCAAGCTGGGGCAGCTGAACCTGTTCGCCGGACGATTGGACAACGCCTTGGAAAAGGCACAGCTGGTGCTCGCACGGTCCGAGAGCCACCCCGGGGCCCTGGCGCTTCTGGCGGACGTCCGCCGGACGGAGGGCGACCTGGAAGCGGCCGTGGAGATCCTGAACCGGGTCGTCTCGCTGGCCCCGGACCGGCCCCTCAGTCAGATCCACCTGGCCCGGATCCATCTCTCCCGGGGGGAGCTGGGCCGGGCCGACGAGGCCTTTCAACGGGCGGCCGAGGCGGATCCCTCCCTCCAGCCCCTCCTGGCGGAGCCGGGCGGGCCCTACGCCACCCTGCCCGTGCTCGCATGCTACCACGAAACCATGGGCGACTGGAAGGAGGCGGAGTCCGCGTACCGGGCGGCGGCGGAGTCCGCTTCTGCGCAGGATGTGTCGCCTCTGCTGGACCTCGCGGCGTTTTACGCCCGGAGGGGCGCGTTCGATCGCGCGGTGGAGGCGGTGGACCGGGCCGCGACCATTCGAGAGCACGATCTGGACGTCCGGGTCCACAAAGCCGAGATCCTGGCGATGGCCGGAGCCGCACACCGCGCCGAGGCCGAAGTGGCGCGGGTGCTGGAGCAGTACGAGGCGCACGTGGGGGCCAACCTCCTCCAGGGAAAGCTGCTCCTCTCCAAGGAGGCCTGGAACGACGCCCTCCCCCGGTTCGAGCGGGTGGTGCGGGCCAAGCCCAGGTTCGCGGCCGGGTACTACTACCGGGGGTTCGCCCAGGCCCGCATGGGCGAGCCGGAACCGGCTCTGGAGAGCCTCGAGGAAGCCGCCCGGCTGGATCCGGACCTCCTGCGGGCCCGCGTGCTTCTGGCCGAGCTCTACCTCGAGCACTACGAGAAGGGGCACCTGATCCGTGCGCGAGAGCACATCCTCGAGGCCCGACGGGTCGCCCCCCGGGACCCCCGTGTCCTGACCCTGCTGGGGAACCTCTTCATTCGGGAGCAGGATCTGCCTGCGGCCGAGGAGGCTCTGCGAAGGGTGACCCGGCTGGATCCCGCCTATCCGCTGGGCCAGTTCAGGCTGGGGTTCGTCTACCATCTCATGGGTCGGCAGGCCGAGGCGCTCGAGCGGTTCCGCGCGGAGCTGGATCGGGACCCCTGCGAGAGAAGCTCGTTGGCCTTCGGTGTCCGGATCCTCCTGGCCGATCGTCGCTTCCCCGAGGCGATGGAGCTTTGTGACCGCGCGTCCTCCCATCCCACGGCCTCGTCCCGGGTGATCGCGGCGGCCCGCTACCTGAAAGGAAAAGCCTTGCTGGAGCGCGGCGACCGGGAGGCGGCCGAGCGCGAGCTGCTGAGCGCGGTGGAGGCCGAGCCGAACCTGCCGGCCCCGCACGTGCTGCTGACCCTGCTCTACCTGGAAGAGAACCGGGGTCCGGATCTGATCGCGTACTTCGAGAGGATCGCGGCGGGGTCGCCGGAGTTCCTGCCCGCCTACATGGTGATCGGCATGGCCCACGATCGCGAGGGAAACCGGGTGGAGGCCAACGCCGCCTACCGGAGGGCCCTGGCGGTGAGACCGGACTTCGCGCCTGCAGCCAACAACCTCGCCTGGAATCTCGCGACCGGAGGAGGGAACCTGGACCAGGCCTTTGCGCTCGCTCGAACGGCCAAGTCCGGAATGCCCGAGGACCCCCACGTCTCGGACACCATGGGGTGGATCTACCACCGCCTGGGGCACCAGTGGAAGGCGGTGGCCGAGCTGGAGCACGCGGTCTCCCTCCATCCCCACAACCCGGTGTTCAACTATCACCTGGGCGCGGTCTATCTCGAGGCCGGGGAGCCGCAGAAGGCGAAGGCCTTTCTGAAACGCGCCCTCAGGAGCGGGAGCTCCTTCCCCGGAGCCGAGGAGGCGAAGCGCCTCATCGAATCGCTGGAAAAGCGGACCGCGCAGGTGATGTGAGAGAGGAGAACAGGTGATGGAGGAAACAAAAATATGGGTGCCGCGCGACGCACAGCTTCGCGCGGCACCCGCTGACGCCGCAGGATCCTGGTCTGCGGCGGGGTCCGGTCGTCTAGCGGTTCCTCCTGTTTCGGACCCATCCTCCCAGCATGAGCATGCCGGCGCCCACCAGGAGCATGGTGGCCGGCTCAGGGGCAGGGGTGCCCTGGGCGGGATTCCCGTTCCAGCCGTGGTTTCGCATCCAGCCGCCCGGGTTGCTTCCTTCCAGGATCTCCTGGATCCTGCCCGGCTCGAAAAAGGAGGGCCGTCTCCTCTCGCTGCCCAGGTGGTCGAAGGAGGAGGCCCGAATGCAGTCGCCGAGGATCTCGAAGATGGACCTGTTTCCAGATCCGAATCGGCCTTGGCCCTGCTGCCGGACGCCGGAAAGGATGTCCGCCGGCCGGTCGCGATGGAACCGCAGAGCAGGGTCTCCGGCCTGAAAGGGGGTCCGCTTACCTCTCGAGAGGGGTTCGGACTCGTCGCCCATCGGATCCGGCGGTTCGACCCGGGAGCCGGTGAGCGGTCCGGTGCTCGATTCGAAGCGGAAGTACCAGTCCGTGAGACGAACCTGCTCGGAAACGCGCCCCCTGGCCGGGGTGAGCAGGGCCGAGCCCGGTTCGTTCCTCTCGTCGAACACGGCCCGGACCCACGGGGCGTCCACGTGGGCCGGCGCGGTATCGCGGAACGCCCGGTCGACCTCGAAGGCGAGGGTCGCTCCCTGAACCGAGGGTGCAGCGGCCATGACCAGCGCGGCGAAGACGACGCCCTGCAGGATCTTCTGACTGAGACGTTTCATGGACGACTCCTTGCCCGGCGATGCGGTTTGTTCCCACCCTGATGCTCTGCGAAAACCGTGCCGGTTTCGAGGTCGGAAAGAGCAAAGAAACATGAGGGATATCCAGCAGATGGATTCCGGGATGGAGGCGGGGAGCGCAGGCGTGTAACCTCTTGACCCTCAGCGTGTAATCCGCTTCCGTCATTCGACGCCGCGGTTCACCGCGTCTGTGAGTTCACCTTGACATTCTCCGGAGCGAGGCGAAAGATGATGAAAACCGCGTCGTACACCTCCCCGCCCCCCGGCCGACTGTCCTGTTCCCTGTTTCTGAACGGTTTTTCACGCCTCCTGTGGTGGTATGAGCACCCGCCGGGCTGTACCGGAATCCCCATCTTTTTGAGGTCCCCAGGAGCACGGGGAGCTCACGCGACGCCGGGATCGGTCGGGGTTGATCCCCGCCGAAGGAGAGACGGATCATGCTGACTTACGGAAACTTCCGATTTGTTCGGGCGGACACGGAGGACCTCAAGGAGTTGATCTACCGACTCCGGTACGAGGTGTACGTGAGGGAGTTCGGTTTCGAGAAGCCCGAGGACCACCCCGGAGGGCGGGAGACGGATGCGCACGAGCCCAGTGCGGTCCACTTCGCCGCCCTGGATCCGGACGACGAGGTGGTCGGCACCATCCGCCTCATCCTGCACTCGGAAACGGGGTTTCCCATGGAGCAGGCCGCCAGGATCCGGTTCCCCGGCGAGCGGCCGCCGCCCGGGAGAATCGCCGAGATCTCCCGGCTGGCGGTGAGCCACAAGTACCGGCGGAGACGCGTGGACGGGGTCTACGGTGTCGAGTCCTACCTGTCCGGGTCCGAGGGAGGGACCAGGCCGGATCGGGCCAGGATCTCCAGGGAGTACGGCAAGCGCAGGACCCCGGTGATTGTCATGGGGCTGTACCAGATCATGTACCACGAGAGCAAGCGGCGCGGCCTGAGCCACTGGTACATGATCACCGAGGAGAAGGTGTACCGGACCTTCAAACGCTACGGGTTCCTGTTCTACCCTGTCGGTGAGCCCGTGGAGTACCACGGGTTGCGCACCCCCTACCTGGGCGTGATCGAGGAAATGGAGAGGAAGGTGATCCGCGAGAACCCCGTGTTGATGAAGCTGGTGCTGCGGGGCCTGGAGAGGCGGTACCAACCCCGCTTCACCTTGCGTGACCGGCTCAGGCTGCTGGCCGATCTCCCCCGCCTCACCCGAAAAGGGGTGCGTCTCTGGAAAGGCCGTTTGACGGAGTCCCGGTCGAGGCGATAGTGCAGCCTCGCCTGTTACGATCCCTTTTCGTCC
>CAYUBQ010000011.1:29878-86843 GCA_964443135.1 uncultured Desulfobacterales bacterium | reverse complement strand
CAACGGGTTATAGTGTTCCCCGCGGCGGATGAGCGGGTTTTTGCGAATCCGTCAAATCCTGTGAAACCGTCCTGCACCGGGCCGCAGCCGGGACGCGCAGCCGTTCCTTCCTGTTTCGAGAGGGCTCCGGGCACCCCGGACGAAAGGTGAACGGCTCATGCTGATGCGAGAGGAACGAACGGGCCTGATCATGGTCCACACGGGAACGGGCAAGGGAAAGACCACCGCCGCGCTGGGTCTTGCGGTCCGGGGAGCAGGCTACGGGTTTCAGACCCTGATGATCCAGTTCATCAAGGGAGACCGGCAGTACGGCGAGCTGGGCGGGGCGGACATGCTGGCCCCCTTCCTGGACATCCTGCCCATGGGAAAAGGGTTCATCCGATTCGACCGGGGAGGTCCGGGCGAGGAGGACCGGGAGGCCGTCCGGGAGGCCTGGGAGCTGGCCGAACGCCAGATGACCTCGGGAAAATACGACATGATCGTCCTGGACGAGATCAACTACGTGATCGACTACGGCCTCCTGCCCGTGGAGGAGGTCCTGGACGCCCTGAGGAGCCGGCCGAAAACCCTTCACGTCCTGCTCACCGGCCGGAACGCCCATCCGGATCTGATCGAGGCGGCCGACCTGGTGACCGAGATGACCGAGGTCAAGCACCCTTTTCAGAAAGGGGTGAAGGCGCAGAAGGGGATCGAGTTTTAGGGGGAGGGGACGCCATGGCACATCGAACCATCCTCTACGAGGAGAGGGACCGGATCGGCCGCATCACCCTCAACCGGCCCGGGAAGCGGAACGCCCTCTCCCTGGAGCTCATCGAGGAGATGCGCGCCTGCTTGCTGCGTGTGAGGGAGGACCGCTCCGCCAAGGTGGTGATCGTGGGCGGCGCGGGTGAGCATTTCAGCGCCGGGCACGACCTGAACGAGATCCGCAGCGGGGAGCTCGGGGACATCCGGCACCTCTTCGAGGCCTGCCTCGAGCTGATGATGGAGATTCAGGCCCTCCCCCAGCCGGTCATCGCAGAGGTCCGAGGCATCGCCACGGCTGCGGGGTGCCAGGTGGTGGCGGCCTGCGATCTCGCCGTGGCCGGCGAGGACGCCCGTTTCGCCACGCCGGGGGTTCGCATCGGGCTCTTCTGTACCACGCCCATGGTCCCGTTGAGCCGGAACGTGGGGAGAAAGCGGGCCCTGGAGATGCTGCTCACGGGCCGGTTCGTTTCGGCCCGGGAGGCCCTGGATTTCGGGCTGGTGAACCGCGTGGTCCCGGACGACCGGCTGGAGGAGGAGACGGCATCGCTCGCATCGGAGCTGGCCCGGTACAGCGCCGAGACCCTGGGAACCGGCAAGCAGGCCTTCTACACCCAGATCCACATGGACGACGAGCGGGCCTACCGCTACGGCCGCGAGGTGATCTCGGCCAACGCCGTGACGCCGGACGCCCGGGAGGGGATCTCGGCGTTTCTGGAAAAGAGGCCGCCCGTGTGGAAAGAGGACGCGTGATCATTCCTTCACCACGAGCTGCACGAAGGACGTGAACGTTCCATCGCGTTCTTCGTGCCATTCGTGGCGATTTTTCTGCGAGAGGGACAGGCATGGAGACCGACAACACCCGGATGGACCCCGAATCGCTCAACATGGTCCTGGACACCATCGCCAAGCTGGAGCGGGACCGGTTGACCGTCGAAACCAAGATGGAGATGGACCGGAAGGGGGAGTTCCCCACGGAGCTCATCCGGTTCATGCTCGGTCCGGACATGGCGCTCCACCTCATCTTCATTCCCGAAGCGTACGGCGGGCTCGGCGCCGGGGCCCGGGACATCGCCGTGGTGTCCGAGCGCATGGCCCGCATGGACCTGGCCGTGGCCACCTCCTTTCTGGCCATCTGCCTCGGCATGGATCCCCTGAGGGTGGGCGCGACCCCGGAGCAGAAGGAGAAGTACATCGGCCGGATCGCCGAGGAGGGGTTGATCGTCGCCTACGGGGTGACCGAGCCCGAGGCGGGATCCAACGTGCAGGCGCTCAAGACCAGGGCCGAACGCGTCCTGGATGGAGAGGGCGAGGTCACGGGGTATCGCATCAACGGTCAGAAGCAGTTCATCACCAACGGGGGCGTGGCGGCCCTCTACACCATCCTGGCGGACGCACCGGACGGGCCCACCTTCTTCGTGGTGGAGGGCGGCCGGGACGGTCTGACCGCGGGCCCCCACGAGGACAAGCACGGCATTCGGGCCTCGGACACCTGCCCGCTGATCCTGGAGGACCTCTACGTCCCGGTGGAGGACCTGATCGGCGGCGTGGAGGGGCAGGGGCTCAAGCAGGCCAACGAGGTGTTCGGCTACACCCGCCTCATGGTGGCCACCTTCGGCCTGGGCGGCGGCGTGGCCGCCCTGGAGAAGTCCATCCGCTACGCCGGGGAACGGGTGCAGTTCGGCACCACCCTGGCCGGGAAGCAGGGGTACACCCATCGCCTGCTGGTGCCCAACGCCGTGCGGCTCGAGGCGGCCAGGGCGTACATCGAGGAGACCGCGCGTCGCCTCGACCGCGGGGAGGAGGACCTCCAGGTGGAGGGATCCATCTCCAAGTTCTTCGCCACCGAGGCGGGGGACGCCGCGGCCAACGATGCCATCCAGGCCCTGGGCGGCTACGGGTACATCCGGGAGTACGAGGTCGAGAAGATCAAACGGGACCTCAAGATCACCACCATCTTCGAGGGGACCAGCGAGATCCAGAGGAACATCATCGCCATGTTCCGCATGAGGACCACCGTGCGCACCAAGGGCGCCTACTACGGGGAGATGGCGGAACGGCTCTCGCGGCTCGATCCGGAGACCGGCGGGCCCTTCCTGGCCAAGGCCGTTCGAGCCCTGAACGAGGGGGTCGGCGCCGCGAGAAAGCACAAGCTGACCCGCTCGCAGCACGTGATGTTCCTGCTGGCCGACATGATGACCTGGTGCGAGGTGGCCGATGCGCTCTGCCGGAAGGCGTCCCGCAACGAAAGCGGCCCGAGGAGCGCCGGATTTCTGCGATCGGCGGCCCGCCTGTTTGCACTGGAGGCCGCCGAGACCGTCCAGCGCAACGGCCTCCGGATCGTCCGGGGGTGCGGCGAGGATCTGGGCGAAGCGGTCCGGGGCCTGGACGCGCTGAGCCTCGCGGAAGGCGTGGAAGGATACATGTCCGACATGGACGCCGTGGCCCGGGAACTGGTGGAATGAAACGGCCACCGAAAGGCAGGCCCCGCCGCCGGCCCCCCTCCCGGGGAGGGTCCCGCCCGTGCGACCGTCCTCAGATCGATCCGAGGCTCAGGTCGATCTTCAAACGGATCGGCGTCCCCGCCCCCGGCCCCTTCGTGCCCGACCCTTTCCAGCTCGACGCCCTGGAGCGGGTCCGGGACCACGACGTGCTCGTGAGCGCGCCCACCGGCGCGGGCAAGACCTGGATCGCCTCGGAGGCGATCCGGCGCCTCCTGGCCGACGGCATGCGCATCTGGTACGCCTCCCCGCTCAAGGCCCTCTCCAACGCCCTCTACCGGGAGTTCCGGAGGGACTTCGGTCCGGAGCTGTGCGGGATTCTGACGGGGGACCGCAAGGAAAACCCCCAGGCCCCGGTCATCGTCGGGACCACGGAGATCCTCCGCAACCAGCTCTACGACGCCATGCACCAGGGAGGGAGCATCGGGGCCGATCTCGTGATCCTGGACGAGGCCCACTACCTGAGCGACCCGGACCGCGGGGTCGTCTGGGAAGAGGTCCTGATCTACCTGCCGTCACGGGTGAGGCTCCTGCTCCTTTCGGCCACGATCCCCAACGCGGACGAGCTGGCGGCCTGGCTGCAGGAGAACCGCGGCGTACCCGCCGACGTGGTCCGCCACGAGGAGCGCCCCGTTCCCTTGGAGATGCTCTTTCTCTCCCCCGACGGGAGCATCTCCCAGCTGGGCGGCCCCAAGGGGTTGTCGAGCCGTGTGCGCAAGAGCCTGCGGGAGGGGGCGGCGCCGCTCCCCTACAGCGAGGTCGTTCGCTGCCTTCGAAAGCTCGACCTGCTCCCGGCCATCTTCTTCCTGAAGTCCAGAGCGGACTGCGACCGGGCCGTCCGGGTCTGCTCCGCCTCGGGCCCACCTCCCGGAAAGAGGGAGCGCGCCCGCGCCGAGGTCTCGGCGTTCCTCTCCAGCCACCCGCACCTCGAGGGCGCCCGGCAGCTTCGGTCCCTCCAGGAGGGACTCGCAGGCGCCCACCACGCCGGACAGCTGCCGGCTTGGAAGCTCCTCGTCGAACAGATGATGAACCAGGGGGTCCTCGAGGCGATCTTTTCCACCTCCACGGTGGCCGCGGGGGTCAACTTCCCCGCACGGACGGTGGTCCTGGTCCAGAGCGACCGGTTCGACGGACAGACCTTCCGGGCTCTGACCGCGCGGGACCTTCAGCAGATGATCGGGCGGGCCGGCCGGAGGGGCAAGGACCGGATCGGGTTCGCCGTGGTCCTTCCCGGACCTTACCAGGATCCCGGGCTCCTCCTCTCCTTGAAGGACGCACCGCCCGAGCCCCTGGAAAGCCGAATCCACATCAACTTCTCCATGACGCTGAACCTGCTTCTCAGCCACACCCCGGAGGAGGTCGAACCCCTCCTGGAGCGTTCCTTTGCGGCTTTTCAGCGCGGCCGGCTCGACGAGGCGACCCGCGACCGGTGGGCGGCCCTGAACCGGGAGCTGAAGCGCGAGCTCTCCGGCGGGCGTTGCGACATCACGGATCCCTTCGAGGTCCTGGAGTACATCGCGGGGCGGGAGGAGCTGCAGCGAACCCTCCGGCGGCAGAAGCGCGAGCGGCGCAAACGGGCGGCGCGCCGGGCCTTCGAAGACCACCTGGAGCCGGGAAGGCTCTTCCTTCACACGAAGGGCGGCATCCACGTGGTGTTCGACTGCTTCGAGGAGGAGGGCACCGTCTTCTGCGATGCCTTGAACGTGGAGAAGCCCGTTCGCACCCGCGGCAAGAGGATCCGTCTCCGGCGGGTGCGGGTGGACCGGATCGAGCTCCTGTTCGACCGCAGGCTCGACCTCCCGCCCGAGCCCACGCCCCGGGCGGTGTCCCGGCTCCTGGAGGAGGTGCGCCTCGGGGACTTGGAGGTCCTCCGGGTGGAGCCGTCCGGAGGGGAAGGAGAGGATGGGCTGCAGGAGCAGATGGACCGCCTTCCCTGCGAGCTGTGCCCCCGGTTCAAGGACTGCCACACTCCCAGGAACCGACGTCTCCAGCCCCTCCTGCAGGAGCTCCGGTCCATCGGCCACCGGATCGAGGGCATGGCCGAGGGCCTCCGGCTGAGCTTCAAGCGCCGCCTCCGGTTTCTCAAGGAGACGGGCTTCGTGGACCCCCGGAACCGCCTGACCCCGGACGGAGAGTGGGCCTCCAAGCTCCGCCTCGACCACCCCCTGCTGATCGCCGAGGGCATCCGCAAAGGGGCCTTTGACGGCGCCGCCCCGGCGGTCCTGGCGGGTTTGATCGCCCCCTTTGTCTGGGACCGGGACCTGGACGTTGCGGTCCGGATTCCGGAGGAGACGCCCGTGGAGCCCCTGGAGCGAGGGTGGGGTTCGGTGGTGGACGCCATGGAGGGGATTCGGGCCGCAAAGACCGTCCGCGGGTTCCCCAACCCCCGGATCCTGTCCTGGCCCGGCGTGGCCCTCTACCTGTGGGCCGGCGGGATCTCCTGGGACAAGCTGCTGTTTGCGGTCCCGGTGGACGAGGGCGACATGGCCTCCCTGGTGACGCGCACGGCCGATCACCTCCGCCAGGTGGCGGGGCTCGAGGAGAGCCATCCGGACCTCGCCGCCCGCGCGGAGGAAGCGGTCTCCTCCATCCTCAGGGAGCCGGTGGTCCAGTTCTAGGGACAACCACGATCCTTTTTTGACCCGCTATCCCACCGCCTCGGCCAGCCTCCGGCCGAGCTCCCCGACGCGGTTCATGGTGTCGGTCGCATCGGCGACCCGGCCTCGTTGGAACACGCCGGTGACGGGGAGCTCCTCCAGCACCTCGTAACCCAGCGCCGCCAGGGGGCGGCGCATAGCCTCCAGGGTCACGCCCACGCCTTCCTCCCCGTGCTGCTCGCCGACGGAGACCGCCGCCGCCTTCCGCCCCTGGCCCGTGAGACGGGTGGACCATTCCCCCGGTCGATCGGGTCCGAAGTCGTAGTAGCAGTAGAGCCGATCGATGAACGCCTTCATCCAGGCGCTGACGTTGTAGTTGTGCACGGGGGAGACCAGGATCAACCCCAGGGAGCGCTCCACGAGAGGGTAGAGGAGTTGCATGCCGTCCAGGTGGGCGGTGCAGGCCTTGTCCCTGCGACATCGCTCGCACCCGATGCAGGGCTCGAACCGGTGATCGGCCAGCCGCACGAACGTGCCGGGCACGCCCGCCTCCAGGGCCGACGCCAGGGCCCGGCGGGCGACCCGGTCCGAGTTTCCGTCCTTGCGGGGGCTCGCGCTCACGGCCAGGATCCGCGGCTCCGGATCGGCCTGGAAAGGCGCGCCCGCATTCGTGGCGTCCCGGTGGACTGTTTCCTTCATGGAACCTCCTTTCCCGTGGAAGGCGAACCCGCCTCCGGAACGGACCGAATCCAGGGGAGGCCGGAAACGAAGAAGATCGGAATGGCCGTAGGGTATCAGAACTCCTTTGGATTGTAAATCGGCCGGAGATGGGATATGAAAGATGGTGGAGGATCCTTCAATAGAAATGTTTCAGGAAACCGGGGAGGGCGTTCGTTTCGGTCATCCAACAGGGGAGGGACGAGGTGGAGGAAGACTACGGCATCGAGGAACTGGCGGGCTTCGCGTACGAGACCGTTCGGCTGTGCGGAGATCGGTCGCTCTCCTTCTACGGCCGGGGCGAGAGCCGGGTGAAGTTCGACGAGGGCCTGGTGATCGAGGCGGGCCTCCAGCTCACCGAGATGTTCCGCGATCGGCTCCTGACGCGCTTCCCCGACCACCGGGTGTTCAGCAACGAGGAGGAGGACCGCGGGTACAGCCACGACGGGGCCCGGTATCTCTGGGTGTACGACGCGCTGGACGGGGTGGCCAACTTCCAGGCCGGCATTCCCATCTGGGGGATGTCCCTGGCGCTCCTGGAGAACTACTGGCCCGTGCTGGGGCTGTTCTACATGCCTGCGACCGGGGACCTGTTCCACGCCCGGGCCGATCAGAAGGCCTATGGGGGCGAGCGTCAGATCGGGGTGTCGGGCCAGGACGCCCTGAGCGACGAAAGCCTTCTCCTCACCTACTCCCGGTTCCATCGGCACTACGCCACGACCTTTCCGGGCAAGATCCGGAGCCTCGGCTGCACCGGGGCCCACGTCTGCTACGTGGCCACCGGGAGGGCGGAGGGGGCCCTCATCAACAACGCGTCGTTCGCGGACCTCGGCGCGGTGCGCGTGATCGTCGAGGCGGCGGGCGGGAAGATCTTCAAGCAGGACGGCTCCGAGTTTTTCCTGAACGAGTACCTGGACGGGCCCGCGATCCGGGAGGACCTCCTGATCTCGTCGCCGGAGCTCGGTCCCCAGATCCGAGCCCACCTCCGCGCCCTGGATTGAGACGGCCCCGGCATCACCGGCCCGCAGGCCGGCGTTCAGCCGGGGGCCTCATCGTTTCCGCCTTCGGACCTTCCGCCGAACGACCCGCCTCCGGGGCTTCCCACCCCCCGACCCGGCCCCGACCTCACCCCTCTCCGGCGCTCGGCCGCCGGGCGCCGTCCCGGCAGGGGGTTCCCGGTAACGGCAGGTCGCCCTCGGGCATTTCAGGGGCTTGGGATCCCCGTCGACGTCCAGCTCCACCAGAAAGGGGTTGCCGCAGAGGGGGCAGGGGATGTGGTGCGGCCTGCCCCAGCTGATGAACATGCACCCCTCGTCCGAGCACTTGTAATAGACGCGTCCCTTGCCGGTCTCCCGGACCTCGACGGAGGCCTGTCGACAGACCGGACACTGCATGGCCAGCTCCTCCTCGAAGGCGCTGACACGGTCCTCCACCCGCTCCTCCGGGTCCGAAGCCGGTTCCTGTTCCCGAGGGGAAAGAAGTTCGGGCGCTTCGGCCGGATCGGGCGGGGCCGCTTCCGGGACCGGCTCCTCGACGGCGGCCTCCCCGTCGGGCTCGAGAGACGGATCGGGATCGGGCTCCGGAGGCGCGGGCTCCGTCTCGTCCGGAAGGGGTTCGGCCGTTGAGCCGTCCTCCGGGGGTTCCACGGCCCCCCGTTCGCCCCGTGCCTCCTCCTGCTCCTGCTCCTCCTGCACCTCGACGCCGCCGGAAGGCCGCTCCTCCGGAAGCTCGCGGGAGGGCATGGGCGTTTCCGGTGTCTCCTCGACCTCGGGGGGCGGGGCGGCGCACGGGAGCGGTTCGGAGCCGGCGGCCTTCTCCGGCGGAGTCGTGACACCCCGGAGGACGGGAGCCCTGAGACGGGCGGGCCTCTGCACGCGTGGGCGCCTGGGTGGCGCAGGTCGGTCCTGCGGTTCCTTTTTCGCCTTTCCGAAGGGGGCGGCGCCGTGATGCCTGAGCATCTGGTCGAGCTGTTGGAGGGCCTTTTTCGGTTGTTTCCGCCCGGTTTCCACCTCGTCGAGGGTCTGAACGAAGTAGGCCACCAGGTTGATGCCCGGCATGCCCGGAAAGGCGTGGTCCAGAAGCCGCGCCATGGAGAGGGTCGGCTTGCCCGGGAGCAGTCGATCCCGGGCGTCGATCTCCACGTACCCCTTGCGCGCCATCTCCCCGAGGGCGGTTTCGAGACGCTCCGGGTCGTCCAGGCCCATTTCCGAGAGCCCCTCTCGGAGCTCGGAAAGATCCAGGGGTGGTGTTTCCGATGCTTCCGTGTCTCCGACGTGCTCCGTCATCAGGACAATGCAGGCCACCGTCACGAGCCCCATGGAGAGCCCGTGGATGCCTTCGCCGGTACCGGTAAGGCGCTCGAGATGACGAACAAAGGCCCGGTCGAGAACGTCCAGCATGGAGCGGGCTCCGGCATCGGGGGAGGGCTTCGGTTGTTCCATGGGTCCGGCCTTTCGTGTGTCAGGGGAACGGCTTCGCGACAACCCGCTCAGTCGTCGCGGAAAAAGACGTAATCCATTGAAATCGTGTCGAGGTCCAGGGCTTCTCGCGACCCGTCAGGGCCGGCTTCGGCTGAATCGCGCCCGCTCGTCAGGGGCGATCCGGTTCCTCCATGCCGGTGAGCGCCTCCCGGACCTCGGACAAGCGGTTTTCGATCGGGTCTGCGCCCGCGTCTTCGTCCCCTTCCGGAAGGGGGTCGCCGCCTTCGAGATCGGCAGACGCGTCCTCGGCCGGGTCGTTCTCCCCGGAGGGGACCCCGCCTGCCTCCCCATCACCGGTACCGGCGGCGGGCGCGGCCTGAATGCCGATGCAGCTCCCCTCCCGATCCAGCAGCAGCGAGAGCGGCACCTTGACCTCGAACTCCAGCAGGTAGGCGATCCGGTCCTCGTGCACCACCAGGTCCCCGCTCTTGTAGGAGACGTCTTCTCCAAGGGGCAAACGGTGGGCTTCTCTGAAGATCCGCTCCACGGCCTCCCAGTCGAGATCGGCCGTGATGCCGTCGATGAGCTCCCTTTCCCCGCTCTTGATGATATCGTCACTCGTGACCTTCATCTGAAGGACTCCTTTCCGGTTGTTCCCGTGGAGGCGGCGTCCGCACCGAACCGCCCACCCCAAGAAACGGGGGCGGTTTCCCGGGAGATGCGGTCCAGGATCTCGCCCGCCAGCGCCAGGTAACGCCGGGCCCCGTTGGAGACGTCGACAAACGGCAGCGGCCTTCCCCGGACGGGGCAGGCCCGAATCTCGGGGCACCTGGGAATGGCCGTTCGAAAGACCAGATCCCCCAGGTGGCGGCGGAGATCCCGGGCAATGCGCATGGAGAGGGGGTCTTCCTCGTCCACCATGGAGAGGAGGACCCCCGCCACGCGAAGGGGCGGATTGAGCTGTCTCTTGACGGTCCGGACCGCCCGGAGAAAGCCCTCCAACCCGTCGAGGCACAGGTACTCGCTCTGGACCGGGATGACGAGAAAGTCCGCCGCCGCGATCGCCTGGGTGGTGAGTGGACCCAGGGTCGGGGGGGTGTCCAGAATGATGCAGTCCCACCCCTCACGGGCTTCTCCCATCAAGCGCTTCATGGTCTGCTTTCCGTCGGCCGGAGGCTCCGGCGCGGATTCAGCGTGCTGGAGGCCGGCCCGGCCGGGAAGGGCGTACAGATAGGGGAGGCCCGTGTCCCGGATCGCGGCCTGCAGGCTTTCCCTTCCCGTCAGGGCGTCGCGCAGCCCTCCGGCCGATCGACCGCCGCGGAACCCCAGCCAGGACGAGGCGTTTGCCTGGGGATCGCAATCCACGAGCAGGGTGGACCTTTCCGCAACGGCCAGCGCGGCGGCGAGGTTGACCGCCGTGGTGGTCTTGCCCACGCCTCCCTTCCGGCTGGCTATGGCGATCACCGTTCCCATGGCTGCAGACAGACTCCCCCGGCGCCTCCGGGCGGGCGCCGCCTGTGCGGACGGTCGGGTTTGGCCCGTCCTTTGCAAATCATTCGTACCGATAGCCACGATGCGTACGATGAGAACCCGATCCGGAACCGGCCTGTGTGGGCAGGAGTGCTTGCAAAACACATACCAGGCGGCAGACGGCATCCCAACGGTCCGGTCAACGGGACGTTCCGGGCCGAAAACCTTCATCTCGAGACGGAGCCGAACCCGTCATGCCGACTCAGTCCAGCACCCTGAGCATCGAGGGGATGGATCAGGCCGTCCGGTCCCTGGGCTACCGGAGCCGGCGGTCCCCGAAGTACAAGCTCGTGGACGCCGTCAGGGCGTTCTGTCTGGAGGCCGGGGGACCGGAGGTCGCGACGGCCGTGCCCGTGGACGATCTCGTCCGGCGATTGTGGAACGTGGAAGGAGACCGGGCGGCCCTGGTTTCCCGCCGCCGGAATCTCAGCAGCCTCCGCTCCTCCGTCAATACGGACCTGATGGCGCGCTACCACAGCGGGGACAATCCCGAAGGGATGATCATCGGCCCCGAGTACGGCTTCGTCATCTGCGACGAGGCCAAGGATCAGGCCCTGAAAGCGCTTCGGGACATGATCCCTGAAGACGGAGGCGGTAGGGACCTCCAGCGGATCGAGGAGCTGCTCCAGCAGGTGCAGGGCCTGCTCGGAGGCTCGGAACAGGGCGGTCCGGCCGTTCCCACGGACCAGGGCAAGACGCTGGACGCCCTGCGCGAGGCGGTTCAGACGCTCGCAGCGCGATGGGGTGCGGCCGCCCCCGCAGGAGAACCCTCCGAGGAGGACGTCGAGGCCCCGCTGGACGAGGAGGACCCGGAGGACGCCTACGAGGAGGTGGATCTGGTGGAGGGGGAAGTGGACGGCGAAGGGGGGGACGCCGAGGCCCCGCTGGACGAGGAGGACCTGGAGGACGTGTACGAGGAGGTGGAGCCGGCGGAGGAGGAGGGGGAAGACGAAGGGGAGGACGCCGGGGAGCCGCTGGACGGGGAGGACCTGGAGGACGCCTACGAGGAGGTGGAGCCGGCGGAGGAGGAAGGGGAAGACGAAGGGGAGGACGCCGGGGAGCCGCTGGACGGGGAGGACCTGGAGGACGCGTACGAGGACGTGGAGCTGGTGGAGGAGGGGGGGGAAGGCACGGATCCGGCCGAAGAGGAGGGCCCGGACCGGGCGTTCGAATGGGAGGGGCTGGACCCGGAGGCCCTGGAAGCCGAGAGCGATCCGGAGAGATCCCGCGTTTTGGCCGAGGAGTTCAACCGCTCGCTGGCGGCCATGGATCGATCCTACAACCAGTACATTCTGGTGCCCGACGGCACCTATCCCTTCCGCGCATCATCGTCCGACGGCGACGAGGCGTCTTCGATCACGCTGTCCCCCTTCTACATCGGGAAGTTTCCCGTGACCAACGGGTTGTTCGAGCTGTTCGTGGAAAGGACCGGGTACCGGACCGCGGCGGAGCGGCTGGGATGGGGCACGGTGTATCAGGGACGGTACCGTCGTGAGACGGACGAGGGAAGCGGTGCCAGGACCCTCCATGTGGGCCGGGGGGTCGTTTGCAGCCGGGTGGAGGGGGCCTGCTGGTATCAGCCGGCCGGTCCCGGAAGCACCCTTCGGGGCAAGCGGAACCACCCCGTGGTCCAGGTCAGCCTGGAGGACGCCGCGGCGTTCGCCGCCTGGACCGGAAAACGGCTCCCCTCCGAGGAGGAGTGGGAGGCGGCCATGCGGACCCGGGACGGGAACCTCCTGCCGTGGGGGGACGTCTGGGAGCCGGAGGCCTGCAATGTGGAGGACGCCTGCATCGGGGACACGTCACCCGTGGACATGTTCGCGGCGTTCGAGAACCCTTGGGGCGTGGCCGACGGACTGGGCAACGTGCTCGAGTGGACGTCCTCGAGAGCCCGGGGAGAGGGAGAGGGGCGGCGGGTCGCCCGGGGGGGAGGCTGGATCGCCCGCCGCGGCGTCACCCTGGCGGACGGGACGGATCTCTTCCCGGACGCGCGTTCCAACATCCTCGGCTTTCGGTGCGTGGCCTACTGAACGAACCTCCTCCGCGCATGCATCACAGCCCGGACCGCCGCGGGCGGCCTGGCGTCGTCCCGATTCCCGTCCGGTTCAGGGTTGACGGGACTGCGCCTGCTCCCGGGCTCGAAGCTTGGCCTCGATCATCTGCCGGTGGTCCAGCCGGAGCAGCTCGGCCAGCTTGCGGGCCAGATAGTCCTCGTGCTTGTCGATGCGGAGGTCGGCCAGGACCACCTGCCAGACCAGCTCCAGGATGCGTTCCTTCTCCGCAACGGTGGCGTTGCGATTGACGAGGTGGGTGAACTGCCAGAGATCGATGCTCCCCTCGAGCTCGGCGCGGGCGGTATCGAGAACGGCTTTGATCTCCGACTCCGGGACGCCGAGGCCGTCTCGAACCGCGGCAAAGACGGCCTCGCGCTCATCCCCGGAAAAATCGCCGTCGGTGGTGGCGGCCTCGATGAGGAGGGCACACGCGGCCACCCGGACATCGTCCGAACGGGTGTCCCCGGTTTTCGAGCGGTCTTTCGCCGGGCCGAACAGCCGCCGGATCGCGTTCAACATGGGATGTCTCTTTGGAGCCTCCGGGGAGGGACGGTCGCGGTGAAGACTCTACGGCCCGGCGCGCGACGGGAGTCAGGCGTCCCCGGGCTCCTTCGCCTGGATGTGCTTCACGGCCGCGTCGATTCTCCGGACCACCTCGTCCCGTCCCAGGACGCCCATCACCTCGAAGAGACCGGGGCTGGCCGTCTTCCCGGTCAGGGCGACCCGGAGGGGCTGTGCAACCTTCCCCAGCTTGATCCCCTTCTCCTCGAGATAGCTCGAGAAGAGCGCTTCCAGTCCCTTCTCGCTGAAATCGGAGCAGGCCGAAAGCCGGTCCCTGAGCTCGGCCAAATGCTCCAGCACG
This sequence comes from uncultured Desulfobacterales bacterium, assembly GCA_964443135.1. GTDB lineage: Bacteria > Desulfobacterota > DSM-4660 > Desulfatiglandales > HGW-15 > JAIPEI01. Next base: position 73,421 of record CAYUBQ010000011.1, on the reverse strand, counting down.
TTCGGCTCGAGGAACTTGCGGTCCCCTTTTTCCTCGTAGGACAGGGTCTCCTGGAAGTAGAACGCGGCCCCTTCCGCCATCTCCTGGAGCGTGCGGCTCCGTGCCTTCAGGGTGTCCACGGCCCGCACCACCTTGTCACGGTCGAGCCCCTCCAGGCCGCGCTCCTTCAGGAAGGGCAGGAGCAGGCCGGCCAGCTCCCCGGAGTCGGTCTCGCGGATGTACCGGGCGTTCAGGTCCAGTAGCTTCTCCGCGTTGAAGACGCCGGCGGACGTTCCGACCCGGTCCAGGCTGAACTTCTCGACGAGCTCGTCGAGGGTGAACTTCTCCTGGTCCCCGTAAGACCAGCCGAGGCGGGCCAGCGCGTTCAGCAGGGCCTGGGGAAGGTATCCCATCTCCCGGTAGGCCAGCACGGAGGTGGCGCCGTGACGCTTGCTGAGGCGCGTCCGATCCGGACCCAGGATCATGGGGACGTGTGCGTACAGGGGAAGCGGCTCTCCCAGGGCCTGGTAGATCATGATCTGGCGCGGCGTGTTGTTCACGTGATCGTCGCCGCGGATCACGGTGTTCACCCCCAGTGTGATGTCGTCCGCCACCACGGCCAGGTGGTAGGTGGGGCTTCCGTCGGAGCGTTTCAAGATCGGGTCGTCCAGCTCCTCGTTGTCCACCGCGATCGAGCCCTTGACGGCGTCCTGGAACACGGTCCTCCCGGTCTCGGGCGACCTCAGCCGGACCACGGAGCCCGGTGCCGGTTCCAGGCCCAGGTCCCGGCAGGTGCCGTCGTACTTGGGCTTGGCGCCGCGGGAGCGGGCCTCCTCCCGCTTCCTCTCCAGGACCTCCGGGCTGCAGTGGCAGTGGTAGGCCCGGCCGGTCTCGAGAAGGCGCTGAATGAACGCCTCGTAAAGCTCGGTCCTCCGGCTCTGGAAGAAGGGTCCCTGGTCCCAGTCCAGGCCGAGCCACTCCATGGACTCGAGGATGGCGCGCGTGGCCTCCCCGCTGGACCTCCGGGTGTCCGTGTCTTCGATGCGGAGGATGAAGGTCCCCCGGTTCTGCCGGGCGTAAAGCCAGTTGAACAGGGCGGTTCTGGCCCCCCCGATGTGCAGGTACCCCGTGGGGCTGGGCGGAAAACGGGTCACGACGGGTTCGGATGACATGAGGCACGCTCCTGATGGGCATCGAGACGCAACAGGCATTTGACGGCTTCGGGAACCCCCGCTCGGCCGCCGCGGGCGGGGGTTACCACCCCGCCGTGCTTGTCGCAAAGCTTGCGGCGGCATATGAAATGCCGCCCTACGCCCGGCCCATCGACGGGAATTCTCACGGTAAAAAGGGTGGGGCTTGTCTCACCGGTGAGGCGAATCTAGCACAGCGCCGGATCGATCACAAGGCGATCTTGGGATCGTTCCCCGGAGGGAGGAAGGGTGCGAAGGGGTTCCTCCATCATGCTTCGGCCGAGACGAATCGAAGCCGCTCTTCCCGTTCGATGGCCTCGGGATCCTCGCTGTTGTACATCACGAGGTTTCGGAGGTGAAAGTAGCTGTCCGGGTCGAAGGAGTCGAACTCGATGCCCAGGCCCCTCGCGTCGCTGCGGGCGACGCGCCCTTCCGCATGAATGGAGAGCCGAATGGAGGTCCCGGTCAGGCGGATCTCCACCTCGCAGGGGGTCCCTTCCGGAAGGCGCTTGTCCGTGGTGACGTAGAGGCCTTGCAGGCTCACGTCCCTGGAACCGGCTCGAGCCGTGACCTCGGCGTCGTCCGTTCGGACCACCACCCGGGTTTCGAATCGCACCCGGGTTTTGCTTCTTCGTTCGTTGCCCATCGGAAAGAGTCCTCCCAAAACGTTGTGTTGCCGGGAGCGGACTTTCCCTTCCGGAAGGGACCGGAAGGCTTTTCCCGGACGGGAGCCGGCTCAGGGCCGGACCCGATAGTAGATGTATCCGGCGTCCTCGACGACCTCGAAGGCGTCCGTGTAGCCGCTGGTGGTCTCGCCCGTGCCGAGAAACAGCACCCCCCTGGGGCTCATGAGACGGGCCACCTTTTCGAAGAGAGCCCGCTTGAACTCGTCCGAGAAGTAAATGATCACGTTGCGCAGAAAGACCACGTCGAAGGAGCCGAACGTCCTCGGCGGGGCGTTCTTCAGGTTGTACCGGATGAAGGAGATCATCTTCCGGACCCGGTCATCGATCACCCACCGGTTTTCCAACTTCCGGAAGTACCTGCGAAGGTGGGCGGCCGGCAATCCCCGACGGATGGCCGCTTCGAAGTACCGCCCCTCCCTTGCCGCTGCGAGGGACTTGTTGGACACGTCGGTGGCCGTGATTCGGACCCTCTGTTCCCAGCCCCCCTCTCCCGCGTTCCCGGGAGCGAAATCCAGGGCGGTCATCGCAATGGAGTAGGGCTCCTGGCCCGTGGAACAGGCCGCCGACCAGATGGCGATCCGCTCCCGCCGCCCCGCCGCGATCTCCCCGCCGAGGCGGGGAAGGACAGACTCCCCGAGGACCCGGAACGGGTGCCGGTCGCGAAACCAGAGCGTCTCGTTCGTCGCGATGGCATCCAGGACCGCGTCCTCGAGGGTGCTTGACTGGGGAGCGTAGCGAATCCTGTGGTAGAACTCGCCGAAGCTGCTGCAGCCGCACTCCCGGACGAGATTCGACAACCGGTTCTGAACCAGGTAGGACTTGTCGTCCCCCAGGTGGATACCGCACTGCTCCTCGATGTACCTCCGAAGCAGGAAAAACTCGTTTGTGCTGATGGACAGGGTCACGAGATTCTCCTCCCGGCCGAAACCCCGATCAACGCTTCGATCCGTCCCGCCAGGGCGTCCAGATCTGCGCTCTCGTCCGACAGCCCGGCCTCGTCGACGGCCCGCGGCATGCCGTAGACGACACAGGTGCCCGCGGTCTGGGTGATGCAGTAGCAACCGCCGGACTTGAGGGCCTGCACCCCCTTCATGCCGTCGTTGCCCATCCCGGTCATGATCACGGCGAGAACGCGGCCGTCGAAGGCCTCGGCCACGCTCCGAAACAGGACGTCCGCGGAGGGCCGGACGCTGTTCTCGGGGGGGGCGTCCCCCAGTCTGAGAAACCGCCTGCGCGCGGCACCCCGCTCCGCGGGGCCCGACTTCACCTGGAGGTGCCTTCCTCCCGGGGCCACGTACACCGTGTCGGCCTCGAGGGGTTCGCCCTCCACGGCCTCGTGGACCTGCAGGGCCGATTTGTCGTTCAGGCTCTTGGCGAGGGAGTGGGTGAGGAAGGAGGGCATGTGCTGGACGACGAGGATGGGAACGCCCAGGTTCCCCGGGAGCCTGGGGATGACCTCGCTCAGCGCGTTCGGCCCGCCGGTCGACGTGCCGATGACCACCACGTCGATTTTCCCCGGCTGACTCCGGGTGGAGGCGGGAAAGGGAAGCGGCGCCGGGACCGTCGTGCCCGACCGCTTGCCCTGTCCGGGGGCCGTGCACGCCCGGGAGGGCTCGGGCCGGAGCGGCCGTCCCGGCCCCCGGGAGGCGATTTGTCTGGCCCGGTTCAGGTTCCTCCTTCCCTGGAACTGGTGGAACAGCGTCACCAGATGCTTCCTGAGGGCCAGCACGGTGTTGCCCGGGTCCAGGGGGGCCTTGGGAAGGAAGTCGAGGGCCCCCTGCTCGAGGGCCTTGACCACCACGTCCGCGTCCGGGGCGAACTCCCCGCTGATCATGATCACCCCGACCTCCGGGTGGTCCCTGCGGATGCGGTGCAGGGTTTCCAGGCCGCTCATCTCCGGCATGTGCAGGTCCAGGAGGACCAGGTCCACCGGGCTCCGCTGCATGCGTTTCAGAGCGATGGCTCCCGTGGCCGCGGGGGAGACGATCTCCACTCCCTCGATGTCCCCAATCACACGCGCCAGGAACTTTCGATAGACCGGATTGTCATCCACGATCAAGATGTCGAGGCGTTCCGTCACGATCGTCGTCCCGGCCCGCGAGCGGCCCGATGGTCATGCGCCGAAAGGTAGGCGTTGATCTCCGAGAGAATGACGTCCCGTTTCTCCTGGAGATACCGGGCCTCCGCGGTGAGCATCTCGATCAGGGACTCCTTGGTGTCGTAATAGTCGCCGAGGTCGGGCATCTGGATCTGCGTCAGGTGATTGTTCACCGCATCAAGAAACCGGCTCCTCAGGTGCTGGACGAACTGTTTCTCCGACTGCATGCTGGCTCCTCTCCGTGGACCGTTATTCCCCCTTCGTCCCCCCGTCCGGTTCCCGGGGCGGAGAGATCCCCATCCTGGAAAGCTTTTCCTGGAGGGTTTCCGGTGTGAAGGGTTTGACGATGTACCCGTTTACCTTGAGCTTGATGGCTTCCAGCACAGCGCTCTTGCCGCTTTCCGTCGTCACCATCAGGAACGGAACGCGACTCAGGGCCTCGATGCTTCTGGCCTGCTTCAAGAACTCCAGGCCGCTCATCCTGGGCATGTGCACATCGGATATGACCAGGTCGTAGGTTTCCTGTTTGATCTTGTTCAGGGCGACGTCCCCATCATCGGCCTCGTCCAGGGAAACGAAGCCCATTTTCCCGAGCATGCCCCGGATGAGGGTGCGCATGGTGGATTGATCGTCGACAATCAGGATGTTCATAAAGATCTACCTCTTTCCGAGCCGGAGAGCGTCGAGGACCTCCGGCGGATAGGGATGGGCAATGGTGACAGAATCGCCCGCGCCGGCTGAGCAGGTTCGTGCGAAGCCGTCAGACGATGAACTGCTTGACCATGGCGTCCAGCTCCTTGGCCAGATCGGCGAGGCGGTCGGAGGAGGCGTGCACCTTTTCCGCCCGTTCGGCCGTAAACGAGGAGGCGGTGTTCACCCCCGCGACGCTTCGGGTGACGGTGTCCGTCGAGGCCGCAGCTTCTCCGGCATCCCCGGCGATGGATTGGGCGCTGCCGGAGAGCTCCTCCAGGCTCCTGGTCACCTCGAACTCGGAGTCGATCACCATCTGGACGTGGTTGGACGTGGCCGAGGCGTGCTCGGCGGCCACGTGGACGTTCTCCGACACGGAGGTGGCCGCCGAGGCCGATTCGGAAAGGCTCTTGGAGATTTCGTTCGTGGTGGCCGTCTGCTCTTCCACGGCGGAGGCGATGGTACCCATGATGGCGTTGATTTCCGCGATCACCTTGACGATGGATTCGATCGCCTCGACGGCCGACTTCGTGTTCACCTGGATGCCTTCCACCCTCCCCCGGATGTCTTCGGTCGCCTTTGCGGTCTGTCGTGCGAGCTCCTTGACCTCGTTGGCCACCACGGCGAATCCCTTTCCCGCCTCTCCGGCCCCCGCCGCCTCGATGGTGGCGTTGAGGGCCAGGAGGTTCGTCTGGGCGGCGATTCCCCGGATCAGGTCCACAACGTCTCCGATCTCCTGGGCGGAGCTGCCGAGACCGTTCACGATGGTCGAGGTTCGATCGGCGCTGTCCGAGGCGTTCTGGGTCACGGAAGCGCCCCGGCTGGAGTTCTTCGCCACCTCGTTGAGAGAGGCGTACATCTCCTCGATGGCCGTGGCCACGGTGTTTACGGAGGAGGACATCTGCTCGGCCGCGGCGGCGACCGTGGCCAGATTGTTGGAAACGTGGTCCGTGGCCTCACCCATTTCTTTCATGCTCGAGGAAACCTGGTTCGACGAGGAGGCCACGGTGGCCACCTGGACGCTCACCTCGTCGGCGGCGCCCGCCATGCTTTTGATTCTCTGTGCGGTCTGCTCGGCCGCGTCCGCCGCGCTCCCGGACTGCTGGTTCATCTCTCCGGCCTTGGCGTTCATCTCCTCGGAGATGGACGACAGCTCTTCGGAGGATCCGTTGAGCTGCACGATGTTTCGGACGATCTGCCGGACCATGTCCTGGAGCTTGTCCATGAAGGTGTTGAACGAGGCGGCCAGCTGCCCCATCTCGTCGCCCGAGACGACCTGCAGGCGTCCGGTCAGGTCCCCCTCGCCCTCTGCGATGTCCCGGAGCATGGCCACCGTGTTGCGAATGGGCCGCTCGATGACCCTTCGAGTGATGAAAAAGGTTACGAGAATGAGGATCCCGAGGCCCAGCGCGCCGAGCACGATGCTGGTGTTTCTCGCGCCGCGCACGGCTTCTGCGGCCTCGGAGGTGGAGGCCTTGAGGAGGAGGCCGCCCAGGATCTCTCTCGACTCGCCGTGGCAATGAAAGCATCGCTTCTCGTTTCCGATCGGCCGGAAAGAGACCAGATGGGGTCCTTGCTCGTCGATCTCCCGGAAAGGGTCTCCGGAGGTGCGACCGGTTCGGAGGGACCCTCGAAAGGCGTCGCGCGCCCCTTCGTTGTGGATCAATCCTTCCATGCCGTTTCCGACGGCCTTTGGATCGGTGGAAAAGGAGACCTTCCCGGCGTAGTTGACCACGTGAGCCTCCACCCCCGGCAGCTTTTCGCTGAGGCGCCGGAACTGCTGGCGCACCACGTCGTTGTTCCCCATGGCCAGGGCGTCGTCCATGCCCCCTTCGATCGATTCGGACAACCGTTGGAACTCGACGCGCATCTGGTTTCGGATCAGCGCGTTCTGGTGCCGGATGCTCAGGAACAGAATCGCTCCGATCACCAGGACCAGAACGAGAACGAGGGCGCTCATGAGCTTCATCCAGAGGTGCTTCTTGACGTATGAAATCAACAGAAAATCCTCCCATACGGGTTGACGGATTCGTAACAACCGTCCACCCGCCGCTGCAAAATGCTACAACCGATTGAAAATCCGGTGGCAGGTCTCGGAGCTTCGAGCCCTACTACGCCGTCGAACCTGAATGGGGAGCAAAGGGCCTGGCTCTGCGGCGATCACACCTTGAACTTCCGCACCGCGGCCTGCAGCTCGCCGGCGAGCTTCGAGAGATTGCCCGCCTGGGTTTTGGCCTCCTCGGATCCATGGGAGGTCACCTCGACCGCCTCGTTGAGGCGGATGATGTTGCTGTTCACTTCGTCCGTTCCGAGGGAGGCCTCCGCCGCATCCCTTGCGATGGCCGCGGCGGCTCGGCTCACCTCCTCGATGCTCCGCGACACCTGGAGCTCCAGAGCGACGGCCTCCCCCATGGTCTTTGAGGTGCTCGTGGCCTGAAGGGCGGCCCGGTGGACGTTCTCCGACACCGAGTTGGACCGGGTCGCCGTCTCCGAGATGTTCTTGGAGATCTCGTTCGTCGTCGCCGTCTGCTCCTCCACGGCCGAGGCGATGGTCCCCATGATGTCGTTGATCTCCAGGATGACGTCGACGATCACACCGATGGCCTGTATGGAGGCCTCGGTGTTGGACTGCATGGTCTTGACCTTGTCGCGAATCTCTTCCGTGGCCTTGGCGGTCTGCCTGGCCAGCTCCTTCACCTCGTTCGCCACGACGGCGAACCCTTTTCCCGCCTCTCCGGCACCCGCGGCCTCGATGGTGGCGTTGAGGGCGAGCAGGTTGGTTTGGGAGGCGATGCCGGTGATGAGGTCGACGACCTCCCCGATCTCGCGGGCCGCCGCCCCCAGGTCGTTCACCAGCTCGGAGGTCCGGGTGGCCTTCGAAGAGGCTTCGCTCGACACACCGGCCCCCCTGGAGGAGCTCTTGGTGACCTCGTTCATGGAGGCGTACATCTGTTCGATGGCGGTGGCGATGTTGTTCACCGAATGGGCCATCTGCTCCACGTCCACCGCCGCGGCGTTCAGATTGTTCGAGACATCCGCGGTGACCCTTGCCCCTTCCGACATGTGCTCCGACACCTCCTTCGACGAGGAGGAGACGGCGTCGATCCGGGTGCTGACCTCCTCGGCCGCGGCGGCCATGCTCTTGATGCTCACATTCGTTCTCCGGGTGGCTTCGGCCACCTTGCCGAACGTGACGCCCATTTCCGAGGACTGGAGGGCCAGCGCCTCGGAGGATCCGTTGAGGGCGTCGGAGGCGCCGGCGACGGTGTCGCTCGTCCGGGCGAGTCCCCGGAAGATTTCCTGGAGTCGTTCCGCGGCCGCGTTGAAGCCCGCAGCCAGATCGCCGATCTCGTCCGAGCCGCCTTTGGGGAGCCTCCGTGTGAGGTCCCCCCGGGCGATCTTCTGGAGCCCGTGCACCGTCTGGTGCAGGGGGCGTTCGACAAAGCGGGACGTCATGAGCAGGGCCAGCGCCAGGACCATCGCCACGGAGCCGACGGTGGAAGCGATAACGACAAAAATTTGACGTCGGAGTGCCGCCCGGAGATCCCGCTGCTCTTCGGCGATCCGGGCGTGCAGGCCGTCCAGCTCCACCGACGTGCCGACAATCCAGCTCCAAGGTTCGAAGAGCCGGGCGTAAGCGGCCTTTTCCACCCCCTTCCCCTGCTCATCGGTCGCGCCTTCGTGGATCATGAACGCCTGACCCCTTTCCGCGACCTGTTTCAACATCTCCTTCGGGAGGCTCCCGCCTCGCGAGGCGGGGGCGTCGCCGGCTCCGTGAAGGAGGGGGGCTCCCTCCCCGTCCAGGAGGAAGAGACGGTTGTCCCCGCCATACTGCACGCCCCGCACGAAATCCCGAACCTGCTCCCGGGCGTCCTCCTCCACCTTGTCCACGAACATACCCACCCCGAGGACCCATCCCCACGGTTCGAACAGCTTGACAAAGGAGAGCTTGCGCACCCACCGTCCCGTGCTCCCGGGTTCGGGCCAGTCGTGGACCGCCAACCCCCCGGAGTCGGGCCGATCCAGGGCGATGCGGGTGATCTCCTCGAAGAGGGGAGCGTTCGCACCTTCCGTGGCGACCCTCCGGCCGTTGTGGGAGAAGCCGGACATGTCGCGTCCTTCCAGCTCCGTGAGCACCGGGTGCATGATCATGTTCCGGGAGGTGTCGATGATCCAGAAGTGGCCCCGCGAGCCGAAACGCATGGACCTGATCGACTCCGCGGCCCGGAGCTTGGCCGCCTCGATCAGGGCGTTCCGGACCGTTTCGCGCATGTCGTCCGGGAGCTGAAGGCCCCTGTCCTCGCTCCGGAGCGTGGCGAAGGGGATGTCCACGAAGGAGCGCAGCGCGGGCCCGTATCGCTCCTTGACGGCTTCCGCCGTCACCGAACGGTCGTAGGTCTTTTCCATGGTCTGGTAGGAAGCGTTCACCATGTCCTCCATCTGGGTCCGGAGCCGGGACATCCCGGCCGTCTCCGTGGCCTCGATGTCGGCCGCCCCCCTCCGGAGGGCGCCGTGGAGGGTGAAGCCTCCCACCACGGCTGTGGAGAGGATCACGGCGGTTCCGACCACGAGCATGATTTTGCTCCTGAGCTTCATGTTCCCGAAGACCTCGCCGTTCATGTGAGCTCCCCCTTGCCCTTCGTCGTTTCCAGGATTTTTTCCGGGGAAAGGACGAGAACCAGCTCGTCCTTCAAGCGGACCACGCATTCGATGAACCCGGCTCCGATGCCGTTGAGGTTGGCCGGGGGGGGCTCGACGGCCGTCTCTTCGGCTTCCTCCACGTCTCCGATCCTGTCCACCAGGAGGCCGACAGCCTCCGGTTTGAGGATCACGTTGTGGCTGGTTCCGGTGACGACCCTGGGGGAGAGGCCGAGCCGGACCCCGAGATCGAAGACCGTGACGGTCTGCCCGCGAAGATTCACGAGTCCCCGAACATAGGCCGGTGCCTGCTGCACCGGCGTGATTTCCAGTATGCGGTTGATCTCCCGCACCTTCAGGATGTCGATTCCCACGAGATGCTCGTCGATTCGGAACGTCACGAACTGCCTGGAGGTCATTGCGACCCTCCCTGCACGGCCGCCTCCTTCACCGGCGTCCTGCGGCCTTCGAAAAGGGACAGGAGACCCTCCAGATCCAGAAAGAGCGTCATGCGCCCGTCGAGGAAGGAGCTGCCCAGGAGGCCCGGGGTCGGACGGTTGTGATCGGGTACGGGCACGGACGTTTCCACGGTGTCCAGGATTCGCGAGGCCAGGATCCCGGCCGGTTGCCGGGCGGATTTCGGGACGATGACATACAGCTCCTCCAGTCCCCCGTTGAGGGGGGAGACGGGGAGAACCTGCTCCAGCCGGATCAGCGGGAGGCCTTCCCCCCGATAATCCACGAACTCCCGCTCCCCGACGCGGTGGACGGCCTCGGGGGTCACCTTCTCCAGTCGGGAGACCTGCTCCAGGGGCAGGGCGAAGGATTCTTCCAGCTCGCCGTTGAACAGGAGAACGGAGCGGCGGCTCCCGGCCTCGGTTTCCCTCCGGGCTTCCTCCGCGTCTCTGCGCCTTCGTTCCTCCGCACCGACCTCGTTGAAGCGGAGCTGCTGCCGGTCTGCGATCCCGGCGGCGTCCAGGATCATGGCCACCTTGCCGTCCCCCATGATGGTCGCACCCGCGAAGCAGTGGACGCCCTCGAGGTGATCGGACAGAGGCTTGACCACGATCTCCTCGGTGTCGAAGAGCCGGTCGACGCACAGCCCGAACCGGTTCCCGCCGAGCTTGAGCACCACGACGTACAGGTCGCTGTGCCAGCTCTGGCGCCTGTCCGCCCTTTTTCTGCGCTTCTCCGCCTCCTCGCCGGAGGAGACGGACCCGTCCCCCCCGAGGCTCCTCCGATCGCGCAGGCGATGCCGCCGGTCCGGCATGGCCTCTCCCGTAGCAGGATGGATGAACGAACGCTCGAGATCGAGGACGTCCGCAAGGCGGACGACGGGCAGAAGGCTTCCGCGTATTCGCAGCACCTCCGCCCCGGCCACCTCCTCGATCTCCTGGGCGACGTCACCGGCCCGGACGCAAACGAGCTCCTTGACATTGGCCTGAGGGATGGCGAAGCGATGCCCCTCGGCCCCGACGATGAGGGAGGGGATGATGGCCAGGGTCAAGGGCAGCCTGATCTGCACGGACGAACCCTTCCCCTCCACGCTGCCGATCTCGATGTGCCCGCCGAGCTTTTCGATGTTGGTCTTCACCACGTCCATCCCGACCCCGCGTCCGGAGATCTCCGAAACAGCGTCCGCAGTCGAAAAGCCCGGTGTGAAGACCAGGTTGATCTTCTCCTTCCTGCTCATGCCCGCCGCCCCCTCGGCGGTGAGGAGTCCCTGGCCGATCGCCTTTTCCGCCACCTTTCCCGCGTCGATGCCGCGTCCGTCATCCCGGACGGTGATGTTCACCTGCCCGCCCTCGTGAAAGGCGCGGAGGTGAAGGGTCCCCCTGCGCGGCTTCCCGGCGGCTTCACGGATCCCGGGTGGTTCGATTCCGTGGTCGAGCCCGTTTCGGAGCAGGTGGATGATGGGGTCCGACAGTCCCTCCAGGATGGTCTTGTCCAGCTCGACCTCCCGGCCCTCGAAGATGACGTCCACCTCCTTGTGAAGTCGCCTGGAGGTGTCGCGGACGAGGCGGCTGAACTTGTTGAACAGGTTTCCCATCGGCTGCATGCGCATCTGGACGATCCGCTCCTGAACCTCGCTCGTCACCACGTCCACGTTCTGGATCAGGGGAGCGAGCCTCGGGTTGGTGCGCGCGGCCTCGTCCAGCTCCCGGCGCAGCTGATTTCGGCCCAGGACCAGCTCCCCGGCGAGGTTCATCAGCCTGTCGATCATTTCGACGGGAACCCGGATCGTCTCGTAGTGCCCTTTGTCGGCGTCGTCGGAGGCCCTGGGAGGGGTGGGCTCGGACGGAGCGTCCGGTGCGGGAGGAGCGGGGGGCGACTCCTCGGCTTCCGGTGGAGGGGAAACGGCCTCTTCACCGGCGGGACCCGACGAGCCCACGACCAGGGGGGTGACCCGATCTTCACCCACGCCGAGGGCCTCGCAAAGCAGATCGGTTTCCATGACCGTGGCGAACAGGAAGCCGGGCCTGCCGGTCTCCGGATCGGCGCCGCTTCGGCCGAGGCATTGGCCGTAGTCGGCCATCCGGCCCTCCAGGTCGGGCGGGCTTCCGGGCTCGTCTTCGTCGGACCATTGGATGGCGTAGACGTAGAGTCCTTCCTCGAGGGCGTCGCGGACGGCCCGATCGAGCGGCCCGTCGAGAGCGGGGCCGGAGGTCGCAGATCCGTCGGTCGCCGTACCGCCCTCATGGGCGGCCTCCTCGGACGGTAGGCGGTCCGGCGGCTCCAGAATGGCGTTGAGCCGCTCGAGCTCGTCCCGGTAGGCGACCAGGTCGCTCTTCTCCACATCCGCGAACATGATGCGCAGCTTGTCCACCCCGCCGAGGAGGGCGTCGATTCCGGAGGAGTCGGGGGAAAGCCTTCCCTCGCGAAAGCGCATGAGCACGCTTTCCATGACGTGGCTGAGCTCCTTGATCGCCGTGAACCGAAAGAAGCCCGAGGATCCCTTGATGCTGTGAATGGCGCGGAACACGCGGTTGACGATTTCGGGATCGGCTTCTCTCTCCCCCTGCTCCATGGCGAGGAGATCCGGTTCGATCTCTTCGAGATGGTCCCGGTTTTCCGCGACAAACTCGTTGATCGTGTTTTCGTCGTATGGCGTGCTCATGGGGCTCCCGTGCGGTCCGCGGCTTTCGAAAACGTCCGCGCGACGCCCCGGACCGCGGCGGCTGGACGTCCGTCCCCTGGCTGTACAGCAATAAATGTGCCACCTTAGACGCGCTCATACCGCCCCTCGACGGGCCGGGCGCAGGGCGGCATTTCACATGCCGCCGCAAGGCTTGCGACAAGCACGGCGGGGTGTAAAACCCCGCCCTGCGACACCCGTTTTCATCAGCGGGGGTGACCGGACGCCGGTCATGGACGTTTGGGAAATCTCCCGGCGGGCACCGGGGAGACGGGGAAGGCCTGCGAAGGTCTCGAGGGCGAGGTCTGGGCGGTGGAGATCGTCAAAATCGTGACGAATCGGGAGAGGGAGAAACCGTTGCGGGAGGATGGGGCGAGAGCGGGGTTGCGTACCGGCCTCAAAGGAGTAGACTGTGATCGGGGAAGGGAACCCGTGGACCGGGAGGTCGGGCCTTTGGAAGAGGAGCACCGAGGAAAAATCGTTCCGGTCGAGGCGTACAGCGGGTACCGGGGAAACGAACGTCCCGTGGCCTTCAGGCTGGACGGGAAAAGGATACGCGTCCGTAGAATCCTGGAGAGGCGCCGCACGCCGGATTTCGACGAGTTTCGAGTCGAGACCGAGGAGGACGGGTTCTACCGGATTGCCCGGCATCGGAGGCGGGACCTCTGGTCCCTCCGGTGACGGCCACCGAGGAACGCCTACTCGCTGGCGTAGACCCAGCTGTAGTTGATCGGTCCGGCGTTCGGGGAGTCGGGCCTGGGATGGAGGAACTCGTCCGCGAGCTTCAGCCAGTTGTAGGCGGGCCTGAGCTTCCTGAGCTTGCCGTCCTCTGGGGGGCGGGAGTGGACGGTGTAGTCGTACACCGCCTCGGAGATGCCCACGTAGGTGCCGTCCGCCGTGTAGAGATAGGTGGCCGTGAAGGCGTCGGGATCCATTCCCTCCTTCTTCGCGAGGGCCTGGATCTCCTTCCCGGTGAGACGGATCAGGAAGAACCTCGACACCCCGCGCTCGGAGTACTTGATCATGGATCGGCTCTCGGAGCTGGAGGCGTACACCGTGCTGAGAAAGTCCGTCTTTCGGAGGAGCTGGGCCGCGATCAGGGCGGCCGTACGGCGCCCGCCCACGCTGTGGTGCGTGCCGTAGTACTCGAAGAGCTTGTTCTGGAGGATGTGGCCCGTGTGGTCGCCGTTCTCGTAGAGGTTGGCCTGGGTGTAACGAAGCCACCGGGCCAGATCCTCCGCGGCGTCGGCGATGGGCCAGTCGATCTTCACGTGGAAATGGGTCAGGGCGTATCGGTTCTTCTTCCGGACGGTGGGGTCCTGCTGGATCAGGACGGCGTAGTCCACGTGGAGGAGCTTCTCCGTGAAGTCGAAGAACGCCGGTTTTTCGAAGTGCCGGAGATTCAAATGGAACTTCTTCCGGGTCCTGAAGACGGCCAGATGCTCCATGTTTTTCTTGACGACCCGGTTCTCGGGAAAGAACCGGATGTGGTTCTTGAGCTCGGGAGGGAGGGTGCCCTCACAGTACAGCACGATGAAGGTGTTGAACAGGTCGGATTCCTGCTCCATGCGCTTCGATTTGGGCTTGAGCTCGCTCTTGTCCGGGAATCGGTACTCCACGCCGTTCCGGACGTGCTTGTAGAAGGAGTCGATCAACGAGATCTTCATGAGCTTCACTTCGAGCGCGTCGCGAAGCACTTCATACAGTGATCTTCTCAGCTTCTCTGTGTAACTCAGCCTTTCCCGGTATCTCCACATGGAACCATCACCCCGAGAGTCGACATGCTGCACAAGGAACCGGTCCCGATCATGGACCGGTTGGGGGTTTTTTGTCAAGAAAAATGAAAAATCAAGGGGTTGACCCCCAGACAGCGGCCCAAATCGTTCGGTTTCCCCCGGAAGGCCGTCCCTGGGAACGGGCCGGTTCGGATGTTCCCCGTTCGAGCAGATGCATCCTTGCAAAAACCCGGCCAGCCGCAGAATCAAATTTTCTTGACAAACAGACCGCGTGATATATAGTTGTTCATTTACTTTAAGCTTGGAAGGAGTTGAATTCGTTACACTTTGGTGGGCGTACCCATGAAACGGATCGACCTGAGAACCATACCCGAAACAGGTGAGCATCATCGATTCCGCATCGACCCCGAGGATTGGCGGCCCGTCGAGGAAGAGGAGGACCCCGTCGCTCCGGTCGGCCCGATGGCGTTCGAGGCCGGCATCCAGCGTGCAGGGCGCAAGATCAACCTGGACGGGCGAGTCCAGGGACGGATCCGGGTTCGATGCGACCGGTGCCTGACGGCGTTCGAGCGGGATGTGGACTCCCGGTTTCGGACCTTCCTGATCCTTCCGAAGGACGTGGATACGGAAGCCGAGGTCGAGCTCGAGGACGAGGACCTCGAGGTGGAGATCACGCCGGGGGAGGAGATCGACGTCCCGGAGCTCCTGCGTAAGCAGCTGCTCCTGGATCTGCCCATGAAGAGCCTGTGCAGGGAAGACTGCAAGGGGCTCTGCGCCGGGTGCGGGGCCGACCTGAACGAAGGAGCGTGTGATTGCGCCTCCGAGCCGGGCCATCCGGCCTTTCGAAAGCTCCAGGCGTTGACACTCAAAGGAGAACAGGAGTAGCCATGGCCGTACCCAAGAGAAGAAAATCCAAGTCGAAGAGGGACACGAGGCGGTCGCATCATCACGTCGAGCTGCCGGGCGTGACCGAGTGCCCGCAGTGCCACGAACCCGTACTGCCGCACCGGCTCTGCCCCCACTGCGGGGTCTACAAGGGAAAGGCGATCGTTCAGGTCGAAGAGTCCTGAGATGAACATCGCGGTGGACGCCATGGGGGGAGATCACGCCCCTGACGTGGTGGTGGAGGGCGCTTTGCTGGCCGCCGGCGAAACCGGCACACCGGTCACCCTCGTGGGAGACGAGCGCGCGATTCGGACGGCCCTGAAGGGCTGTGACCAAGACGCACCGTACGAGATCGTTCCCTGCAACCAGGTCGTGCGCATGGACGAGCCGCCTTTGAAGGCGATCCGCCGCAAACCCGACGCCTCGGTCCGCGTGGCCTTTGAGCTGGTCAAGGAGGGAAGGGCCGACGCGGTGGTGAGTGCGGGAAACTCGGGAGCGACCTTCGCCGCGGGCCTGCTGGTCCTGGGCAAGGTCGGCGGTGTGGATCGCCCGGCCCTTGCGAGCATCCTCCCCGGTCGATCCGGGGAGGTCATCCTCATCGACGTGGGCGCCAACGTGGACTGCCGGCCTGCGCATCTGGTCCAGTTCGGAGCGATGGCCCAGGCCTTTGCCACGGCATGCCTCGGAATGGAGAACCCCGCGGTGGGGCTCTTGAGCATCGGTGAGGAGGGCGAGAAAGGCAACGAGCAGGTGCGGAAGACCCACGCCCTGCTCGAGCGGAGCCCGCTCAACTTCGTGGGAAACGTGGAAGGCGGCGACCTCTTTTCCGGGGACGTCCAGATCATCGTCTGCGACGGCTTCGTGGGAAACGTGGCGCTCAAGGTGGCGGAAGGCATGTCTCGGACCCTGGCCGGGATGGTCGAAAAGGAGATCCTGAGCATCTTTCACGGGAACCCGGGGCTTCGGGCGGGCAGGGGCCGGCTCCAAAGGCTCTTCAAGACACTGGATCACGAAACCTACGGGGGAGCGCCCATCCTGGGCATCAACGGCGTCGGTATCGTCTGTCACGGAAGCGCTTCCCCCCGGGCCGTCAAAAACGGGGTGAAGAGAGCGGCCGAGTACGTGCGGGGCGGCTTCCAGGAAAAGCTGGCGCTTCGTATGGCGGAGTTCGACCGGAGGCCGGCCGGATGTCCCGAGGCCGTCGGCCATTGAGGGCCGGGCGGCGTGCGGGGAGATGATCGGGAGACAGGACGGATGGAAGCGGCTGAGCGCGTTGCGGTGATCACGGGAGGATCCAAGGGCATCGGAAGGGCGGTTGCCTTGAAGTTCGCCCGCGAGAAGGCAAGGCTCGTCCTCGTTCACTACGATGCGGACGATGTTGCGGTGGAGGAGACCGCGGGCCTGGCGGCCGAGCTGGGAGCGGAGGCCGAAGGGCGGCGGGTCGACGTCTCCTCCAGGGACGACGTAGCGCTGCTTTTCGAGGATGTGATGGATCGGCACGGCCGGGTGGACCTCCTGGTGAACAACGCGGGAATCACCCGGGACACGCTGCTCATGAGGATGTCGGAGGAGGACTGGGACGCCGTGCTTGCAGTGAACCTCAAGAGCGTCTTCAACTGCACGCGCGCCGTCGTCCAGCCCATGATGAAGCAGAGGCGGGGAAGAATCGTCAGCATCTCCTCCGTGGTGGGGCAGATCGGGAACGCCGGGCAGGCGAACTACGCCGCGTCCAAGGCCGGCATCCTCGGATTCACCAAGTCGGTGGCCCGCGAGGTTGCGCCGCGCGGGATCACGGTGAACGCCGTGGCTCCGGGTTTCGTGGCCACGGAGATGACCGACGGGCTTCCACAGAAGGTCAAAGACGCTTTCATGCAGCAGATCCCCCTGGGGAGGATCGGGGAACCGGACGACGTCGCCGAGGCGGTGTACTGGCTCTGTTCGGACGCGGCCTCCTATGTCACGGGCCAGACGATTCACGTGAACGGCGGCATGTTCATGTGAGCTCCAAGGACGATCGTCGGCGGACGCGGGGTTTACCGAAACGTTTGGAAAATCGGCACAAGGAGGAAAGGATTCATGGCGGACATCGAGGCGAAGGTCAAGAGCATCATCTGCGAGCAGCTGAACGTGGCCGAGGAAGACGTGGTGCCCGAGGCTTCGTTCGTGGACGATCTGGGTGCGGACTCGCTCGATCAGGTGGAGCTGATCATGGCCATGGAAGAGGAGTTCGATCTCTCCATTCCCGACGAGGATGCCGAGAAGATCGCAACGGTCCAGGACGTGGTCGATTACATCAAGAAGGCCAAGGGTCAGTAGGGGAGGAAACATCGAGCGGGAAGTCCCAGGCGAATCCCGCCGAGACGGATCGATGGAAGGAGCTGTTTGACATGAGAAGGCGTGTCGTCGTGACGGGCCTCGGGATGGTGACGCCCCTGGGTACCGGGGTGGAGAAGAACTGGGAAGCGGTCTGCGCCGGGAGGAGCGGGATCCGGCGCATCGAAAAGTTCGACCCGTCCCCGTTCCCGAGCCGGATCGCCGGTGAGGTTCCGGACTTCCGCTCCGAGGACTTCATGGACAAGCAGCAGGTCCGGCGGTTCGACATCTTCGTGCACTACGCCGTGGCCTCGGCCCGCATGGCCATGGAGGACTCGGGGTTCTCGATCACGAAAGAGAACGCCCCCCGGGTGGGGTGCCTGACCGGATCCGGGCTGGGGGGGCTGAGCATGCTGGAGCGCTACCACCAGGTGCTCCACGAAAAGGGCCCCAAGCGGGTCAGCCCGTTCTTCATTCCGGGCATCATCGCCAACATGGCCCCCGGGCAGATTGCGATCGAGTACGGGGCGAAGGGACCGAACCTGTCCATTGAAACCGCCTGCGCGGCGAGCACCCACGCCGTCGGGGAGTCGTTCCGCCTGATTCGCGAAGGAATCGCCGACGCCATGATCACCGGAGGCTCCGAGGCGGTGGTGACCCCGCTGGCCCTGGCGGGGTTCTGCTCGATGAAGGCGCTTTCCATCCGGAACGACGAGCCCGAACGCGCAAGCCGGCCCTTCGACCTGGACCGGGACGGATTCATCATGGGGGAGGGCGCCGGGATCCTTCTCCTGGAGTCCCTGGACTCGGCCCTGGAGCGCGGTGCAAAGATCTATGCGGAGGTCACCGGCTACGGTCTGTCCGGGGACGCGTACCACGTGAGCGCGCCGGACCCCGAAGGCGTGGGGGCGATCAACTGCATGAAGATGGCCCTCGAGGACGCCGGCCTGAGGCCCGGGCAGATCGACTACATCAACGCCCACGGCACGTCCACCAAGCTGAACGACGATTCCGAGACCAGGGCCATCAAGGCGGTGTTCGGGGATCACGCCTACCGGCTTCCCGTCAGCTCCACCAAGTCCATGACCGGGCACCTTCTGGGAGGAGCGGGCGGTGTGGAGGCGATATACACCACCCTGACCATCAAGAACGGCGTCATTCCTCCCACGGTCAACTACGAGACCCCCGATCCGGACTGCGATCTGGATTACGTGCCCAACACGGCGAGGCAGGGGAAGGTCAGAAGCGCCCTGTCGAACTCCTTCGGCTTCGGCGGAACCAACGGGACGCTCCTGCTCCAGGCCTACGAAGAAACGTAAGGGATTCCGGGCGAGCGATCCCGGTGGTCCTTCGGGAAAGGGTCTGCGGCCCCTCGTTCCGAACCGGAGCCGTCCTCCCGACACGCCCGAATGCTCCGGCCCGACCTCCCCGGTCCCGCCCGTCGGATGCGGCCGGGCCCTCGAAAGGAGAAAAACGGTGGACATCGTGATCGGCTGCGATCATGCCGGGTTCGCCCTGAAAGAGACCTGCAGGGCCCACCTGGAGCGGGCGGGCCGGCACCGGGTCGTCGACCTCGGCGTGTTCGGAACCGACTCGTGCGACTACCCCCGGATCGCACACCGGGTGGCGGGAGCGGTTTCAGCCGGGGAGTACCCCGTCGGCATCCTGGTCTGCGGTTCGGGGCTGGGCATGTCCATGGCGGCCAACCGGCACCGTGGTGTGCGGGCCGCGCTCTGCCACAACCTCTTTTCGGCCCGGATGTGCCGGCGCCACAACGATGCGAACATCCTGGCGCTCGGAGGCAGGGTCACGGGGGTGGACCTCGCCCTGGAGATCGTGGACACCTTTCTCGACACCGGGTTCGAAGGGGGGCGCCACCGGAGGCGCGTGGATCAGATCGAGGTGTGAGCGTTCCACATGCCCGGACGGAGGGCCTCTCGACGGGTTGCCCCGGCGGATCGCGGGAAGGCCGGTCCGGAACGGAGCCGACATGACGCTGGAAACCGGAGACAGGGAGCTGCTCGGCGCGATCGAGGCGGAGCTTCAGCGCGAGAGGCGAAACCTCGTGATGATCGCATCGGAAAACTACGCCTCCCGGGCCGTGATGGAGGCGCAGGCCTCCGTTCTCACGAACAAGTACGCGGAAGGGTACCCCGCGGCGAGATACTACGGCGGCTGCGAGCACGTGGACCGGATCGAGATGCTGGCGGTGGAGCGCGCGAGGCGTCTGTTCCGCACCTCCTACGCCAATGTCCAGCCCCACTCCGGTTCCCAGGCGAACATGGCGGCCTACCTCGCCTTTCTCCAGCCCGGCGACACGATCCTGGGCATGGACCTCTCCCACGGCGGGCATTTGACCCACGGCAGCCCGGTCAGCTTTTCCGGACAGGTGTACCGGGCCGTGCCCTACGGCGTGGACCCGGACAGCCATCGCATCGACTACGCAAAGGTCCGGGAGCTGGCCCTGAAGCACAGGCCCCGCATGATCATCGCCGGCGCCAGCGCCTATCCCCGGATCATCGATTTTCGGAGATTTCACGAGATCGCCCGCGAAGCCGGTGCCGTGCTCCTGGCGGACATTGCCCACATCGCGGGGCTCGTGGCCGCAGAGCTCCATCCCTCCCCCGTGGGATGGGCCGACGTGGTCACCTCCACCACCCACAAGACCCTGCGGGGGCCTCGCGGGGGGATCATCCTGAGCGGGGAGGAGCACGCCCGCCGGCTGGACAAGGGCGTGTTTCCGGGAACCCAGGGGGGACCCCTGATGCACGTGATCGCCGCCAAGGCGGTCTCCTTCCGGGAGGCGCTGGATCCGGCCTTCGGTGCCTACCAGCGCCAGGTGGTGGTCAACGCCCGGACGCTGGCCGACGCCCTGACCGGCAGCGGGTACCGGCTGGTGAGCGGCGGCACGGACAACCATTTGCTCCTGGTGGATCTGGGTCCGGACGGCATGAGCGGGGCCGAGGCGGAAAGGGCCCTCGGACGGGCGGGCATCGTGGCCAACAAGAATGCGGTCCCCTTCGACAAGAAGGGCCCGCGCGTGACCAGCGGCCTGCGGCTGGGGACGCCGGCCCTCACCACGAGGGGCATGAAGGAACCGGAAATGGAGGCTGTCGCGGACCTCATCGCCAAAGGGTTGTCCCGCCCGGAGGACGAGGCGGCTCTGGACGGGGTCCGGATCGAGGTGGAACGACTCTGCGAGCGATTCCCCGTCTACGAAGGCCTTTCGGCGGGAACGGCCTGAGACCCGGCGGGGCCGCAAAAGGCCCGGAACCTCGAGATCCGCTCTCCGCACCCCAACGGGCGCGGCTTTTCCCGCGGCCGGCCAGCGGGGCTTCCCGAATCCGCCGGAACCCGAAAGCGAGCCAAAGGAAGAGAGGAGGGGACCTTGCCCAGACCCGGCTGGCCCGACTACTTCATGTCCATCTCACGGATGGTGGCCATGCGTTCCACCTGCCTCCGGCGTTCCGTGGGGGCGATCCTGGTCAAGGACAAACGCATCCTCTCGACCGGATACAACGGGGCTCCCTCGGGTCTGAAGCACTGCGAGGAGGTGGGCTGTGTGCGGCAGGACTCCTCCGTCCCGTCGGGCACCCGCCACGAGCTCTGCCGGGGACTCCACGCCGAGCAGAACGCCATCATCCAGGCGGCCTATCACGGGTTCTCCATCCGGGGGGCCGACCTGTATTGTACCAACATGCCGTGTGTGATATGTTCCAAAATGCTCATCAATGCGGGCATTCGGAAGGTCTACTACGCCGAGGGGTATGACGACGCGCTGTCCGAAGAACTCTTCGAAGAGGCCGGAATTCAAGTGGAGAGGTTGAACCCGTGAGGTGCCCTTACTGTACAGAGATCGACAACAAGGTGATCGACTCCAGGCTGAGCAAGGACGGCCGGACCATCCGCCGCCGCCGTGAGTGCCTCGGTTGCTCCAGGCGCTTCACGACCTACGAGAAGCTCGAAGAGGTCCTCCCGATGGTGATCAAGAAGGACGGGCGGCGGGAGCCCTTCAACCGCGAAAAGATCATCTCCGGCATTCGCAAGGCCTGCCAGAAGCGGCCGGTCAGCGTTCCGCGCATGGAGGAGTTCGTGGACCAGCTCGAGGTCTACTTCCAGGAGCTGGGCAGGAAGGAGATCGACAGCGAGGAGATCGGGGAGAAGGTCATCACCAGCCTGAAGGAGTGGGACGAGGTCGCCTACGTCCGGTTCGCCTCGGTGTACCGGCAGTTCAGGGACATCAACGAGTTCATGTCCGAGCTGGAAGGAATTCTGAAGGCCCGCAAGGAAGACGCGGCGGAGTAGATGGCCGAGCTGGAAGACGAGCGGTTCATGCGGGAGGCCCTTCGCCACGCGCGGAAGGGTTTGGGTCGCACGTCCCCGAACCCGGCCGTGGGCGCGGTGATCGTGCGGGACGGCCGGATCGTCGCGACCGGGTACCATCGCAAGGCCGGGGGGCCCCACGCCGAGGTGGAGGCCATCCGCGCGCTGGGGGGGCGGGCCGCGCCCGGCGACGCCCTCTACGTGACCCTGGAGCCGTGCAACCATGCCGGCCGGACTCCGCCCTGCACGCGGGCCGTGCTGGAAAGCGGCCTCCGGCGGGTGGTGGTGGGGATGCCGGATCCCAACCCGAACGTGGCCGGCGGAGGGTGCGCCCGGCTCGAGGAGATGGGTGTCGAGGTTCGGACCGGTGTCCTCGAGGAGGCGTGCCGGACCTTGAACGAGGCGTTCGTCAAGCACGTCCTCACGGGGCGTCCCTTCGTGATCGCCAAGACGGCCTCCACCCTGGACGGGTGGACCGCCACGGCCACCGGACACTCCCGCTGGGTGACGAACGAGCGGTCCAGGCGATTCGTCCACCGGCTCAGGGACCGATGCGACGCCGTCCTGGTGGGCGTGGGGACCGTGCTCGCGGACGATCCGTCGCTGACGGCGCGGCCCGCCGGCCGCCGGGGCCGGGACCCGGTCCGGGTGATCGTGGACACGCGATTGCGCACGCCCGGGGACGCGGCGGTTTTCCGCCTGGACTCGCCGGCCGAAACCCTCGTCGCGGTGGGCGAGGAGGTGGAGGAGTCGAGGCTGGCGTTCCTGTCCGCCCTGACGGGGGTGTCCGCCCTTCGCTGTCCGGCCGGTGCGGAGGGTCTGGACCTCGGCGTTCTGCTGGACCGCCTGGGAGAGCGGGGGATCCTGTCCGTCCTGGTGGAGGGCGGGGCCGGGATCATGGGATCCATGATCCGCTCCCGGTTGATCGACAAGGCGTACGTGTTCAAGGCGCCGAAGCTGCTCGGGGGAAACGACGGGGTTCCCGTGGCGGCCGGACCCGGCGCCGGGCGGATGGACCACTGCCTGGTTCTCGAGAAGATCCGGGTCAGGAGGTTCGGAGACGACGTGCTGATTCGGGGATACCCGAGGCACGGGTGATTCGAAGCGCAGGAGAAGGCATGTTCACGGGTCTGGTGGAAGGCGTGGGGCGGGTTCGGAAAGCGGTCGTGAGCGGCGGGGACATGGTCCTCGCGGTGAACCCGCTCTTTGCCATGGACCGGGTCCGGATCGGGGACAGCCTTTGCGTGAACGGGGTCTGCCTGACCGTGACCCGCGAGCGGGCGGGCGTGTTGGAGATGGACGTCTCGGCGGAGACGGTCTCCCGGAGCACGCTGGGCGCCCTCAGGGCCGGAAAGCGGGTCAACCTGGAACGGGCCCTCCGGCTGTCGGATCGTCTCGGAGGACACCTCGTCGCCGGGCACGTGGACGGGGTGGGGCGGATTGCGAAGAAGGAGCCCCGGCGGGATTCCTGGCTGCTGGGGATCGAGATCGATCGCGCCCTTTCCCGCTACATCATCGAGAAAGGGTCCATCGCCGTGGACGGCGTCAGCCTGACGGTGAACCAGTGCCGGGAAGGATACTTCGAGGTCAATGTCATTCCCCAGACCGGGCGCGAGACGACGCTGCTCGAGGCCGGACCGGACGAACGGGTGAACATCGAGACGGACTTGATCGGGAAATACGTGGAGAAGCTCTTGTCCAGGGAGGACCCTCCCCGCGGGGAACGACGCCCTTCCAGCATATCCATCGAAACCCTTCACGAGCACGGATTCATTCGATCCTGACCCGCTTCATCGGCCCGCGTTGTTCCGCCCTGCAGCGATCATGGGGACGCAGTCAACCGAAAACAATGAAGGTCGCTTTTCGAGAACCCATCGACCCTTCGGAACGGGCCGGTGACGGAGCGGTTCCGATCGACGGTTCCGGAAGGCGTCGCGGAGCGAAAAGACCATGCCGGTTTCAAGAATCGAAGACGCGCTGGAGGATTTGAACCAGGGGAAGATGATCATTCTGGTGGACGACGAGGACCGTGAGAACGAGGGGGACCTCACCATGGCGGCGGAGATGGTCACCCCCGAGGCGATCAACTTCATGGCCCGATACGGCCGGGGACTGATCTGCCTCTCCCTCGACCACACCATCGTCGAGCGCCTCCAGCTTCCCCTCATGGTGAGTGAAAATCGTTCCCCTTACAAGACCGCCTTCACCGTGTCCATCGAAGCGCGGCAGGGGGTGACCACGGGAATCTCCGCTGCGGACCGGGCCAGGACCATCCTGACCGCCGTGGCCGACGACTCGGGTCCGGACGATCTCGTTCAGCCGGGGCACGTGTTCCCCCTCCGAGCGAGGCGTGGAGGCGTGCTTTTCCGCACGGGTCAGACGGAGGGTTCCGTGGATCTGGCCAGGCTGGCGGGGCTCAAACCGGCGGGCGTCATCTGCGAGGTCATGAACGAAGACGGCACCATGGCGCGCATGCCCGATCTCGAAAGGTTCGCGGAGGAGCACGGGCTCAAGATCGCCACGGTGGCCGACGTCATCGAGTATCGCATGCGCAACGAGTCGTTCGTTCACGAGGCCGCAGAGACGGTCCTGCCGACGCCCTTCGGCGAGTTCAGGGCCGTGGCCTTCGTCAACGACATCGACGACTACGAGCACATGGCGCTGATCAAGGGGGAGATCGATCCCGACAAGGAGGTCCTGGTGCGGGTCCACTCCCAGTGCCTGACCGGGGACGTGTTCGGCTCCTACCGATGCGACTGCGGATCCCAGCTCGAGACGGCGATGGAGCGGGTTCAGCAGGAAGGCCTGGGGGTCGTCCTGTACCTTCAGCAGGAGGGCCGGGGCATCGGGCTCGCCAACAAGCTGAAGGCCTACGCCCTTCAGGATCAGGGGCGGGACACGGTGGAGGCCAACGAGGAGCTGGGGTTCAAGCCCGACCTGCGGGACTACGGGGTGGGGGCCCAGATCCTGGTGGCCCTCGGGGTCCGAAAGATGCGGCTGATGACGAACAATCCCAAGAAGCTCAAGGGCCTGGAGGGATACGGTCTCGAGGTCACGGGGCGGGAGCCGTTGGAATGCGAGCCCAGGCCGGAGAACGTGAAGTACCTCATGACCAAATGTCAGAAGCTCGGGCACATGATGAAGATCGGCGGGGTGCCGGAGACCTGATGGAGTCGCAGAAAGCCCGAAGCGCCGGGGTCCGCCCTCGGCGTTTCCATCGGCGACAGCGTTTCCAGCGGCGGGGCGGGGTCCGGCGAATCCGCCGGCCGTGATTCCCGTGGAAGCGGGAGACGGAGAATGCTTCGAAAGGGGGGTGGACATGCCGAATGTGCTGGAGGGGAAGATTTCCGGGGAGGGGTTGCGTTTCGCCATCGTGGTGAGCCGGTTCAACGACTTCATCTCGTCGAAGCTGGTCGAGGGCGCTATCGACGCCCTGACCCGGCACGGCGCCGACGACGGCGGCATCTCACTGGTCAAGGTCCCCGGGGCGTTCGAGATTCCGTTCACGGCGAAAAAGCTCGTCCACAGCGACCGGTACGACGCGGTGATCTGCCTCGGGGCGGTGATCCGGGGGGCGACGCCCCACTTCGACTACGTGGCGGCGGAGATGAGCAAGGGAATCGCCCAGGTGGGCCTC
This sequence comes from uncultured Desulfobacterales bacterium, assembly GCA_964443135.1. Taxonomy (GTDB): domain Bacteria; phylum Desulfobacterota; class DSM-4660; order Desulfatiglandales; family HGW-15; genus JAIPEI01. Next base: position 48,110 of record CAYUBQ010000011.1, on the reverse strand, counting down.
GAAGGAAACGTGCCGGTCTCCTTCGGCGTCCTGACGACCGACGACCTGGAGCAGGCCATCGAACGGGCCGGATCCAAGGCGGGCAACAAGGGTTGGGACGCCGCCATGGCGGCCATGGAGATGGTTCACCTGAACAGGGCCATCGACGGGACGGAGTAGGCGTTCAGCGCCGACCGGGCATGGGACGAAGGCATCGAGCCAGGGTACTGGCCCTGCAGGTTCTTTACCAACTCGAGTACTCCCCGGGGGACCCCGAAGAGGCGTTCGAACGCGTCTGTTCGAACTTCGACGTGCCCCCCAAGGCGCGGGGGTTCGCGAAGCGTCTGGTCCTGGGGGTGTGCGAGCATAGGGATGAGCTGGACGGCATGATCCGGGAGGCCTCGAGAAACTGGCGCCTGGAGCGCATGTCCAGGGTGGATCGAAACATCCTGAGGATCGGCGCCTTCGAGGTGGCGTTCGGAAACGACGTTCCGGCCAAGGTCGCCATCGACGAGGCGGTCGAGGTGGGAAAGATTTTCGGCGCCGCAGACTCCGGGGCCTTCGTCAACGGCGTTCTGGACAACGTCTACAACCAGCTGAACCTTTCGGCGACGTGAACCCGCCGATGAGAACCGGTTTTTCCCGGGTGCCGGCGGGAGGGATCCGTCCCGGCCAGCCCGGGGGGACCGGCGGAACCCGAGGCTTATGAGACTGGATTTTCGGTTCTCCGAGCGACCCCTGGAGAACCTCTGGTGCGAAGCGGTCGTGGCATTCGTATTCCGCAAGACGTTTCTGACCCAGGGGATGCTCTCGGGGCTCGACGCCAAGATGGGCGGCCTCCTGGGACGGCTGGAAGCGGCGGGCTTCTGGACCGCGGAGCGCGGGGAGAAGCTGCTGGTGGCTTCCGAAGGCAGGATCAGGGCCGAGAAGCTGCTCCTGTGCGGCCTGGGCGAAGGGTCGGACCGGGGGTCTCCCGTTCCAGCCGATTGGACCGCGGACGCCGGCAGGGTGTTGCTGGGCTTGCGGATCAACGATTTCGCCATCCACGTGCCCATTCGTGAGGGGGAGGAGCCCGATTACCCGGCCCGGCTCGAGGCGTCGGTCGAGAACCTGGCCGCTCCTTATCTGGAGGCCTACGGCGGGTCCGCCGACCACGTGCTCAAGATCGTTTTTTCGATCGAGCGCTTCTTCTCCGGCGGGCTTCTCCCGGTGGCCGATCGGCTGCGAAGCCGTTTCGGCTCGGAGTTCGATCTCTCCGTGGTGATCGAGCGGGAACGGAGCCGGGCCGTCGGGGCCTAGCCGGAAACGGAACCGGATGAGCGGGTTTTTGCGAATCCGTCAATCACTGAGGATGCAGGGTGATCATGAAGTACGATCCGCAGAAGCTGGAAACAAAGTGGCAGGAGCAGTGGGAGGAGAGCGGTCTCTTCGAGGTGCGGGAGGACCCCGGGAGGGAGAAGTACTATCTCCTCGAGATGTTCCCCTATCCGAGCGGAAAGATCCACATGGGCCACGTCCGGAACTACACCATCGGCGACGTGGTGGCCCGGTACCAACGGATGTGCGGAAAGAACGTCCTCCACCCCATGGGATGGGACGCCTTCGGGCTGCCCGCGGAGAACGCGGCCATCGAGAACGACACCCACCCGGGCAAGTGGACCTACCGGAACATCGACTATATGCGATCCCAGCTCAAGCGCATGGGGTTCAGCTACGACTGGACCCGGGAGCTGGCCACCTGCGACCCCGGCTACTACCGCTGGGAGCAGCTCGTCTTCCTGAAGATGTACGAGAAGGGTCTGGCCTACAAGAAGAAGACCCACGTGAACTGGTGCGAGAAGTGCCAGACCGTGCTGGCCAAGGAGCAGGTGGAAAACGGCTGCTGCTGGCGTCATCCCGACCAGGAGGTGGTCCTGAAGGAGATGGACTCCTGGTTCTTCAAGATCACGGCGTATGCCGAGGAGATCCTCGAGCAGTGCGACCGGCTCCCGGGATGGCCCGAGCGGGTCCTCACCATGCAGCGGAACTGGATCGGCAAGAGCTATGGTGCGATCATCCGGTTTCCCGTGGCCGGCTCCCGGGAGGTGGTCGAGGTGTACACCACCCGGCAGGACACGGTCTTCGGGGCCACCTTCATGTGCTTCGCGCCGGAGCACCCCATGCTCAGGGACCTGGTGCGCGGGACGGAGCAGGAGCAGGAGGTCCTGGAGTTCGTGGACCGGACCCTCAAGGTGGACAGCTACATCCGCACGGCGGACTTCACCGTCAAGGAGGGCGTCTTCACCGGCCGCCACTGCGTCAACCCGGCGACGGGGGAGGAGATCCCCGTCTTCGTCGCCAACTTCGTCCTGTTCGACTACGGCACGGGCGCGATCATGGCCGTCCCCGCCCACGACCAGCGCGACTTCGACTTCGCCCGCAAGTACGGCCTGCGTCTCCGGGTGGTGATCCGGCCCGAGGGCGAGGAGCTGGACGAGGAGACCATGACCGAGGCCTACGAGGGGGAAGGCCGGCTGGTCAACTCCGGGTCGTTCAACGGCCAGAGGAACCTCGAGGCCCTGGAGCGCATCGCCGAGTGGCTGGAGGGCGAGGCCATCGGGCACCGGACCGTGAACTACCGGCTCAGGGACTGGAACATCTCCAGGCAGCGGTACTGGGGGGCCCCCATCCCGATCATCTACTGCGAGACCTGCGGAGCCGTGCCGGTGCCGGAGGACGATCTCCCCGTGCTCCTGCCCATGGACGTGGAGATGCGCAGCCACGGGGGATCGCCGCTGCCCTTCGAGCCCTCGTTTTACGAGGCCGCCTGCCCGCGCTGCGCGGGGAGCGCCCGCCGGGAGACGGACACCATGGACACCTTCGTGGAGTCCTCCTGGTATTTCGACCGGTACGCCTGCCCCGACTACCAGGAGGGGGTGCTGGACCCGAAGCGGGTCTCCTACTGGATGCCCGTGGACCAGTACATCGGAGGAATCGAGCATGCCATCCTGCACCTGCTCTACTCCCGTTTCTACACGCGCGTGCTCAGGGACCTGGGCTACCTGGACGTGAGCGAGCCCTTCACCAATCTGCTCACCCAGGGCATGGTCTGCAAGGAGACCCAGTCGTGCCCCGCCCACGGGTACCTGTTCCCGGAGGAGGCCAAGGACGGCCGGTGCGCGCGTTGCGGCGAGGAGGTGGTCCTGGGGGGGACGGTGAAGATGAGCAAGTCCAAGCGGAACGTGATCGACCCCCAGGAGATGGTGGACCGGTACGGGGCGGACACCGTGCGCATGTTCTGCCTGTTCGCCTCCCCGCCGGAGCGGGACCTGGAGTGGAGCGAGCAGGGCGTGGAGGGGTCCTACCGGTTCCTGAATCGAATCTGGCGTCTCGTGACGGACAACCTGGACGCGCTGAAGGGCTCCACCGTGTACGACGGCGAAGGCGAACCGGCGGAGCCGTTTCGGAGCCTCCACCGCAAGACCCACCAGACCATTCGGAAGGTGACTGCGGACATCGAGGACCGGTTTCACTTCAACACGGCGATCAGCGCGGTCATGGAGCTGATGAACGACGTCAGCCGGATCCTGGGGGAAGTCGCGGATCCGGGGAAGGATGGTTGGCCCGTGATCCGCGAGGCCCTGGAGGCCGCCGTGGTGCTGCTCTCACCCGTGGTGCCCCACATCACGGAGGAGCTCTGGAGCCTGCTGGGCCGGGAGGAGAACCTCCTGACCGTTCCCTGGCCCCGGTATCTTCCCGGCGCCCTGAAGGTGGACACCCGAACCGTGGTGCTCCAGGTGAACGGGAAGCTCAGGAGCCGCATCGAGGTGGGGACGGACGCCGGCCGCGAGGAGCTGGAGAAGGCGGCGCTCGCCGACGAGCGGGTCCGGAAGTTCGTCGGGGACCAGCCCGTGAAGAAGGTGATCGTCGTTCCCGGCAAGCTCGTCAACGTCGTGGTGTAGGGCGGCGCCTGCACCGATGGAGAAAGGCCATGACCCAAATGCATCATCGACCGCTTTCGACCCTGTCTGCCGTGCTCGTCGCCCTGGCGGTTCTCGGGACCCTGACGGCTTGCGGGTACCGGCTCCGGGCGGACGGCCGCCCTGTGGGGCTGGCGGTCGAAAGCCTGGCCATCCCGCTCATGACCAGCACCTCGTCGAGAATCGCCTTCGAGCCGGATTTCACCAGGGTGATCCGGGAGGAGTTCATCAGCCACGCCGGGGTTCCCATCCTTCCCAGGGAGAGCGCGAAGATGGTCCTGGTCGGGCACGTCCGGAACATCCAGACCGACCCGTTGACCTACGACCTGGATCACAGGACGATCCACGGGCACGACGTGACCTACGCGGTGACCGACAGCCGGCGTCTCCGGGTGGAGCTGGACGCGAAGCTGCTGGACCGCGCCACGGGGAAGACCGTCTGGCAGGCCAACGGGCTGACGGACGAGGCCAGGTTCGAGGTCGGCACGGATCCGCTCCGAACGAGATACAACCAGCGGGAAGCCCTCCGCCGGATCGCGGGCCGTCTGGCCAAGCGGGTCTACCTGAAAACCATGGAACGGTTCTGATGTCCCGGGATCTTCAGCCCGAGGTGGTGCTCGAGCGCCTGGAGCAGGGGCGCCTGGACCCCTTCTACCTGTTCCACGGTCCCGGCGAGTTTCGCATGGAGCGCGTCCTCGACCGCGTCCGCTCGGACTTCATCCCCGAGGGGGCCCGGGACTTCAACCTGGAAATCCTGTACGCGGACAAGAAGCTGGATCCGGAGGAGATCGCGGGAAGGGCCCGCTCCGTGCCGTTCATGGCCCCGAACCGGCTCATCGTGGTCCGGCGCACCGAGCTGCTCCCTGCGGACCGGCTCGCCCGGCTGATCCCCTACCTCGAGCAGCCCGCCGAGACCACGTGCCTGATCTTCACATCGTCCAAGCCCAACTTCACCACCCGTTTCTACAAGGCGATCCGAAAGGCCGGCCTGGCCGTGTCGTTCGACGAGCTGAAGGGGAACCAGGTGGGGGCCTGGATCCGGCGGACGGCCGGGGAGCTGGGCCTGAGGCTGGATCGGGAGGGATGCGACGTGCTCCAGGAGGTCGTGGGAAACCGCCTCCGCGATCTGCACGGGGAGCTGGAGAAGCTTCGCCTCAGGCACGGGGAGGGCGCGCGCGTCGGGGCCGGCGAGGTCCGGGAGCTGGCCGTGCACAGCCGGAGCTTCACCATCTTCGAGCTCATGAACCGGATGTCGGTCAAGGACGCGGCCGGGACCCTCTCCGTGCTGGCGCGTTTCCTGGAAGAGGAGGGTCCGAGGGAGGCTTCCCTGGGCATCCTCGGCATGCTGAACCGGCAGGTGCGGTTGCTCTGGCAGGCCAAGTCCCTGGCCGCCGGGGGCGAGCCGGCCGAAGGGATCGCGCGGGAGCTCTCGGTGCCGCCCTTCGCGGCCCGGCGTCTGCTGGGCCAGTGCGGGCACTGGACCGAGGAGGAGCTGGAGCGGGCGCTCCACGCCATCTACGAGGCGGACGGGCGCCTGAAGACGGGTTCGCGGACGAACCCGCTCCTGGAGGCCCTCTTCGTCGAGCTGTGCAGCGGATGAGCGCCCTGCCCCCTGAACGGGGAAGGGCGCGCTCGGGGCGTCTTCAGGAGGAGATCCGGTGAACCTGGCGGGTGAGGCGGGAGATCTTGCGGGAGGCCGTCCCCTGCTTGATCACCCCCTTGGTGGCCGTCTTCTGGAGGATGGAAACGGCGGCCTTCAGGTTCTCCCGGGCCTGCTCCGGTTCGTTCCCGGCGACGGCGGCGCGGACGTCCTTCACCGCCTTCTTGACCCGGGTCTTGTATCCTCGGTTGCGGAGCCTGCGATTCTCGCTCTGCCTGGCCCTCTTGAGCGCTGACTTGTGGTTTGCCAACTTTCCAATCCTCCTGGTGTCTTGATGGTTGAAGCGTCGGTGCCGCGAAACGGGTCGAACCGAATTTACCTTTATAATGGATGCCGATTGCTGATGTCAACCCCTAAACATACGGACCGATCCCGGCCGGGGGACGCTACGTGACCCCTCCCGACCCGAGCCTCTCCGAGAACCGGCGGGTGGCCCGGGCCGCCGGCACGGTCGGCTTCTTCACCCTCCTGAGCCGCATCCTGGGTCTGGTCCGCGACATGGTGGTGGCCCGGTTTTTCGGCGCCGGCATGGCTGCGGATGCTTTTTTCGTGGCCTTTCGCATCCCCAACCTCCTGCGCCGCCTGTTCGCGGAAGGGTCCCTCAGCATCGCCTTCATCCCGGTGTTCACGGAGTACCTCCAGCAGAAGTCCCGGGAGGACGCGATCGAGCTGGCCCGGGTGACGCTCACCATCCTCTCCCTGCTGCTGGCGGTGGTGACGGTCCTCGGCGTCCTGGGCGCCCCCTGGATCGTGCGCGTTCAGGCCCCGGGCTTCGACCCGGCCGGTGTCAGGTACGAGCTCACGGTCCTCCTCACCCGGATCACCTTTCCCTACATCTTCTCGATCAGCCTGGTGGCGCTTTTCATGGGCATCCTGAACGCGCTGCGCCGTTTCGCCGCGCCCGCGGCCGCGCCCGTTTTTCTGAACCTCGCCATCATCGGGACCGTCTACTGGCTCCACCCCCGGCTCTCGGAACCCGTGGTGGGGCTGGCCGTGGGCGTGATCATCGGCGGGGTGCTCCAGGTCCTCCTCCAGGTTCCCTCGCTCCTGAAGGAAGGGGTCTCCCTCCGGCCGCGCTGGATGCCCGGGCACCCGGCCGTCGCCCGGGTCGGCCGCCTGATGCTGCCGGCCGTCTTCGGATCGGCCGTGTACCAGCTCAACCAGTTCATCGGAACGCTCCTGGCCTCGCTCCTGCCGCCGGGAAGCGTTTCGTGGCTCTACTACGCCGACCGCGTCGTCCAGTTCCCCCTGGGGGTGTTCGCCATCGCCGTGAGCACGGCCGCGCTCCCCTCCCTGTCCCGCCAGGCCGCCGAGGAGGGGCTCCGCGCCTTCCGGGGCACGCTCGGGTACGCACTCCGGCTGGTCTTCTTCATCAGCCTGCCCTCCATGGCGGGGCTCGTGGTGCTGGCGCCGCTGATCGTACGCGTCCTGTTCGAGCGGGGCATGTTTCAGGCGACGTCCACCGAGATGACCGCCCAGGCCCTGGTGTTCTACTCGGCCGGGCTCTGGGCCTTTTCGGGGATTCGCGTGGTCGTGGCGGGGTTCTACGGGCTCCAGGACACCCGGACTCCGGTCAAGGCCGCCGTTCTCGCGCTCCTGGTCCACGTGGGATGCAGCCTGGCCCTCATGGGCCCGCTGAGGCACGGCGGGCTGGCCCTGGCCCTGTCCATCGCCTCCACGGCCCAGCTCCTCTTCCTGGGCCTCGTGCTGAGGAGCCGGATCCACGGCCTGGAGGGGCGCCGCCTCCTGCGCTCCGTGGGGGTGAGCCTGGTCTCCGCCGGCGCCATGAGCGCCCTGCTCTTCTGGGTCTACCGGGTCCGGTGGAACCCCGGAGACGGCACGGGGCCGGGTGAGCTCGTCCTCGGCCTGGCCGGCCTGGTGGGTCTGGGGGCCCTGGTCTACTTCGTGCTCTGCCGGGTCCTGGGTTCCGAGGAGATGGGGTCCCTGCTGAGGCTGCTGAGGGGAAAACGGGACGGGCTTCGCTGAGCGAGCCCGGCAGAAAGAGGAGACCGAACCCGATGGCGCTGGACCAACGGAAAGCCGTCCTGAGCTGGAGCCTGTATGACTGGGCCAACTCGGCCTTCGCCACCACCGTGATGGCCGGGTTCTACCCGATCTTCTTCAAGCAGTACTGGAGCGTCGGGGTGGACACCTCCTTGTCCACCGCCCGCCTGGGGTTCGCCAACTCCATGGCCGGTGTGGTGGTGGCCCTCTGTGCGCCGGTGCTCGGCGCCATCGCGGACCGGGGGAGCGCGAAGAAGCGGTTCCTCGCGTTCTTCGCCTACATGGGCGCCCTGATGACCGCGTCCCTCTACCTGGTGTCCATGGGGAACTGGGTGGCGGCGATCGCCTGCTACGTGTTCGGCAACGTGGGGTTTTCCGGCGGGAACATCTTCTACGACGCCCTGATCACGGGCGTGTCCTCGGAGAAGCGCTTCGACATGGTCTCTTCGCTGGGCTTCGCCCTGGGCTACCTGGGCGGCGGCATTCTCTTTGCGATCAATGTCTGGATGACCCTTCGGCCGGAGACGTTCGGGTTTGCAGACGCCTCGGAGGCCGTCCGATTCGCCTTTCTCACCGTGGGGGCCTGGTGGGCGTTGTTCACCGTGCCCCTGCTCCTGTTCGTGGAGGAGCCGCGGCTTCGGCGGCCGGAGTCGGGGTTCGCCATGGTCGGCGCCGGATTGAGGCAGCTCCGGGGCACCTTCCGGGAGGTGCGCCGGCTCCGGACCCTGCTCCTGTTTCTGGCGGCCTACTGGTTTTACATCGACGGGGTGGACACCATCATTCGCATGGCCGTGGACTACGGTCTCTCCATCGGGTTCGACTCCAACGCCCTCATCCTGGCCCTCCTCATCACCCAGTTCGTGGGGTTCCCGTCGGCCGTCGCATTCGGGTTGGCCGGGAGTCGGATCGGCCCCAAGAAGGCCATCTACGCGGCCCTGGCGGTCTACCTGTTCGTCTGTGTGTGGGGGGCCTTCATTCAGAGGGAGCTGGAGTTCTTCGTGCTGGCCGCGGTGGTGGGTACGGTTCAGGGCGGCATCCAGGCCCTCAGCCGCTCCTACTACGCCCGGATGATCCCGAAGGACAAGTCCGCGGAGTACTTCGGGTTCTACAACATGCTGGGAAAGTTCGCCGCGGTGATCGGCCCTGCCCTGATGGGCGGGTTCGGGCTCCTGGTCCGCAGGGCCGGCTACAGCGCGGACACGGCCTCCCGGGCGGGGATCACCTCCGTGGCCCTCCTGTTCGTGGTCGGCGGCGTCCTCCTCTACTTCGTGGACGAAGAGCGGGGGCGCAGGGAGATCCTCCGAGCGGAGGCGGATGGGGGTAGGGCCCCGTGAACCGGATCCTTCCTCTCAGAAACCGGATTCAGGAGTACCCCTGGGGCTCCCTTTCGGCCATCCAGGACCTCCTCGGTCTCGATGACGACGCCAGGGGCCGGCCCATGGCCGAGCTCTGGATGGGCGCTCATCCCTCGGCCCCGTCGCTGGTCGGAACGGGAGCGTCGTGGGTCCCCCTGGATCGAATGGTCGAAGAGGATCCGGAAGGGATCCTGGGGCCGGAGGCGGCCCGCGGCTTCCGCGGAAAGCTCCCCTTTCTCTTCAAGATCCTCGCGGCCCGCGAGCCCCTGTCCATCCAGGTCCATCCCGGCGCGGAACAGGCCCGGACCGGGTTTCGCCGGGAGAACGAGAAGGGCCTGGCCCTGGACGACCCGGCGCGTTCCTACCGGGACGCGTCACACAAGCCGGAGCTCCTGTGCGCCCTCACCCGGTTTCACGCCCTCAAGGGGTTCCGGCCGATCGACCGGATCCTGACCCTCCTCGGGGAGATCGTCCCGGAAGGGCTCGCCGGGGAGATCCGTGCCCTGCGGGACCGGCCCGACGAGGAGGGGCTCCGGGCCTTCGTGGGGACGATCCTGGGGCTGGACCGGGAACGACGAAGAGGCCTGATTCGAGAGGCCCTCCGGAGGACCCGGCCTGCGGACGACGGAGAAGGGCCCCGGACCTGGGTCGGACGGCTGGCGACGGCGTTCCCGGAGGATGCGGGGGTCCTGGGCCCGGTCCTCATGAACCTGGTGACCCTGAAGCCGGGCGAGGCGCTGAGCGTCGCCCCGGGCGAGCTGCACGCCTACCTGGGGGGCACCGGCATCGAGATCATGGCGAGCTCGGACAACGTGGTCCGCGGCGGTCTCACAACCAAGGCCGTGGATCGGGCGGAGCTCCTCCGGGTCGCATCCTTCCGTTCGGAAACGGTCCAAACCCTGCGGCCGGAGGCGGGCAGGCCGGGGCTTTCCGTCTATCCCACGGACGCGGCCGAGTTCCAGCTCGGCCGCATCCGGGTGCGGCCCGAGCGCGATTTCGAGGGATCCGGGGAGCGGGGTGTGGAGATCCATCTCTGTCTCGAGGGCGAAGGCGCGTTTCTGCACGGGGGCGGGGAAGGGGCGGTCCTGTTTTCGCGGGGGGACTCCCTGCTCGTTCCGGCCGGCGTGATCGGGTACCGGATCCGGGGCGATGCGAGGCTGTACCGGGCCGCGATTCCTCCCCGATTTCGTGCTTGAAAAACCCGAAGGGGTCTGTTATGTTCCCGAAAATATGTATATTTCCAAGGGATCCGGGAAGTTGATCCCTTCCGTTCGAAGACGAGGTCGCATCCTTTCATGACGGGCGTTGCGTCCATCGAGCTGGGAACCCACACGGCTCGAATGCTCATCGGGAGGCCCACCGGGGACAGCCGCCTGTTCATCCCTACGGCGCGGGAGCGGAGGACCGTACGGCTTTCAGAGGGCTTTGGGAACCGGTCGTCGACCACCATCCCGGATCCGGCCGTGCGCCGGACGGTCGAAGCCATCGGGCGGTTCGAGAAACGGGCCCGGGAGGAGGGGGCCGTGATCGTGCGTGCGGTCTCCACCGGCGTGACGCGGACCGCGGAGAACGGGGACCGGTTTCTTCGAACCCTCTTCGACCGGACCGGGGTGCGGATCCGGACCGTCTCCGGCGAGGAGGAGGCCCGGCTGACCGCCCGGGGCGTTCTTCACGCCCTGGAGCGACCCGAAGGGCCGTTCGTGATCTTCGACCTGGGCGGCGGAACCACCGAGTTCGTCCTGGGAAACGCAGTCACCGGAGAGGAGACCGGGATCGTGAGCCTGCCGGTGGGCGCATCCGTGCTCGAGGAGGCGTTTCTTCCCGACGACCCTCCCGAGGAAGGATCGATGTGGGCCCTGGGCCTGCAGGTGGACCGGATTCTCGAGGTGGGGCTCGGGGGGCTCGACGGGTTCGATGCGGTTCCCTGGATCGTCGGGACCGGCGGCACCGCCACCACCCTGGCGGCCATGATCCACGGGATCGACGTAGCGGAGATCGAACCGGAGGGCATGAACGGCCTGGCCCTGGAGCGGACGGCGCTCGAACGCCTCCTGGACCGTCTGGTTCGACTTCCGCTCGTGGAAAGGAGGCGCCTCCCGGGTCTGGACCCGGGCAGGGCGGACGTGATCCCGGCCGGCGCCCTGGCCGTTCTGCGCATACTGGACCATTTCAAGGCCCATCGAATGGTGGTCTGTCTTTCGGACATCCTGGAGGGCCTGCTCATCGACCATCTGGAGGGAGAAGACCATGAGTGAAGACAGCAGGATACGCACCGGGTACACCTTCGACGACCTGGTTCTCGTTCCGGACCGTTCGGACCTGGTCCCGAACGAGACCGACGTCCGGACGCGCCTGACCAGGAACGTGACCCTGAACCTCCCCATCGTCAGCGCGGCCATGGACACCGTGACCGAGTCCGAGACGGCCATCACCATCGCCCGGCAGGGAGGGATGGGGTTCATCCACAAGAACATGAGCGTCGAACGCCAGGCCCTGGAAGTGGAGAAGGTGAAGAAGTCGGAGAGCGGCATGATCGTGGATCCCATCACCATCGAGCCCGACCGGAGGATCTCCGACGTCCTCGACATCATGAAAAAGTACCGCATCTCCGGGGTGCCCGTGGTGGAGGAAGGGAACCTCGTGGGCATCATCACCAACCGGGACCTCCGCTTCGAGGCCAACCTGGACCAGCGCGTGGACGCGGTCATGACCAAGGACGATCTGGCCACGGCCCGAATGGGGATCACCCTGGAGGAGTCCAAGGCCATCCTGCACGAGCGCCGGATCGAAAAGCTCCTGGTGGTGGACGAGGCGGGCAAGCTGCGGGGGCTCATCACCATCAAGGACATCGAGAAGATCCGCAAGTACCCGGACTCCTGCAAGGACGACCTGGGCCGGCTCCGGGTGGGCGCGGCCGTGGGGGTGGGCCAGGACGCGCTGGACCGCGTCGAGCGGCTGATTGCGGCCAACGTGGACGTGGTGGTGATCGACACGGCCCACGGCCACTCCGAGGGTGTGCTCCGGACGGTGCGGGCGGTGAAGAGCAGCTACCCCGACCTGGAGCTCGTGGCGGGGAACGTGGCCACGGCCGAGGGCACGCGGGCCCTGATCGAGGCGGGCGTCGACGCCGTGAAGGTGGGCGTGGGGCCGGGCTCCATCTGCACCACCCGGGTGGTGGCGGGCATCGGCGTGCCGCAGATCACCGCGGTCATGGACTGCTCGGACGAGGCGCGCGGGCACGGCGTCCCGATCATTGCGGACGGCGGCATCAAGTTCTCCGGGGAGATCACCAAAGCCATCGCGGCGGGCGCCGACTCGGTGATGATCGGGAGCCTCTTCGCCGGCACCGAGGAGAGCCCGGGCGAGACCATCCTCTACCAGGGCCGCACCTACAAGGCGTACCGCGGCATGGGCTCCATCGAGGCCATGAAGGAGGGGAGCAAGGACCGGTACTTCCAGGGAGACGTGGAGGCGGAGAAGAAGCTGGTCCCCGAGGGGATCGTCGGCCGGGTTCCCTATCGCGGGTCGCTGGCGGACACCGTGTACCAGCTCGCCGGGGGGCTTCGCGCCGGCATGGGCTACCTGGGCTGCCGGACCCTCGACGAGCTCAGGAGCAAGCCCCGGTTCATTCAGGTCACGCCGGCCGGGCTCAAGGAGGGCCACGTGCACGATGTGATCATCCTCAAGGAGGCCCCGAACTACAGCGTGGAGTAAGGGCGCCCCGGCGCCCGGAACCGGCCGGCGGCCGAAACGGCGCGCGGCCCGGGAAGGCGGACTCATTCCATGTCGAATCAGCTCTATGCGCACCGCATCCTGATCCTGGACTACGGCTCCCAGTACACCCAGCTGATCGCCCGCCGGGTTCGGGAGGCCCAGGTCTACTGCGAGATCCACCCGTTCGACAGGACCCCGGAGGAGGTGCGCGCGTTCGCGCCGAGCGGCCTGATCCTGTCCGGGGGGCCTTCGAGCATCTACGACGACGACGCACCCATGGCCGACGCGAAGATCCTCGAGATGGGCCTGCCCGTGCTCGGGATCTGCTACGGCATGCAGTACTTGACCCACGTCCTGGGGGGCGGGGTGGCCGGCGCGGCGGACCGGGAGTACGGAAACGCGGAGGTGACCGTGGAGGACGACCTCGACCTCTTCCACGGTTTCTCCGTGGGGGAGGCCGAGCTGGTCTGGATGAGCCACGGGGACCGGATCGAGCGGATGCCGGACGGGTTCCGGGCCCTGGCCGGGAGCGAGAACAGCCCCGTGGCCGCCATGGCCGATCGCGGGCGCGGCTTCTTCGGGGTCCAGTTCCACCCGGAGGTGGCCCACACCCCCAACGGGACCCGCATGCTCAAGAACTTCCTCTACCGGATCTGCGGCTGCGAACCCTCCTGGACCATGGCCTCCTTTGTCCGGGCCACGGTGGGGGAGCTCCGGGAGCGGATCGGGGAAGAGCGCGTGATCTGCGGCCTCTCCGGCGGCGTGGACTCCACGGTGACGGCCGTGCTTCTCCACGAGGCGATCGGGAAGAACCTCTCCTGCATCTTCGTGGACAACGGGCTCCTCCGGCGAGGGGAGGCCCAGGAGGTGTCCGACCTGTTCCAGGAGCACTACCACACGGACTTCCACCGGGTGGACGCGGCCGATCACTTTCTGTCGCGGCTCCGGGGGGTGACCGATCCGGAGGAGAAGCGGAAGATCATCGGGCGGGAGTTCATCCACGTGTTCGAGGCCAAGGCCCGGGAGATCGGAAAGGTCAACTACCTGGCCCAGGGGACCCTCTACCCGGACGTGATCGAGAGCGTCTCCTTCAAGGGCCCGTCCGCCACCATCAAGAGCCACCACAACGTCGGGGGCCTGCCCGAGGTGATGAACCTGGAGCTCATCGAGCCCCTGCGCGAGCTGTTCAAGGACGAGGTGCGGCAGGTGGGCGTGGAGCTGGGGGTTCCCCGGGAGATGGTGACGCGCCAGCCCTTCCCCGGTCCGGGGCTGGCGGTGCGCATCCTGGGGGAGGTGACCCCGGATCGGCTGAAGATCCTGCGCCACGCCGACGCCGTCGTACAGGAGGAGATCATCGCGGCGGGCTACTACGAGAAGGCCTGGCAGTCGTTCGCCGTGCTCCTGCCGGTGCAGTCCGTGGGCGTGATGGGAGACGAGAGGACCTACGAGCACGTGGTCGCGGTGCGCTCGGTGGACAGCCTCGACGCCATGACCGCCGACTGGACCCGACTTCCCTACGAGGTGCTCAGCCGCATCTCCAACCGGATCATCAACAGCGTGCGTGGCGTGAACCGCGTGGTGTACGACATCTCGTCCAAGCCGCCCGGCACCATCGAGTGGGAGTAGGGAGGCCTTACGGCTCCAGCTTCTCGAGAATCGTGCCCCGGCCGTCCAGCAGGAACAGACGGAACCCGTTCCGGCCGGCGTGCTCCGCCAGGTTGCGGTATCGAATGGCCTGGATCTCGTGCTGGAGGTCCTCGTCCCGGGCCAGGACGGAGAGCCCGGCCCGGGCCTCCTCCTTCTCCCGGAAAAAGGGGATGAATGAGAGGTCTTGCTCCGGGTCGTGCTGCCCGAGGAACTGCTCGTTCCGTTCCGGGTCCTGAACGACCACCCAGACCCAGGGGTCCTCTTCGGTCCATCGGCTCATGAGTCCACTCCTCTTCGTTTTCGATCGGTTGCGGAGCCGGCGGCGGATCGGCCCGCGAGCCACCCCGTGGAAAAGGCGGCCTGGAGATTGAACCCGCCCGTGCCCGCGTCCATGTCGATCACCTCCCCGGCGAAGTAGAGCCCGTCCACCAGGCGGGAGCCCAGCGTGCGCGGGTCGATCTCCTTCCGGTCCACGCCCCCGGCCGTGACAATGGCCTCCTCGAAGGTCCGGTGGCCGGTGACCTCCAGCCGCATGTCCTTGAGCCACGCCCCCAGCCGGCGTCGCTCCTCCGAGGTGAGCTGGTGGCCCACCCGGTCCCCGGGGATCCCTGCGGAGGCCAGGCAGGGTGCGACCAGCGGTTTCGGGATCAGCCCCCGGAGGAGGTTTCGAACCCGCTTCCTGCCTCCCGCGGCCAGGTCCCGGAGAATCCGTGCGTCCAGCCTGGCCGGGTCCAGGGCGGGCTTCAGATCGACGGAGAGCGCCACCTTCCGGTTTTCGCGGAGGGCGTCCACGATCCCCCGGCTCAGGGAGAGCGGAACCGGACCCGAGACCCCGAACCGGGTGAACGCCACCTCGCCGAAGCCGTCCATCACCGGCATCCCGTCCACGAAGACGCGAACGCCCGCGTTTCTGAGGGTCAGCCCGGGGAGCCCGGGCATCGGCGCCCCGGACGTCTCCAGCGGGACCAGGGCCGGCCGCACGGGCACGATCCGGTGCCCGGCGGCCCCGGCCATGCGGTACCCGTCGCCGGTGGAACCGGTGGCCGGGTAGGAGGCGCCCCCGGCCGCGATGATCACGGCCGGGGCAAAGGCGCGCTCCTCGCCGACATCGGCGTCCGGGGCCGGAGACGACCGCAGGAGCTCCACGCCGGCCACCCCGCTTTTCCCCAGGAGGAGACGCCGGGCGGTCCTTCCGGTCAGGATGCGCGCGCCTTGTGCGAGGGCCCACCCGTGGAGGGCGTCCACCACGTCCCGGGCCCTGCCCGAGGCCGGAAAGACCCGGCCGCCCCGCTCCGTGACGGTGGCGAGACCGAGCTCCTCGAAGAAGGAGACCAGGTCGGCGACGAAGAACCGGTGGAACGCCTGGCGCAGGAAGGGGCCGGCGTCGCCGAAGGCCTCGACGAACTCCGGGATGCCGGAGCGGTTCGTGAGGTTGCAGCGGCCCTTGCCCGTGATCCCCAGCTTGCGCCCGGGACGGCCCATCTTTTCGACCACCAGGGCCCTGGCCCCGCAGGCGGCCGCCTGGCCCGCCGCCATCAGGCCGGAAGCGCCTCCCCCCACCACGACGACGTCGGCTTCGTGCTCTCGGTGTCGAATCAAGGACGGTCCTTCGAGCCCACAGGTGGACTTTTCCCTTGTCGCGGGGATCCTGGAGGCGGTATCAAGACCTGAAAGCCGGTCCTGCGCCTGCCATTCTACCGGAGTCCCGGGGGATTGCAAGGGAGAGGGCGCTCCGCGGCGAGGCCGTCGTGGACCGGCATCGGCGGGAGGAGGCGCGTGAACGGCGACTCGGAACGGACCTACCGGAGGCGGGTGCAGGCCCGGGGGCTCGCGGCCTTCGAGGTGAAGGTCCGGGAGACGGACCTCTGGATCGCGACGGGGCGCCGGCTCGAGTCCGAGGCCCGGGACCTCGTGTTCGCGGCGAGGCAGCCCCTGGAGTCCTACCTGGGCGAGCACCGGGAGATTCTCGGCGCGCTCTCTCCGGTGGCGGACGATCCCCTGGCCCCGCCCATCGTCCAGGAGATGATCCGGGCCTCCAGGGGAGCCGGAGTGGGGCCCATGGCCTCGGTGGCCGGTGCGATCGCCGAGCGGGTGGGCAGGGGGCTGCTCCGATACACCGACCGGGTGGTGGTGGAGAACGGGGGCGACGTGTTCCTGTCCCTGGAGCGGTCCGTCACGGTGCGGGTGTTCGCCGGGCGGTCTCCCCTGAGCCGGCGGATCGGGTTGAGCATCCCGCAGGGAGAGATGCCGGTGGGGGTCTGTTCCTCCTCCGGCTCCATCGGCCACTCCCTCAGCCTGGGCCGGGCCGACGCGGCGTGCGTGGTCGCCTCCTCCACCGCCCTGGCGGACGCTGCGGCCACTGCGCTGGGAAACCGGGTGCGGTCTCGATCCGACCTGGAAAAGGCGGCCTCCTGGGCGGCCGGTATCCCGGGGCTCCGCGGCGGCCTGGTCATCCTGGGAAAGGCCATGGCCGCCTGGGGAGACGTGGAGCTGCTGGAGCTGTGAGCAGGCCGCCGGAGGGCGCGCCGGGCGGCCCCCTTCCTGTCGCCGGGAGTCCGGCTCAGAGGTCGTAGAGCTTGTCGTCCACCCTGGGCGGGAGCATGCGACGGAGAATCCGGGAGGACTTCTTCTTGACCTCGAAGGGGCTTTCCGCCTCCAGGAGGTCGCCCATCTCCGCCTCCACCTGCTCGGGATCCTCACCCGCCTCCATGCGTCCCAGGGCCTCCTGGAAGCCGGGGCCGAGTTCCATGCCGGTCATGTCCGTGAGCTTCCGCATCAGCTGCGCAGCCTGCCGCGGATCCTCTTCGTCCAGCTGCTCGGCCTCCCGGGCCAGCACGCCCATGGCCTGCTCCAGCTTGGTCTCGTCCAGGTCGGGCATCTCCATCTCCTCGCCCTCCTCGTCCCCCCGGCGTTTCAGGGTGGCGAAGACCGACATGCGGCGATCGAGGGTCGCCTCGCGGCATTGGGGGCACCGGGGCCGCTTGTCCGTGTTCACGGAGCCGGAGTAGAAGTTGAACACCATGTGGCAGGATTCGCAGTAGAACTCGTAGATGGGCATCTTCTTCCACCTCCTCGGGATGCAGGGTCTCCAGGCGCAGCCGGTGCGCCTCCTGGAGCCGCCCCCGAACATAGCAGAGTCCGGTGAGGGGTTCAACTCCGGGCATTGCGGGGGTTCGCCCGGGGCCTCCTCCTCACGTTTTCCCGGAGGGGGCCATCCCGTGGCTTCGACGGGCCGCTTTCCGTCGCCGTCCCGGTGTGGAGGGGCCCGCCCCGCCGGGATTATGGGTTGTCTTTTTTCGTGGGGTTGCTATACTCCCTGAAACTCGAAGAAAGGCGGACCGGAAGGAGGGTCTGCTCGAAATGACCATAAAAGTCGGGGTGTTGTCAGACACACATCTGCACGAGGCGACGCCCGCCCTGCGCAGGATCTACGACCGCCGCCTCTCGGGGATGGACGTCCTGCTGCACGCCGGCGACGTGGTTTCGACCGGGGTGGTGCGGTTCCTTGAGCAGGGAACCTTCTTCGGCGTGCACGGCAACATGGATCCCCCGGACGTCCGGGAGCAGCTCCCCTCGGAGCGTGTCGTGGAGCTCAACGGGTTCCGGATCGGCCTGACGCACGGCCGGGGCAGCCCGTCGACCTGTGAGACGGAAGCGGCCCGGCGTTTCTCCGGCGTGGACGTCGTGGTGTACGGCCACTCCCACATCCCCGCCAGCCGCGTGCGGGACGGCGTCCTCCTGTTCAATCCGGGGACCCTCACGGGGCACAGCCGTTCCGGTAGGAACTCCTTCGGGATCCTGGAGCTGGGCGAGACCGTGCAGGGCCGCATCGTGGAGATCGACGAACCCTGAGGAAGCCCCGCGCGCTCGAGAGGAGCCTGCGGCTGGTTCTGCGAGGAGCATCGGCATGAAGG
>CAYUBQ010000011.1:0-29778 GCA_964443135.1 uncultured Desulfobacterales bacterium | reverse complement strand
CCGCGCGCTCGAGAGGAGCCTGCGGCTGGTTCTGCGAGGAGCATCGGCATGAAGGTCCTCTGGGCACCCTGGAGAATGGAGTACATCCTGTCGAACGACAAGGCGGGGGAGTGCGTCCTCTGCCCGGGATCCGACCGGAGCATGGACGCCGAGCGGCTGATTCTGTACGTGGGGGCGAACAGCCTGGTCATCATGAACAAGTACCCCTACATCAACGGGCATCTGCTCGTGGCGCCGAACCGCCACGTCGGGGCGATGGAGGAGCTCACGGACGAGGAGATGCTGGACGTGATGAACCTGGTTCGAACGTCCGTCGGGATCCTCAGAGAGCACATGGGACCGGACGGTTTCAACGTGGGCCTGAATCTCGGGAAGGTGGCCGGGGCGGGCATGGAGGATCATCTCCATTTCCACATCGTGCCGCGCTGGCACGGAGACACGAACTTCATGGCGGTGTTCGGGGACGTGCGGGTGATTCCGCAGCACATTCGGGAGACATACAGCGAGCTGCGCCCCTACTTCGACCGGCTTTGAGCCGGTGGCTGCAGAGCCGGGAGGTCATGCATGAAGCACGTGAAATTCATCGTCGGCATCTTGATCATGCTCGTGGTCGTCATCCTCGTGGTGCAGAACCAGGGCGCCTTTTCCACGGATCTGGCCTTCCGGGTGGATCTCCCGGGATTCCACTGGGAGCTCGACAACGTGTCGGTCTATCAGGCCGTGACGGTCGCCTTTCTGTTCGGCATCCTCATTGCCGGGCTCTACGGCATGGTGGAGAGGTTTCGGCTCAAGAAGGAAATCCGTCTGCTGCGCAAGGCCTCGAGCGAAAAAGACGCCGAGTTGAACTCGCTCCGGAACCTTCCCATCACCACGGATGAGGTCTCCTCCTCGCCGGTCAACGAGAAGAACGACTCCGCTTAAGGGAGGCAGGGGAGCCCTCGATGTGGCAAGCAATCCGGGAATGGTTTCTGGATCCCGCTCATCAGGCGGTCGTCGCTGTCGCGCTCTCCTTCGCCGCGGGCCTGGTCCTCGGGCGGGTCACGAACCGCAGGAAGACGGAAAAGACCTCCCGTCTCTCCGACGAAGGCGGCCGGGCCTTCTTCAAGGGTGTGGAGCACATCCTCTCCAACGACCACGATCGGGCCATCGAGCAGTTCACCCGGGCGGTCCAGCTGGACTCGGACACCATCGAGACCTACGTCGCCCTGGGAAACCTCTACCGGTCCAAGGGGGACATCGATCGCGCCATCCGCATTCGACAGAACATCATCCTCCGGCCCAACATCAACGAACGACAGAGGAACCGCGCCCTCTTCGACCTGGGTCTGGACTACCGAAAGGGCGGGTTTCTGGACCGGGCCGTGAAGACCTTCGGGGAGCTCCTCCAGAAGGAGCCCTCCAATACGGCCGCGCTCGAGGAGGTGGAGAAGATCTACGAGGATCTTCGTGACTGGGAGAACGCTTTCCAGACGAGGCAGCGAATCTCCAGGCTGGTCAAGGGGAACCACGCCCACATCCTCGCACATCACAAGACGGAAGAGGGCAAGGCCTGGTCCGAAAAGGGGGAGGTGCCGAAGGCGCAAAGCGCTTTCAAGAAAGCGATCTCCATGGACGCCGCCTGTGTGGACGCCTATCTTCATCTGGGTGACCTGTACCGGGCGAAGGGGGACTTCAAGAAGGCCGTGGCCACATGGGAGCGAGTCGCGGACGTTTCGCCCGCTCTCGCCTTCCTGGCCTACAGGCGACTCGAGGGGGCCTACTCCGGGTTGCGGGATCCCAGGCCCGTCGAGGAGTTCCTCAGGGCCTGTGCGGAAAAGAACCCGGACGCCTTCACCCACCTGGCGCTCGGCCGGTTCCTGTACAGCAGGCAGGATGTCGGGGGCGCGGTGGAGGAGCTGCGTCAGGCCCTCGAGCTGAACCCGTCGTTCTGGGAGGCCCGGAGTCTCCTGGGCTCCATCTACCTGGACCGGGAAATGAGGCCGGAGGCCCTCGACGCCTACCGCGACCTCATCGAGCATTTGGACGTGCCCTCCCTGGAGTTCCAGTGCAGCCGTTGCGGGTACCGGCCCGCGGATCTTCACTGGCAGTGCCCGCAGTGCAGGCGGTGGGACACCATCGGCAGAACGGACGCGGTCGAGACGAACGAGGACGAGAGGCCGCCGGTCGAACCGGTTCGGGTCCTGCCGGAGGGGTCCGGAGAGGCGGTGGAATGACCCAGGCCACACCCATGCTGAGGCAGTACCTGAGGATCAAGGACCGACACCCGGACGCGATCCTCTTTTTTCGTATGGGCGATTTCTACGAGATGTTCTTCGAGGACGCGGAGGCCGCCGCCAGGCTCCTGGGGATCACCCTCACGTCGAGGGGGACGCACGAAGGGAAGAAGGTGCCCATGTGCGGCGTCCCCTGCCACTCGGCCCGGGCGTACGTGGTTCGTCTCGTGGAGCAGGGGCGGAAGGTGGCGATCTGCGAGCAGGTGGAGGACCCGAGGTCGGCCAAGGGGATCGTCCAGCGGGAGGTGACCCGGGTGGTGACCCCCGGCTCCCTGATGGAGGGGGACGAGCAGGCCCGGGCGCAGAACGTCTTCATGGCCGCGGTGGCCTCCGAACCGGGCTGCTGGGGGATCGCCCATCTCGATCTTTCCACCGGCGAGTTCCGCGTGACCGAGGTGACCACGCGCGAGGAGCTGTTCGGGGAGCTGGGTCGTATCGATCCGGCCGAGCTGCTGATCCCCGGGGGGGATCCCGTGGCGGGGGAGCCCGACCTGAAACCGTACCGGGTGGAGCTCCTGGATGAGTCGGGATTCGACAGGGGCGGCGCCGAAAAGCTTCTCGAGGAGCAGCTGGGGGTGCGGTCCCTGGAGGGGTTCGGATGCCGGGACATGAAGCAGGGGATCGCGGCGGCCGGGGCACTCGTGCACTACCTGCACCGGACCCAGAAGGCGAGCCCGGAGCACGTACGAGACCTGGTCACGTACCGCCTCGGCGGCTTCATGTTCCTCGACGAGACCACCACTCGCAACCTGGAGCTCTATCGGACCATCCGGCGCGACTCCAGCAAGGGAACGCTGCTCCACGTCCTCGATCGCACCGTCACGCCCATGGGGTCCCGCCTGTTGAAGCGGTGGGTCGGATACCCCCTGCTCGATCTCCCGGAGATTCGGAGGCGGCTGGCCGCCGTGGAAAGCCTGCGGGAGGACCGGATGACCCGGGAGGCGGTCCGGGAGGAGCTCGGGGAGATGTACGACCTGGAACGGCTCAACGGCCGGATCTCGCTGGGTCGGGCCAACGCGAGGGATCTCGTTGCCCTGAAGCGTTCCGTTCGGCGGATCCCCGGGATCAAGCGAGCCCTGGAGAGGACCGCCAGCGAGCTCCTCGAGGAGATCGGGGTCGAGATGGACCCGCTGGAGGACGTGGCGGCGTTCATCGAGGAGGCGGTTCGGGACGAGCCCCCGGTCGGCCTCAAGGAGGGGGGGATCGTCCGGGAAGGATACAACGAGGAGCTGGACGAGCTCATCCGAATCACCCGGGACGGAAAGGGCTGGATCGCCGATCTGGCCGCCGAGGAGCAGAAGCGGACCGGGATCAACAGCCTCAAGGTGGGATACAACAAGATCTTCGGTTACTACATCGAGGTGTCCAAGGCGAACGCCGCCCGCGTGCCGGACCACTACGTCCGGAAGCAGACCCTGGTCAACGGCGAGCGCTACATCACGGAGGAGCTCAAGGAGTACGAGGAAAAGGTCCTCGGGGCCGAGGAGAAGAGGGCGGCCCTGGAGATGGAGATCTTCGAGACCATACAGGGCCGGGTGGCCGCGGAAAACGGCAGGATACGAGGGAGCGCGGAGCTGGTGGGCGTGCTCGACGCCCTGGCCGGCCTGGCCGAGACGGCGGAGCTGAACAACTACGTCCGCCCCGAAGTGAACGACGGGGGGAGCGTCGAGATCGTGGACGGCCGTCACCCGGTGATCGAGCAGAGCGTGAAGGAGGAAGCCTTCGTCCCGAACGACATCCTCCTGGACGACCGCGAGCAGCAGTTCCTGATCATCACCGGACCCAACATGGCCGGCAAATCGACCATCCTGCGGCAAGCGGCCCTCACGGTCCTCATGGCGCAGATGGGTTCCTTCGTTCCCGCTTCCAGGGCGGTCGTCGGCCTGGTGGACCGGATCTTCACTCGAATCGGCGCTTCCGACGACCTCGCGAGGGGACAGAGCACGTTCATGGTGGAGATGAACGAGACGGCGAACATCCTCCGGCACGCCACCCCGAGAAGCCTCGTGGTCCTGGACGAGATCGGGCGTGGGACCAGCACCTACGACGGCTTGAGCATCGCGTGGGCGGTGTCCGAGGCCCTGCACGATCGAGGAGATCGGGGCGTCCGGACGCTGTTCGCCACCCACTACCACGAGCTCACCGAGCTGACGGCCACGCGGGGCCGCGCGAAGAACTTCAACATTGCGGTCAAGGAGTGGAACGACCGGATCATCTTTCTGCGAAAGCTCGTTCCGGGCGGAACGAACCGCAGCTACGGGATCCAGGTGGCCCGAATCGCCGGTCTCCCGGAAGAGGTCATCGAACGGGCCAAGGAGATCATGGAGAGGCTCGAGGGCGGGGAGGTGGACGAGACCGGAAGGCCCAGGATCGCCGGGGGCGGGAAGAAAGGCTCCCGGGACGGGACGGCCCAGCTCAGTCTGTTCGGCGGCGGGGACGAGCGGCTCCGGGAGTGGATCCGGGGGCTCGACATCCCGTCCATGACGCCCATCGACGCCATGAACGAGCTGAACCGTCTCCAGGAGTATCTGGCCGGGAATGCGGGGCGGTCCGGAGAAGCGGAAGGCGCGCCCGAAGGCGTCCGGGTCGTGGGAAAACGTTGAGGGCTCCGGGAAGGCCTGCTATTTTGCAGTGGCCCCCGTGCGAAAATAGACGGCGTTGGAGGCGGCGTCTTTTCTTTGCGCTTCTTGCGCCTTCGCGGTAAGGATGGAGGTCCACACGCTCCGGGACGGGAGGCATGATGGCGTTGCAAAAAGGCCTGAACCTTGAGATCTGCCCTTGGAATATCGTTAGGTTATGGTGTTTCCAGCGGCGGGTGAGCGGGTTTTTGCGAATCCGTCAAACATGATGGCGTTGCAAAAAGGCCTGAACCTTGAGATCTGCCCTTGGAATATCAATAGGTTATAGTGTTTCCAGCGGCGGGTGAGCGGGTTTTTGCGAATCCGTCAAACATGATGGCGTTGCAAAAAGGCCTGAACCTTGAGATCTGCCCTTGGAATATCAATAGGTTATAGTGTTTCCAGCGGCGGGTGAGCGGGTTTTTGCGAATCCGTCAAACATCAGCGGGACGCGGTTTTGATGACACGTGACGTTACAAGGTATCGCAGCACCGCCGCTGCGTTGTCCCTCATTCTCCTGGTCGCCTTCTCGATCGGCACCGGCACGCCGAGCCTCGCCTCCACGGAGGCCGCGCTCCTCGAGAGCGCCAACGCGTGCAGGCAGTCCCTCTACCGTTCGAACCAGAAGATGCGATTCCGGCACAACTGGACCAACTGCCTCGGCCGCTACGAGAAGGTGTACGACGGATACCCGAAGAGCGGGGAGGCCGTATGGGCCCTCTACTTCTCCGCGCGCATGTACACGAAGCTCTACCGCTACTCGGGTCTGGAGAAAGACCTCGATCAGGCGATCGCCACATACAAGAAGATCGTGGAGTCCTATCCCGAGCACCGGCTGGCGGACGACGCCCAGTACCGGATCGGAGAGGTGTACCACCAGGAAAAAAAGAATCCGACCCAGGCCTACGTGGAGTTTCTCAAGGTGGACATCAAGTTCCCTTCGGGGGACATGCGGGAGCGGGCCCGGGAGATGATGGACAAGCTGGCCGCGGCACTGAGCCGGGAGAAGCAGGAGGAAAAGTCCGCTCCCGGTGGAGAGAGACAGGGCGGGCTGGCTCGTGTTCAGAACATCCGGCACTGGTCCACGCCCAGCTACACCCGGGTCGTGGTGGACATGGAACGGCCGGTGGAGTACGAGTCCCACCTGCTCAAGAAAGACGCCAAGCTGAACAAGCCGCGGCGTCTCTACGTGGACCTCGAGGGCGCGGCGGCATCGGACATCGAGAGCTCGATTCCCATTCGCGACGGTCTTCTGCGGCGGGCCAGGGCCGGTCAGAACAGCAGGGACGTCGTGCGGGTGGTGCTCGACATCGACAACATCGAGGGATACAAGATCTTCCACCTCCACGATCCGTTCCGGATCGTCGTCGACGTCCGGGGGACCAAGACGAACGACGAGGAGGAGAAAAAGAAGATCGAGGGCCTGAAAAAGAGGACGCGCAAAGGGATCCGCAGGGTCAAGAAACCGGACCGCGAGATGACGCTGGCCCGCCAGCTCGGATTGAGCGTGAAGCGGATCGTGATCGATCCCGGTCACGGCGGGAAGGATCCCGGCTGCGTGTACAAGGGGGGGATCAAGGAAAAGGACGTCGTGCTGAAGCTGGCCAAGATCCTCGCCTTGAAGATCGAGAAGGAGCTCGGGTGCGAAGCCGTGCTCACGCGGATCGACGACACCTTTCTGCCGCTGGAGCGGCGGACCGCGTTCGCCAACATGCGGAAGGGGGACCTGTTCGTCTCCCTCCACATCAACGCACACCGGCAGGCGGGCATCGCCGGTCTGGAGACCTACTTCCTGAACATGGCCACGGACGAGCGGGCCGTGCTCGTGGCCGCGCGGGAGAACTCCACCTCGGAGAAGAACCTCAGCGACCTTCAGACCATCCTGAACGATCTCATGCTCAACACGAAGATCAGCGAGTCGAGCAAGCTGGCCCACGAGGTGCACCAGGGCATGTTCGAGCGGCTGAGGAAGTCCTACAAAGGGGTCAAGAGCCTCGGGGTGAAGCAGGCGCCGTTTTACGTGCTGATCGGCGCGGAGATGCCGGCCATCATCGTGGAGACCGGGTTCATCACCAACCCCACGGAGCGAAAGCGCCTCCTGAACCCGTCCTATCTCGAATCCCTCGCCGACGGGATCGTGGACGGGATGTCCGGCTACATCGAGAGCATCGACCTCGCCTTCCAGGGCCGCTGAGCCGGCGAGCGGCGCAGCGCGCCGGCTCCGCCGCCTAGGCGGTTCGCGCGGCGGCCGCGTTTCCCCTCCTGCCTCTCAAATACCCGTCGATGAACGGCTCCAGGTCCCCGTTCATCACCCGCTCCAGGTTCCCCACCTCCACTCCGGTCCGGTGGTCCTTCACGATCCGGTAGGGGTTGAACACGTAAGATCGGATCTGGCTGCCCCAGGCGATCTCCATCTGGGAATCGTGCATCTCCTGCTTCTTTTCCTCCTGACGCCGTTTTTCGATCTCGTAGAGCCTCGCCTTGAGCACCTTCAGGGCCATGTCCCGGTTCCGGTGCTGGCTCTTCTCGTTCTGACACTGCACCACCACACCCGTGGGAATGTGGGTGATCCGAATGGCCGAGCTGGTCTTGTTCACGTGCTGGCCGCCGGGACCGCTGGCCCGGAAGCTGTCCACGCGCAGGTCGTTCTCGTCGATCTCGACGGTGATGTCCGTGTCCACCTCCGGGACCACGGAGACGGAGGCGAAGCTCGTGTGCCTTCTTCCGGTGGCGTCGAAGGGGGAGATCCTGACCATCCGGTGGATTCCGTGCTCGGACTTGAGGTATCCGTACGCGTAGGGCCCGCTCACGGTGACGGTAACGCTCTTGATGCCGGCCTCGTCGCCCGGCTGGTGGTCCAGGGTGCGCACTTCGTATCCCTTGGACTCGCACCAGCGAAGGTACATGCGAAGGAGCATCTCCGCCCAGTCCTGGGCCTCGGTCCCTCCGGCGCCGGCGTTGATGGAAAGGATGGCGTTTCGGCGGTCGTCCGGCTCCCCCAGGAGGGTCTGCAGGTCCAGCCTGTCCACCTCCTTCTCCAGGCGGGACACGTCGGTCTTCACCTCCCGGAGGATCGACTCGTCCTGCTCCTCCTCGGCCATCCCGGCGAGGAGTCGGGCGTCCTCGACCCGCTGCCGGTACCGGGACCACTGCTCCACGTTGTCGCGGAGCATGGCTCGCTGCTGGCTCAGCCGGGACACCTCGTCCTGGTCCTTCTGCCAGAAATCCGGTTGGGACATGAGGGCCTCGATTCTTTCCAGATCCTTTTCCTGGGTGTCCAGGTCAAAGATGACCTCGAATGCTCTGGAGCCGTTCCTCGAGGGTTTCGATGCTGTGTATGATGTCGTTGTACATGATCTCCTCCTTGAAGGTGCAGGCGCCCGGGAGACGTCTCCGTGTCGCCGGCCGGGAGTGTGTTCGCTCCTCAGGGGCGGGGCCGCTGTCTGCGCCCGCTCCCGCGAATTCCAAAAACGAATAGTCTAACAAAAATCAGGGCCAAAAGAAAGAGCGGAAAAACATCCCCCCGGCGGACATAGGGGGTGGGGGGGGTGTGCGAGGGGCGGACCTCGGACAGCAGGACGGCCTCCTGGAACAGGTCGCTTTTCCGGACCACGCGACCCCGGGTGTCGACAAAGGCGCTGATCCCCGTGTTGGCCGCCCTCACCAGGGGGCGACGCGTCTCCACGGCGCGAAAAACGCTCATGGAAAGGTGCTGGAACGGGGCGCTGGTGGGACCGAACCAGGCGTCGTTGGTCAGGTTGACGAGGAGGTCCGCGCCTTCGAGGGTCTGGCGGCGGGCGAGCCCCGGAAAGATCGCCTCGTAGCAGATCAGGACCCCCGCGCTGTAGCCCGGGGCGTCCAGCGGCTCGACCCGGTCCCCCGGGCTGAAGTCCCCCGCGGCGGGCACCAGCCGGTGGACGAAGGGCAGGAATCGCTGGAGCGGGACGTATTCACCGAAGGGAACCAGGTGGACCTTGTCGTAGCGCTCCACCCGGCGGTCCTCCGCGGAGAGCAGATAGGCCCGGTTGGCATACTGCGTTCGGCGCCCGGAACCCTTGTAAGCCGGACTGCCGAAGAGGAGGTCCGCCCCCGTGGTCTCGGGAACGGCGAGCACGCCCTCGGAGAGGGGGGAGGGATCCTGAAAGAAGAAGGGGACGGCGGTCTCGGGCCAGACGATCAGGTCGGGGTCCTGCTCCGCCGCCCTGAGGCTCAACCGGCGGTAGGTGTCGACTGTCTTTTCCTGGTGCGCCGGCAGCCACTTGCGGGACTGGTCGATGTTGGCCTGGATGATCGCCGTGCGCATCGGAGCGGAAAAGGAGGTCCCTCGGGCCGGCTCCCGGGTCTTCACCCCACCGTACCCGAGCGCCAGCGCGAGGAGGACCGCCACGACGCCCAGCTGGGTCACGAAGGCCCGCCTTCCGCCCGCGCGGCGGCTGAAGACGACGTGGAAAACCAGGAGGTTTACGGCCGCCACCAGGTAGCCGACCCCGTGAACGCCGACCAGGTCGCAGATCTGGATCAGATGGATGCGGGCGGCCTGGGAGTGCCCCAGTAAGCACCAGGGGAGGCCGGTCAGAAGCCGGCCTCGAAGGTACTCCAACCCGACCCACGCTGCTGCCGACAGCAGCAGGCCCAGGCGTGCATCCCGGAGAAAAGCGTGGAGAACCCCGAACAGGGCCGGGTAGAGGGCGAGGTAGCTCGATAGGGCGATCAGGAGGATCAGGCTCAGGAACAGGTTCAGCCCGCCGTAGCTTCCCAGGACCACGACGATCCAGTACATCAGGGAAAGAAAGTGGACCAGGCCGGTGACGAAGCCGAGCCGGAAGCAGCGGGAAGGGGTCTGTGCCTGCATGGCCGCCAGCAGGGGAACCAGGGCGATCCAGGCGAGCCAGTCCGTCGAACCCGGCGGAAAGGAAGCGGTGAGCATGAGCCCGGACAGGACCGCGGCCAGGAGGTTGACTCGTGGAATGGTTACGGGATTCGTCATCGAGGTCCCGGGGCTGGGAGGCGGAGGACCGCACCCCCCGATTTCACGCGTCCGCAAAAGGCGCTTCGGCGGGCTTGTGGCGGGTGACCTGGATCTTGTAGATCTTCCGTTCGTCGGCGGAACGGATCGCCATCTCCAGGTTCCCGAAGGTGATCCGCTCCCCCTTTTCCGGGATCTTGCCCAGCAGGTGGATGATGAATCCGCCCACCGACTCGAAGTCGCCCTCGGGGAGTTCCACGTCGAAATGCTTCTCCAGCTTCTCGATCTCCAGGCGTGCGTCCACCACGACCGAGTCCTCGTCGACGAAGCTGATCAGGCACTCCTCGTTGTCGTGCTCGTCCATGATCTCGCCGACGATCTCCTCGAGGATGTCCTCGATGGTGATGATCCCGGCGGTCCCGCCGTACTCGTCGGCCACGATGGCCAGGTGGGTCTGCTTCTCCTGGAGATTCCGGAGCAGGTTCATGACCGGCTTGGTCCCGGGGACGAAGAAAGGGGGACGGAGGATGTCCGACGGGATGCGGGTGTCCGGGGGGCGACCCCAGAGCCGGAGCAGATCCTTGGCGTGGAGGACCCCCACGATCCGGTCGACGGTGCCGTCACAGAAGGGGATGCGGGTGTGCCCGCACTCGTTGACCAGCCGGATCACCTCCTCGAGGGTGGCGTCCCTCGGTACGGCGGAGATCTCCGTGCGCGGGACCATGATGGCGTGGGCCGTGGTCTCCTTCAGGTCGAGCACGCCGTAGACCATGTCGGACTCTTCGCCGGTGATGAGACCCTTGGCTCGACCTTCGTCCATGAGGTCATGGATCTCTTCGGTGAGGTCCGAGGCCTCGAGAAGAGAGGGCTTTTTGCGAAGAAGGGATTTGATGAGGCCCATCAGACCGGGGCCGGAGGCGTCTTCCAAGGATGCGTCCTTCTCCTTCGTTCCGGCGACCCTTTCCCCGGGCTGCCGGGGGAGGCTCGCTGTTTCGAACGCCGGCGGTTGCAGCTCGCGAAAGCCGGCCTCTTCGGCAGGCTCGACAACGGCCCGGTTCAGTTCGAAATATTAAGGTTCTCAAGGGGATCTGTCAAGGCCTTCCGGACTCACTCCGCCCTCACGAGCCCCGGGGTACACGGAAGGTGCCGGGCTCGATAATCTGCTTGACTTCGCTGTTTTCGACCTTATAATAAAGCCTTTGTGAATCAGAGTGGTTGCATTGAACGTTCCCGCAGGGGAGCGCGGGATGTGAAAGCGGGCATAGCTCAGCTGGCAGAGCACAAGCTTCCCAAGCTTGGGGTCGCGGGTTCGATCCCCGTTGCCCGCTCCATCTCACGATGAAAGACCTGATTCCCTTTTTGAGGTTTCCGGTCGGCCCGAGAGGCTGAACCTTACTTCGAATTGCGGACTGGTGTTGTGATTGCCCATCTCCGTATGGATCTGGCGCAATTGGCCAGTGACCCACGCGTCTGCAATGATGAAGCGGGTTCTTTCGCCCGCTTTTTCTATTGTGGACGAACCTCGATCCGGCAACCGATCCGCAACGCCTCCGAACCTCACTGTGCCGGCCCGCGGTGGGCGGGTGGAATCAGGCCCGATCCCGGGTGCGAAATGCACCGGGTCGATGTCCGGGTATGGTTATGGACGCCCGCACCGTCTCGCAGGAAGTGACCGATTTCGTCGCCCCGATCCTCGAGGAAACGGGCTACGAGCTCGTGGACGTGGCGTACGTGACCAAGAGCGGCCGGTGGGTGCTCCAGCTCTTCATCGACAAGGAGGGCGGGGTGACCATCGATGACTGCGCCGCCGTGAGCAGGGAGATCGGGGACCTGATCGACGTCCGGGACATGATTCCGCACGAGTACGTGCTGGAGGTCTCGTCGCCCGGCCTCGACCGGCCCTTGAGGAAGCCGAAGGACTTCCGCCGGGCGATCGGGCGGAAGGTGAAGATCCGAACGACCATGCCGAGAGAGGACCGCCGGAACTTCACCGGGCGGCTGGAGCGGGTGGAGGAAGACGTGATCACCCTCCTCGTGGATGGGGCGGAGCGGTCCTTCTCCTTCGAGGAGCTGGAGAAGGCCAACCTGGTGTACGAGTTCTGATCGTTCACTCTCGAAAACGGACGTCACAGCCGTCGCCGGGCACGCCGTTTCGGATCGAGCATCAAAACCCCACGGCTGGAGAGAAGGAAACATGATTTCGGAACTGCTAAGAGTCATCGACCAGGTGAGCCGGGAGAAAGGCCTGGACCGGGAGATCCTGATCCAGACCCTCGAGGAGGCCGTCAAGGCCGCGGCCCGCAAGAAAATGGGGCAGAACTACGATCTCGAAGTCAACTTCAACGAGGAGCTCGGCGAGATCGAAGTGTTCGAGTTCAAGGAGGTCGTTGAGGAGGTCGAGGACGAAGATCTTCAGATCTCCATGGAGGAGGCCCGCCAGCTCGACCCGGAGTTCGAGCTGGGGGACGCCGTCGGCATCAAGATGGACCCGGACCGCTTCGGCCGCATCGCAGCCCAGTCCGCCAAGCAGGTGATCATGCAGCGGCTCAGGGAAGCGGAGCGAAACATCGTCTATGACGACTTCAAGGACCGCAAGGGCGAAATCATTCACGGCATCGTGCAGCGCTTCGACAAGGGGGCGATCATCGCCAACCTCGGCCGGGCCGAGGCCGAGTTGCCGCCCAAGGAGCAGATTCCTCGCGAAACCTTTCGTCAGGGCGATCGGATCCGGGCCTACATCCTCGATGTGAAGCAGTACAGCCGGGGGCCTCAGATCATCCTCTCCCGGACCCACCCCAACTTCCTGTCCGCGTTGTTCGAGAACGAGGTCCCGGAAATCGCGGAAGGCATCGTGACCATCGTGCAGGTGGCGCGCGAGCCCGGCAGCCGCTCCAAGATCGCCGTGGCTTCCAGGGACTCGGACATCGATCCGGTGGGCGCCTGCGTGGGCATGAAGGGCTCCCGGGTGCAGGCGGTGGTCCAGGAGCTGCGGGGAGAAAAGATCGACATCGTGACGTGGGACCCCGATCCGGCGAAGTTCATCGTCAACGCCCTCTCCCCGGCGGAGATCGTCCGGGTGGTCGTGGACGAGGCGAACCGGTCCATGGAGGTGGTGGTTCCCGACGATCAGCTGTCCCTCGCCATCGGCCGACGCGGTCAGAACGTGCGTCTCGCGTCCAAGATCTCGGGATGGCACCTGGACGTCGTGAGCGAGACGGCTTACAGCCAGAACCTGCGTGACGCCTATGCATCCCTGCTGGAGCTCGACGAGGTGGGAGAGGCGACGGCGACCAACCTCTACCAGGCCGGCTTCCGTTCGGCGGAGGAGGTCGCGGGTTCGTCCGAAGAGGAGCTCATGACCGTCCGGGGAATCGGCGAGGAGAAGGCGTCCAAGCTGCTCCGGAGTGCCGCAGGCTACGTGCAGAGAAAAGAGGACGAGGCCGCCCGGCCCGAAGGTGAGGAGGGCGGGGCCGGAGAAGGCGTGGCCGAGCCCGAAGGGGAGCAGGCCGACGCCGCAGGGGCGGGTGTCGAGAGCGAAGGCGAAAAGACCGAGGCCTCCGAAGAGGGGGCCGGCGCCGGCGTCGATGTCGTCGGATCCTCCGAGGAAGAGACCGTGGCCGCTGACGCGGGCGGCGACTCCGCCGAAGGGGAGACCGGCACCGACCGGGAGGAGATTCCAGCCGAGACCGCTGTCGAGACGGAAGACCCGGATGGCGACGAGAATGACGAAATCTGAAGGACACAACCCGTTCAGAACCTGTATCTCGTGCGGGGCGAAACGACCCAAGCAGGATTTGACCAGGCTGGTTCTGGGCGACGACGGTGAGATTCGAGAGGCACCCGGAAAGAAAACGACAGGGCGGGGGGCTTATGTCTGCGGCCGGCCCGATTGCCGCGACAGGCTGAGATCACACCGGAGGCTGAATCGGGTGTTCAGGACAGAGGGGCCGTTGCGGCTGGCCCGAGAGCTCCAGGACGGGACCTGAGGCAGGCCCCGGTGTTTCGGTACCGCGAGAGGGATGGGCGGCGGAGCGCGGGTGAACGAATCGAACCAATGAAAACCGGAACCGGCGCGTTGGGAGGATACATGGCGAAAGTCAGGGTGTACGAGTTGGCCAGGGAGCTGAACATGGAGAGCAAGGTGCTCGTCGAGAAGCTGATTGCAGGCGGAGTGCAGATCAAGAACTACATGAGCACCCTGGATGAGTCGGAGGTCGCAAAAGCCCGGGATATCGCCACGGGTAAGGTGTCCGAGGTCATTGAGGAAAAGCGGGTCAAGCCCACCGTCATCCGCCGGCGCAGGAAGACCGTTCGCGTCCAGCCCGAGGAGGCGGCCGCTCAGGCTCCCGCGACCGAGGGGGAGACCCCCGCCGAGACCGCCGCCGCAGAGGCCGCGGCCGCCGAGGCGCCCGGGGTAACACCGGAGCCCGAGGCGAAGGCCGTCCCGGAGAAGGCCCGCGAGAAGGCGCCGCCCGAGGAGCCGGTGGAGGCCGGGCAGCCGGAGGAAGCGGCCCGGCCCGAGGAGGAGAAGGAAGCGAAGGCCGCAGCTCCCGTGGCCGCCGAGGAGGCCGAAGCCGTCGAAAAGGCGAAGGCGGAAGAGGAGAAACCGGCGGCCAGGGCCAAGGAAAAGCCCAAGGGGAAGAAGGCCAAGAAGAAGGGCGGGGGAGAGCCGGCCAAGATCATCAAGCCGGCCGAGGAAGGGCCCCTGAAAGAGGTGGTGAAAAGGGCCCGGGTGGAAGAGGTCCCCGCCAGGCGAAAGCCCGCCCCATCCGTGCCGCCCGTTTCCCCGGAGGCCGTCCCACCGCCGCCCCCTCTCGACGAGGACGGAAAACCCATCCGGAAGAAGAAGGAAAAGAAGGGCGCCAGGAAGGAGCAGGGCAAGAAGGGGGCCGTCAAGGGCCGCAAGCTGGAGGTGTTCGAGCGGGACGCCCTTTACCAGGGCCGGTTCCCGGGCCGCAAGGGCAAAAAGGGCGCCAAGAAGGGCCGCGAAACCGGAAAGCAGTTCAAGCAGACCGAGATCACCACGCCCAAGGCGATCAAGCGCAGGATCAGGGTCCCCGAGCAGGTGACCGTGGGCGACCTGGCCAAGGCCATGGGCGTCAAGGCGTCGGAGGTGATCCGGACCATCATGGCCCAGGGCGGTATGGCGACCATCAACCAGTCCATCGACTTCGACACCGCGGCCCTGGTGGCCGAGGACTTCGGCTACGAGCTCGAGCTGGACGTGATGGAGATGAAGGATTTCCTCGGCGAGCTGGAGGACAAGCCCGAGGATTTGAAGCCGAGACCCCCCGTGGTCACCATCATGGGTCACGTGGATCACGGGAAAACGTCTCTCCTCGACTACATTCGGAAGTCCAAGATCATCGAGGGCGAGTCCGGCGGGATCACCCAGCACATCGGCGCCTACTACGTTTCCACGGGCAGCGGGGACGTGGTTTTCCTGGACACGCCCGGCCACGAAGCGTTCACGGCCATGCGTGCGAGGGGGGCCAGGGTGACGGACATCATCGTGCTCGTGGTGGCGGCGGACGACGGGGTCATGCCCCAGACCAAGGAAGCCGTGAACCACGCCCGGGCGGCGGGGATCCCCATCATCGTGGCGGTCAACAAGATGGACAAGGCGGGAGCCGACCCGGAGCGCGTCAAACGGGAGCTCGCCGAGCTCGACCTCGCACCGGAGGAGTGGGGAGGCGAGACGCTCTACGCCCAGCTCTCCGCCATGACCGGCGAAGGCGTGGACGACCTCATGGAGCTTCTCTCCCTCCAGTCGGAGATCCTGGAGCTCAAGGCCAATCCGGACCGCCCGGCACAGGGGAGCATCGTCGAGGCCCGGCTGGACAAGAGCCGCGGATCCGTGGCCACGGTGCTGATCAAGGCCGGTACGCTGAAGCAGGGGGACTTCTTCGTCTGCGGGGAGA
Source organism: uncultured Desulfobacterales bacterium (assembly GCA_964443135.1). Lineage (GTDB taxonomy): Bacteria > Desulfobacterota > DSM-4660 > Desulfatiglandales > HGW-15 > JAIPEI01. The sequence goes on along the minus strand of CAYUBQ010000011.1, from coordinate 14,000 downwards.
ACCACGGAAGGGTGCGGGCCATGGTGAACAACCGAGGCCAGCGCATGGACCAGGCCGGCCCTTCGGTTCCCGTGGAGATCTACGGCATCAGCGGGGTCCCCAAGGCCGGGGACGACTTCGTGGTCGTGCAGGACGAGAAGACCGCCAGGCAGTTGGCCGAGCACCGCCAGGGCCTCATCCGGGGGGAAGGCGTCGACAAACGGGGCATCGTGAGCCTGGACGACCTGTTCGAACGGATCAAGGAGGGCGAGGTCAAGGAGCTGAACATCGTTCTCAAGGCGGACGTGCAGGGGTCCATCGAGGCGATTTCGGACTCCCTTCTCAAGCAGTCCACCGAGGAGGTCAAGCTCAAGATCATCCACTCCTCCACGGGGGCGCTCACGGAAACGGACATCATGCTCGCTTCGGCGTCGGGCGCCATCGTGATCGGCTTCAATGTCCGGGCCAACCCGCGGGTGCGGGAGGTGGCCGAGCGCGAGAACGTGGACATCCGTTACTACGACGTCATCTACAACCTGATCAAGGACGTCCGGGACGCCATGGCCGGCATGCTCGAGCCGCAGTACCGGGAGCACGTGATCGGCCGGGTGAACGTGAGGGAGACCTTCCACGTCCCCAAGGCGGGGACCATCGCGGGCTGCCAGGTGGCGGACGGCCACGTGCATCGCAACTCGAAGGTCCGCCTGCTGCGGGACGACGTGGTGGTGTTCGACGGGAAGATCAGCTCGTTGAGACGCTTCAAAGAAGACGTCAAGGAGGTGCAGTCCGGGTACGAGTGCGGCATCGGGCTGGAGAACTTCCAGGACATCAAGCCGGGGGACGTCCTCGAGGTGTACGAGCTCGAAGCCTTCCAGCCGGAGCTGTAGCCGGTGGTCGTCGGCACGCTGAAGATCACGCTCCTGGTTCACGACAACCGTTCCTTGAAAGGCAAGCGGAAGATCGTGAAGAGCATCGTGGACCGGATCAAGCATCGGTTCAACGTGGGCGTGGCCGAGGTGGGCTCCAACGACCTGTGGCAGCGGATCGAACTGGGGGTGTGCACCGTGGGAAACGATCGGAGGCACGTGGACGCCTCGCTCACCAAGGTGCTGTCGTTCACGGAATCCCTTCACCTCGCGGAGATCGCGGATTCCGACATGGAGATCTTGAACGTGTAGCTGGCACGCCCTTCATGCGGTCCTTCGGCCGTCGAGGGGCGAAAGGCTGATTGGAGACGGGATTTGCTGGCAGGAAAACGATCCGCAAGGGTCGGGGAGCAGCTTCGCAGGGAGATCGCGGAGCTGATCGAGCACAGGGTGAAGGACCCCCGCATTCGGGGCGTGACCCTGACCGGGGTGAGCATGGCCGATGATCTCAAGAGCGCCAAGGTCTACTTCAGCGTGCTCGGGGAGGACGTGGATCTCGAGGAGGTCCAGGGAGGATTGCAGAGCGCCAAGGGGTTCATCAAGCGGGAGATCGGAAGGCGGCTGGAGCTCCGTTACGTGCCCGATCTCGAGTTCCGCCACGATCCTTCCCTCGTGCGGGGCGTGGAGATGGAAAAGCTTCTGGAGAGCCTGGATCCGGACGAACCCGGGGAAGGTGAGGTCTAGGAGCGTGCCGGCGCAGGAATGCGAAACAGCACCCACCCCGGCGGCGGGGGACGGCATTCTGCTGGTGGACAAGACGTCCGGAGAGACCTCCTACGACGTGGTCCGCAGGACGAAGCGGGTCTCCGGTCTGAAAAAGGTGGGGCACGCCGGGACCCTGGATCCGTTTTCCACGGGGCTCCTGATCGTCATGCTGGGCCGGGGAACCAAGCTCATGCCGTTTCTGATGGAAGGCAGCAAGCGGTACCGGGCCGTCATTCACCTCGGTGTCGAGACCGACACCTACGACCCCGAAGGCCGGGTGCTGGAGGAGAAGCCGGTCCCGGAGCTGACCCGGGAGCTCGTACGGGAAACCCTGGAGCGTTTCGTCGGAGAGATCGAGCAGACACCGCCGGCCTTTTCGGCGGTTCACGTGGACGGCACGCGGGCCTACAAGCTGGCCCGGAGAGGGCAGGAGGTGCGGCTGAGCGCAAGGAGGGTGACCATACACGGCATCGACCTCCTCCGGTTGGATCCTCCCCGGTTGACCGTGGAGGTGCACTGCTCCGGAGGGACCTACATCCGGAGCCTGGCCCACGATCTGGGAAAGGCACTCGACACGGGGGCCCACCTGGCGGGCCTTCGAAGGGTCGCCAGCGGACCGTTCCGGGTGGAGGGCGCTCTGGAGTCCAATCTCCTCCACGGGAAGGGCGGCCGGGACAAGCTGAAGGAATACCTGATCCCACTGGCCGGGGCGCTTCCCGACATGCGGGCGATCCACGTCGGGCAGGCCCTGGCCGGGAGGATCAGAAACGGATATCAACCCGCCCGGGCGGAGGTCCTGCCAGGGCGCCAGGATACAGACGCCACCGGAAGGCACGTACAGCTCCTTTGCGACGGGGAGTTGGTCGCCGTCATCAAAACGACCCCGAAAGCGTCCGGTGGAGAGGCGAAAACAAAACTCATCAGGGTGTTCAACTGAGCTCGAAGGCTCATCATCCTACTATCCACAAGGAGGTATGAAAGTGGTCTTTACGCCGGAAGCCAAAAAGGAAATCATTGATCGGTTCAAACTCCATGACAAAGACACGGGGTCGCCCGAGGTTCAGATCGCCCTTTTGACGAACCGAATCACGTCGCTGAACGATCACTTCAAGACACACAAAAAGGACCATCATTCCAGGCGCGGTCTGCTCAAGCTGGTGGGACAGCGCCGCAGGCTTCTCAACTACCTCAAGAAAATCGACTTATTACGATACCAGAACCTCATCAAGGTACTCGGAATCCGGAAGTAAAACCGGTGCGGGCACTGCGACTCTCGTGCCCGGTTCGGAAAACCCAACAACTCCATCATGATTCCGGGAAAGGAAGTGATTTTATGATCAAGAGCGCATCGATTCAAATCAACGACCAGACACTGAACGTGGAGACCGGACGCGTTGCCAGGCAGGCAACCGGTTCCGTGGTGGTCACCTTCGGGGACACGGCCGTTCTCGTAACCGTGGTCGGGACGGACGACGTCCGGGCGGGGATCGACTTTCTGCCCCTCACCGTCGAGTACAAGGAGATGTCCTACGCCGGGGGCAAGTTCCCCGGGAACTTCTTCCGCAGGGACATGGGGAGGCCCGGCGAGGGCGAGACCCTGGTGTCCCGCCTGATCGACAGGCCCCTTCGTCCTCTCTTTCCCGACAACTACTACTTCGAAACCCAGATCATGGCGAGCGTGCTCTCCACGGACAAGGAGAACGACGCCGACGTCCTGGCCATCCTGGGGGCTTCGGCCGCCCTGGAGGTGTCGGACATTCCCTTTCAGGGCCCCATCGCCGCCGTGCGCGTGGGCCGGGTGAACGGATCGTTCGTGGCCAACCCCACGATGACCCAGAGGGAAGAGAGCGACATCGACCTGATCGTCGCGGGAAACCGGTCCGCCGTCGTCATGGTGGAGGGCGGCTCGGAGTTCGTGTCCGAGGAGGACGTGACCGAGGCGATCCTGTTCGGCCAGGAGTCGCTGCAGCCCATGCTGAAGCTCCAGGACGAGCTGCGGGAGGCCGTGGGAAAACCCAAGCGGGAGCTCCCGCCGATCACCGTCGACGAAGAGCTCCTCGCGCGCGTGAAGGAGCAGGCCGAGGACCGTCTCCGGGAGGTGATCACCACGGCGGACAAGCAGCTCCGCCAGCAGAGGGAGCGCGAGGCGTCCAAAGCCGTGGTGGAGGCGCTCAGGGAAACCTACCCGGACCGCTCCGGCGAGATCAAGAACATGGTCCACGATCTGGAGAAGGAGATGATCCGGAGCATGGTGCTCGAGGAGGAGCGGCGCATCGACGGTCGTCCCTTCGACCGGGTCCGGGACATCGAATGCATAGTGGGCGTGCTTCCGCGCGTGCATGGCTCGGCCCTGTTCACCCGCGGCGAGACCCAGGCGCTCGTGCTCACCACCCTGGGGACCGAGATGGACTCCCAGAAGATCGAAACGATCCTGGGAGATTCGTTCCGGCGCTTTCTGTTTCACTACAACTTTCCTCCCTACTCCGTAGGTGAAGCCAAGCGGATCGGCGGCCCTGGACGGCGGGAGATCGGCCACGGCGCCCTTGCGCGCCGAGCGTTGCTTCCCGTGATCCCGGACGAGGAGCAGTTCCAGTACACGCTCCGGGTGGTCTCGGAGATTCTGGAGTCCAACGGCTCCTCCTCCATGGCCAGTGTCTGCGGGGGCTCCCTGTCCATGATGGACGCGGGAGTCCCGATCAAGGAGGCCGTGGCCGGCGTGGCCATGGGGCTCATGGCCGAAGGGGACAAGGTGGCCGTGCTCACCGACATCATCGGCGACGAGGACCACTTTGGTGACATGGATTTCAAGGTCACCGGAACCAAGGACGGCATCACCGCGCTCCAGATGGACATCAAGATCGAAGGCATCAACCGTGAGATCTTCCAGCGCGCTCTGGCCCAGGCCCGGGAAGCGAGGCTGCACATCCTCGACAAGATGAACCAGGCCATCGGCCGGTCCAGGGAGGAGATCTCCCCCTACGCGCCGAGCATCACCACGATCCAGATCCACCCGGAGAAGATCCGAACGGTGATCGGCCCGGGCGGGAAGACCATCCGCGAGATCACGGCCATGAGCGAGTGCAAGGTCAACGTGGACGACTCCGGCAAGGTGGTCATCGCGGCCGCCGACGCCGAGAGCGCCCAGGTGGCCATCGAGATGATCAAGAAGCTCATCCAGGAGGCCGAGGTCGGCAATCTCTACCGGGGCAAGGTCCGCAAGATCATGGACTTCGGCGCCTTCGTGGAGATCCTTCCGGGGACGGACGGGCTCGTTCACATCTCCCAGCTCGACAAGGAGCGGGTCAACAAGGTGACCGACATCCTCCAGGAGGGGGACGAGGTAATGGTCAAGGTGATCGACATCGACAAGAACGGCCGGATCGCCCTGTCCAGGAAGGCGGCCCTGGGAGAGAAGCCGGAAGATGCATCATAAGACGGTTCTGGACAACGGGGTCAAGGTGCTCTCGGAGCGCCTGCCCCACGTCCGTTCCGTTTCGCTGGGAATCTGGATCGGCGTGGGGTCCCGCGACGAGCGTCCCGATGAGAGCGGGATCTCCCATTTCATCGAGCACATGATCTTCAAGGGCACCCGCCGGCGGTCGAGCCTGGACATCGCCCGCGAGCTGGACGCCGTCGGCGGTCTTTCCAACGCCTTCACGAGCAAGGAGAACACCTGCATTCACGGCCGCGTCCTGGACCGGCACTTCCCCCAGCTCGTGGACATCCTCTCGGACCTCTTCCTCCAGTCCGTGTTCGACCGGGAAGAGATGAACCGTGAGAAGCAGGTGGTCCTCCAGGAGATCAGCATGGTGGAGGACACGCCCGAGGAGTTCGTCCACCTCCTCCACGGACGCCACTCCTGGCCGGACCACCCCATCGGGATGAGCGTCCTCGGGAGCGGGGCGTCCGTGGCCTCCTTCGACCGGGACCTGCTGCTCGATTTCCACCAACGGTACTACACCCCGGAGCGGATCATCATCGCCGCGGCCGGAAACATCCGTCACGAAGACCTTTTGTCCGCGTTCCGTCCGCTCTTCGAGCATTTGGCGGCCGGCGGAGGGGCCGGCGACGAGCCGTCGCCCACCCTCCAACCGGGAAGGTCCTGCTACTCCAAGGAGCTCGAGCAGGTACACGTCTGCCTCGGCGGAAGGGCACCGGAGCTCACCAGCGAGGACCGTCTCGCCGGAGCGGTCCTGAACACCCTGCTCGGCGGAAACATGAGCTCCCGCCTGTTCCAGGAGGTCCGGGAGCGTCGCGGTCTGGCCTACGCCGTCTACTCCTTTCTGTCCGCCTACCTGGACACCGGTCTCCTGGGCGTCTACCTGGGAACGGATCCCCGCCGGGTGAACGAGGCCCTGGAGGTCGTGCAGGAGGAGACCCTGCGTGTCCTCGAGGGGGACCTCAGCGACTCCGAGATGGAGATGATGCGGGAGCATCTGATCGGCGGGATCCTGCTGGGGGCGGAGAGCACGGACAACCGCATGATGCGTTTGGCGAAGAACGAGTACGTGTACAACCGGTACGTGAGCTACGACGAGCTGATCGAGAACCTGGGCAAGGTCCGCATCGAGGACGTGATCCGGGTGGCCCGGGACTGCTTCCGAAGCGGGACCGTGTCGCTGGTCACCCTGGGCCCCCTCGAGGAGTCCGAACTGGACCCGGCGGTGCTCCGCTTTTCCTGAACGCTTCGGGACCATGATGAACCGAGACGCCGACGAAACCATTCGAATCGGGGTCAAGAGGCTGGCCGGATCGGAGGATCTGCCGCTTCCCGCCTACGAGACCCCCGGCTCCGCGGGGATGGACCTTCGGGCGGCCCTCTCGGAAGACCTCACCCTCGGCCCCGGCCAGATCCGGCTGGTCCCCACCGGCATCGCCGTCTCCATCCCTCCGGGGTACGAAGGCCAGGTCCGTCCCAGGAGCGGCCTCGCTCTCGAGCACGGGATCGGGATGGTCAACGCCCCGGGCACCATCGACTCCGATTACCGCGGGGAGATCGGCCTGGTGCTCATCAACTGGGGCTCCGCACCCTTCACCATCCGCCGGGGGGATCGGATCGGCCAGATGGTGATCGGGCGGGTCTTCCGGGCCGAGATCGAACCGATCCGGGATCTGGACCGGACCGGCCGCGGCGAAGGCGGTTTCGGCCACAGCGGGATCGACTGATCGGAATCCCCTTCGGATCCCGACGGCACTCCGACCGAAAAAGGACGCGTGATGCGGTTCTCCGTACTGGCCTCGGGCAGCGGCGGCAACGCCTGCTACGTGGAAGCGAACGGCTCAAGGATTCTGATCGACGCCGGCCTGAGCGGCCGGCGGCTTCTGGAGCGGCTGAAAAGCATCGGGGTGGACCCCGGGGAGCTGGACGCGCTCGTCATCACCCACGAGCACATCGACCACATTCGAGGGGCCGGACCGCTCGCACGGCGCCTCGGCCTGCCCGTCTACCTGAACCGGCCCACCCACGACGGCGGCCTTCGCGCCCTGGGGAAGCTGCCCGCGCCGATTGCGGTCGAGACCGGCCGGACCCTGTCCTTCGGTGATCTCCGGGTGGAGACCTTCACCAAGTGCCACGACGCAGGCGATCCCATGGGGCTGGTGGTCTCCTGCGACGGCCTCCGGCTCGGACTGATCACCGACCTGGGCCGCTGCACCCGGCTGGTCGAGGACCGCCTGAAGGGCTGCCAGGCGCTGATCGTGGAGTTCAACCACGACCAGGGGCTCCTGGACCGCGGGCCTTACCCTCTCTACCTGAAACGGCGCATCCTGGGGCCCGACGGGCACCTCTCCAACCGCCAGGCCGGGGAGCTCGTCCGCCTCCTGGCGCACGAAGGCCTGGGCGTGGTGGTGCCGGCCCATCTCAGCCGGGAGAACAACCTGCCCGAGATGGCCCTCCGCGAGGCGGCCGCCGCCCTGGCGGCCTGCGGCCTGGGCGGGACCCGCGTGGAGATGAGCTCGCAGGACGGGCCCACGCCCCTGGTGGAGCTGCGGAAACCGTGGCGGCTCGGGACCCGCGGGTGAGGGAGGAGTGAGGCGACGGAATGGGAGGGCCGGACCACAGGGCGGCCGCGGCGGGGAGGAGGAGCCGGCGGAGGGGAAGGCGCGACTACTTGTGCACGGTGTGCGGTGAGGCCCAGCCGTTCTGCTGGACCTGCCCCTGCGGCTTCCGGATCTGCAACGCCTGCATGGAGGAGAACCTCTGGGGAATGACCTGCAGCGGCGTCAACTGGCAGTGTCCGGACTGCGGCGTGCTCAGGCCTTACTGAACCCCCGGAGCACCGATCGATCGGGACGGCCCATGGAGACCACCCCCCGCCCCACCCTCGAGAACCCGCCCCTCCACGTGGTGCTGTGCCAGCCCGAGATCCCGGCCAACACCGGGAACATCGCCCGGCTCTGCGGCGCCGCCGAGCTTACCCTGCACCTGATTCACCCCCTGGGGTTCCGCGTGGACGACCGCCATCTCAAGCGGGCCGGTCTGGACTACTGGCCGGAGATCGACGTCCGCCACCATGACGATTTCACCGCCTACCTGGAGTCGAGCGGGAACGCGGCACGTATCGCCTTCAGCCGGCACGCCGAGAGGCTCTACACCGAAACGGATCCGGCCTGCGGCGACCATCTCCTGTTCGGAACGGAGAGCCGGGGGCTTCCCCCGGAGATCACCGGCGCCTACCCGTGCTGCCGCATCCCCATCTGGGGACGGGTCCGCAGCCTCAACCTCTCCACCGCCGTGGGCATCGCCGTCTATCACTGGCTCCACGCGGTGGGGCGGTTCTGATCCCGCAGCCCCAGCCGATCCATCTTTCCCCGCAGCGTGTTGCGGTGGATCCCCAGCCGGGCGGCCGCCTCCCGACGTGAGCCGCGCACCTGCTCCAGGACGTCCCCGATGAACTTTCGCTCGAAGCCCTGGACGGCCTCCTTCAGCGACAGCGGGCCGCCTTTGCTCCGGGGGGCGCCCAGGTCGTCCGGGAGGTGTCGGACGCGGATCTTGCGCCGGTGGGTGACCGTGGAGATCCTCAGGACCAGGTTCTCGAGCTCCCGGATGTTGCCCGGCCAATCGTAATGCATCAGCATCTCCAGGGCCTTTTTCGAAAAGGTCTCCGGGCCCCCGTTCCCGTTCTTCCGTTGCCTGTTGAGGAAGTGGTCCAGGAGGATGGGAACGTCCTCCCTCCGCTCGCGCAGGGGAGGGAGCATGATGGGAAAGACGTTGAGCCTGAAGAAGAGGTCCTCCCGGAACCGGCCTTCGCGGATCAGCTCCTGGAGGTCCTTGTTGCAGGCGGCCACGAAGCGGATGTCCACCCGAATCAGACGGTTCCCTCCGAGCCGCTCGAACTCCTTGTGCTGGATGGCCCGAAGCAGCTTTGCCTGCATGCCCGTGTCCATGGTGTCGATGTCGTCCAGAAAGACGGTGCCGCCCTGGGCCAGCTCCAGCTTGCCGGGGAGCGAGCTGGTGGCGTGGGTGAAGGCGCCCCGATTGTGCCCGAAGAGCTCCCGCTCCATGAGCGATGAGGGCACGGCCCCGCAGTTGATCACCACAAAGGGCTTGCCCCGCCTCCGGCTTCGGTTGTGGACGGCCCGCGCCACCAGCTCCTTGCCCGTGCCGCTCTCCCCCTGGACCAGGACCGCACCGTCGCTGCAGGCGACCGCGGCGATCATTCGGAAGACCTCCTGCATCTTGGGGTTGGCGCTCAGCATGCCCTCGAACGGCCGGCATCCGTCCAGCCCCCGGCAGAGGCCGGCCGCCTCGCGGGAAAGGCGGTGCTTCTCCAGGGCGCGGTGGATCACCTTTCGAACCTCGTCCACCGCGAACGGCTTGCTCAGGTACTCGTAGGCCCCCGACTTGATGGCCCGAACGGCGGTCTGGATGTCCTTCACCGCCGTGACCATGATGACCGCCAGCGTCGGGTCCATTCGCTTGAGCTGCTGGAGGAGGCTGACGCCGTCCGCGTCGGGGAGGAGGACGTCCATGAGCACGACGCTCATGCCGCCGTGGCGGACGGTGTCCAGGGCGCCCTTTGCGTTTCGGGCCGTGAAGACCCTGTAGTCGTCCACCAGGGCCATGGACAGCTCGCGGCGAACGTTTCGCTGATCGTCCACGATCAGGATCCCGGGTTGGTTGTGTGTGTCAACCATGGAGCTCCTCAACGGATGGTCTTCCATTCGAGCCGGAAGAGGGTTCATGACGGCTTCAAGACGGATTTCGGCAAAGGCCTGCTGAAAGAAGCGTTTTGGAAGCGGAACGGATTTGAACACAAATCGAAACGTTCGTCAATATGTCTCGATCCTTTTTTTAATTTGCATGTAAAGTATATACATTTTGTCAAAATCGGTCACGATCCAGTTGAATCGTGTCCCGACCGAAGAGCCTCCGTTGCGACGTCCGGAGCAAAGCCGGGTCGGGAGATCGTTGCTCATGTCGACCGTAAGGAGTCGTGCGGGGCCGGCGCGGGACCGGGCGGGGTCGAACCCACGTGAACCGGCAGGGTTACACGGGGGGGTGCCGGAAGGGGGATGGGGTCCTCTAGTCGCTGTCTGCGGGGAGCTCCCGGGGCTGGTGGTTCTCCGGGAGCGGCTCTCCGTGGACGTCACGGATCACCGGCTGGGGGTGGGCCTTCTCGTGGGCCTCGAGGGCCTTTTCCCATCGCTCCTTGACCTCGGGGTCCAGGGAGGCCCAGCCGAGGCGGCCGCGGCACTTGGGGAACCTGGAGCAGCTCAGCCAGGGGCCTCGGGCCCCCCGCCGCAGGTTCAGGGGGGCGGAGCAGTTGGGGCACCCCAGGTCCGTCGCGAGGGGCGGGACCTTGGGGGGCTCCACCGCACCCTTCCGGTTCAGGTTCAGGATGCCGTCGCACTCCGGGTAGCCGGTGCAGCTCAGGAAGGGGCCGAACCGTCCCTTGCGGAGCTGCATGGGCCGCCCGCACTTGGGACAGCCGACGTCCGTCCGGGTCGGCTCCACCGGGTTTCCTTCCCGGTCGATGGGCGCGGCAAAGGTGCACTTGGGATAGCGGGCGCAGCTCAGGAACCGCCCGTTCCTGCCGAAGCGGTACACGGTTCCGCCGCCGCACTCCGGGCAGGTGTGCGGGGCCGGTTCGGTCTCGGCCTTGGCGTGCTCCATGCCCTCGTAGGCGGTGTTCAAGTCCCGGTGGAACGGGCCGTAGAAGGCCTTGAGCATCTGGATCCAGTCCGCGTTCTTCTCCTCGATGTCGTCGAGCTTCTGCTCCATCTCCCGCGTGTAACCCACCTGGAGGATCTCGGGAAAGGCCTCCACGAGCTTGTCCGTCACCACCTCCCCCAGGTCCGTGGCGTGGAATCGGCTCTGGATCTTCTCTACGTACTTCCGGTCCTGGATCACCTGGATGATGGCCGCGTAGGTGCTGGGCCGTCCGATTCCCTCGGTCTCCAGCTTCTTCACCAGGCCGGCCTCGGTGTACCGGGGCGGGGGTTGGGTGAAGTGCTGCGCGGGTTGCATGGAGAAGGCGTTCACGTCCTTTCCCTCGACGAGGGAAGGCAGCACGGCCTCCTCCGACTGGTTGGGCACGCCGCTCACCCGGTAGTGGCCGTCGAAGACGAGGGTGCGTCCGGTGGCTCGAAAGACGGCCGATCCTTCCCGCTCGCCGTCCAACGGCCCCTCCACCAGCACGGTGGAGGTGTCCCACTGGGCGTTGGTCATCTGGCAGGCCACGAACCGCTCCCAGATCAGCTTGTAGAGCTTGAACTGGCGGTCGTCCAAAGAGCCGCGCACCGCGTCCGGGGTGAGGTTGACGTCCGTGGGGCGGATCGCCTCGTGGGCCTCCTGGGCCGACTTGTTGGAGGATGCGTACACGTTCGCCTTTCCGGGCAGGTAGGGCTTTCCGAACCTGGAGGCGATGTGGTCCCTGGCCATGCCCACGGCCTCACCCGAGAGGTGGGTGGAGTCCGTGCGCATGTAGGTGATCAGGCCCACGGATCCCTGGCCCTTGACGGTCACGCCTTCGTAGAGGCTCTGTGCGATGCGCATGGTGGCCTGGGCGGGCAGCCCCAGCTGGTTGGCCGCGGTCTGCTGGAGAGTGCTCGTGATGAACGGAGGGGCGGGGCGGCTCTGGGTCCGCTTGGTCCGGATGGAGCGGATCCGCCAGGGCGAGGGATCGGCGAGGCGCCCGGAGAGGCGCACCTGGTGCCTGGCCGGTCCCTTGGCCTCCGGATCCTCCGTGTCGTCGCGCCCGGTGACCTGAAAGCCGATCCGCTCGAGGGCCGAGACGGCGGAGTCCGCGTCCTTGGCCTCGAACTTCTTTCCGCCGACCTCCACCAGCTCCGCCATGAAGCCGTCGTGCTCGGCGAGCCAGCCGTTCTTCTCGCGGATGGTCCGGCCGTTGGCTTTCCTCCCGTTCTTCGTTGCGGGCGCCTCGGCGAGCCAGGTCTCCCAAGCCGCCCTCAGGCCGGAGGCCTCCTCCGGACGGGCCGCGAAGCAGGCCGTGACCCGCCAGTACTCCTCCGGCACGAAAGCCCGGATCTCCCGCTCCCGCTCCACCACGAGACGCACGGCCACGGACTGGACCCGCCCGGCGCTCAGTCCGCCCGCCACCTTCTTCCAGAGAAGCGGGGAGACCTGGTAGCCGACGATTCGGTCCAGGATGCGTCTCGCCTGCTGGGCATTGACCTTGTGGACGTCGATCTTTCGTGGATGCTCGAACGCCTTTCGGATCTCTCCCTGGGTGATGGCGTTGAACACCACGCGGTTGGCCTCCTCCAGCGGGACGCCGAGCGCCTCGGTGAGGTGCCAGGCGATGGCCTCGCCCTCCCGGTCGAGGTCCGTGGCGAGCCATATCCCGGAGGCGTTCCGCGCGGCCTTCCGCAGCTCGTCGACGGTCTTCTTCTTCCCGCGGATGGTCGTGTAGGTGGGCGAGAAGTCGTTTTCCAGGTCCACGCCGGGGACCGGGTTCTTGACACCCTTGGGGTTCCTGCTGGGCAGGTCGCGGACGTGGCCCACCGAGGCCATGACCACGTACTCCGGACCCAGGTAGCGGTTGATGGTGCGCGCCTTGGCCGGCGACTCCACGATCACCAGCTGCTTCCCGTCGGCGTCCTTGGCCGACGCGCCCTTGTTCCCTCTGGTCTTCCCTTTTTTCTCAGCCATGTCCTGTCTCGAGGCCGGTGTGCCGGCCGTTCATTCTCATTCAGGCTCGAACGAACATCTTGCCGGGAAGCTGCTCGATCCGCCCGGTCAGCTCCATCCGGGTCAGCAGCCCCAGGACGTGCTGCACCGCCATGCCGGTGGCGGCGATGATCTCGTCGATGTGCACCGGGTCGTCGCCCAGCATGTCGTAAACCCGCCTCTCGTTCGGTTCCAGGGGTGCGCCCGTTTCCTGGGAATCCGGGTGCCGGTTTCCAGGATCCTTCGAGCGGTCCAGCCCCAGCACCTCCAGGATGTCGCCGGCGGTCTCCGCGAGCGCCGCCCCCTGCTTCAAGAGGAAGTGGCACCCGGCGCTTCGCCCGGAACGGACGCTGCCCGGCACGGCCATCACCTCGCGTCCCTGGTCGAGGGCCAGGGACGCCGTGATGAGAGAGCCGCTCCTGCGGGCGGCCTCCACCACGACGACGCCGCGGCTCAGCCCGCTGACAATGCGGTTCCGCATCGGGAAGTTCCGCCCTTCCGGAGGTGTGCCGAGGGGGAACTCGCTCAGCACGGTCCCCCGTTCCAGGATGCGCGTGAACAGCTCCCGGTTGGCCCGGGGGTAGACGCGATCCACGCCGGTTCCCAGCACGGCCACGGTGTACCCTCCCGCCTCGAGCGCCCCCCGGTGGGCGGCCGCGTCGATTCCCCTGGCCATGCCGCTCACCACGCCGATCCCCCGCTCGGCCAGGTCAAAGGCCAGGGCTCCGGCGGTCTTCACCCCGTAGGGTGTCGGGGTCCGGGAGCCCACCAGGGTGACCATCTCCCGGGACGCGGGGAGGTCGCTTCCCCGGAGGTAGAGCACCATGGGCGGCCCGGGGATCTGCCGGAGCGCCCTGGGGTAGTCGGGGTCCCGGAAGGTCAGGACCCGGCCTCCCAGCCGCTCGACCCGCTCCAGCTCGCAACGGGGATCGTTCGAGAACTCCCTCCGGCGAATCCGCCCGGCCACGTCCTCGCTCAGCCCCGCTGCGGCCTGCAGCTCCTTCAGGCCCGCCCGAAACACGCGTCCGGGGTGTCCGAACCGGTCGATGAGCTTCTGAATGGAGCGGCTGCCCAGGCCGGGCACCAGGTGAAGGGCCACCCATGAGGACCTGTGGTCGGACGGTGTGTTCTCTGGCATGGCGCGTCCCGAAGGGCCGGGTCTCGGGCGGGGCATCGTCCTTCCGAAACGGGGAAGAACAGGCGCGAGTATAAAACAGACGAAATCGCGCGCGTCAAGCCCTTTTTTGGAAAGCCCCTAG